>CAWBQH010000005.1:0-7028 GCA_963790905.1 uncultured Solirubrobacteraceae bacterium
CACCGTCGAGAAATTCATCGGCGACGCCGTGATGGCGGTCTGGGGCACGCCGGTCGCGCGCGAGGATGACGCCGAGCGCGCGGTCCGCGCCGCGCTCGCGCTGACCAGCGCCGTCGCGCTGCTCGGCGAGGAGGCCGGAATGACGGAACTCCAGGTCCGGGCCGGCGTGCTGACCGGGAACGCAGCGGTCGAACTGGGCGCCGAAGGCGAGGGGATGGTGCTGGGCGACACGGTCAACACGGCGTCGCGACTGCAATCGATCGCTGCACCGGGGACCGTGCTGGTCGACGACGTCACGCGCCGGGCAAGCGAGGCATCGATCGCCTACGAGGACGCCGGCGAGCACCAGGTCAAGGGACGCGAGCAGCCGGTGCGCGCGTGGACGGCGCTCCGTGTCGTCGCCGGCGCCGGCGGCGCGCGCCGCGGCGCAGGACTCGAGGCGCCATTCGTCGGCCGCGAGCGAGAGCTGACCGGCGTGATCGAATCGTTCGAGGAGAGCGCGTCGCAACGCCGTGCGCGGCTCGTGACCGTGATCGGCGACGCCGGCTTTGGCAAGTCGCGGCTGCTGTGGGAGTTCTTCAAGTACACGGACGGCGTCCAGAAGATCATCCGCTGGCACCAGGGGCGTTGCCTGGCGTACGGCGAAGGCGTGGCCTACTGGGCGCTGGCCGAGATGGTCCGCTCGCGTGCCGGCATCGTCGAGGAGGAGGATCCCCCGGCCGCGCGCGAGAAGCTGCGCGCCGCAGTCGAGGAATACGTCCCCGACGAACGGGAGCGGCGGCTGGTCGAGCCGCCGCTCGCCCACCTGCTCGGGCTCGAGCAGCGGACCGCAACCGACCGGGCCGACCTGTTCTCCGGCTGGCGCTTGTTCTTCGAGCGGATCGCCACCGACGAGCCGGTCGTGATGGTGTTCGAGGATCTGCAATGGGCCGACTCGGGTCTGCTGGATTTCATCGACTATCTGCTCGAGTGGTCGGCGGAGCACCCGATCTTCATCCTCGCGCTCGGTCGCCCCGAGCTGCTGACGGCGCGGCCAGAGTGGAGCGCGAGCGTCGCGCTGGAGCCCCTGGAGCGTGACGCGATGACCGGTTTGCTCGGCGGCCTGGTCCCCGGACTGCCGGACGCGCTGGCGCAACAGATCCTCGACCGCGCCGAAGGGGTGCCCCTGTACGCGGTCGAAACTGTGCGGATGCTGCTCGACCGGGGGCTGCTGTCGCAGGAGGGCACCCGCTACGTGCTGACCGGCGAGGTCGCCGACCTCGAGGTCCCCGAGACGCTGCAGGCGCTCGTCGCCGCGCGGCTGGACAACCTCGACCCATCCGAGCGGGCGCTCTTGCAGGACGCCGCCGTGATCGGGCAGTCGTTCACACCGGCGGCCCTGACCGCCGTCTGCGGGCGGTACGAAGCAGACGTCAAGCAGACGCTCGACGGGCTGGTCGCAAAGCAGCTGCTCGCCTACACCGACGATGCCCGCTCGGCGGAGCTGGGCCAGTACTCATTCCTGCAGGGCCTGCTTCGGACAGTCGCCCTGAGCACGCTTTCGAGGCGCGACCGCAAGGCGAAGCACCTGGCGGTCGCCGAGCACCTAAAGAAGTCGTGGGGCGAGGAGGCGGGCGATGTCGCGGAAGTGCTCGCGAGCCACTATCTCGATGCGGTCGAGGCCGAGCCCGAGGCAGACGACGCCGGGTCGATCCGTGCCCTGGCGTGCGAGACGCTCGAAGAGGCGGGCAACCGCGCGATCTCGCTGGCGCTCGGGCCCGAGGCGCGGCACCACTTCGAGCATGCAGCGGAACTCGCTCGCGAACCGGAAGTAAAAGGGCGGCTACTGCGCGAGGCGGGCAACGCGGCGATGGCCGGCGGCGAGCTGCAGGACTCATTGCGGCTGCTGGAGGCGGCTGTCGAAGCGTTGCAGCAGGCGGGGCTCGCGCGCCAAGCGGCCGTGGTCGAGAGCCTCGTCGGTGGTGTCCTGATCCAGACCGGCAACCACGAGGACGCGGAGGCTCGGCTGGCGCGCGCGTACGAGACGCTCGACGACGGCACTAACGATGAGGCGTTTGCCGAGGTGGCGGCCAACTGGTCACGGATCGCCTCCATGGGCGGTGACGGTGAGCGCGCCATGCGGCTCGCGGATGCCGCACTCCCGATCGCGGAGGGCAAACGCCTCGGCCGGGTACTGGTCAACGCGCTCAATACGAAGGCGAACCTGCTCGCGGGGCGGGGTCGGCCGGCAGAGTCCAACGCGCTGCTCTCCTACGCGGTTGAGTTGGCAGTGGATCAGGACCTCGGCAACGAAGCGATCCGCGGATTCTTCAACCTGGCCGACTCGATGATGGCTGAGGCGCGGTTCGCCGAGGCCGAACAGCTACTCGGGCGTGGCTTGGTACTTGCCCGGCGCCGCGGTGACCGGCAGGGAGAGCGCCAGCTGCTCGCGCAGGGGCTCATGCCGCAGATCGCCCTGGGCCGCTGGGACGACGCGCTCGCGAGTGAGGCCGCCCTGCGGGCAGGGAGCGATGACCTGTGGGCATTGCAAGCCGCGGTCCACATACCCCACGTCCTCGTGCCCCGCGGCGATCGCGCGGCGCTCGACGCGCTACTGCCGATCCTCGAGCAGGAAACCGAGTGGGCCGAGAACGACATGATGGCGAAAGCGTGCCGGGCGATGATCCACCGCGAGGCCGGTGAGCCGAAAACCGCGCTCGCCGATGCGCTGGATGTCTCGCTGGCGACGATCTCGAGCAGCTTCTCGCATACACCGCTCGAGTTCGGCGAGGCCGTCGAGTGCGCGCTGGGGGCGAACGAGCCAGACGTGATCGCCGAGCTGCTGGCGCGAATCGACGAGCTGCAACCCGTGCAGCTGCTTCCGCTGCTCGACGCCGAAGCCGCGCGGGCGCGCGCCCACCTGGCGGTCGCGCACGGCGACACAACCGCCGCCGCGCAGTGGTTCAGACGTGCGATCGACCTGTTTCGCGAGCTGTCGACGCCGTTCTACCTGGCGCGCGCACAGCTGTATTACGCCGAGCTGCTAGGCGACACGCCCGACGGACAGGTAATCCGCGACGAGGCGGCGGCGACCTTCGAAGCGCTGGCCGCGGTCCCCTGGCTGACCCGGGCCAGGTCGTTGGCAAGCGAGGTGGTCGCATGAGCACGATGCCCGAGATCACCTGCGCCGCGTGCGGCGAGTTGACCCCCGCCGCCGGCAAATTCTGCATCCACTGTGCGACGCCGATCCAGCAGGTGTGTCCAAACTGCGGCGAGCCCGTGGTTGCAGGCGCACGCTTCTGCATGCAGTGCGCAACGCCGCTGGTCAACGGAGCGACTCCCGCCGCACCCCCCGCAAACGTCGCCGAGCGCCGACTTGTGTCAGTGCTGTTCGCCGACCTGGTCGGCTTCACGACGCTGTCTGAGCACCGCGATCCAGAAGAGGTCCGCGAACTGCTAAGCGGCTACTTCGACCGCTGCCGGTCACTGATCGAGCGCTACGGCGGCACCGTCGAGAAGTTCATCGGCGACGCCGTGATGGCGGTCTGGGGCACCCCGGTCGCGCGGGAGGACGACGCCGAGCGCGCCGTCCGGGCGGCGCTCGCGCTGACGCAGGCGGTGACCGCGTTCGGTGAGGAGCTCGGGATGGCCGAGCTACGCGTCCGCGCCGGCGTGCTGACCGGCAACGCCGCGGTCGAGCTGGGTGCGGAGGGCGAGGGGATGGTGCTGGGCGACACGGTCAACACGGCGTCGCGTCTGCAGTCGATCGCGGGTCCCGGAACGGTGCTGGTCGACGACGTGACCCGGCGCGCGAGCGAAGCCGCGATCGAGTACGAAGACGCGGGCAGCCACCAGGTCAAAGGCCGCGAGCAGCCAGTCCACGCGTGGACCGCGTTGCGCGTCGTGGCGGGGGTAGGCGGCGCGCGGCGCAGTGTCGGCCTCGAGGCGCCGTTCGTCGGCCGCGACCGCGAGCTCGAGACGATCATCGCCGTGGCCGAGGACACGGTCGAGAACACCACCGCTCGGCTGGTCACCGTGACTGGCGATGCGGGCGCCGGCAAGTCGCGCCTGCTGTGGGAGTTCTTCAAGTACGTCGACGGAATCGAAGCGACGCGGTGGTGGCATCAGGGCCGCTGCCTCGCCTACGGCGAGGGCGTCTCGTACTGGGCGCTGGCGGAGATGGTCCGCGCACGCGCCGGGATCGCCGAGGAGGAGGAGCCCTCATTGGCACGCGACAAGCTGCGCGCCGTGATCGAGCGCTTCGTGACCGATGAGCGCGAACAGCGGCTGGTCGAGCCCCGGCTCGCTCACCTCCTGGGGTTCGAGCAGCGCGGGGGGAGCGAGGCGGCTGACCTGTTCAGCGGCTGGCGGCTGTTTTTCGAGCGGCTGGCCGACGCTCAGCCGGTGATCATGGCGTTCGAGGATCTTCAGTGGGCCGACTCGGGACTGCTGGACTTCATTGACTACCTGCTCGAGTGGTCGGCCGAGCACCCGATCTTCATCCTCGCGCTTGGGCGGTCGGAGCTCGAGGCGCGGCGGCCAAGCTGGGGTACCTCGATGCGGCTCGCGCCGCTCTCGCCGGAGGCGATGCTGGCGCTGCTCGACGGATTGGTGCCCGGGCTTGGCGCCGATCTCTCACAGCGGATACTGGAGCGGGCCGAGGGCGTGCCCCTGTACGCGGTCGAGACCGTGCGGATGCTGCTCGACCGGGACGTCCTGACCCAGGAGGGCAACCGCTACGTGGTCTCGGGCACGATCGATGCGCTGGAGGTACCCGAGACCCTCCAGGCCTTGGTCGCCGCGCGTCTGGACAACCTCGAGCCGGCCGAGCGGTCGCTGCTCCAGGACGCGGCCGTGCTCGGAATCTCCTTCAGCCCCACGGCGCTGGCGGCGGTCAGCGAGCGGCGCGAATCGGAGGTACGGGAAATACTCGACGCGCTGGTCGCCAAGCAAGCGCTCGGCTTCGACGACGACCGCCGCTCGGCCGAGCAGGGCCAGTACCACTTCCTCCAGGCGCTGCTGCGCACGATCGCGCTCAGCACACTCTCGCGCCGCGACCGCAAGGCTCGGCACCTCGCCGCGGCAGATCACCTGCGCAGGGCGTTCGGCGACGCGACTGACATCGCGGAGGTGCTCGCCAGCCACTATCTGGACGCCGTCGAGGCAGATCCAGACGCGCCCGACGCGAACGAGATCCGTGGCCTCGCGCGCGACACCCTGGTTCAGGCAGGGCATCGCGCGGTCTCGCTCGCGCTCGGAGCCGAGGCGCGGCGATATTTTGAGCGCGCCGCGAGGCTCGCTCGCGACGAACCCGAGCGCGCAGGATTGCTCGCCGAAGCAGGCTCAGCTGCCGCCCGCACCGCCGATCAGCAGGGAGCGCGGAAACTGCTCACGGAGGCGATCACCGCACTCGATGCGGCCGCACGCGACGAGGAGGCGGCGCACACGCGCACGAGGCTCGCGGTTGTGCTGATCGCGGAGAACCGCCTCGAGCAAGCACGTGAGCTGCTCGAACAGGCGCAGCGTTCCCTGAGCGATCCACCGGCGCTCGCCGAGCTCGCCGCCCGGCGCGCCCAGCTTGCATTTTTGACTGACGACTTCCACCGTGCCCGCGAGCAGGCGGAGTTGGCGCTGAGCATCGCCGACCCGCGCCAGCTGCACTCGGTGGTCGCAGAAGCCTCACTGACGAAGGCAATCGCGCTCTACTACGACGACCGGCTGACCGAGGCGGGCGCGCTGATGAGGCTCGGTCTCCAGGTCGCGGTCGAGCACGACCTCGCCGAGCAGGCTCTACGCGGCTACTACAACCTCGCGGACTTCAGCATGCTCAACGGCGACCCGTCGGAATCCGCGAGGCTGCTCGAACTCGGTGTGGCGCTGGCGCGCGAACGCGGCGACCGCGCCTGGGAGCGCGAGCTGCTCGCCCAAACGACACAGCGCCAGGCGTTCAGTGGGGACTGGGACGAGGCGCTGGGGGTGAGCCGCGCGCTTCGGGAGGCGCTCCATGACGAGGCTGCGCGGGTAGCCCTGACGATCGCCCCGTTGGTGCACGCCGCGCGCGGCGAGCTGTCCGAACTCGCCGAGTGGAGTGAGCCGCCCACCGTGGAGTCCGAGTGGCACGAACTCGCACTGATGGAGACGATCGGGCGCGCGATCGCGCTGCGCGCGCTCGGGCGTCACGAAGAAGCAAAGCCGATCGTGAGCGGCATCGTCCCGGAGTTGGCTCGGATCAACAACTCGACGAAGGCGCTGTACGTGTCGGATGTGGTCGAGATGCTGTTCGAATACGACCGCATTGATCTGGTGCAAACGCTGACGCCGGCTCCGGACGTCCGCGTCCCGGTCGGGATCGGAGGACAGCTCGAGCGTGCCCGGGCGCTTCTGCAGCTACGCAACGGAGAGCCGCGCGGCGAACAAACCCTGGTCGAGGCGATCAAGCGGATGCGGGCCGGCGGCTCGCCGTTCCCGCTTGCGCGCGGGCTACTCGATCTCGGCGAGTTGGTGAGCAAGGGCGAGCGCCCGCAGGAGGCGGCGCCGATGCTGCACGAGGCGCGAGGGATTTTCGTCACCCTGCGCGCCACCCCGTGGGCTGAGCGGACCGAGCGCTTGCTCACCCCGGCAGCCGCGGCATGACCTGGGCCGCGGTGTTCGCGGCGTTCGTGGCCTGCCACGTCGCCGGAGACTTCCTGCTCCAGACCGAGTGGCAGGCGATCACCAAGGTCAAAGGGCTCGGCGACCCCGATGGGCGACGGGCGCTGATCTCGCACGCGACCACGTACACGCTGGCGTTCGTCCCGGTGCTGGTCTGGATCGCCAACGACCGCAGCGTCGGACGGGCAGTCCTCGTCGCGGCGCTGATCGCGCTTCCCCACATCGTGGTCGACGACGGCCACGCGCTGCGGGGCTGGATGAAGAACGTCAAGCACGCACCGAACGCCGCGCCGAGCCTCTCGCTGATGGTCGACCAGAGCTTTCACCTCGTCTGCCTATTTGGGGCGGCGTTCGTGGCGGCGGCGTGAGGTCAGCCGCGCGCGGTCGGATACGTTTAC
>CAWBQH010000006.1:0-634814 GCA_963790905.1 uncultured Solirubrobacteraceae bacterium
AAGCGCGGGAAGGGCATCGTCGTCATCTAGAAACCATGCGTAAACGCCCGGCCGACGCGGAGAGGCGACACTGCCTACCGGCACAGCTGTGCTCCGCAACTTGTCGAGCAGCCGGACGGCACCCACGCCCCGACCCTATCGCCTATCGCGCATCGGCTGCCGGTTGCGCCTGGGTAGTTCGGCCTGCGCGTGCGGCGCATCGAGCGCGTGCGCCGTGGAAGCCGATCAAAGACACCACGCTTCGGCACCGGAATCTCCACTGGCTCGTAGGGTTCACCCGTCTTCGGGTCGATGCGTTGGGCTGCGTCTGCTGGGTCGTGGCGCTAGTACTACTTTGTTAGCGCGGAGGGTCTCGCGAAACGACTAGCGAAACCCAGCCGAGTCAAGCGAGACGCCCAGCGTTTCCGTTCGGCCATACCAGATCGCGCGTGCGGTCCCCTTCCGCCCATCAGCGAGGCGCACCGAACACGTCCAGTGCCCGGTTGACGGTCGCTTGCATGTTGAAGTAGCCGCGCTCGGGCCTCCGAACACATTCCTAACCCGGATCGCCACTTCAGCCGTGTCCGGCTCACCGGTAGCGCGAAGCGTGGGCTGTAGGACGCCGCTGTTAGAAACGGTCAGACCGATGACGACGTAGCTGAGGACGGCGATCACCACGGCCGCGCCCACAAGTCGTGCGAGCCGGAGTTGCCCCCTGGACACGGTAAGAACGGTAGCGCGACCGGAGTGCTACGCGGCGAGCGGCACGGCTTGCGCTCTTGCGAGCGCGCACGACAGCTTGGCGAGGATCGTCAAGTGGCGAGGTGCGATAGTCCACACCTTCCGGATCTATGTGTGCTCGCGGTGGTCCTTCCCACGAGCGATGCCTGACCGTTTTCGTACTCCGTCGGCCCACGCCCGCGCCGTCGATTCCATCCCAAGCCCGCCGTAGGGTCCGTGGCTGACATGTGAAGGGTGCGCGCGGTTTGCGCGTACAGAAAATAGTGCCCCCGCGCCGCTGGAACCGACCGGGGGCGTGGCACCGAGAGACCTAGCCTCGCGGCGCAATGGCCAGCCTACCCCGGCGAGGGTTGGCTGGCCGGTCTCGCCCAGGGCTGTTCTCACGGAGCCTCCCAGAACGGATTGGAGGAACCAGTGAGCAGCACCATCACCATCCCCGGCGACGCGGTCTCGCACGTGCGGGAAGGCCTGTTCTGCCTGCTCGGGGACGCCGCCGAAGCGATATCCACCGCGCTTGAACGGCCGGACCGGGACGCCCAGGCGGGCGTGTTCGCCTGCGCCCGCCAGCAGCTCGCCCGTGTCCTCCCGCTGCTCGACCTCGTCGGCTGGACCGACACAGGCGAGCCGCGGAACCTCACCGTCGACGTGCGGACGCACGGGCTGACCGTGAAGGAAACGGTCGACACGTGCCTGCCGCTGCTCGAGGACCAGGAGGCGGAGGCGGACATCAACGACCTCCGCCGCGCAGAGGAAGGCAAGCCCCCGCGCAAGCAGGAGATCCAGACGGGTCTGGCGGGCTGCCGGGACCTCGCCGCGGTCCTCGAGCTTCGCCTCGGGGAGCTCGCATGACCGTGTTCTGTCGTCTGCTCGCCGCCTCCTGCCTTGTCCTGTCGCTGTGCGCTCCAGCCGCGGTCGCATCCGGCTCGACGGCCCGGCCGGCCAGCCGGGAGTTCAAACCCCTCAGACGGCGCAGGCGCGCCGTCGACAAGCCGCATGGGGCGCCGACACCGTTGAGCGTCGCGCTCGAGAAGGCCAACCGGCTGTGGGGCGAGCTGCCGTGCGGCGGCCGCTACCGCGTCGAACTGACGACACTGCCGCCGGAAGTCCGTGGCCACGCGAGCTGGCTCGAACCAGCCGGGTCAACCGGGCCCTACACGACGCCCAACGTCACATGGACCGACTGTGTCATCCAGCTCCCCGCCGCCGCATGGACCCGGGAAGGCGTGGAATCGGAATGGCCCGACGCGTGCACCGTGGTGCTGCACGAGTGGGGGCATTTGACGGGCCACCCGCACTCCAACGAGCCCGGCGAACCCCCAGAGCCGCCTGGCATGACCCCCGAGCAGCTCCAGGTCATGCAAGCCGCGCCGCCCGTCGACCTGCCGCGGTGTGGGTGGGAGCCATAGCCGAACTCCGGCCCGTGCCCCCGCCTGCATCGCGGCCTTTCGGTGCGACGCCTCGCAAATCACCAGGCAACGCGGCTGGCGACTACCACGTCCCGAGCAGGCAGCAGAACTCCTGTCCGACGGCGTCCATGCTTGCGAGTAGTGTGGCACATCCCGTTCACCAGGGCGGTGCTCGAAGACTTGTTGGCCGGGCGGTAGCCGCAGTACGGAGTACCCTGCTGCCCGAGGGAGCTATGGCGTTCGACCTGGTCATCGATGTTGAGAACACGCCGGGAGCGCTCGCGCGGGTAGCGGCCGCGGTCAGCGATGCCGGCGTGAACCTCGCAGCTGCTACGTGCGTTGGTTCGGGCGAGCGTGCAGAGCTGCACATCCTCGTGCCGCACGCCGAGGCGGCGAGGCATTCACTCGCGATCGCCCAGCTGGCGGTCACCCGTGAGCGCGAGGTCGTTGTGGTCGACGTCGAGGATAACCCCGGGGTGCTCGCGGACCTCGCCCGCAAGATCGCTCAGGCCGGCGTCAACCTCGATCTCGTATACGTCGCCACCCGCAACCGGGTGGTCTTCGGAGCACCCGATCTGAATACTCTGCGGGCTGCTCTCGACGGCGCCCGCTGACGGCTTCCGTACCACACATGGGCGGACTGTGTGATTCAGCTCCCCGCCACCGCCTGGACTAAGGAAGCCGCGGGATCGGAATGGCCGGACGGGTGCACCGTCGTCCTGCACGAGTTGGGCATCTCACCGGCCACCCGCACTCAGCCCGGCGAACCCCCCGAGCCGCCCGGCATGACCCAAGAGCAGCTCCAGGTCATGCAAGCCGCCCCATCAGTCGACCTGCAACGGTGCGGGTGGGAGCCGTAGGCTGATCACGATCGGGGACACGCGCTGTGCTCGATGGGAAGCGTTCAGGCCGGACTCCGCTCCAGGGGGTCGCCAGCGCGGCTTCCAAGAGCAAGGCACAGGTGACAGTTCGTTTCGGGCGGGCCTGCACGCTCGCTCGGGCGCGAGTATCGTTGCGAACATGGCGGTCCGCGGTTCGGCTCCGGGTGTTGCCGCGGAGCTGCTCGAGTTCGTGGGGCGCTACCAGGCGGCGTGGAACGGGTGCGACACGGACGCGATGGCGCAGCTGCTCACCGACCGATTCTTTTCTCTTTGTTTGGGGTCGGGGTCAAACTTCACTAGGACAACGATATTGCTAAATCATTCACAAGTCAGCTTTTCAAGGCCGCTCGACTCAGCGCATCGGGTCGTTTAGTCAGTAAAGGCTACGTCCCGCGCAGGGCAAAGAACATCGCTCTAGGTCGCTCGCTTGGCAAAGCGGGCTTCTGGCGTCGGCTCTGGCGCTAGCTGTGGCGTCAGTGTTCTTCGGCGGCTTGCTTCGCTTCTTCTGATGCTTCTTTAGCTTCGTTGGCCTTTTTGGCAGCTTCTTCGGACGCTTCTTTGTTTTCTTCGGAATGTTCGTCAGCCTTTGTCGCCTGTTCTTCCGAGGCTTCTTTGGCTTCTTCGCTCTTTTTCGCCGCGTCTTCGCTTGCTTCCTTGCTTTCTTCAGCGGCTTTCGTGCTCTTTTCGGATTCAGATTCGACCGGGGTAACGTGACGGGCCGGTGCGCTCGTCTGGGTATGGCCGGTCGTGCTACTACCGCAGGCGCTCAGTCCGAGGACGAGCGTGGCCAAGAGCGCTATTGCTGGTGCTCGGTTTCGACGGAGGGCATGTGATTTCGGGATGGTTGTGGCGCTGGTTTCGAGCAGCACGGTGAGGTTTCCTCAGTCTTCGGAAGCCTTCGTTTCGTCGGCCTTGGCTTCTGATTCCTTGGTTTCGGCTTCGCTCTTGGCGCTATCGGCGTTCGATTCGTGGTCGCCAGCGTTGCTTTCGTAGTCGCCAGCGCGACTTTCGATTTCGCCACCTTCTGTGTCCTTTTTGCCGCCGCCGTCGGATGGTTCTTCGCCCTCTACCCGCTTCGCCTCAGCGATGAGGTTGCTTGCTTCCCTATCGTCGTCCGCCTTCAGCGCTTCCTCGTGATGTTGCGTCTGTCGCAGTGAAGCGGCTTCCGCTCTCAGCTTCGCGGCTTCGCGTTCGAGCTTTGGCTTTTCGGCTTCACGCTGCTGCTGGGCTTCCCGGTCCCGCTGTTGTTCGTGTTCGTACTGTTCTTGAGCTTCGTGAGCCTTCCGGGTCCGTTCGAGCTTCGCGCCCGGTCCTTCAGCGTTGTGCCAGTTTTCGGCCGTCAGAAGCGCACAGATTTTGTTGCCGTAGAAGTGTTCGCCCGTGTCGCGGACTTCGATCAGGGTCCGCCCGCCCGGTCCCTCCATCGAACAGACAAGCTGCTCATCGTTGCTCGTGGGGAATGAGGTTTCCCGCCAGAACGTACCGGAGGCGGATTGCGTTCGATCCCATTGGGCGCATGTCTCTCCCCCATAGATCGTCACTCTGACGTTGGCGTCAGCAGGGCCGCTTGTGCAGCCGTCGCCCGAAAAGCCGTTGGTTTCCGGCGTGGTCGTGCCATTGGTTTCGGGCGTGCTCGGCGCATTGGTGCCCACGACCGTTACCGGCGCTCTCGATCCCCCATTTAGCGCGTCAGCGATCCCGCCGGCAACGATCAGGACGACAAGCAGCCCGACCACTCCCGAGACGATCCGCCTCGGCGTGCTCCCCCAAAGCGCTCGCTTCAGCCGAGCCCAAAAGCCGTCACCGTCGCCCAGTGAGGGCTCGTGAACCTCAGTAGGCGGCTCGCCATCCGCGTCAAGGCCGTGTTTGCTCTCGATGGTCATTTCACCGCAGAGTAGATAACGAAGCCGGTGTTGACGAGCGTGAGTAGAACGATTGCGTAGGTCAGCCGACGCAGCGTCCGGGCTCCCCTCTGAGCCTCGATCACGACCTGCGCGGCGGTTTCGCCTAGCTGCGTGGCTCCCGCGCTCGCCTTGCGACTGTTCCGACGCATCCCGAGCAGCACCACGAGCCCGTAGATCGGGAAGGCCCAACTGCGCATGAACCAAACCCAGACTTTCGGGATGGGTACGTCAGCGAGCCGGATCGAATCGTCGTTCCGCACGGTTTCAAGGATCGCGTCCAGAGCAGACGCTATGGTGCTCCGCATGAAACTCCCTTGGTCCAAGTCGAAGCCGCAGGAACCGACGACCTCGGAGCCGATCGAGCCGAGCGGAGCGGAGCCGATAGAGCAACCTATTTGTCCGAAGTGCAGCCAATCCATTCGCCCAGGCGAACCGATGGAACGGGTCTTTTGGGCACCAGCGCCCGGTGCCCCTGGCAAGGCGATGCCAGCGCATGTGACGTGCCCTACCCGAGCCTCAGAGCCCAGCGTGCCAAGCGGCGACGCCCAGCAGCCGAACCCTTAGACAGCCCATAACTCGGACTTCCGAGGCCATCCCGCCAGCATCCCCGACCGCTGAGGCACCAGCGCCGGGAAGCTCGCAGCAGCAGAGCTACGGCGTTCCGTTCGTCCTATAGTGCGCCGCGTCCCCAGTCGGCGAAGATCGAGCGCACGAGGTCGAGGTTCGCGGAGTCCGTCACGCCCTACCCCTCCAGGCCGACCGCTTTGCGGGCCTCGTTCACGTCTGTATAGATGCGCACATGGACGATCCGGTGATCGCTGGCGAAATCAAAGACACCCGCTGTGGGGAACTGCAAGGTGATGTCGCTGGCGCGTCCCCGCGCCTCGACGGTGCCGATTGTTAGCACCTGGCTGCCGATCTGGCGCAATTCGTCCGGCTCGATTGACCAGACGGCGAACTGTTCGTCGAGATCGCTGATCCACTGTTCGATCCCGGCGTAGCCTCGATATGGCTCACCCATAACGGACGAAAACGGGGACTCCAACTCGATTGCCGGATCGAAGAAGTCGGGGACAGCCTCAACGCCGTGATTTCCTGCATTCCAGCGCTCAAAGAGCGCGCGGACTATCTCCGGGCGATCCTTCGACATCGCCTACCCCCGCTCCTGGGCGAGCCGTTCTGCGGCAGCACGGGCCTCGTCGATGTCGAGGTAATTCGTGATGCGCTCGAACAGCCCCCCTGCCTGGGAGTTGACCGATGCGTAGCGCATCCGAACCTCGCCGGTGCTGTTGGTCAGGCGGGCGCGCTGAACGACCACGGCAAACACCACGCCGTTGCCGAGATCGAGCACTTCCTCGAGCGCGAGCGCGAACTTCTCGTAGGAGCCTTGCCAGTCTTCCACGAAGGCGCGTACAGCCGGCGAACCCTCGTAGATGCCGAGCCCCATCGGCGACAGGTCCCATACCGAGTCGCTGCCAAAGAAGCCCGCGAACTGGTCAAAGTCGGGACGGTTGACAGCGTCAACACTGCGCCGCACAAGCTCGACCAGGTCGAGGGTCGTGGACTCCTCGGGCGTCACACCGCGATTATCCCGCAGGCGACGTGGGACGGCTATCAGGCGATTTTTTGCGCTGTCTGCGGTCGAGGTGCGAGGCCGCGGTCAGGTGATAGGACTCGCGTCGTCCCAGCCGGGGGGCGCCTCGTCGAACTGCACCACCCGCAGGATGAGGCCGTCGCGGAACTCCATCTCCTGCGATACCTGCATCGCGAGCTCCATATGCGTGTCGCGTGATCGGGCTTGGATGTGACCGCCCAGCAGGAGGACGCCATCGCTGCGGATCTTGGCCTCATTGAGCTTCGCCTCGTAGCTCTCGAAGCCCTCGTCGAGTGCAGAGACGAGCGCACGGAGGCCGTCGTGACCCTGAAAAGCTTCTGTCCCCAATGCCGCGCCGATGTGCCCCAAGCGCCACTCGCACTCAGAGTGATAGAGAGAGATGATCGCCTCGATATCTGGCGGGCTGAACGCAGCGTAGGAGCGTTGCGCCATCGCAAACTTCTCAGCGGCAGTCATCCACCCTCCGGTGCGAGGCCGAGGTCGGCGAAGGCGCGCTCGAAGTCGAGATAGACAACGAGCCTCGTGACCTTGCTCCCGCTGATGTAGAACAGGTTGGCTCCCCGAGTACGCATCTGCCCGATGTCCAGTCCGCTTGTCTTGCCGCGCCCACCAGCGGCGCGGAGGAGCACCAGGACCCTGCCGTCGTCAAGCTCGCGGTACTCGTCTGCCTCGGCCCGGAAGTCCTCCCACGCGCTGAGGGAGTCACGGAAGCCCGCTGCCATCTCCGCCCTCCCAGTCCAGCGACCCGGCGCGGGTCCGTCGGCGATCACGAACTCGATCTCGGGGTGCGCCCACTCGGACGAGCTGTAGTCGCCGTGCTCCCAGTCGGCGTAGATCGAGCACACGAGGTCGAGGTTCGCGGACATTCCTCACTCCTCCACGCCCGCCGCGCGCAGCGCCTCGCCGTGATCGAGATAGGAGCGGCTGCGGCAAATCTTACCGTCGTGGAACTCGGGGGTCGTGCGTTCCTCGGGCATCGCCCGAGTATCGCGCAGATGACGACGGGTTGTTTATGCGCGATTTTTTTGCGTGCGTTGTGTGGTCATCGCAGTCCTAGGAGGATTGCGAAACGATTGGCGAAAGTCGGCGGCTCGCGTTCGCCAACCCCTCACGCAACTCCGCTTCGACGCCGATGTCTTACCGATGGTGCCTCTCGGATTCATGCCCCAACACGTATGGGAAGTGGGGGCGTCGGTCATGGCGGCCGCGTTAGTGGTTCAGGGCGTCATTTACCTGATCAAGGGCAACGATGCGCCGGAAGCGGCGGGATGGAACCCCAGAATCGTCCGTATCTGGGCGGCTGTTATTCTGCTGCTTGGCGTCGGCGTTGGGTTCGCCGCCTTTTTCGTCGATGCAGAACAACCAGGGGCGCACAACCGTGATCGTTGGGGCGGGTCGGCTGGAGTGGCCACGCTGAGCGTCTGGGTCGCGCTGATGGTCGCGTTCTCTGTCCTCCGATTCAGAAGGTCAAGCCTCCCAAGAGGTAGCCGCAGCGCTACGCCGCGAGAGATACGGCTCGCGCTCGCGCGAGCAGCAGATCGGGCCGGCCGCTACGCCTTGATCCGGTAGCCCGCGATTTCATGGCGCTTGAAGCACTGGCCCTCGTCCATCGCCTGGGTGCACTTGAAGCCGGGCTCGCCCTTGATGGTCCAGTACGAGCCGGCGTCGCTTGTGCCGTGTTGCCTTGGGTGGCCTAGCACGAAGCCCTTGATGAGCTTCGTAGCCCGCCGACACGAGACCCCGCCGCCGTTGTAGACGATGAAGTCCTGGCCTGAGCGGAAGAAATGGCCGCAAACATGGGTCGGGAAGGACGGCGCGGCGCCAACGGCTGCCGCGCCCCAGCCGCAGAGGGCCGTCGCAGCGGCGACGGCGAGCGTCGCGCGCAACCCGCGAAGCAGCGCTGCTCGGCCGCTGGGGCGGTGCACATGCGTATACACGCAAGGCATCATAGGTCCTGCATGGGCGACACAGCGCTCGGCGCGGTCGGGCGCGTTCGGCGCGTTGACGCACGATCGGAGTCATCTCACCGGCATCGATAAACGGCCGCCAAGCGGCTGAAATCTGGTTCGCGCGCTTGCGAAGCTCGTTGCGGACTCCACGGCCGCCCCCGACGAGCATCACGACGGCGAAACGCCAGCGCGACGATCTGTCCGGTCTGGGGGGCGCCGACCGGGTCGGGGCCCGAGTGGCCGCGGGGATCAGCTGGCCGGCGCTCGAGGTGATGATGCGCAGCGCAGCCTCGGGACATTTCGGCGTTTTGTTTTCATACATTCGGGTAGGCCTGTTCCGTCAAGTCGGGGGTCGGCCGGAACGGCGGGCTCGACCGGAGCGAGCTGAGGGACGTCCGTGCGCGGACGGCCGCATCGCTCGCCGGTCGCGGCCTGCCTAGCACGCCGTCAACTCGACGTCGCATCGAGAAGACAGGGAGGAAGGAGAGTCATGCGCATCACGAGCCGGCTCCGTCTGTGGAGTCGCATTAGGCAGGGTTGGGCCGTGCGTCTGCTCGTCGGCGCCGCGGCCGGCGGCGCGCTGCTGCTCGCCATCGCGCCGGGGGCCAACGCGGCCACAGCATCCAACGCCTCAACCTACGAACGCCGTCCGATCCTGTTCGTCCACGGCGTCGAGAGCAACGGCGGCAATTTCGAATCGCAGGTGATGCGCTTTGAAAGCAACGGTTACCCGAAGGGGTGGGTCGAAACGATCTCATACGACTCGCTCGGGGCCGCGGCGGAGGGCTACAACGGCGAAGTCGAAGAACAGATCGAAAAGGCGATCGCCAAGCTGAAAGAACGCACGGGAGCCTCGCAGGTCGACCTGATCGGGCACTCCGAGGGCACCTCGGTGTCGTACCACTACCTGGCCGAAAGCGTAAAGGCGGCCGAACACGATAAGACCGTGGCGGCGTACATCAACATCGACGGCCAGGAAAAACTCCCTCCGGTGCGGACGCTGGCGCTGTGGGCGGAAAAGAGCCAGGGTACGGTCGCCGCGAACCGGGAAATACCGGGTGCGACGAACGTGCTGATTCCGAATGAGACGCATGTGCAGTCGTCGACCTCGGCGACGTCGTTCATCCAGATGTACAAATTCCTGCGCGGCAAAGAACCGGGGCACGACATCACCCCGACGAAAGGCGGTATTCAGATCGCTGGCCATGCGCTGGACTTCCCGGTCAACACCGGGCTCGCCGGTGACACCCTGGTGATCTGGCCGGTCAACTCCGAAGGGTTCCGCTACACCTCGGGGAGGCTTGCGAAACCGGTGGCAACGATCGCGATCACCAAAGGCGGCGGGGGTGAAGGCGAATGGGGACCAGTACACGTCCAAGCCAACCAGCGCTACGAGTTCGAGCTGGAACAACCGCCGGGGCAGCCGACGCTCCACATCTACTACCCGCCGTTTCCTCGCAGCGACTATCAGCTCGGTCTGCTCGCGAGCCCGGCCTTCGAGGAGACAGCCATACACCCTGGCGCGGTGGGGGTGGTCAGCCTGAGGTTCAAGGAGGCGTGGGGCAACGCAGGCGCACTACCGGGTTCGAGCCCCGAAGAAGACGATGAAGTGAAAGTCGACGGCCTGAACCTCTGCGTTCCGGCCATCTGCCCGCTCACCAAGTTGGTGAACGCAATCTTCATCGGGGAAGGCGCGAAGCATCCAAAAGAAACCAACCTCGAAGAACCGAATCCGCTCTATGACAACATCCCGTTCATCACCGGCGCTGAAGTGTTCATCCCCGCCACCTCGAAGAGTGAAACGAGTGATGAACCCACAGAATCGGTGAAGGTTCAGTTCAACTCACGTGGCGAAGGTCCGACGGGAAGCGCGGAAGCCAAGGAAAAAACACTCGAACAAGTGAACGTCCCCAACTGGGATTCCGACACCAACCAGATCGAGGTCTACTGGCACGACTACCAGAAACTGACCTTCGAGCCGTAGGAGCAATCCGACCGACCAGCGCCGGGGCTCAAGCGGTATCAACACCGCTGGGCCCCGGAGGTCGGGGCGCCGAGCGTCGCGCTGCTCCTGGTACCGGTCCACGGCGTCCCGGGGTCGCAGACCCCCAAGGCGGCGTGCCGCGATAGCTACTCGGAGTTCGCGGTTACCCGGCTTGGCCGCCTGGCATTGATCGCGGCGGGTCCGTGCTGACATACGGCGAAACGATGGCCGATGGTCCTGCCGCGCCTGTGGCTCGGCATGCCTTCTCGGTTGAGGCTGGGCGGATCGCGGTTATCTACAACAAGAGCATCGCAGCGCACACGTCAACGTTTGAGACCCCTCACGAACGCCAGCCGACATTGTCGAGTGGTTCGCCCCTCCGGGGCTGCCGGTCCTGGTGGCTGGAGGAGGAACTGATGAGACGTGGTGCCGAGGAGTCCGTCGCCGCGTAGCGGTCCCGGGGGCGGGCTGCCCGCACCGGTGCGGGTGCGGGCAGCCTGTGCGCCGGCTGGCGCACGAGGGCCGGAGATCGGTGGATGCGCGGGGGGCTACATCCAGGCGTCGCGGACCGGTATGCGTTCGCTCAGATGCGTGGCTGTGTAGGACGCTGTGTAGATCGTCCAGGGCTGGGTGCCGCGGTCCGGGAAACCCCACAGGCCGTTGGAGATGTCGTGGACGCAGAAGTAGTTCAGCCGACGCCCTTCGAGGACGGAACTGGCACCGCCAGCGAGCACGCATTTGCGCCCGTCGTAGAGCTCGAGTGCCCACGGCTGGTTGCTCACCGACACGGCGCCGTGGTTGCCCAACGCGCTGGGGAGCGCCCTGGTGAGACGCAGTTTGATGCCCCGGTTCCGCCATGGTTCGAGCGGGCACAGGACCAACGAGGGCGCGCGGGGTGAACTGAAGCACGGGTCGTAGATGTAGTTGCCCGTCATGCATCTCCAGGCATCGCGGCGGGGAGTGGTCTCGGAAGACGTCCAGCAATGCCCGGTCTTGGTTGGCCCGGTCAGTCGACTTGCGCCAACCGGCGCGAACGGCCGGTACACACGCCCTGCTCTCAAGTGCCCGGTTCGGAAAGCAGCGGTGCGGGATCTGCACCGACGGCGTCGTCTCGCTGGGGCACGACTCCGTCCGGGTACTCGTCCTTGCGGAAGGTGCGAGGCTCGCCGGGTCGTGGCTTAGGCGTGCGGTCGAGCAGGAAGCTGAAGTATGGCGCGACGAACGGGTCGGGCGCCTTCACGGTGTAGGTGTGGTAGATGGTCCCGTTCTCGCGCGCGAAGGCGATCCAGGCGGGAGCCTCGCGGAGCCCGTCCTTCAGCTCGGCACCGATCTGGTGCGACCACTCGACCAGCCAGTCGGGCGGATTGTCGACCATCCCCTTGACCTCGGGGATCTGCTGCGCCTGCTTCTCGGTCAGCGCGAGCTCGAAGTCGAACGGAAACTCGCTGTCGTAGGTGGACACGTAGGGGAACTCCCAGCCCATCCGCTCCTTGTATGCCTTGAGACGCTCGATCGGCGCCCGCGAGAAGCAGAGCATGGTCACGTCACGGTGGTTGAGGTGGACGAGCGACCCGTCGAGACCGTCGCCGAGGCTCGTGCACCCGGGACACGCGCCCCTGGCGTAGTCGGGGCCGAACATGATGTTATAGGCGAGGAGCTGGGAGCGGCCGTCGAAGAGCTCGGCCAGCGTCTTCTTTCCGTTCTCGGTGTCGAACTCGTACTTCTTCTCCACTCGGACCCAGGGCAGCGCCAGCCGCTTCTCCTTGATCTCGCCGCTTCGGTCCGCCTGCTCGGCCTCGAGCTTCGCGAGCTCGTCGCGGGCCGCCTGCCATTCCTCGCGCGTTCCAATCCTGTGCTCAGGCATCTCATCGCCCTCCTTCTTGGGGAACTCGGCATTAAGACTCCGGGCGGCGGTGAGACTCATCGCCGTCTTCCGCTGATCGTCGCTCCTGGACAGCCCACCCCAAGGCGGCAGAAGGGACGGCCGTGCGTGGACTTCGCGACCATACCCGCACGGTACCAGCGGGCGCTGGAGTCGAAGCTCAGCCGGACGCTCGTAAAAGTGGGCAGTCCGGGTCTCGCAGGAGCTCGCGACCCACCCTCGTCCACCGATCGCGCGCTCGAATGCCATACGAGCGCCTGCTTTGGCTAACAACGCGGAAGCGGGCAACAGCCGAGGCGAGCTTGGCGACTGCGAGGCCCGTGTTCGACGTCTCCCAGACCGAGCCACTCCCGGGCACAGACCCGGTCCCGCCGGAGCCCCCGTGCCATTCGAACGACGGTGACTCGCACGCCCATCTGGTCACGCCGCTTGAGCGGCTCGCCGGCGAGCTCGGCTACACCGTGACTCGACAGCCGCTCGACGGCTCCGCCGAGGGCTGGTGCGACCGAACGAAGCGGGAGATCGTCGTGAACAGCGAGCTGGCCGGGAACGCGCAGGTGCGGGTGCTGGTGCACTAGCTCGCTCACGCGCTCGGCATCGGATACCGCGCCTACGGACGCCGCCTCGCCGAGGTGCTCGTCGACACCGTCACCCCTGTTGCGCATGAAACCCGACCACGTGATCGGCCTGACGCTCGTCCGCCGCGAGGAGCTGGGCGGCTGCCATCGAGACCGCCTCACCGCGTCTCGCCCAGCTGGCGGCCACACGCCGGATCGCAAACGCGTGTCTACGTCGTGTCGTAAACGATATCCTCTTTTGCACTTGACATCGTGCTCACGATCTGCAAGGGCCCGACATTCCGTCTACCGGGATAGTTCCAGATGAACGGCTGGAGCCGAATCCGAGCACCCTCCGATCGAAATAGGCAACAGCAACGAGCTTGAGTGTGACCTCCCCCTGTCCGGTCACCTCAGGAGGCCCCTGGCGAGTCCCCCCTCGACCTATCCAGGGGCCATGCCAGCGGGCGCCGTGGCCTTATCAGGGTCACGGCGCCCGTGAGCGCGGACGACCGCGGAGGATGCCCTGCTCACCGCGGCAGCGTTCGCGTCAGTTCGACGACCTGCTGGAAGGTTGGTCGATTCTGGAACGGGAAGGGTGGGACGGTGATCGCGCTGGCGCTGGTCCAGCGGTTCATGTCGAAGCAGCTCGCTTGCGCATCTTCCGCGCAGGCCCCGTGGCCATAGATCTGCGTTGGCGTCACCGCGAGCGCTTCGAGCAGCGAGCTCTGCAGCGCACTTCGACAGGCTTCAAGCGAGCCTCCACCGCAATAGACGCGCGAGTAGGGAGCCGTCGGCTCGCGGCCGAGGCCGTTCGCGGCGAGCAGGTCACGCAGGTCCTTGCTGACGTAGCCGTACCAGCCGTCCTGGAATTCCGGCGCTTCAGGTTCTGATCCCGGATCGGGCGCGCCGAAGCGCAACATGCTCTGGACCGCAGCGAACACTTCGCTCCCGAGCGCAGCACCGAACTCTGCTTCGAGCAGCTTCGGCCACCACGCGTCCATGATCGTGATCGCTTCGTTGTGTTCGTACGCCCCCGGGCTGGAGATGCTCTTGTTGGCCAAGTCCCGGCGGTGGCCGCCGGCCAGGTACCAGCTTTCGAGCTTTTCGATCGCTTCCTGCAGCCGCGGATTCGACGGCGTCCCGAGGACCTGCTTGAGGATCGGCCACAGCTCGACGATGCGGATGTCCTGCGTGGCCGCTTCGTCCATCGCGCTGACGAGCTGTTCGATGCCCATCTTCTTCCCGCCTTCGATATCAGCTTCGATGAAGTTCCTGATCAGCTGCATGCGGTAGATCGAGCCCCACGCGTACTTGTTGGTGGCAGCCGAGAAGCGCGGTGCCGGCTTGTTGTTCCACGACACGAGGAAGTCGGGGTTGATCGCATTGGGGTGTGCCTTGAGCACATCCTCGGTGTGCAGCTTCGGTTCAAAGCCCTGGTAGTCGTATTCGCCTGTTCCGAGGACCGGGAAGTCGGGCGACGTTCCCGTGGCGAGCTTCGGATACCAGCCCGAGAGGTAGTAGGCGATGTTGTTGGCGTCGACGTAGGCCCAGTTGAAGCCGAAGTTGATCTTCGAAACCGCCTGCTCGAAGCGCTTCGGGCCCGTTATGAAGCCGGGTTCGTTGAGCTCTGACAAGCCGATCGCGGAGTCGGCCTCATGGAAGTAGGACGTGCGGTCACTCGCGAATGCGACCTTCTGAGCTTTGACCGTGCCGCGCGCGTAGACGATGCCGTGGACTGTCCGATAGACGGTCAGTTTTTCGGACCCCGCGGGGGTCATATCAGACGCGTTCGGGGTCCAGCTGTTCGTGTGTTCGAGCTTTTCCATCGGCAGGCACTGACCCTTGTAGAGGTAGTGATATTCGTCTTCGCAGAGCACCTCGGCGAAGGTGTGCGTGTCGTCCGCTTCGCCGCTCGTCGCGCTCCAGGCGTAGTCGGTGCCGTGGCCCAGCTGGACGTACTGATTGACGCCCGGGAACGCTGCGCCGCGCGCGTCGATGCCGGGACCGTGCAGGTCCTCTTCCATCAGGATCTCCGGCGTGTAATAGCCGACCTGCGGACCCATCACCGCAAGCGTGTGTCCGTTTGTCGAGTGCGACGCGTTGATCAGCTCCCAGTTCGAGTCGTGTCCGGCCTGGTGCAGCAGCCGCGAGCCGATCGAGCCGTCGTCTGGGATCGGCTGCGGGTCGGAGGTGTTCGTGAATTGCTCGCTGGCGGGCGAGCTTGCCGTGCCGCGCGCCGGCTGGCTCCGCGCGGCGGGCGAGCCAGGCATTTCCAGCAGTTCACCATCTTTGACGAAGGTGACCGATCCGGGGTCGGGCATCGCCAGGCCCTTCGCCGCGAACGGCGAGGCCGTTTCATAGGCAAACGACTTCGACACGGTGGTCGGAGCTTCGGGGTCGTTCTGCTCGCGGAAGTCCTCCCATGCGGCCCTGCCGGCCGTCTTGCCGAACTGCTTTTCAAACGCCTGGAGCGTCAGCGCGGAGCGCACTTCGCCGCCGCCGCCGATGCCGAAGATGCCGCCTATCAGGGACGCCTCGGCGATCACGTCGGTGAGCTTCCATTCTTCTGGCTCTTTTCCGAGCGCCAGATACTCCGCCGGCATCAGATTCGGGTTGAGCTTTGCCGCGTCGATGTAGGCATTGATCCCTGCGACGAATTCCCTGCCGTCGGCAATCGCCTGTTCACCGGCGGCGCCGTAGAGCTTGGGGGCGTTTTGAATCTGTGATTCGAGGTCGGCTTCGGTGTACGGCGCGATCAGCCATTGCGTTCGGTCCATCGCCCGGTTGCCTTCGGCGCCGCCCGCAAACGACGACAGTTCCGCGCGCGCGGCGTGGCGCAGGACGTCCATCAGGAAGAGTCGGTCCTCGGCGCCTGCGTAACCCGCGCCGAACATCACGCCCCCGCGCGTGCTCGCGTAGATGTGCGCAACGCCGAAGGCCTTGTCGCGCTCGATGGTCACATCCGAGCGCGGGCTTTCAACCGATGCGACTTCGCCTTCCTTGACGCCGAACGTCGCGTCCTTGAAGTAGCTCGGAATCTGTTCGCGCGTCAGCGTCGGCGAGGCGTACAGCAGGTTGGCGTAGAGCGGCAGTTGGTCTGCGAAGTGCGGCGGGTAGGTGCCGTTGAGTTCGAATTCAGCGAGCTGCGCCGCGTTGTCGAGACCGTTCTCGCCCGCCGGCAGGACATTGCGAAAGCCTCCCGCGTCATCGGTGCCGTAGGGCTGGACGGGCACTTCGGCAACCGCGACCGTCGGGCTCGCACAGAAGATCACGGCCGCGGCCGCAAGCGCCCACTGGGCAAGGATCAGCCTGATCCTCAGCGCCCACTCTCCCGTGCCCGTCTCACTGTCGTCCTCCCGCGCGCTGCTCGCCGGCCACGTTTCTCTTCCCCCGCTCCTGGCCGTGACCTGTACCCGCCCGCGAGCGTGACTAAACTGAACTCACCTCGGCTGACCGGGTTACTCCCCGGGTTTGCCCGCCTCGTTGCCGCCGACGCCCAGCTCGGCCGCGAGCGGCTCGAGCGCCGAGATCACGGATTCGATCAGCTCGTCGAGCTCGACGCCCAGCTCGAGGGCGCCACGTGTGATGTCGGAGCGATTTACCGCTGCGGCGAAGCTCGGCTGCTTGAGCTTCTTGCGCACCGACCTCGCGGTCATGCCGTGGATTCCGCTCGGGCGCACGTAGGCGCAGGCCAGCACGAAACCGCAGAGCTCGTCGACGGCCGCCAGCGCCAGCTCCATCTCGCTTTCGCGCGGGATGCCGAGATGGTCTGCGTGCGATCCAACCGCCCGGATCAGGTCGCTCGGGTAGTCGAGTCGCTCGAGCTCGGCCATGGCCATGCGCGGATGACCGGTCTCCAGGTCCGGGTAGCGGTCGTAATCGAGATCGTGCAGCAGACCAGAGAGACCCCACAGCTCCTCATCGCCTCCGCGCTGGCGTGCCTGGGCACGCATCGCCGCCTCGACAGCCATGCAGTGCCGGCGCAGCGAGTCCGACTGCACCCATTCGCCCAAGAGGGAGATCGCCGCCTCGCGCGAGAGCTCGCTTTGACCCGAACGTGCATCCATGACTGCTCGGCGCACGATAGCGGCCAGCTCACGACCAGGTCGGGGGTCGTCGACTCGCGCGCCATCGCGATGCGAGTCCGAGCCCGTTACAAGCTAGCCGAACGGTCCGCTCGGGATATATGGGCGCAGGGGGCCGGGATGTCCGCGCACGCCGAGCGCTCCATACGCCGTGAGCCCGAGGCCCGCCTGCAGCGCCACATTGATCGCCCAGTCCTGCTCACCGGTGATCCAACGGATGGCCGGCTCGGTCTCGCCGGCGAGCTCCAAGGCCTGCCAGAGCAGCGCCGTGGCCGTGTCCTCGTCACGTGCCGCGAGGAGCCAGAGGCCGTGCCCTGGCATGGCCGCGGCGAAACCGGAATCGCCGAGGCGCCAGAGGCGTACGCCCAAGGCGAGCGCGAACTCGAGATCCTCGGTGTGCGGCGCGCCGCGAAGATCGCGGGAGATCGCCGCAAGCGACTCGAGGTCGTTCAAGCCGGCCTCGCGGATGCGAGGATGCGGGCGCGGGAGCCTGCTTCGATCGATCGAGCCGGCAGCCTCGAAGGTGGGACGCAGCGAGAACCCCGACAGCCCGTATATCCGCAGCGCGCGCGGATCGTTGGAGCCGATGATCAGCCCGGGCTCGGTCCGTGCGCCGTAGCTGAGCGTTCGATCCAGCAATCCCCGCCCGGCGCCGGCGCTCTGTGCGTCGGGCGCCACGGCCAGCAGCGACAGGCACCAGACGTGCTCGCGACGAAGCGCTTGAGCGACCGCGACTACGCGACCGTCGAGCTCGGCTGCGAACGCGCCATCGGGATCGGTTCTCAAGAGATGCTCGATGCGCCGCCCCCAACGCAGGAGGATCGACTCCTGCCGGCTGTCGATGCCGAATGCCGCAGCGGAGATGGCCACGGCCGCCGCAACGTCGCCCGCGTCCATCGGGCGCAGCGCTAGCGGGGCAGTGATCGCATCGTCGGTGAGCATCACGGCGTCTCAGCGAGGTCGTTGCTCGGCGTCATCGGTCCTGCGGCATCGGCCCTTCAACATCGCACATCCCGCGAGGCCCATTAGCCTGCGTTCGATGAGTCAGACGGGCATGCACCGCGTCGTGATCGTCGGAGGCGGATTCGGTGGGCTCCAGGCCGTCCTCAAGCTGCGCCGCGCGCCCGTGGACATCACCCTGCTCGACAGGCGCAACTTCCATCTCTTCCAGCCGCTCACCTACCAGGTCGCAACCGGCGCGCTCTCGCCAGGCGAGATCGCTTATCCGCTGCGCGCGATCTTCAAACGCGACCGCAACGTCCGCGTCCTGATGGCGGAGGCGAGCGACGTCGATCTCGAGGCGCGCGAGCTGCACCTCGACTCGGTCGGCGGCGTGCCCGCGCCGCAATCGATCTCCTACGACACGCTGATCGTCGCCGGCGGTTCGCGCTACTCGTTCTTCGGCCATGACGAGTGGGCGGAGTTCGCCGAGGAGGTGAAGTCGCTCGAGAGCGCGCTGCTCGCGCGCTCGCGCATCCTGAGCGCGTTCGAGGCCGCCGAGATGGAGCCCGATCAGCAGCGTCGCGCCGCATGGCTCACGTTCGCCGTCGTCGGCGGCGGCCCGACCGGTGTGGAGATGGCGGGGCAGATCGCCGAGCTGGCCCGCGACACCCTCGCGCACGACTTCAGATCGGTGGACCCACGGAAGGGACGCATCCTGCTGATCGAGGCGACCGACCGCGTGCTCACGAGCTTCCCGCCGTCGCTGTCGGCCAGAGCCGCGCGATCGCTCGAGCGGCTCGGTGTGAGCCCGCTGCTCGGCCGGACCGTGGTCGGCGTCGATGCCGAGGCGGTGACCGTGGAGGATGGCGGCGGTCATCGAGAGCGGATCCCCACCCGCACCGTGATCTGGGCCGCCGGCGTCACGGCATCGCCGATGGCCGCAAAGCTCGCCGAGCGCAGCGGCGCGGAGCTCGACCGCGCGGGACGGGTGTCGGTGGAGAGCGACCTGTCGCTTCCCGGCCATCCTGAGGTCTTCGCGCTGGGCGACATGGTGCGCGTGCGCGACAGCGACGGCGTGGCGCACACCCTGCCGGGGGTCGCGCCCGCAGCGATGCAGCAGGGACGTTACGCAGCCAAGGCTGTGCGCGCTCGGCTGCGCGGCACGGACGTCCCGCCCTTCAGCTACCGCGACAAGGGCAACCTCGCAACGATCGGACGAGCGGCCGCGGTGGCGGACATCAAAGGCCTGCGGCTGAGCGGCCTGATCGCCTGGATCACGTGGCTCGTCGTCCATCTCTGGTACCTCGTCGGGTTCCAGAACCGCATCGTCGTCTTCGTGCGCTGGTCGTTCAGCTTTCTCACGCACGGGCGCGGCGCGCGCCTCATCACCGACGAGCGCGGCGAGGTCGAGCCGCGATGAGCTCGGTGAGCCGCGCGGCCTCGTCGACTCCTGCGAACCCGCGCTCGGCGGCGTCGGTCAAACGGCTTACGCTCGTAGCGACCATCCTCGGATCGAGCATCGCGCTGCTCGACGGTAGCGTCGTGGGCGTCGCACTGCCCTCGATCCAGCGCAGCCTCGGAGGCGGCCTCGCCGGTCAGCAGTGGGTCAGCAACGCGTATCTGCTCACGCTCGGCTCGTTCATCCTGCTCGGCGGTTCGCTCGGGGACATCTTCGGCGAGCGGCGCGTGTTCGCGCTCGGCGTGGCCGGCTTCGGCGTGGCGTCGATGCTGTGCGCGATCGCGCCGTCGATCGGGGTCCTGATCGCCTTCCGCGCGCTCCAGGGGATCGCCGGCGCGCTGCTGACACCCGGTTCGCTGGCGCTGATCGTCGCCAACTTCCCGCGGGACGAACGCGGACCGGCGATCGGAACCTGGACGGCGTGGGGGACGATCGCCGGGGCGCTCGGTCCGCTGGTGGGCGGCGAGCTTCTGGGCGTGGCCTCCTGGCGCTGGATCTTCGTGATCAACGTGCCGCTCGTGCTTGCGTGCCTGGCGCTCACCTTCACGGCCGTTCCCTCCCTGAAGCCCACGGGCGCCAGGCAGAGGGTCGACGTGTCCGGCGCGGTGCTGTGCGTGCTCGGCCTCGGCGGTCCGGTGTTCGCGCTGATCGAGCAGCCGCGTCTCGGCTGGTCGAGTCCAGCGGTGAGCGCTTCGCTGATCGGAGGAGTGCTCGTGTTCGCCGCATTTCTGCTCTACGAGTCGCGAGCGAGCCATCCGATGCTCCCGCTTGGCCTGTTCAAACGCGCGAACTTCGCTGTCGGGAACATCGAGACGCTCGCCCTCTACGGCGGGCTGTCGGTCCTGTTCTTCTTCCTCGTCCTCTACCTGCAGCAGGTCGCCGGCTACTCGCCGCTGCAGAGCGGCCTCGCGCTGCTGCCCGAGGCCTTCGTGATGTTCACCCTCTCCTCGCGGTTCGGCGCGCTCGCCGATCGCTTCGGCCCTCGCCTGTTCATGGGGGCGGGACCGCTCATCGCCGGCGCAGGGCTCCTGCTGCTGCTGAGGGTCGGCGTCCACGTCGACTATTGGACCGAGGTGCTTCCGGCGATGCTGCTGTTCTCGCTCGGACTGTCGCTGACCGTCGCGCCGCTCACCGCCGCGGTTCTCGCCGGAGTCGAGGAGAGCAAGGCGGGGATCGCATCAGGGGTCAACAACGCGGTGGCGCGAGTCGCAGGCCTGATCGCCACGGTGGCGGTCGGCGCTCTCGTCGCCGCGCAGTTCAGCTCATCGATCGATCACCAGCTGGCCGGCACGCGATTGACGCCACCAGGTAGGGCCGCCGTCGCGCAGGCCAAGCGTCTGACGCTCGGCCGGCCCTCGGTCGCCCGCGTCCCGCCGCGCGAGGCATCGGCGATCGTGGCCGCGTCCAACGAGTCATCGATCGAGGCGTTCCGTCTCGGCATCGGCGTGGCGGGCGCGCTCGTGATCATCGGCGGCACGATCGGCTGCGTCGGTATTCGCAACCCGCGCCGCGCTGTCAGCGCCCAGCGGTGTGCCGGCGGCCAGCTCGCGGGCGCGCCACTCGATGCCGCCGGGGTCCATGCCGCGGAGCCCGCGTGACGGACTGCGTCTGGATCGCCGCTATCAGGGGACGGCGACGCTGGCGGGGGGTCCCAGGTTGCCTTCGTCGAGCGCCTCGAGCAGCACGCGGCGTGCGCTCGCAGGGAGCGTGATTTCGGCGCTGAAGGAGGATCCACCAGCCACCGGCTCAAGGCCGAGGTCGGTCTTTTTGCCGTTGACCTTCGTCAGGTAGGAGGAAGGCGTCCCGCACGGTCCCTCTGCGCCCGGCGCGGTGAAGGCGAGGCGGTACTTGCCTGAGCCGAGCGCCGTCAGCGTCAGCTTTTCAGCTGCGTCGGGTCGTGTTCCGTCGTGGTTGTAGTTGCCGCTGTCCTGTTCGTCGTGACGGAACGTCGGCCACTCGGGCTGGCAGGCGGGGGCCTGCGTCTGCCACTCGAACAGATAGCCTTCCCGCGTCATGTCGGCCATGCGGCCATCCCACGCCAGCGCGGCCGGGGCGGCCAGCCAGCCGGCGGTCTCCTTGGGGAAGCCCGGGACGTCCCGGCCGCTCGCGCCGTCGTAGGCGTGGAGCAGGCCGAGTCCGGTGCCCGCCACGATCTGGTTGGTCGGCAGTTCGGGGTCGATCTTGGCGATCTCGTTGGACCCCAGCAGCTGATAGTCGTCCGTGATCGTGGGGTAGGCCGGCAGCGAGGTGCCGGTCGAGCCTTCCCACGCTCCGATCAGGTGGTTGTAGGGGAAGTTCTGGCCCACGAGGAGCAGGTTTGCGCCCTGCCCGAGCGAGATCTCGTACTTGACGACGTCGGGCGTGCCGGTGCCCAGGAGATCGCCTATCGAGGCGGACTCGAACAGGTTCAGCGCGCCGGTCTTGTCCGTCGCGTCGGAGCCGGGGCCGAAGGCCTGTGAGCCAACCTGCTGCAGCGTGCGCACGACTTCGCCCTTCACGTTGAGCTCCTCCAGCGCTCCGCCGGTGACCGACGCCACGATCAGCGTTTCGCCGCCGATCTTGGCGATCGCGGCGTCCTGGCCGGGGCCGATCAGCGGCAGCTCTTCCTGGACGATCCCCGGCATGGCCACCGGCCACCCGGGCATGATCTTGCCGGTCGCGCCGTCGATCGCATACAGGCGCCCGCTGGTTCCGGCGGCCGCTGCGGTGATGCCGGCGAAGCTCAGTTCGCTGCCGAACTGCGGCGCGCCGTAGACCTCGTTGCTCGCCACGACGATGTCGTCGTGGCCTTCGCCCTCGAGGTCGCCGATCGCCGGGTCGTTGATCGACTCGGCGACGATCCCCTTGCCTTCGGCGACCTCCTTCGGGTCGATCAGCGCCACCGGGTAGCCCGGAACCGGCGTTCCGTTCGCACGCCAGGCGTATAGGTGGCCGTCGAGGCTGGGCTCGACGATGTCGGGACCCTTGTTGAATCCTTCCAGGTGCGCTATCGCCGGCGTCGCCAGGAAGCCGCACTTCGGATGGCTGGTTTCGCTCTCGACCGCGGGTCCGCAGAATGCCGGATTCGATGACACCGGGAAGCCGGCCACCGGCTTGCCGTTGGCATGCCACGCGTAGACGTGGATTCCCGCCGCGGTGATGACGTCCGGGAGACCGTTGCCGGCGAGGTCGTCGATGACCGGCGCGGTCGGAGGCTCGCGTGGCAGCCCGAGCGCGGCGAGACCCGGCGACCCGGTATGCCCCAGCGCCGCCTGCTGGGTCTCGGTGTAAACCGGCCAGCCCTTAAGTTCGCTGCCGATCGGACTTGTATGCGTGGATCATCCCATCCTCGGTCGGGACGATCAGCTCCTGTTCGTTGTTGCCGGTGAGGTTTGCGTAGCGCGTGGACGATTCGCCGCCCGCGCCCATCCACTTCGGAAAGCCCGGCAGCAGGGTCGGGTCGGTGAACGTGCTGAACACGCGGCGATCGATGCCGGTGAGCGCGATCCCCTGCCCTTCGACCTCGAGCTGAACGGTGAATTCGTCCTGGAACGGGTTGGGCTCGCCGGGTGCGAACGTCGGTCCGGCCGGATCCGGCGGCACCACGTATGTCTTGAGTGCTTCACGCACGGCTTCGAGGTCGATCGCGCCGAAGTCCGTGACGGTCCCGCTCGATTCGCCTTCGTGGACGGTCGTCCACGCCGACGGTGCCTGACCGGCTCCCCACATCAGCTTCCAATGGAACTGGCCGCCCGTGGCGAAGCGCGCGCGTGCCAGGCCGGTGATCTCCGACGCTCGAGCCCGTCAGCGGGGCGTACCAGTTCGGGGAGTCGATCGCCGCCTCGGGCGGGATGTCGCCGCTCACTACCGCGCCGACGGCGGCGCCGACGTCGGCGCGTCCCCAGCCGAAGTGCGGCGTCCACTGCTCGTCTGGCGGCAGCGCCGGATTGGCCGCGGGGGCGGGGACGCCGGCGCCTTCGGTGTTGCCGTCCAGCACCCGCTCGGCGGTCTGCTCGAGCAGCTCGCGCGTCTCGTCCGGTCGCAGCACGATGCCATGGTCGAGTCCGGCGCTGATCACGAGCGCTGCCGCGCCGGCCGCCTTGCTCGTGTTTTCCGAGCCGGTAGCCCCCTCCATCGAGATCGAGCTCTTGCCGCCGTACTGCGTGGTGTTGGCGTTACGGAAGAAGGTACTAACCGGGAGATTCGAGCCGGGGCACGCCGGCTCGCCCGTGACCCCGCAGAGCCCCTCGCCTTCGACCCACTGTTTTGATTCCTCACCGAGCCCGTCGGTGTCCGGCACCGTGCCCTGGATCAGCATCGCATGCGCGTAGTTGGCCGGGTAGTTGTGATCGGCGGTGTGCAGGTCGTCGCCGGAGTAGGTTTGCACCACGCCGTGTTCATAGGCGTACTGCGAAGCCGCTTCGGCGAAGGCGGAGTGATAGAGGCTTCCGTTGGCCCCCTCGAGGACCTTGGCGCCGTTGTCGGTCGCGTAGACCATCCCGAGTGCGAACGTGTTCGCGTCGGAGACGAACGTGTCCCAGATCCGCACGGGCATGATCTGGCACCTCGGGCAGACGCCGATCGATCCTTCGCCGTCATTTCCTTCTTCTGCCGCGTCCTGAGCGCGGGCGGTGCCGTGGTGGTACGCGGCGAAGTAGCTCGACAGGTCGCCCGGTTCGTTGTTGTTGTCGAAGAAGTTCCAGCCGGCGATATCGTTGGCGAAGCCGTTGCCGTCGTTGTCGAAGTGCTCGCCCGGCAGGCACTGAACGATCAGATGGGTGCTCTCGTCGATCTGGCAGTCGCCGAAGGCGTGGATGAGATCCTGCGCGGTGATCAGGCCCGGCGGTCCCGTCCGCCCGGCGTAGGAGAGGCTCACGCGCGGATCCTGAGCGTAGTCTTCGACGTTGACCGCGCCAGCTTCTCCGTCGCCGCCGGCAGCCTTGTCGCATTCGTAGGTTCCGCAGGAGGAGCCGTTGGCGAGCTCGGGATACGGCAGCTCGCCGGTGTTCAGATGGATTTTCCGGCGCAGTCCACGCGCGCCCCAGTCGATCCCGTCGTCGAGTATCGCGATCACGACGTCGGGGCGGCCGCGCTCCGCCTTCCACGCGCCGGCCGCGTTGAAGCCGGCGACCATCGGCTTTCCTGCGTTCGGGCCGACTTTGTAGATCGCGCTCGGCGTCAGTTCGGATGGGAAGCCGAACAGGTCGAAGCGCTCGGCATAGAAGTTCGACGAGCGGTTCGCGGGCGGCTGTTGGGTGTCGGGCTCCGACTGATCGTAATCAGGGTCGTTGGGCGTGTCTTCTCGCTGCACGCTGCCATAACCGAACTGCTGCGAGGTTTCGTGCGAGCACGGGTTTTCAAAGCCGCCGCAACTCGCCGCGCTCGCGCCGCCCGTGAACAGCGCGACGCCCACCACCGCGCAGACCGCGGTCGCGGCTGCTGCCACGGTGGAACGCGCGCGTCTATCGCCCGCCTGCAACCGTCCCCTTTTCAAACTGTGACCGCGTCACCCGTCCCACCCGTCCCCGTTTCACTGTCCCCGATGTGTCGCCTCTACCCGCGACTGCCGCGCGTGAAACCCGAAGACATGGTCGGAGGCGTAAGCTCAAGGAACGCGCATGCCGCGCGCGGACGCTGGCGGGTAAGGAGCGTGACCCCGAGGAGCCGCGGCCGCCGGGGCCGCAGCGCGTATTCCCGGATTCTTATCAACGGGTTAGCGCGCCGTTAGCCGGGCGGTGCACAGTTTCTTCAGATGAGTGTCGACAGCCAGCCAGTCGCTCCACCAGACCCAGTGCCGGTGCCCGAGCCGATCGTCTCCGGATCCGGTGAGGAGCCCACGGCGCCCGTGGCGCCGGCGACCGCGCCAGCGGCGCCGGTGCCCGCGCAGGCACGCGTCGCACAGGTCATCGGACAGGTGCTGCCGATCTACTTCGTCGGAGATGAGTCGCATTCGATGGCAGGCGACCCCATCGGGGCCGTCAACCAGGGACTTGCCGACCTGCGCGACGAGGTCGCCAAGCATCCGCTGATCGGCAAGAAGGTCCGCTTCGGGATCATCACCTTCGCGCACACCGCCGAGACGCGCCTCGAGCTTTCCGAGCTCACCGAAGACCTGCTCCTGCCGAACCTCTCGCCGCGCGGGCGCGGAACGAGCTATGCGAGCGCCTTCGAGGCGCTGCGCCAGACAATTCCCGGCGACGTCGCGCTGCTGAAGAGCGGGGGCTATCAGGTGCACCGGCCCGCCGTGTTCTTCCTGAGCGACGGGCAGCCGACCGAGCGCGAGAAGAAGTGGCAGTCACGTTTGCGTGAGCTCAAGGACGAAGGCTTCAGGGAGCGGCCGAACATCCTCGCCTTCGGTGTCGGCGAATCCGACCCCGAGGTCATCCGCCAGGTGGCAAGCGCGCCGCGCTACGCGTTCATGATGAGAGACGGTGCGTCCACCGCAGGCGCGATCTCCGAGTTCGCGACCTCGATGCTCAACTCGATGGTCGCGTCGGCCGAGCGGCTCGACCGCGGCGAGCAGACGATCGAGTTCGAGAAGCCGGAGGGCTTCGTGCAGCTGGACGCTCCGCTGCTCTAGCGGCGCGGCTGCGATGGCCTCGGATCGCAAGCGCGACGCACCGCCGATTCGAGGCTCGGCAGGGGGGACCGCTACGTCGGCGAGCTCACCGCCCGGGCCGGCGCGACGGCGAAGGCCGCGCTTTGCCCGCGGGCCCTTCGTGATCGGCGAGCCATCGGTCGCCATCGAGCCGAGGCTGGCCGCCGAGGATCCCTATCGCGCGGACACCATCGTCGACGGCGGCAGCGCGTTCGGGTTGACGGTGCGCGCCGCGTCGGTGCGCGGGCTGAGCAAGCGCTGGAGCGGTGCTCCGCGCCAGGACGACATCTGCCTGCGCCTGCACGCGCCCACGCGCACGCTGATCGCCGCCGCCGCCGACGGGGTCTCGGCCGCCCCCCGCTCGCACATCGCCGCCGCGCTCGCGGTGAGGCAGGCGGTCGCCGCCGTGACACACCAGCTCGACGCGGGCGTGGAGCGCGATTGGCAGCAGGTGTTCCGCCACGCAGCCTGGGCGCTCGTGGAGGAGCACCGCGCCGCGAGCGCAGACCCGCGAGCCGGTCCCGACGAGGCCGCTGCCACGCTCGCAACGACCCTTCTCGTCGCGGTCATCGCCGCTGCGGAGCCGATCCCGCCGGCTGGCGAGGACTCCGCCGGCTGCTCGGCGGCGGTCGAGCTGGCGTCGGTCGGAGACTCGCGTGCGCTGATGCTGAGAAGACGCCGCTTCCACCCACTGCTCGGCGAGCAGGACGAGCTGGATGGGCTGATCGGCGGCGCGGTGCGGGCGCTCCCGCGCGCCGGCGAGGATGTCTGCACGGCGCGTTGCGAGCTCGGCGAGGGCAGCGTGCTTCTGCTCGGCACCGATGGCTTCGCGCTGCCGCTTGCAGGTGGACAGAACGAGGTCGGCTCGGTCTTCGCGCGCGAGCTCGCGCGTGTGCCGGAGATCATCGATTTCGCGCGCCTGCTCGACTTCAGCCGCAGCACCTACGACGACGATCGCAGCCTGATCGCCCTCTGGCCGCGAGGGGAGCCATGAGCGCCGCGCCAGCAGCTCTGGAGATCGAGGTCGAGCTGGAGGCGCTGGGGGCGTTGAGGCCAATCTCGCGCAGCGGCGGCCAGGGTCGCGTCTACGCACCCGACGGTCGCCTGCTGCAGCTCGCCTCGGCGACGGTCGTAAAGCTGTATCGCTCCCGGCCCCCGGCCAGCGCGGCGCTCTCACTCGCTGAGATGGTCGCTTGGAGCCACGAGCTTGCCGGCGACCAACGCCGTCAGCTGCATCGGGTCGCTGCCTGGCCCCTTGCGACCGTTACCGCCGGCGGAGGGCTCGCGGGCATCGTCATGCAGGATCTCCGCCCGCGCTTCGAGCTGCCGTTCCTGATGCCGAGCGGCCGTGTCGCGAACGTCATGCTCCAGCTCGAGCATCTGCTCGGCGCCGACGATTACCTGCAGCAGCGCGGCCTTCCGATCGCACTCGACACGCGCGCGCGGGCCGCCGTCGCCGAGCGGATCTGCGAGGCGTTCGCGTTCCTTCACCGGCACGCGATCGCCGTCAGCGACGTGTCTCCCAGCAACCTCCTGATCTCCTTCCCGGATTCCGGACCCCAGGTGTGTCTGATCGACTGCGACTCGATGGTGTTCCGTGGGCGCCAGGCGCTGCACTCGGTTGAGACCGGCGACTGGCAGATGCCGGCCACGTTCGCCGAGCCGCCGCTCACGCGGGCGGCCGACGCGTACAAGCTCGGCCTGGTCCTGCTTCGTCTGTTCGCGCGTTCGACCGACGCGCGCGAGCTCGATCGCCACGAGCGCCACGTGCCGGTGCAGCTGCGCCCTCTGCTCGCACGCGCTCTCTCGCACGACGCTTCGAACAGGCCGCCGGCGGGCGAGTGGCAGCTCGCGCTGCGCCGCGTGCTCGCAGACGAGCAGCTGGGGCGGAGCCATCCGGGTCCCGCGCCGCCGGTTCGTGCGCCAATCAGACGCGGCGTCCCGCGTGCGCGCGAGCATCCGGCGCCGGCGCGCGTGGCGGCGAGGTCCGGGGCCGGAGGCCCCGGCGCCGCTCGGCTCGCAGGCGCCCGGCAGGCCGCTCTCCCCGCCCGCGGTGTGCCCCGCGGCCTCACGGTCGCGTGGCTGATCGCCGGAGTGCTCCTGCTCATCGTGTTCATGCAGCTGCTGCAGAGCGCCGCGCTCGTACCGCAATCCGGCGGTCTCGCAGGCAACGGCCGAGAGCCCCTTCGCTCGAGCGGCGGCTCGCTGTACCCGGGCCCGCAGGCTGCGGGAGCCGAACGGAGCTACCCCTACCAGGCCGAAGAAGGCCCCGCGGTCGAACCCGACACCCAGGCGCGCTGAAAGGCTCGCGCGATCTCAGACGCGCTGCACGAGCGTCATTCGTTCCACCACAGCTCGAATGCGATGCCGCTCCGGCGATCCTCGACCATCGTCTGCAGCGCCTCGCGGATGCTCGGCGCCCAAGCCCGTCGTGCCACTGCGACTCCGGACTCCTCGTCGAACTGCTTCCACTCCACCTCTACCAGCGGCACACGCGAAGGCGGGGCGTCCGGGGGCACCGGGGCACCCCATCCGTACAGGGTGATCTGCGCCTGCCAGCCATGCGGGCACAGCTCGCCCATCACGGCAAGCGCTCGCCACTCGTCGCTCACGGGCTCCGACCGCCGACGCTGCCGCCTCAAATAGAGCGCGATCAGCACGCACGCCAGCGCCATCGCCGCGATCAAGAGCGCGATCAGGAGCGTTTCGTGCGGCGGCGCATGGAGGTGGCCCCCCTGCACGCCGCTGGCGATCACGAGTCCTCCCGCCATGGCGCTCACGGCATGCCGACCGATCGGCGCGATCCAACCCGAGGAAGCAGATGCCACCCGCTCGCTCTCATGGCTCTCTCACCTTAGCGAGCGCAGGCGCGATCGGTGTCCACTGCGCGAAAAAGGACCCGCACCGGGTGGTACGGGCCCCTGAGGGAGAGGAGATGTGCTGCGTGTCGCAGGCTAAACGCCGTTGCGGACGGAAACGGAGATGATCTGCCGGCGCGCGAAGAACGCGCTAACGTTGAGCTATGCCCACGCAGGCAGAACGCGCCGCTGAGAAGCGCCGCGTGAGGCTGGAAGACATCGAGCGTCAGATCAAGGATGGCTCGCTGAAGATCCGCAAGATGACCGCGAAGGAGCGCAAGCGCTTTCCTCCACGACTTCCCAGAGGATCTCGCAGGTGACCCGGTTCTTCCTCGCCGGCGTCGAGGGTGACAGCCATCGAGCGGAGGCGGCCTACACGCAGCTGCGCGAGCGCTCGCAGGTCGCGGTCGGCTGCACGGCGAAGCCGCGACGAATCTTCAAGCTCGATTGTCGCTTCGAGGGGTGCGACTGCGAGATCGAGGTGGGCAAGCGCCTGCCGCACGGCGGCGATGTCGTGGTCGCGATTCTCGACCATGGACGCGACGAGGCGTTCGCTGTGCATACCCGCGACGCCGCGGACCCTCTCACGCGGGTCACCCGCCCGGTCTATGCGGTGACGGACTTCTCCTGAGCGTGTCGCTTCCCGTCGAGGGCTATCAGCTCAAGGGGATCTCCTCGAAGGCATACGAGCATCCTGCCGATCGCGCGGCGACGGCGGCCCTGAAGGCGATCCCGCGGCTCGACGCGGTCGTCCGCACGATCATCGAGTTCGGCTACGAGCGGGCACTGCGCCGCGGCGTGCTCGGCTCGGCTGTGCGGCTCGGCGAGGATCAGCTCAGCCATGTGTGGCGGGCGCACGCAAGCGCGTGCGCGACACTCGACCTGGAGCCGGTGCCGGATCTGTATCTCACGCAATTCCCTATGGCCAACGCCCTGACCATCGGCGCGAGGCAGCCGATCGTCGTCATCAACTCCGAGCTGGTGCAGCTGCTCGACGCCGAGCAGCTACGCGGGGTGTTCGGTCACGAGGCGGGACATGTGCTCTCCGACCACGTGCTCTACGGCACGGCCCTGGTGATCCTCATGAGGCTGTCGTCGCTGCCGGGCATCCCGGTGCCGCTGTTCCCGCTTCGCACCGCGCTGTTGGAGTGGTCTCGCGCCGCCGAGCTCAGCTGCGACCGCGCGGCGGCTCTCGTCATCCGCGACCCGATGGCCGTGTGCCGCACGCTGATGGTGATCGCCGCGGGCGCCGAGGCCGCCAACCTCGATCTCGACGTGTTCATGAAGCAGGGACAGGACTACCGAGAGAAGGCGTCGACGTTCGACCGCCTCTCGCGCCTGCTGAGCGATCTCAACCTCACGCACCCGATGTCGGTGCAGCGGGTGCACGAGCTGATGGAGTGGGTCAAGTCCGGTGACTACGACCGCATCGTGGGCGGCTCCTACATCTCGCGCGGGGAGCGGCAGAGCGCCCGCGCCGAGGCGAGCGACGCCGTAGCTCACTACGCCGGGCGCTTTCGCGACACCTTCAAGGAGCTCGGAGACACCATCGAGGACACCGGCAAGCAGCTGAGCGAGTGGTTGCGCAGCACGCGCCAGGGCGAGGAGTGACGGGACCGCCGCGCGCGGGCCGCGCGGTGGGGCTCGGCATCGCGGCCCCACCGCTGTGACTGTGATTAGAGGGTTGGCTGCTACTGATCAGTTTCGAAGATGACTCCCTGGTCGCGTGCCCGGTTCCCGAGTTTCACGCTTCCGTTTCCACGACGACCGTGTTCGATGTCTGCGTGATCGCGGAGCCGTCACCTTCCGGCGGCGTGCCCGTATCGCTTGCGCTGTTGCTGTAGGGGCCAGGTTCTGTGAGCACGTGGTCGCAGGTGTATGTGGTTGATTTGCCGGGCTGGACGGCGGTTTCGCCGGGGCCGCCCGAGATCCCTTCGCATTTTTCGTCCGTGAAGTTGCTGAGTTTCAGCGGCACGTTGCCGGTGTTGGTCACGATAATCTCATAGTCGACGGCCTGGCCCACTTTGCCCGTCAGCTGCGACGTCGTGAAGCCTCTGCCGCTCCCCGCGATTTCCTGTGCCTTTTCGATCGAGAAGCTGGGTTCGGCCGCGCAAGTGACTTCTTGCTCGTGGCGACCCGTCTCTCCCTTCACGCCGTTGGTGTTCCACGTTGCACCAGCTTTGACTTCGTAGGTGCCCGGCGGGAGGTTGAGCGTGATCGCGTTCGAGCCAGTCGGTCCGTTGAACGTGAATTTGCCCGTGTAGACGGTGGTGCCATTCACTTTGACGGTCTCCGTCACCGTGTTGTTGGCCCTGTTGGGAAACCCTTCGAACACAAACGTAACGGATTTGCAGCTGAACATGTTGTGGACCACTGGGCTCGGCAGCGGCACTTCCACGACCACCGTGTTCGAGGTGTGCGTGATCGGAGAGCCCTCGCCTTCAGGCGGCGTGCCCGTGTCGGTTGCGTTGTTCTTTAGAAGACCGGCGGCCTTGTCAGCTTCCGTGATCAGGTGTTCGCAGTAGTAGGTGGTGGATTTGCCGGGCTGGACTGCGGTTTCGCCGGGGCCGCCCGAGATCGTGCCCGCGTCGCACTTTTCGTCCGTGAAGTTGCTGAACGTCAGCGGCACGTTGCCTGTGTTGGTGACGATGATCTCATAGTCGACGGTCTGGCCGACTTCGCCCGCCAACTGCGAGATCGTATAGCCTTTTCCGCTGCCGGCGATTTCCTGTCGCTTTTCGATCGAGAAACCGGGTTCAGCAGCCACGGTGACAACCACCGTGTTCGAGGTCTGCGTCATAGGTGAGCCATCGCCTTCCGGTGGCGTGCCGGTGTCCGTCGCCGAGTTGGTGTACGAGCCCACAGCAAGGACGTGGTGGCAGTAGTAGATGGTCGATTTGCCGGGCTGGACTGCGGTTTCGCCGGGGCCGCCCGAGATCGTGCCCGCGTCGCACTTTTCGTCCGTGAAGTTGCTGAACGTCAGCGGCACGTTGCCTGTGTTGGTGACGATGATCTCATAGTCGACGGTCTGTCCCACTTTGCCGATCAATTCGGCGGTGGTATACCCGTTGCCACTGCCGGCGATTTCCTGTCGCTTTTCGATCGAGAAGCTGGGTTCAGCCGCACAGGTGACGTTTTCATCGTGGCGGCCTGTCTCTCCCTTCACGCCGTTCGTGTTCCACGTCGCACCGGCTTTGAGTTCGTGCGTCCCCGGCGGCACGGTGACGGCGACCGTGTTCGAGCCGGATGGACCGTTGAAGGTGAATTTGCCGGTGTAGACGGTGGTGCCATCGAGTTTGACTGTCTCCGTTACCTTGTTGTTGGGCGCGTTCGGGAATCCGGCGAACGAAAAGGTCACAGATTTGCAGGTAAAGGTCGTCATGACGGTTGGACTTGCCCAGGCCGTGGCGATGTTGAACCCCGCCAGCGCGATCGCGAGCGCGAAGGCAGCCACGAGCGACTTCAGCAGCCGGTGGCGTCGTTCGCTGCGGCTCTGGGCGGCTGGCGACCAAGCGATCGCCAGATGACGCTTCAGCGCAACAGACATTGTTCCCCCATCTCAAGTGCGTCTGTTCCCCCCCACCAAAGCGACCCGTCTCGCCCCAAGCAGGGGCATTCGAGACCGACTCTATACCAGCCGCGCGATCCGTGGGCTGCGGATCGTAAGAAAGGCGCCCGTCCAGCCCGCGGGCAGGGAAGGGCGATGGATCGGCCCCCGACCGGATCGGTCCGTGGAGGCCGTCTGCCAGTATCAGCGGCGATGGAGCCGAGCCAGCTTGCGGTCAGCCCGCACGAAACGACCTCGACAATCTCGGCCGTTCGACGGGTGGAGCCGGGCCGGCCGGCGCAGCCGGGCTTGCGCTGGCTCGGGCTTACCGCGCTCGCTGCGGTGGGCGCGGTCGTCGCCTACCTCGCTCGCCCCGGCGCGGTGACAGACGACACCTATGCGTTTCTCGACTGGGGCCGCGACTTGCGGCACGGCTTCCTGCCGCTGCTCGAGCATAGGACCTTCCAGCCTCTACCGATCGGCGCCGGAGCCGTCGTTTCGCTGTTCGGGTCGGCGGCTCCGACGATCACCGTCCTGATCTCTCTGGCGGCGCTGGTGCTGCTGGCGGCGGCCTCGTGGCGGATCGTCGCGCTGCTCGGCTTTCGCCAGCCGGCGCCGGCGCTTGCGGGACTGCTGGTGATCGCCAGCCCGCTGCTGCCGGTGCTGGCGCTCGTCGCGTACAACAACCTGCCGTTTGCGACCCTGATCCTGTGGGCGCTCGCGTTCGAGCTCGAGCAGCGCCGCGCGGGTGCCTGGGCCCTCCTGATCCTGGCCGGCCTCACGCGACCGGAGGCGTGGGCGTTCCTCCTCGCCTACGGCGTGCTCAGCTGGTGGCGCGCAGGTCACCCGTATGCGCCGCGCCGCTGGCTACCGATCGCCGCGCTCGCCCTCGGTCCGATCGCCCTATGGGCCGCGCTCGAATGGGGACTCTTCGGCAGTGCGCTGTATTCGCTGAACAACACGACCACGCCCGCGGTTCAGAGCACGCACACCAGCTCGCCGCAGGCGCTCTGGTTCAACCTCCGCGCGAACGTGCCGACCGCGCCGCTGATCGCGAGCGGGTTCGGAGTCATCGCCGTGGCATGGCTCGCGCCGCGCCGAGCAGCCGCGACAGTGCTCGGCGCGACGGTCCTAGCGAGCCTCACGATCGTGGTCCTCGCGAACTCGAACTTCAACGTCCCCGGACGCGATTTCTCAGTCCTCGTCGCACTCGCCTGCGTGCTCGCGGCGGCCGGCGCCATGCTGCCCGCCCAGATCGTCTACCGGTATCGCCGGTCCAAGGCGAAGGCAGCCCCTATCGTGGGCGCCGTCGGGGCCGCGCTCATGATCGTGTTCGCGGCGCCCAGGATCGTCGACTCGCTTCGCAGCAACTTCCGCAACATCTCGGTGAGCCACGACACCGGGCGGACGTTCACTCGCGCGGTGACCCGGGCGCTGGCGTCGATCGACGCCAGCGGTGCGCCCCGGCACTCGGTCGCGATGCTGGGTGCGGTCGACAACTCAGAGCTCGCCTGGGTGCTTGGGGTCCCCTTCAACGTCGTCACCGATCAGGTTGAACCGCAGACGCGGCTGATCGTGCAGCCCTCGCAGGCGACATGGGAGGAGCTCAAGCACTACGACCTGACGGACCGGACCCGTTCGCCGCTCCCACGCGGCTGGCGCGTGATCGCCGCTGGGGACTGGGAACTCTACGCCGCGGGCGCCCGCGGCCCCGCGCGGCTGCGCTGAGGGGATCTAGCGCGAGGTCATGTCCTCGTCAAGCAGAGCCTCGTCGCGTAGCGAGTCAGCCTCATCGGGACGCCAACGGACGCTCGGCTCGATGGCATCCCGGATCACGCGGTGGCTGTGGCTGGCGATGACCGTCAGCATCGATTGGACGAGCTCGTCGCCGAGGTAGTGCGGTTGGAGCCCGAGCCCGAGCAGCTTCTCGTTGACCGCGTTGTAGTAGTGATGCTCCGCCTCGACGCGGGGATTCGCATAGCGGTCGAGCGCGACGTCGTAGCCGAGTGCACCGCCGGCGCGCTTGACGAGCTCGGCCAGCTCGAGGATGCTGAACTGCTCGGTGAACTGGTTGAACACGCGAAAGTCACCGAGCTCAGCCGGGTTTAGCACGGCGAGGTCGACGCACTGCAGCGTGTCGCGCAGGTTCAGAAAGCCGCGAATCTGGGTGCCGCTGCCATACACGGTCAGCGGGTGACCGATCACCGCCTGCACGCAGAAGCGGTTCAGCGCGGTGCCGAACAGCTCGTCGTAGTCCAGGCGGGTGACGAGCCGCTCATCGAGGGCGGTCTCCTCGGTTTCAACGCCGTAGACCACGCCCTGGTTGAGGTCCGTCGCCCGCAGTCCCCACGTCCGGCAGGCGAAGTGGATGTTGTGCGAGTCGTGGACCTTCGAGAGATGGTAGATCGAGCCCGGCAGCTTCGGAAACGGCAGGACGTCACGGCGGCCCCTGTGCTCGATCTCGATGTAGCCCTCCTCGATGTCGATGTTCGGGGTCCCGTACTCGCCCATCGTGCCGAGCTTTACCAGATGGCACGCGGGGACGTGCTCGCGCAGGGCGAACAGCAGGTTGAGCGTACCGACGAGGTTGTTCGTCTGCGTCTCGACCGCGTGACGCCGGGAGATCATCGAGTAGGGGGCCGACGAGTGCTCGGCGTAGTGCACGGCCGCCTCGGGCAGGAAGTCGCCGACGACGCGGCCGACGAACGCGCCATCCTGGACGTCGCCGATGTGAGCCACGATCTCGCGGCCCGATATCTCATTCCAGGCCTCGAGGCGGTCGGCGAGCGAGGCGATCGGCGTCAGCGAGTCGGTCGCCCGCTCGAGATGCCAGCGGCGACGGGCGAAGCTGTCGACGATTGCGACCTCGTGCCCGCGGGCAGAGAAGTGGAGGGCGGTCGGCCAACCGAGGTAACCGTCGCCTCCGAGAACGAGTATCCGCACTCAGGCATAGTATGACGATCGGCGGACAGGAGTGCGCCGATCACCTTTTTCCCGAGCCGCGCCTCACGTCCAGTGAGCAGCCCGACATTGCAACCCGCGTCGATTGCGGACGCCGCCGATGGCGTCATCCTCAGCGCTGCCAATCAGCCGGCCTCGACAGATGATTTGAAGGCGCGTTTCGGCGGTCGCGTCGCGATCGTGATCCCGGCCTACGACGAGGCCGAGAACCTCGCCGAGCTGCTTCCCCGCATGCCGGCGCGGATCGGTGACGTGCCGACGGCGGTGCTCGTCGTCGACGACGGCTCCCGCGACGACACGGCCGGCGCGGCGATGCGTTCCGGGGCGTGCGTCGCCCGCCTGCCCGAGAACTGCGGCGGCGGCGAGGCGCTTCGGGCCGGATATTCGCTGATGGTGCTCGCCCGAGCCCGCGTCGTGGTCACGATGGACGCGGACGGCCAACACCGGCCGGACGATCTCGCCCGGGTCGTCGGACCCGTGCTCAGCGGACGCGCTCAGCTCGTCCAGGGGTCGCGGGTGATCGGCAGCGCCGAGCCGGGCCCCCTTGCTCGGACGCTCGGGATCTCGCTGTTCAACCGGCTGGTGCGTTCGCTGACCGGCGCGCACGTGACGGACTGCTCGAACAGCTTCCGCGCGATCCGCACCGATCTGCTGCCCGAGCTCGACCTGCGCCAACGGCAGTTCCACGCCGCCGAGTTCCTGATCGAGGCCGTCACCCGTGGCTACTCGCTGCGGGAGGTTCCGGTCAGCGTCCTGCGCCGCGGGCACGGAGTGTCGAAGAAGCCGACGACGCTGCGTTACGGATTCGGCTTCTCCCGCGCGATCATGACCGCGTGGTCGCGCTCGCTGATCAGGGATGCGACGGCGAGAGCCGGGAGACACAGGCTGCGGGGTGCGCCAGCCCGCACCGGCAGATTGCGCTCGCGCTCACAGCGGCGGGATCCAGCGCCCTGACAGACGCATGCCCTCGTCGACCTCGTGGTCGGTGAGCGGCCGCTCATTCGCGCCGTAGACGCGAAGGTCGCTGATGCCATCGGGTCCGTCACGCAGCACGAACGCGCGCGGGAGCGCGTCCCTCTTCAGCCAGTCCTTCAGCTCGTAGTCCGCTTCGACCTCGGCGATCCAGACGTTGTCCTCGTGCCACTCGGCGGTCACCCGGTGCGCCGTCGAGCGCAGCCTGTCGAGAAACTCCGTCAACAGCTCGCGCACTGCCGCGATCCCCTCGGCACGGCGCCCGTCCACCGTCAGGAGCCGGCAATCAGGCGCGAACAGTCCCATCACGCCCTCCATGTCGGACCTGTCCAGGGCTCCGAGCAGCTGGTCGAGGGGCGAGCGTTCCACGAGAGCCGATCCTACCCCCGACCGGTCCAGTGACACCGAGCAGGCCGCTCGGTCATCTCTGTGGTCGTCGCCTCTCGGGTGCCCGCCCGGGCGGCTGGCTCGGGGTCTCGCGCGCGGGGGGTGCGGGGATCCGGCGGCTCAGCGGTCGCTGCGGGTCCACGGTCGCCTTTCTGCCGTGATGCACGATCTCGAGCGTGGAGCCTTCGAGCAGAGAGTAGATCGCGCGGTCGCGTTTGACCTCCACAAGCAGCGTTCGTCCGCGGAAGCCGAGGCGGAACGTGAGCCGTGTGAGCGCCTGAGGCAGGCGTGGCATGAAGCTCAGGACACCTTCGTGGTCGCGCATCCCTCCAAACCCCGCGACGGCGCCGATCCATGTTCCCGCCAGCGACGCGATGTGCATCCCGTTGCGCGTGTTGTGCTGGATGTCGTCGAGATCGATCAGCGCCGCCTCCGAGAGGTAGTCGTAGGCGAGCTCGAGGTGGCCCGTCTCGGCGGCGATGACGGCCTGCGTGCACGCCGACAGCGAGGAGTCCCGAACCGTCAGCCGCTCGTAGTAGGCGAAGTCGCGCGCCTTATCCTCGCTGCTGAAGAAGTCTCCGCGGAGGTGCAGCGCGAGGACGAGATCAGCCTGCTTGACCACCTGCTTGCGGTAGAGGTCGAAGTAGGGGAAGTGCAGCAGCAGCGGGTACTGCTCGGCGGTCATGGCGTTGAAATCCCAGATGTCGTGGTCGGTGAACGCCTCCGCCTGGGCGTGCACCCTCCGCTCTTTGTCGTAGGGGATCAGCATCGCCTTCGCGGCGTCGCGCCAGCTGGCGGCCTCCTCGTCGTCGACGCCAAGCTCGGCGGCGCGCTTGCGGTGACGCTGGGCGCCGTCGAACGCCTTGCGCAGGTTCAGCTCGGCCATGAGGTTCGTGTAGACGTTGTTGTCGGCGATGGCGCTGTACTCGTCGGGACCGGTCACGCCGTCGATGCGGAAGCGCCCGTCAGCGTCGTGGTGTCCGAGGGAGCGCCACAGCCGGGCCGTCTCGACGAGCAGCTCGAGCCCGACGCTGCTCGCGAAGTCCTCATCGTCGGCTGCCGCGTGATACCGGACCACGGCCGCGGCGATGTCGGCGTTGATGTGAAATGCCGCCGTCCCCGCTGGCCAGTAGCCCGAGCACTCCTCGCCGCGGATCGTCCGCCACGCGAAGGCGGCGCCCTTCAGCCCGAGCTGGCTCGCCCGCTCGCGCGCGACGTCGAGTGTGATATGGCGCCACTGCAGAGCGTCGCGGGCGGCCTGCGGGTTCGTGTAGGTCAACACCGGCAGGACGAAGGTCTCCGTGTCCCAGAACGCATGGCCGTCGTAGCCCGGTCCGGTCAGGCCCTTCGCGGCGATCGCCCGCTTCTCAGCCCTGGCACCGGCCTGGAGCGTGTGGAAGAGGCCGAAGCGAACAGCCAGTTGGAGTTCCGCGTCACCATCGATCTCGACGTCGGCGCGCTCCCAGAAGTCATCGAGGTACGCGCGTTGATCGGCGAGGAGTCCGTCCCAGCCGCGGTGACGCGCCTCGGCCAACGCCGCCGAGACCTGGTCGATGATCGCCGGCGGCGAGCGCTCGCTCGACCAGCCGTAGGCCAGGAACTTGACAAGGCGAAGGGGCTTTCCGGGCGCCAGATCCGCGCTCACCTGCAGGCGACCGACGTCTTCGAAGCTCTCCGCCGTGGCTTCGGTGCCGTGTGGCCCTTCCACGACGTGGTCCATGCTCGCGGCCATCGTCAGCGCGCTCGCGCGGGTCGAGTGCGCGAGCAGCACGCGCGTGCCACTGTCGCGAAACAGCTCGGAGCGCAAGGGCGACGCAAGCGCCTCGGCGCCACGTGGATCGCCTTCGGTGACCGGCACCGTCTCGTTGGCCACGAGCTCCGACTGCACTACCACGGGCGTCTCGCCGTCGAGCGCCTCGACTTCGTAGTGGACCGCCGCGACCGCCCGTTGCGTGAACGAGACCAGGCGCGTCGAGGCGATCCTCACCGCGCGCCCGGTAGGGGAGACCCACTCGAGCGTGCGGCGCAGGACTCCCGCGCGAAGATCGAGCACGCGCTCATGCCGTCGCAGCTCGCCGTAGCGGATGTCAAGCGGCTCATCTTCCACGAGCAGGCGGATGATCTTGCCGTTGGTGACGTTGACGATCGCCTGGCCGGCGTGCGGATTGCCGTAGATCGGCTCGGCGTAGGGCAGCGATCGCACCTCGTAAAAGCCGGCTAGATACGTGCCAGGCAAGCCGAACGGCTCACCCTCGTCGAGGTTGCCGCGCATGCCGATGTGGCCGTTGGCCAGCGCGAACACCGACTCCGTCTGTGCGAGCCTGTCGAGGTCGAGTTCGGTTTCGCGTACGACCCACGGCTCGACCGTGAACGCCAGATGCCGGATCACGGCGCCTCGAGCAGTTCGGCCAGATCGCGCACGGCGACGTCGGCGCCGTGGGCCCGCAGCGCGTCGGCCTGGCCGACTCGATCGACGCCGACGACGAAGCCGAAATGGCCCGCGCGGCCCGCCTCGACGCCCGCCAGCGCGTCCTCGAAAACGGCCGCCTGAGCGGGCTCGACCCCCAGCGCGCGGGCGCCCGCGAGGTAGGTATCCGGCGCAGGCTTGCCCTGCAGATGCTCGCGCTCGGCGACGACGCCGTCGATGATCTGCTCGAACAGATCTTTGATGCCGGCCGCGAGGAGGACGTCGCGGCAGTTGGTGCTCGACGAAACGACCGCGCGGCGCAGGCCCGCCTCGCGTGCGGCTTCGACATAGCGAACCGAGCCATCGTAGGGCTGCACGCCGTGCTCGCGAATCAGCTCGAGCACGATCTCGTTCTTGCGATTGCCAAGGCCGTGGACCGTCTCGGCGTCCGGCGGGTCATCGAGACCGCCCTCGGGCAGCTCGATGCCGCGCGATTGCAGGAACGATCGCACTCCGTCGTAGCGAGGCTTGCCGTCGACGTACTCGTCGTAGTCGTCGACCGCATCGAACGGGACGAACGCTTCGCCCGTCCGGGAGGCGCGCTTGCGCAGATAGTCGTCGAACGTCTGCTTCCAGGCGGCGGCATGCACCTTGGCGGTCTGCGTCAGCACGCCGTCGAGGTCGAAGAGGCACGCGGTCACGGCGGCGGGTAGGCCGAGCATCCGCAAGAGCTAACCAGCTGAAGGCCTTCGATGGCGGCAAGGGCTCTGCGCGTCTCGGGCGAGCATGGCACGCCCGGCGCGCGAGCATCTAGGCTTTTGCGCTGTCGATGCACGTCTTCTCCTACGCGCAGATGGCGCCGTTCACGACGCTCGATGGCTCCGAGATCCGCGAGTGGGCGGGGCGAGTTTCGGCGCCCGCGCAGAACCAGAGCCTCGCCGAGGCGACGATACCCGTTGGCGGCGCGACAGCCGAGCACTACCACGGCGTCAGCGAGGAGCTGTATCTCGTCAGCGCGGGCCACGGCCGGCTGATCATCGACGGCGAGGAGCGGATCATCGGCGAGGGCGACTGCGCGTTGATCCCTCCCGGCGCGCGCCACAAGGTGCTCAACGTCGGCGACGGACCGCTCCGGATCGTGTGCGCGTGCTCGCCGGCCTACGCCGATGAGGACACGTATCTCACCGAGTGAGCGATCGCGAGGCGGCGCGCGTGACTCAGCCGTCGCGCTATCGTCCACGCACCACGTCTGCGCGGCCGGGCGGCCGCCGGAAGAGCCCACCGCACGGCGCTCAGCGGGCTACCGACGGGCCGATGGGGGGCTGGCCCACCCCGCTCCGGGTGCGACGAAAGAGCGGAGCTGTCGATAGCCCGCTCAACGTCGTGCAACAGGCACTACAGACAGTTCTGTTCATTATAGGAGGCCGATCTGTCGGACGCGCTCAGCCTCGGTTCGGCCGGCCATACACTCTCCGAGCGTGCTCGACCTCGAAGCCTACCTGGAGCGGATCGGACTGAGCGGGCGCCCCAGCGTGGAGCAGGTTCACAGGGCGCACTCCACCGCGATCCCGTTCGAGAACCTCGACCCGCAGCGGGGCGTCCCCGTATCGCTCGCCGTCGAGGATCTGGAGCGCAAGCTCGTCGCCGAGCGGCGCGGCGGGTACTGCTTTGAGCAGAACCTGCTCTTGGCGGCCGCGCTGGAGGCCCTCGGCGCCGAGGTCGACCTGCTCCTCGCGCGCGTGCGCTTTGGCGGCACGCCCGGCGTGACGCGCCCTCGCAGCCATCTCGTCCTGCGCGTCCGCGCGGATGGCGCCTGCTGGCACGCCGACGTGGGCTTCGGCCACGGGTCTCTACTCGATCCGCTGCCTTTCGGCCCAGGCGAGGCGAACGAGCAGTCGGGCTGGCGCTTTCGCGTGATCGACGACGGAGGGGAACTCGTGCTGCAGACGGCCAAGGGGGATGGGTGGGTCGACCTCTACGGCATGCTCGCGCAGCCCGTTCCGCTGGTGGACGTCGAGACGATCAACTGGTGGACCTCGACCCATCCTCGCTCGCCGTTCGTGACCGGTCTGGCGGTCAGCAGCAATGCGAATGACGGCGCGCGTACGTCGCTCAGCGACTGGGGGGAGCTCGCGCTCACCGAGAGCACGCCCACCGCTACGACGGTGACCCCGCTCGAGCGCGACGCGGTGCCAGGAGTGCTCGCAGCGCGCTTCGGGCTCGACGGCTTCGCATTCGACGCCGATGGACGGCTCGCGCTCGAGTCTGCGCTCAGAGGCCGCCGCGTGAGGAGTGAGCGCCACGTCAGGAGTGAGGCGCGCCTCGGCGCGTAGGTGTACCCGGCGGTTGCCGGCGCGAGAACGTCGACGCCGCCAGGTCACAGGGGGTCGGTGAAGTCCGATTCCCGCCAGACATGGGGATCGGTGCATGCGATGCTCCATCAGATGCTTGACTTCGAACACCGCTACCGCGCGCGATCGCAGCGAAGGACTCGCGTTTCGACGGCTGGTTCTTCACCGGCGTGACCTCAACAGGCATCTACTGCCGTCCGAGCTGTCCGGCGCGGACCCCCTTTCGCCGAGCGACGCGCCGCGCATCACAGCGGCGTCGTGTATGCGGCGCTGAGGCCGCCGTCGACGAGGAACGTCGATGCCGTGACATAGCTCGAATCGTCGCTCGCGAGGAACAGCGCTGCCTGCGCGATCTCCTCGACACGGCCGAAGCGGCCCATCGGCACGTGCACGAGCCGGCGCTGCGCCTGCTCGGGATCCTTCGCGAACAGCTCATGCAGCAGCGGCGTGTCGACGGGGCCCGGGCAGAGCGCGTTGACGCGCACGCCTTGCCGGGCGAACTCCACGCCGAGCTCGCGCGAGAGCGCGAGCACGCCACCCTTGGAGGCCGTGTAAGAGACCTGCGAGGTCGCGGCGCCCATCACGGCGACGAACGAGGCGGTGTTGATGACCGACCCGCGCGCTGGCCCGTCGTTGTCGAGCAGGTGGCGGATGCCGTGCTTGCAGCACAGAAAGACGCTCCGGAGGTTCACCTGCTGGACGCGCTCCCAGGCCTCGAGCGTCGTTTCGAGCACCGAGCCATCATCGTCGGGCGAGATCCCGGCGTTGTTGAAGATCACGTCGATCCGGCCGTAGCGCTCGCGCACGGACTGGAAGGCGTCACGCACCTGCGGCTCGCTCGTGACGTCCGCCTGCAGCGCCAGGTCGCCGGGCGTGTCGGCGCGAAGATCGACGCCGGCGACGGTCGCGCCCTCGCGCTTGAAGAGCTCGACCGTCGCGGCGCCGATGCCGCCGCTCGCGCCCGTGACGACGCAGATCCGCCCCGCAAGCCTGCCCGTGCCGGTCACTGTCTCGCGGTTGCGTAGAAGATCGTCTTGAGCTCGGTGTAGGCGTCGAGCGCGTGCGGCCCGAGCTCGCGACCGTAGCCGGACTGCTTGAAGCCGCCGAACGGCGTAGTCACACGCACCGAGGTGTTCGCGTTGATCGAGAGCACTCCCGTCTGCACCGCCCGCGCGACGCGTAGCGCGCGAGCACCGTCACCGGTCCAGATCGAGCCGGACAGACCGTAGATCGAGTCGTTGGCGAGCTCGATCGCGTCCTCCTCATCCTCGAAGGAGATCACGGCGGCGACCGGCCCGAACACCTCCTCTCGCGCGACGCGGTCGCTCGGCTTCACCGGCGCGAGCACCGTCGGTGCGAACCAGAAACCCGGCCCCTCAGGCGCGCTCCCGCGGAACGCGATCGGCGCCTCGCCGTCGATGAACGAGGCGACGGTCTCGCGCTGGGCGGCCGATATGAGCGGTCCCATCTGGGTGGCCTCCTCGAGCGGATCGCCGACGCGAAGCGCCTTGACGTGTGTCTCGAGCAACTCGAGAAAGCGCTCGCAGCACCTGCTCCTGCACGAGGATGCGCGAGCGCGCGCAGCAATCCTGCCCGGCGTTGGCGAACACGGCGAGCGGCGCCGCCGCGGCGGCTGCGTCCAGGTCGGCGTCCGCGAACACGAGGTTCGCGGACTTGCCGCCCAGCTCGAGCGTCACGCGCTTGATCGTCGCCGCGGCGCTCGCGGCGATCGAGCGGCCCACCTCGGTCGAGCCCGTGAACGCGATCTTCGCCACGTCCGGGTGCTCCACGAGTCGCTGCCCGCATGTGCGACCGGGGCCGACGACGACGTTGACCACACCGTCCGGAAGGCCCGCGATGCGCGCGAGCTCGGCGAAACGAAGCGCCGTCAGGGGCGTCAGCTCTGCGGGCTTGAGCACGACGGTGTTGCCGGCGGCGAGCGCCGGGGCGAGCTTCCACGAGGCGATCGTCAGGGGGAAGTTCCACGGTGTGATGAGTCCGACGACGCCGAGCGGCTCGCGCACGGTGAACGCCTCACCGCCCGCCACCGGAATCGTGTCGCCGAGCAGGCGCTCGGGCGCTCCAGCGTAGTACTGGAAGGTGTCGAGGACCATCGCCATCTCCGCGCGCGCGTCGCCGATCGCCTTGCCCGCGTTGCGCGCCTCGAGCACGGCGAGCTCCTCCAGGTGATCGGCGAGCGTCTCCGCGAGTGCACGCAGCATCTGCGCACGCGCGCCCGGGGCGAGAGCGCGCCACGCCGGCAGCGCCTCCTTGGCATGCGCGACGGCTTCGTCGACCTCCTCGACGCCAGCCCTCGCTACCTCGGCGAGCACCGTCTCAGTGGCCGGCTCGAGTACTGTGAGCGTGCCGGCCAGGTCAGGCGTCCATCATCGGCGAGGCCGTCGCGACGCCCGCCGCGAGCGGGGCACTGACCGCCCCAGGCACCTCGATCGTGCGAACCGGGCCTTTGAACGTCCTGCGCGCCGACAGCAGCCACCAGATCCCCACGGCAAGGAACACTCCGACGTTGACCAGGGGCGAGTAGTTGAACGCCGTCCAGGAGAAGTTGCTGGCGAACGGCACCGCCGCAGGGGTCGCCGGCAGGCTGAAGATGATCACGCACAGCGCCACCCAGACGAGCGCGATGAGGTTGATCCACCTGTAGTGGCTGCGGAGGTTCCAGGGTCCCGGCTTGAATGCGCTGCCCATTCGCCAGCGCAGGAACACCGGGATGGTGTAGGCGAGATACAGGCCGATCGTCGTGATCTGCGTGACCGCGTAAAAGGCGACTGGCGTGCCGGCCTTGTCGCCGAAGTAGGCCGGCCAGGTGATCGCGAGCGCGAACAGGATCACGAACAGGACTGACCAGGTAGGCGTGCGATGGCGGTTCAGCCGCCGCCACAGTTTGTGGCCTGGGATCGCGCCGTCGCGCGAGAAGGCGAAGCTCATACGCGAGGCTGCGGCCACGCAGCCCATGCCGCAGAAGATCTGGCCGACGGTCGAGATCAGGATCACTGCCTTCGCGGCGGCGGAGCTCAGCGCCGACTCGATTATCGACTGCGCGGTGCCGCCGGCTGCGTTGACCGTGCTCAAGTGGGTCGCGGAGAAGACCAGCGCGAGCAGCACGATCCAGCCGACGATCGCGGAGTAGATGATCGAGCGGTACATGCCCCTCGGCGCCGCCATCGCAGCATCGTTGGTCTCCTCGGAGATGTGTGCCGAGGCGTCGTATCCCGTGAATGTGTACATCGTCAGCAGGAAGCCGACCGGCAGGATGTAGAACCAGTACATGTGGTGGCTGAAGCCGGACTCGTTGAGACGGTGGGTGAACGCGAACGCGAAGTTCTGGTGGTGGTCCGGCACGGCGAACAGGAGCACAACGATCGCGGCCACGCCGAGCACGTGCCACCACACCGAGATGCGGTTGAACAGCGCAACCAGCGGCGAGGAGAACACGTTGACGGCGCCGTGAAGCAGCAGGATCAGCACGAACAGGTCAAACGTATGGTGCAGCCCTGAGGAGACGCTGGTCGTCCCGAAGTTGACGAGGAAGTGCAGGTCGTAGAGCCCCAGCAGGGCGTTGAGGAAGATGGCGGCGCCGAAATCGACCGAGGCGGTGATCGCGACCAGGCCGAGCAGGTTGAACCATCCGGTGAACCAGGCCCAGCCGGCGCCCCCGAGCCGATAGGCCCAGTAGTAGATGCCTCCGGCTGTCGGGTAGGCGGAGGCGAGCTCGGCCATCGACAGGCCGACAAGCAGAACCAGCAGGCTGATCACCGGCCAGCCGATCGTGATCGCCGGCGGCCCGCCGTTGTTCCACGCCTGGCTGAAGGTCGTGAACGGACCTGCGAGCACGGAGATGATCGTGAAGGAGATCGCGAAGTTCGAGAACCCGCTCCACCCGCGCCTGAGCTCCTGTTTGTAGCCCAGGCCGGCGAGTGTCTGCTCGTCGGCGGTCAGAGTCCCAGTCGCGCTCATCGGCTAGCCCCCTCGCAGAGAAAAGGTTTGGTGATCCTTCCTTCGTTCGTGACGATACGCTCGATCCCGGACAGAATCAAGGGGTTCCGCGATCAAATGCCCGCAACGAGTGCGAGAAAGTGGCACCTGGGCCTCCCCGAGGTGGAACTCGCGCCCATCCATCAGCCACCGGGCAGCAGGCCGGCAAGGACGTGCTCGGTGCCGTGCAGGTGTTCGTTCATCACCCGCGCCGCGCGCATCGCGTCGCCCTCGCGCACGGCTGCCAGCAGGCGGCGGTGCTGGGCGTTCGACGAGGCGAGGATCTCCGGCGGATGCGCGATGTAGGAGATCAGGTCGGTCATCAGGCCCTGCACCTCGGTCATCGACCGCACCAGGCTTGTCGAGCGCGTCGCCTCGGCGAGCCCGACGTGCAGGCGGATGTCAGCCTGGCGGTAGGCGGCGAAGTCCTCGAGCGCCCCCTCCAGCGTCACGACGACCTCGTCGAGCACATCGAGGTCCGCGCGCTGTGCGCGTTCGGCGGCGAGCACCGCGACGCCGAGCTCGACCGCGAGGCGCCGGTCGCAAGTCTCGCGCCACTGCGCGAGCATCTGCGGCGATGGCGGATCGGCCGGCGGCTGCGGGTCGGACACGAACGTGCCGCCGCGACGCCCGCGCGTAGCGAACACGTGCCCGCTCTGCACGAGCGCCGTCAGCGCCTGGCGCAGCGTCGAGCGCGCGATTCCCAGGCGCCCGCACAGCTCGCGCTCGGCCGGGAGGCGCGATCCTGGGATGAGCAGCCCGAGCTTGATCGCGGTGCCGAGCCGCTCGACGGTCTCCTCGAAGGCGGTCTGCGAGCGCACCGGCGCAAAGACGGCGTCCAGAGGCGTCACGGTCCCCGCGACCGCGGCCCGCTGCTCAGGCCCGCGGGGCATCGTCGCAGGACTCCAGCGTGCTCACAGTCGCTCGAACCCCCGCACGAGCTCCCAGTCCGTCACCGCCGCGTCGAAGGCCGCGAGCTCTACGTCCGCGGCGTTCAGATAGTGGGCGAGCACCTCCTCGCCGAAGGCCTCGCGCGCCACCTCGCTCTGGGCGAACAGATCGCGCGCGTCGCGCAGCGTGGCCGGCACCCGCAGACGCTCGCGCGCGCTGTATGCGCTGCCCTCGAGCGGCGGCTCGAGCTCGAGGCCGGCATCGACACCGTGCAGTCCCGAGGCGATGATCGCGCTCAGCGCCATGTAGGGGTTGAGGTCGGCGCCGCCGACGCGGTTCTCGAACCGCACCGACGGGCCGTGCCCGACGACGCGCAGCGAGCAGGTGCGGTTGTCGTTTCCCCAGGCGACGGCCGTCGGCGCGAAGCTCTCGGCCGCATAACGCTTGTAGGAGTTGACGTTCGGCGCCAGCAGCAGCGTCATCTCGCGCAGGCACTCAAGCTGTCCCGCCAGGAAAGAGCGGAACAGCGACTCCTCGCGCGCGAACAGCGGTCCCTGCTCGTCGGCGAGCGAGAAGTGGATGTGGCACGAGCTGCCCTCGCGCTGGTCGAACTTGGCGATGAAGCTGATCGCCATGCCCTCGTCCGCGGCGATCTCCTTGGCGCCGTTCTTGTAGATCGCGTGCTCGTCCGCCGTGCGCAGCGCATCGGCGTAGTGGAAGTTGATCTCGTGCTGACCGAAGTTGCACTCGCCCTTGGAGTCCTCGACGACCATCCCGGCCGCGGCCATGCTGTTGCGGATCCGGCGGATCAGCGGCTCCACGCGAGCGGTCCCGAGCAGCGAGTAGTCGACGTTGTAGAGGTTCGCTGGGCGCAGCTCGCGGTAGCCCTTGCGCCAGGCATCCTCGTATGTGTCGAGGAAGACGAGGAACTCGAGCTCGGTGCCCGCATTCGCGCTCCAGCCCCGCTCCGCGAGCCGCGCGAGCTGGCGCCGCAGGATCTGGCGCGGGGAGGCGACGACGTCGGAGCCGTCGAGCCACGCGACGTCCGCGAGGCAGATCGCCGTTCCATCCTGCCACGGGACGGGACGCAGCGTCGCGAGGTCGGCAGTCAGCAGCATGTCGCCATACCCCCGCTCCCAGGACGACATCTCGTACCCCTCGACCGTCCTCATGTCGACATCGACCGCCAGCAGGTAGTTGCAGCCCTCCGCTCCGTGCTCGACGACCTCCTCGAGGAAGTGCCTCGCTGTCAGGCGCTTGCCCTGCAGCCGTCCCTGCATGTCGGTCATCGCCAGCAGAACTGTGTCGACTGCTCCCCGGGTGACCGCCTCTCTGAGCTCGTCAAGGGTCACGCGCGTGACGGTACTGGTTAACGGCGTTGCGCTGGCGCCTCATCCGCTCGAATGGTGCGAGATCTCGCGCATGGGAGTCGCGCCTGCGGGCATTATCTAGGCATGAGTGGGAATCCGCGTGGCTCGATCGAACTGCGTGATGACCAGCAGGCGCTGCTCCTGCAGAGGCTGCGGGCGGCACGTGGGACACCGGTGGACTTCGACGAGCTGCGCGCGGTCGGGATCGAGCATCCTGCCGTGGTCTCCTACGAGCTCGAGGTCGCCGGGCTGCCGATCGTGCAGACGCGCAAGTCGAACAGGCCCGCGCTTGCTCTCGCCCAGCGAGCGGAGCCGCTCGATTCGCGCGATGAGCTCGAATCGGGCGATCTGCCTGCCGTGTCGAGCGCCTCCCGGGCATGGCGCCTGGCCTGGTTGAGCAGCCTTTCCGGGGCGCGCCTGCGGGTTGCACGTTTGCCTGCGGGGCATCTGGCTGCGGCGCGTCCGCTCGAGGCGTCTTTGTCCGCGGCGCGTGTGCTCGCGGCGGGTCTGTCCGCGCGCTCAGCCGCCTTCAGGGCCTGCGCGGGATCGGGACTAGGTGGCGCACGCGCCGCCACGGCGCGGCTCAATCGGCGTGCGGGGGAGTTCGTGACTCCTCGTGCTGCCCGCGGCGCGATGCTCGCCGCCGCGCTCGTCGTGACGATCGCGGGCGTTGCCGCCGTCACGACCGCGCTGATCGATCACGGCGGAAGGCAGCGTGGTCCGCTGCGCGCGGCCGTGGCGCGAAGCCATTCTCGGCGAACCTCGGGTGGGATGGTCGCGAGCGCTCCGCGAAGCAGTGCCGTGCGCGAAGGCGCCGTGCCGGCGCTCCCGCAGGTCCCGGGCGCAGCCGCCACCCAGAGTGCGGCCGCCCCGGTATCGCCCACCACCGCCACGGCGCTTGACGCCGACGGTCACCAGCTGCTCGCCGAAGGGCGGTACGCCGCCGCGGTCGGTGACCTGCTCGGGGCGATCCGGGCTGGCGGCCAGTCGCTCGCGCGCTGCACCCAACCCACGACCGAAGAGTGCCTAACCTTCGCCTACGCCCTCTACGACCTCGGTCGGGCGCTGCGTCTCGAGGGCGATCCCAGCGCCGCGATCCCGATTCTCAGCGAGCGGATGCGCATCGACAACCAACTGCCGGTTGTCGAACATGAGCTCGACCTCGCACGAGGCGCGAGCGCGTGAGCGCGCAATCGCGCGATAGCGATCACAGGGCCAACGCGATCATCGTAAGCATCGCGCTGCTCGCGCTGCTCGCCGGCGTCGTGCTGCTCGCGGCCGTCGCCGGCGTCGTGGCGTTGGTTGCCGGCATCGTGCTCATCGGGCTCGCCGGGATCACGCTTGTCTCGCTCGTCTTCCTGCGCATCGGACAGAGCGAAGACCGCGATCGCTCGCGCCACCCCGAGGGGTGAGGCGACAGGGGCGTGGCCGCTGAGACCGTCGCTCGCGAGCTGACCGTTCGCGGACGCGTGCAGGGGGTCAACTTCCGCTCGGCTACCCGCCGGGAGGCCGAGCGGCGGGGGGTGTCCGGCTGGGCGGCCAACCGCCCCGACGGAAGCGTCGAGATCGTGCTCGAGGGTCACGCTGCCGACGTCGAAGAGGTCATCGCCTACTGCCGCCAGGGCCCGCGCGGCGCGCATGTGACCGACGTCGCCGTGCGCGAGCGTGAGCGCCAGCGACTGAGCGGCTTTCAAATCCACTGACATCGGGACGTGCGCGCTCGCTTTATAGTCGCGAGGGCGGCCTCCGGCAGGCCGCGCTCGGTCCTCCGGCGGCGATGCCGGGTGGCGCGTGTCCTACGATCTTGCGAGCGCCCCGAGCTATTGCCGCGACTCCGTCACGGACGGCGCACGTCCAAGCACGCAGGATTCCTCCACACTTGAGCACCGTCACGAACCCGACCATCACCGCGCCGCCTCCGTCGGATGGCCCGCCGGCCGGGGTACCGCCGGAGCCGCCGCAGCGCCCGTGGTGGATGGCCAAGCGCGTGCTGCTCGCCGCGATCGGCGTGATTCTCCTGTCGGGTGGCGCAACCGCGGTGCTGGCGCTCGGCGAAGTGGGCAAGCTGGTCGAAGCGCTCAACCAGAACAAAGCCGTCAAGCTCGCGCCGAAGATCCTGGCCCCCACCAGCGCGGGTTCCCCGGAGACGCTGCTGCTGGTGGGCGATGACCGGCGTCCGCCGCCGAAGGACAATCCCGGCGGCTTCGTCGTCCCGCACTCAAACGAGATGCTGCTCGTGCGGATCGATCCGAGCAAGCCGACGATCTCGATGCTCTCGATACCGCGCGAGCTGCAGGTCACGATCTACCCGCCGGGCGCCGCGCCGGTCGTGAACCGCATCAACGTCGCCTACACGCTCGGCGGGATCCAGCTGATGACCGAAACGATCAAGCAGGTGCTCGGGATCTCGGTCAACCACGTGTTCGTCGTCACATTCCCGAAGTTCAAGCGCGCGGTCAACGAAATGGGCTGCGTGTACATGACCGTCGACCGCCGCTATTACCACGTCAACGAACCGGGCGGCGAACAGTACTTCGAAATCAACCTGCAGCCGGGCTATCAGCGAATGTGCGGAATGCAGGCGCTGGAATTCGTGGCCAACCGTCACGAAGACACGTCGCTCACCCGCGATGCGCGCGACCAGCGGTTCCTGCTCGAAGTCAAGGCGCAGTATGGCGCGACGCTGTTCGAAAATCGCGACAAGTTCGAGCGGATCCTCGGCAAGGCGGTGGAAACCGACCTGCACGGCACGAACCAGGTCCTGGATCTGCTCGAGCTGCTCATTCAGGCTCAGGGCAAGCCGGTCCGCCAGGTCCCGTTCCAGGTGAACCTGCTGCCGACCTTCGACACCGCGACGCCTCAGCAGATCAGCGAATCGGTTCAATCGTTCCTGAATGGCACTGCGCCGCTGCCGACGAGAAAGCTGAACGCCGAGCTTCACGTTGCGCGCGCGCACGGGCACGCGACGGCTCCCGGGCTCACGCTCTCGCCGACCCCCGCCTCGGCGCTCGCCGCAGCGCGCTCGGCTGCGCCGAACCTGCCGTTTGCTCTGGAGTATCCGCGCAGCGCCGAGACGTTCGCAGGCGCGTCGCCTGAAACGCTGCGCCTATATGACGTACGCGACCCGCAGGGTCATCTGCACCCGATCTACGTGATCGTCGTCAACAGCGGCGCGCTCGGGCAGTACTACGACGTGCAGGGCACCAGCTGGACCAACCCGCCGGTGCTGGGCGACCCGAGCCAGACCGTTCGCGTCGGCTCGCGCACGTACGATCTCTACTACGCAGGGGAAGAGATCCGCACGGTCGCCTGGCGTGAAGGCGGCGCCGCGTACTGGGTTCAGAACACGCTCACGAACAGCGTCCAGCCGCGGGAGATGCTCGCGATCGCCGAGCAGACGGCCCCCGTCGTCAGCGCCACAGGCAGCTCGGTGGCCGCGAACGCAAGCCCTCACGGCGTCAACCTGCCTCCGCGGCAGATCGGCACCACGACCCTGACGTCCAAGATCGCCGCCGGACTGAGCTTCGTGGCCCTCGCGGTTATGGCGCTCCTCGCCCTGCTCCTGCTCTCTCGCCGGCGCGAGCTCATCCTCCTGCGCGAGCAGGTCGCACATGCGATGCACCTCGAGGCCCGCCAGCGCCCGCTACTGGCGTCCGCGGCAGCGGGCGCGGCGTCCGCGGAACCGGGCGCGCCGTTCGCAGAAGCGGCGCCCACTATCTACCGCGCGAGGAAACGCTGGCGCCGCGGCGCCTTTGCGGTGGTCGCGGTGCCGATCGTCGCAGTCCTTGGAGCGCTCGCAGTTCACCTCCTGCACACGAGCACCTCGTCACAGGCGAAGGCGCGCGGACCGGTTCCGGTCGCGGTGTTCAACGCCACCAGCACGCCCGGTGCCGCCCACCGGCTCGCGGCCACACTGAGGGCCGATCGCATCGAGCTCGGCCAGGTCGGCAACATCAACGCGAGCCTTGGCTCTGGCGTCTATGTGCTCTACCCGGCGGGCGCACAGGCGCAGGCGCGACTGGTTGCGCGACTGATACCCAGCCTGTCGCCGACGGTCGCCCCGATCCAGCCGCAGGTCCAGAACGCCGTCGGCAAGCAGCACGAGATCGTCGTGATCTTCGACTAGCGCGGCGCGCAGCTCCCCGAGCGTGGGCGCGCGGTTCTCAGCCTCAGCATTCCTCACGGGTGGCGTCGCCGGGTGCCGGCGAGGTCTACGAGATCGCGGAGCAGCCTTCGCCACGCCACGCGCGGCGGCCCTCGTCGAGCGCGAGCGCCGCGACTGCGAGTGCAGCGGCGGGATCCGCCCACCACAGCCCGAAGGCGGCGTTCAGCGCCAGGCCGACGAGGACGCCCGCGGCGAGGTACGCGCAGAGCATGTTCTGGGATCCCTCGGCGGCGGTCGCACCGGAGCCGAGGCGGCGGCCGATGCGCTGCTTCGCCTGGCCGAGCACCGGCATCGCGATGATGCTCGAGATCGACACCCCGATCCCGAGCCAGCTGACCGCCGGGTGCTTCCCGCCGATGAGCGTGCGGGTCGCGTCCTGGGCGATGTAGGGGGCGAGCAGGAAGAAGGTGATCGCGACAAGCCGCTGCGCGCGCCGCTCTGCGTGCGCTGAGCCGAGCCGCGCACCGGTGAAACGCCAGATCACGATCAGCGAGGCTACGCCCTCGATCGCTGAGTCGAGGCCGAAGGCGAGCAGCGCGACGGAGCTCGCGAGGATCGCGGCCGTGATCGCAACGGCCCCCTCGGCGGCCATGTAGGCGAGGCTGAACCACGAGAGCGCCTTGGCGCGGCGGATCAAACGGTCGCGCTCGGCGAGCTCGAGCTGGCTCTGTTGCCGCGAGATGCGCGTGGCTACGGGGACAGTAGGCAGCTCGAGCGACGGCGTGCTCATGCCCTGATCTCGGCGAGCTCGAGGTACGCGTCGAGCAACTGTCGGCCGGCGTTGGTCAGCGCGTAGAAGACAATCTTGTGCTCGCTGCGCGAGCCCGCGAGGCCAGCGGCGCGCAGCGTGCGCAGGTGGTGGCCGACAAGGTTATCGGCGCGGCTGGTGATCCATGCGAGGTCGCAGACGCACAGCTCCTCGCCGTCGCGCAGGGCGAGGGCGATCAGCAGCCGCGTTGGGTCGGCGAACGCCTTCGCGCGAGCCGCCGCCGTAGTGACGACGGTGTTATCCAAGCGCTTGCGGATCGCCTCCGCTCGGGGGAGGTCCAGACACAACAGATCGCAGCGCTCAGCAGCCACGAGCTCATACTAACGGCCGTTGCGGCGAGGCGGAATATGCTGAGAAAAGATTATGTAGCCTTGACAACTAGAATTTGATATGCCTAAATACTACTCGTGGCTACGCCTGATTTGTTTTCTGCGTCTGTTCAAGACTATGCCAAGGCGGTGTACGCGCTGGAGGCGCGCAAGGGCGCCGCGGTATCGACCAATGAGCTGGCCGACCGGCTGGGCGTCACGCCGGGCTCGGTCTCGGCGATGGTGCGCAAGCTCTCCGAGGTGGGGCTGGTCGAGTACGAGCCGTATCATGGAGTGAGGCTCACGGCGCAGGGTCGCCGGGTCGCGCTCGAGGTGTTGCGCCACCACCGGCTTCTCGAGCTGTTCCTGGCCGAGGAGCTTGGGATGCCTTGGGATCGCGTTCACGCTGAGGCCGAGGTGCTCGAGCATGTGCTCTCCGAGGAGCTGGAGGAGCTGATCGCCGCGCGCCTCGGCGACCCCACGATTGACCCGCATGGCGATCCGATCCCCACGGTCGAGTTCGGGATTGAGGAGCGCCAGACCCACAGCCTGGATGAGCTGAGAGCGGGCGTAGCCGGGCGCTTTGTGCGCGTCTCTGACTCTGACCCGCAGATGCTGCGCTATCTGGCCGAACATGGGATCGCGCTCGGCGATCGCCTGGAGGTCGTCGAGCGTCAGCCGTTCGGCGGGCCGGTGTTCGTGCGCTTCGGCGAGCGCGAGCATGCGATCGGCGGCGCCCTGGCGCGTGCGATGCGCATCGAGACCGAGGATGGTGGGGGATAACACCGCTCCGCGCCGATCCGACTCCCGCGCTGCAGGGCGCCGTCGAGGGTGCCTCCGTCGCGTTGCCCGGCGAGCTTGGCGGGACACTGGAGGGGCCGAGCGCGCTCGAGCGGCTTCTATCGAAGGGTCGCCTGCGCGCGACGATCATGATGCTCGGCCCGGCGTTTGTGGCCTCGATCGCCTACGTCGATCCGGGCAACTTCGCCACCAACATCGAAGGCGGCGCGTCATACGGCTACCTGCTGCTGTGGGTCGTGCTCGTGGCGAACGTGATGGCGATGCTCATCCAGTACCTCTCGGCCAAGCTCGGGATCGTCACCGACCGCAACTATCCCGAGGTCGTGCGCGAATGCTTCCCACGCGCGTTCACGTGGGGAATGTGGGTGCAGGCCGAGATCATGGCGATGTCGACCGACATCGCCGAGTTCCTGGGCGCGGCGCTCGGGCTGAACCTGCTGTTCGGCGTGCCATTGCTCCCCGCGGGCCTGATGACCGGTGTGCTCGCGTTCGCGATCCTCGAGCTGCAGACCCACGGCTTCCGCCGCTTCGAGCTGGCGATCACCGCACTGCTCGGGATCATATTCGCGGGCTTCCTGTATGAGACGCTGCACATCGGCCCCTCGGTACACGGCTCACTGAAAGGACTGCTACCCGGCCTGCACGGCACCACCTCGCTCTATCTCGCGGTCGGGATCATCGGCGCGACCGTGATGCCACACGTCATCTACCTGCACTCTGCGCTGACCAAGGGCCGGATGCCCTGCCGCAACGACCGCGAGCGCGGCCGCGTGCTGCGCTTCGAGCGCCTCGACGTGATCATCGCGCTCGGCCTCGCCGGCCTGGTAAACATGGCGATGCTGGCCGTCGCCGCGAAGCTCTTCCACACCCCCGCCCTCTCCGGTCTCACCTCGATCCCGGAAGCCCACGCCCAGTTCGGGCGCATCGCTGGCGGAAGTGCCGCGCTCGCGTTCGCGGTGGCACTGCTCGCCTCCGGCGCCTCGTCCTCCAGCGTCGGCACCTACGCCGGGCAGGTCGTCATGCAAGGCTTCATCAACGTCCGCATCCCACTGCTGCTCCGCCGCGCGGTCACCATGATCCCTGCGATCGCCGTCCTGGCGATGGGCATGAACCCCACCAAGATCCTCGTTCTGAGCCAGGTCGTACTGTCCTTCGGCATCCCCCTCGCGCTCGTGCCACTCGTCATCCTCACCGGCCGCCGAGCCGTCATGGGCATCCACGTCAACCGCCGCCTCACCACGATCCTCGCCTGGGGCTGCGCTGGCCTGATTAGCCTGCTGAACGTCTTCCTGCTCTACCAGCAGTTCTTCATGGGCTGAGCGACAACGGCGCGTCCGCGACGGGCGCGGCGTCGCTTGCCTCGACCGCCGGGTGAGGTGCCTCCTTGCCAGCTGCTCGGCGCAGGCCGCTTCGCGTCGGCTGCGCAGGGAGCAGCGCGACTGCCATGACGGCTCCCGCGGCGGCGATCGCCGCCGCCACGAGGTTGCCGGCGCTGAAGCCGTGGAAGAACGCCGAGGAGGTAGCGTCGTGCACGGCCGCCGCAAGCGCCGGGCGGCCTGCGTGGCCCAGGCGAGCGGAGACCTCGAGCGCCGCGCCGACGGAGCTGTGCGCTGCCCGCGCGAGCTGGGCGGGAAGCGCGCCCGGTAGCGCGGCTGCGAGCCGGCTGCCGTACAGCGACGCGTAGACGCTGCCGATGATGGCGACGCCGAGGGTTCCGCCGAGCAGGCGCGTCGCGTCGTTGACGGCCGACCCGACGCCGGCCTTGTCAGTCGGCACGACCCCCATGATCGCCTCCGTCGCGGGTGCGCTCGTGAAACCCATGCCGGTGCCGAAGAGCACCATCTGCATAGCGATCGTGCCGTAGCCGAGACTCGCGCTGGCGGACGAGACCCACGCATAGAAGCAGGCGACCATCAGGAGCCCGCCTGCGACGATGAGCTTGGTGCCGAAGCGCACCGCGAGCTTGGTGCCGAGCACGGACGAGATGCCGACCGCGCTCGCCACAGGCAGCAGGTGGATACCGGTCGAGAGAGGGCCGTAGCCCTTCAGGAACTGGAAGAACTGGGTCATCAGGAAGATGAACCCGAAGAGGGCAAAGAACGCGATCGTCACCGAGCCGCTGGCGGCCGTGAAGCGCGGGTTTGCGAACAGGCTGACGTCGAGCATCGGCGACTGCACGCGCCGCTCCCACGTGATGAAGGCGCCGAACAGGATGACGGCCAGGGCGAAGCCGGCAAGGCTGCGCGAGCTGCTCCAACCGTGGCTGGGCGCCTCGATGATCGTGAAGACCAAGAGCGCCATCGCCGCTGTGGACAGAACGAAGCCGCCGCGATCCGTCCTCGGAGCGTGCGGGTCGCGGGAGAGCGGCGCGCTGCTCGCGACGAACGCTGCGGCGAGTGCGGCGACAGGAGCCATCGCGAAGAAGATGCTCGGCCAGGAGAACCTCTCGAGCAGCCAGCCTCCGACGATCGGGCCGAGTGCGACGGCGGCGCCGGCCGTCGCGCCCCACAGTCCGATCGCGCGAGCGCGCTCACCCCGCTCGGTGAAGACGTTCGAGATCAGCGAGAGGGTCGCTGGGAACACCATTGCCGCGCCGATCCCCATGACGCAGCGCGCGACGATCAGCTGCCCGGCAGTGCTCGTCAACCCACCCGCGAGACTCCCGAGGCCGAAGATCGCGAGACCGCAGAGCAGCATGCCCTTGCGGCCGAGACGGTCGCTGAGGCTGCCCGAGGTCAGCAGCAGCGCAGCGAAGACGAGGTTGTAAGCGTCGACGATCCACTGCAGCTGGCTGTTGGACGCATGCAGCTCGCGCACGAGCGTGGGCAGCGCCACGTTGACGATCGTCGTGTCGAGGTTGATCGCGAAGGCAGCCAGCAGAAGCGAGGCGAGAATCAGCGGCTTTCTTTCCATGGCCGCCACTACTACAACAAATAGACAAGAAAGTCAAGTAGCTAGACAGAAGACTCAAGCGTAAGCTAGAATGAGGCCATGCGCTCCTACCGGCAGTACTGCTCGCTCGCGAGGGCTCTCGACGTGGTCGGCGACCGCTGGACCCTGCTGATCGTCCGCGAGCTGATGCTGCGGGCGCCCTGCCGCTACACGGATCTTCGCAACGGCCTGCCGGGCATTGCGACCAACCTGCTCGCCGATCGCCTGCGCGAACTCGAGCAGGCAGGTGTCGTGTCGCGCGAACAGGCGCCGCCGCCGATCGCGACTAGCGTGTTCCGCCTCACCCCGCGCGGCGAGAAGCTCGAGAGCGTGCTGCGCGATCTCGCGCAATGGGGAGTACCCCTGATGGTCGAGGGGCCCGCTCCGGACGACGCGTTTCGCGGCCCGTGGCTGAGGATGCCCGTCGATCTTTTCCTCGCCGACCGCACACCGGATCGTCCACCGGTGACGATCGAGCTGCGCACAGGCGAAGAGCCGATCGTCATCGAGACCGCCGGCGGGGGCGTGCGCACGCGCTCCGGGCCCGCCGAGCATCCCGACGCGGTGCTGGCGGGGACGCCGCACCTCATCCTCGGCCTGCTCAGCGGACAGCTGGGTCTCGCCGACGCGCAGGCCGCCGGCCTGCAGTACGACGGAGACCCCGCGACGCTCCAGCGGGTCCTCCCCGACGCCAGCTAGTAGATCCCAACGCTCCGCCGTGTTTGAACGCCGCGGTTTCGGGTACATCGCGACGCTAAGAGCATCTTGTTACTCGACAAGGTGTTTTTCTGCGGGCAAAGCGGAGAAGCGGACGACGACATGCAACGGCGATTCCACGCCGCGATCGCAGGAACGGTGACGGTCGCGATCGCGTCGCTCGCGCTCCTCACCGCTGCCGCCGCGCCGGCCTCCGAAGGCGGTGCAGTGACCGAACAGTGCTCGTGGGGGCTCAGCTCCAACCCGGACACGATCAACGTCGCCTACCCGGACCTCGACGCCAAGTACTGGTCGCACGCTGTCGTTCCAGTTCCAGGCGAGCGGCTCGTCATCACCGGCGAGTACCCGTCGGCGCGGTACTTCTCCTTTCACGTCTACGACGAAAAGGCCGTGCCCCTCGACTCCGCCTACGACGCAGAGATCGCGCCGGATGCGGGCAGCTCGAACCCGTTCCGCGCCAGGCCGAAGCCAGGCTACGCGGACAGCTACACCGAGTACGTCGACTTCAACGCCCCGCCGAGCGATCCCGCACCGAACACCCTCTACGTCGGCGACACCCCGCAGGGAACGCCCACGCCGATCGCCGTCCTCATGTATCGCGTCTACGTGCCGCAGAACCCCGACGAACCTGCCGGCAACGTTCCGTTGCCGCAGATCGCACTGCAGACGGCGGAAGGCACGACGCTCGAGTCATACGGCGCATGCTCGTCGAACCCTCCGGAAACCGGAGGCCTCGTCAACGAAGAAATCGCCAACTCCAACTATCCATCCGGCGCGCCCACTCCCTCCATCCCGGAAGCCACCGACCCGCCGACGTGGAGCCGGGCATTCGGCAGCAACCTCGTCGGTGTCTTTGCCAATCAGCAGAACGCCTACCTGAAGGCGACCATCTCACGGCAGTACGGGGACGTGGTCGTCATCCATGCAAAAGCTCCCACGTTCCCAAACACGCGCGCCGGGCAGCCGCCCTACCTCAAGCGGCAGGTCCGCTACTGGTCGATCTGCGAGAACAGCGAAACCACGCGCGTCATCTCATGCGCCGCCGACTATCACGCGGCGATCAAGAACGGCTACTTCACCTACGTCGTCTCCGACCCCGACGAGCGTCCGGCGAATGCCACCGCCGCGAACGGAGTCACGTGGCTGGCGTGGGGCGGCATCTTCCCCAGCGGGAGCGTCATCTACCGCAACATGCTGCCAGCGCCGAGCTTCACGCAGGCGGTTCAGAACGTGAGCGAAACGGGCTCCCCCGAGCAGGTGATGGGACCCTATTTCCCGGATGCCGTCTACTGCACCAAGGCCCTCTTCGAAGCCGGCGGCTGGAAGGCCTGCGCAGCGGCTTCACAGTGACGATCGCGCGTCTATCCTGCAGCCGGAGCGCCGTGGCCGCGGAACCCGCTTGCACGCCGGCGCGGAAGCCGGGCGCCTGGTGGCAGCGCGAGGAGGACTCGGATCCTGGCGAGTACTCCGCGACGCGCGCACAATGCCCGGCGCAGCAGGCGACGATCACGCGCGGAGGGCAGCCGCGGGTCGGCGTCATGCGCATAGCGACGCTCGCACAACAGCCGCACGTAGCGGCCCGCCGCCGGTCCGTGTGAGACCTGCAGGCGCCGCTCCAGCTCGGTGAGCGTGGTGCCGGCGGCGAGCGGCAGCCCAACCTTTTCAAGCGCTCGAGACAGCTCGCGCACAGCACCCTCCGCGTCGCCGGCGAGCGCGCGCTCGAGCCGGACCGCGCCCGCCCACCAGGCGGCACCCAACAGCAGCGCCAGCGCACTCGCGATCCCGATCGCGAGCGCCGCCCCCGGGCCGCCGCGCCCACCAGGTGCGCCGGACGCCTTCGCGACGGGCCGCCGCGGCTGGCGCCGCGAGGCGGCGCGCCGCGCCCGGCGATGCTCCGCCGAGAGCTTTGCGAGCGCGGGATCAGAGGCGCTCGCATGCGACGCGGCCGGGGTGGGGTCGAATGGCACCCAGCCGATGCCGGCAAAGTAGACCTCCACCCAGGCGTGGGCATCCTGGGCGGACACCTCGTAGAGACCGCTCGACGGGTTGCGCGATCCGGACAGGAAGCCTGCGGCCACGCGCGACGGAACGCCGTCCATGCGCAGCATCAAGGTCATCGCCCCTGAGAACTGCTGGCAGTAGCCGATGCGGTCGGTGAGCAGGAACGACACGAGCGGATAGGCGCTCCGCGGCGGGTCGGCGTCGTAGGTGAAGCCGTGGCGAAGGAACGCCTCGATGCGAGCCACGACGTCGTAGATGCTCGGCGCGCCGGAGGCGAGCCGGCGCGCGAGCGCATACACGCGAGCGTACGGCGAGGCCTCGATGCGGGCCACGCCGGACGGATTCTCCGCGGACACGGGCGAAGTCGCCTGACCGCTCGCTGGCAGTTCGAACTCGGTGTAGGGCAGGTAGGCCGCGGGGAACATGCGCGGCGCCCGGCGCATTTCGGCGGCGCTCGGCTGGGGCGCGTAGGCGCTCACCGTGTAGCGATCGCCGCTCTGAGGGGGTGCTCCGAAGGCGCTCACGGTCCCGTCCGCAGCGACGGGTTCCAGCCGAGGCACGGCGACGCCGGCGATCTTCGCGTCGAGGACCTGTCCGGGACTCAAGAGCTGTTCGCTGCTCAGGCCCCGGACCGTGAAGGTCGCGGTCGTGATCCAGCGTGGGTCGAGCGCGACGCCGGTGAGCGCGCCGCTTTCCGGCGGCACGGCGTCCGAGTGCAGGAAGCGCACGCCGTCGAAGCGGTCCAGCGTCGTCGCGCGCCACAGGTGCGGGCTCGGCGAGGCGACGTCGACCATCGTCTCCGTCGAGGTCGGCCACGGCAGCGGGCCATAGACCTGATTCCAGTTGAACGATGTCGCTGTGAACGCCGGGCCGAAGGGGTTCCAGTCGTGGTAGTCGACCAGCGGCTTTCCGGAGCGCACGACGCCGGCGGCGAGGAGCGCGAGCACGGCGCCCACCAGCATCCACGCAAGCGCTCGCACGCGATCGGCTGCTCGCGGCCGCCATGCCCATACCCACGCGCACACGAGCGCGAGCAGCAGGATGCCCTGAACCTGCCAGCCGACCTGTGACTCGTTCGCCGTCGCGGTCACGTACAGGATGAGCAGCAGAGCAAGCGCGGCGATCCGCCGCTCCGGCGCGCGCCGCTCGCCGGGCCAGAAGGCGAGCGCGGCGGCGGGAACGGTGGCGGCGCAGAGCGCAAGCATCACCGCCATCCGGGCCTCGGCGAATTCTCCGCTGTAGGGCCACAGCCCGTCCAGGGCATCGAGCCCGCGAGCGAGCTCGCTGGCGAGACGCGCCCACCGCCACGGCCATGCGAGCCCGGCGGGTGCTCCGGCCGCGCGCAGCGACACGTATGCGGTGAGCGCCACGATCACCACGCGCATCACCGTTGCAAGCCGGCCGCGCTGCGGCATGGGGCGCGTGGCCGCAAGCGCGGCGCCGCCCACGGCCGCCGCTGCGACGACGCCCAGGACACGCAGCGTGGGTGGATGGGCGAGGAGCCCTGCGAAGCGCGTGCACGCGAGCAGCGCGAGCGCGGAAAAGGCGGCAATCGCAAGCGTCGGAAGCTGCCACTCCCGGGTGGCTGTGGGCTCGCTCGGGTGCGCCGCAGCCCCGCGTAGCAGACCGGCCGTGGCGTTCACGCCGAGCTCACCCTCGCGACAGCATTCATGACCTGGCCGGCGCAGCCCGCGACCGTGAACGCCACGCCGAGCCCCGCCAGCGGGCGCGGACTCACGCGGTAGCAGCGGCCGCTCACCGGCGGTGTCTCAACGGCCGACGCGGTCACGTAGAGCAAGGTTCGCTGGCGACCAAGCTGCTTGCCGCGGGGCGCAGCGGCGTCCGGCCGTACGAGCGCGAGGCGCGCATGCACCTCAGGCCAGCAGCTCAGATCGGGCCCGATCGCAGATGCGTGGCGCTCGCCGGGCAAGAGCAGCATGCAGCCGCCGCGCCCGGCGAGGTGAACGCACAGCGAGGCCGCGGCGCGCACGGCCTGATCGAGTGCCTCTTCAGACTCAGGTTGGCGCGCGTCCAGCGCTACGAGCACCCCGGGGTCGGCCTCGGCGGTGAGGCCTCGTTCCATCAGGGCGCCGGTTCTCGCGACCGTTGGCCAGTGAATGCGAGAGGCAGGCCCGCCCGAGCTGTACGGGCGCAGCGAGTCGACCTCCAGGGCACTGTCGCGCGGCGATCGCGCCCGCGCGGGTCCCTGCTCCTCGAGCAGGCCCAGTGCGCGCCGGTTGACCGCGTACACGCGCGGAAGCACGAGCAGATCGCACTCGCGGGAGACGAGCTCGCGCACGCAGATCCCGAGCGGGTCGGCGACGCGCAGGCGAGCAGGCCCGACCGTCCGGCGCCCGCGGCGCCTCGCAACCGCGGATATCGCGATCTCACAGCGCCGCCGTGCCGGAGGTATGACGCTGCCGGCGCCCGGCAGCGGCAAGAGCTCCACGCCGGGGAAGGGGACCAACCCGCGGCGCACCGTCACGGTGAGTCGAACCCTCTCGCCCTCGTACACCGTCGTAACGCGAGCCTGCAGTGCCACATCCGCGCGCGCGGCCGTCAGCGCGACCCATGCTGGCGCAACCGCGGCCGCGAGCAGCGCCGCGAGCCCGGGGACGTAGAGCGCCGGGGTGGCGAGGAGCGCCGCGAGGAGGCACAAGAGGGCGCCGCCCAAGGCGAGATTACCCGCGCGCCTCACATCGCCGCCACCCGCGTCAGCGCGTCGCGGACCACCTCCGAACGCGGCACCCCGAAGGCGCTTGGGGCGAGGATCAGGCGGTGGGCGAGGACCGACGGCGCAAGCTCCTTGACGTCATCGGGGAGTGCGTGATCGCGCCCATCGAGCACCGCGCTCGCCTTCGCGGCCTTGAGCAGCATCAGCCCGGCTCGAGGGCTGGCGCCGAGTTCAGCGCGGGGATCGCTGCGCGTGTTCGCGAGCACGGCGACGATGTACTCGCGCAGGCGCCGGCTTGCGTGCACCGCGATCGCCGCCTGCTGTGCGAGCAGGACCTCGTGGATCGAGGTGACCGGCGTCACGTCGAGGACACGGTCGCCCGAGGCGTGCGCCGAGAGCATCTCCGCCTCCTGCTCTGCGGACGGATAGCCGAGCGACACTCTCACCATGAAACGGTCGAGCTGAGCCTCCGGCAGCGGGTAGGTGCCCTCGTACTCGACAGGGTTCTGCGTGGCCAAGACCATGAACGGACGCGTCAGCGGGTGGCTGCTGCCGTCGACCGTGACGTGACCCTCTTGCATGCACTCCAACAGCCCGGATTGCGTCTTCGGCGACGCACGGTTGATCTCGTCGACGAGCACCAGATGCGCGAATACGGGGCCGGGGCGAAACTCGAAGCGCGCGTCGAGCTGATTGAACACGTTCGTGCCCACGACGTCCGATGGCAGCAGGTCGGACGTGCACTGGATCCGTGCATAGTCGGCGTCGATCGAACGCGCGAGCGCCCTCGCGAGCGCGGTCTTGCCAACGCCCGGGTAATCCTCGATGAGTACGTGGCCGTCCGCGACGAGCGCGATCAGCACCTGGCGAAGGACCGGCGCGGGTACTGTGACGGCCGCCGCGACGCTCGCCGCGACGCGCGAACCGAGGGCCGCCACTTCGGCCGGACCGAGATGGTCGAGCGTCACGCCCATCACACCTGATCTTACGGCCGGTCATGAAATAGGTCGCCGGATCGCCGCGGCCGATCGCAGACTAGGTCGCTCGCGCGGCGCGCCGCTCCGCGACGATATTGCGAGAGCTAGGCGCGAGGTCCTCGAGGCGCGGGTCCCTCCGGACCCGGCGAGTCGAATCGCTTGACGAACCCGAGCGCCTTGTCGGCGACCCCCCGCCAGCCGCTGTCGATCGTGAGCGCGTGGCCGCGGTTCGGTATCCGCATGATCTCCGTCACGCCAGAGTTGCGCCGCTGCCGCTTGAACGAGGCGTTCGCGATCGCCCACGGCACCGTGTGGTCCTTCTCGCCGTCGACGATCAGCAGTGGCCCGCGCTCAGGGTTCAGGAAGTCTACCTTCGCCTCGGTCCACGGGTTCACGTTGGCTGTTGCCGCTTGGAACAGCGGCGCGCCCGGCCCAGCCACGTGAAAGGTCTCATACAACTGCTTCGCCTCCTCTTCGCTCAGAGCGTTGGCCCACCCGTAGCGAAACTGAGCAAAGGTGAGCGTGACGGCCCGGCCCCGATTGGCGGGGTTTGAGAGCACCGGCATCGCTGAGCGCAGCGAGGAGATCGGGAGCGGCAGCACGCCACGGAAGGGGGCCGGAGCGATCGCAACGGTCGCCGCAGACAAACCGCGACCGGCCGTGATCTGGCTGAGCAGCCCGCCGAAGGAGTGACCGATCACCGCCGGCTTCTGCGCCAACTTCCCGATCACCTCGGCGACGTGGTCGGCAACCTGCCCGACTGTCTTGTTGGCGAATACCCGAGGGTTCGCCCTCGCCTGCTCGACCGTATCGGGATCGTCCGGCCACGAGGGGGTCACCGCTGCAAACCCGGCGTCCTCGAAGAGAGTCGACCAACGGTCCCAGCTGCTCGGCAGCAGCCAGAGGCCGTGGATGAAGACGGCCGGGGGACGTCCTGAGGCGTTCGCCTCATCGATCTGCCTGGTCTCGCGCTCCGTGATCACCGCCATGCGAACGAGCTCCCATCGGATCCAGTGGGTCGGCGCCGGCAACGTCAAACGCTCGAACCGGGCACCGCGCCGCGAGCATATCCGCAAACTGAAGCGCTCTGAAAACGAGCCGGCTCAAGTTTCCAGCGACTTCTTCCTGCTGGTCGGGGAGGATCGAGTGAAGTCCCGAATTAGCTCTGGCGCGGATCCGTTGGGGCTCGACGATCAGCTCTGCGCACGGCGGAGGCGTTCAGGCGCACGTAGCCCAGCGGCAGGCGCACTCCCTCCACGACTGCCGCGGCGAACTCCTCGCGTCGCCTCGCGGGCAGGCGCGCGAGGTGCGCCGGGAGGATCGACGTGCGCACGAACGTGTCCACGTCCTCCGGATACGTCGGGCGTTCCTCCAGCCAGCAGCGAATCGCGGTGAAGCCAGCCTGACGCAATCGCTCCTCTGTCTGCTGCGGTCCTGCGAAGACCCACGGCGACCAGCCGACGAGCTCCGGAGCAACGTCGCGGGCGACAGCCTCGATCACCTCGCGGACGTCATCGATGTTGCCCTCTCCACCGCATTGGATCTCGAGCAGACCGCTCGGCCGGAGCGCCCAGGCCAGCCGCGCCCAGAGGCGATCGTGGTCGCTGACCCAGTGCAGCGTCGCAGTCGAGACGATCGCATCCACCGGCTCAGCCAGATCGAGGTCGAGCGCGTCCTGGCACCACACCTCCACGCGATCGCCGAGCCGCCTGCGCGCGAGGGCCACCATCTCCGCCGACGCGTCCATCGCCAGCACGCGCCCTCGTGGCGCGAGCGTCAGCAGCGCCTCGGTGACGCGCCCGGTGCCGCAGCCGACATCCAGCACGGTTGCGTCCTGCGCGATGCTCTCGAGCCGAGCGAGCACATCTGATGCCCACGCCTGCTGGGGCTGGCTCGACGCGTCATATGTGCGCGCGTCCCAGGGGGTGCCCGGCATAGGCTGAGGCTAGCTGTCGGGGACCCCGCTCACCAGTCTGATCGCAATCCACGGCGGCCCGAGCGGCAGAGGCGCTCGGTCTCGCGAGCGCCTATTCGAGAGCCTTGGCCTTCGCCCGCTCGAACTCCTCGCTCGTGAGCACGCCGCGGTCTCTGAGCTCGGCGAGCTTGCTGATGTCGTCCGCGGGACCACCCGACGTTCCACTCTGCGTGAACCGGCGGAATGCTTCGTATCGCGAGCGGTCCTGTTCCTGGTGTTCGTGCAGCGTATGGCCGCGGACCAGCAGGTAGGCCAGCACGCCGATGTAAGGGATCACGACGATGACGAGCAACCATCCGGCCTTACCCCAGTTGGAGAGGTCGTGGCTGCGGAAGACATCGAACACAACGCCGACCGCGATCCAGATCCAAAGAAACAAGAACGCGAACTCCAAGACCGTGAGCACCGCGTCTCCGAATGTGTACGTAGCGATCGGCATGCGCATCCTTTCGGTGAGGGACGCCGGCAAGTTGCTGTGCGTCGCGCGGCGGTTGTGAGCGTAGCGGATCGGGCAGCACCCGCCGGCGAGCGGCTTCGACCGCGAGAGCAGCAGGCGCTCAGCTCGCGAGCTTGCCGCAGAGTCAGCGCAGCGACGCTGGCAGGCTCGTGGCGGCCGCTGCGCTCGGCCGGCCGCGCGCTGGGCGGGCGAGCACCCCCGCGGCGAGCACCCCGCCGATGCCGCCGAAGAGATGCGCCTGCCACGAGATCCCGCTGTGCGGGATGAGGTCCGAGATGAGCGCTCCGCCGAACAGGAGCAGGACGATGAGGCCGAAGGCGACCTCGGTTATCCGGCGATTGAAGAGCCCGCGGCTGATGAGGTAGGTCGCGTAGCCGAAGACGACGCCGCTCGCGCCGACCGTCACGGTTCCACTAGGTGCGGTGAGCCAGGTCCCGATCCCGCTCACGAGCGCCACGATCAGGCTCACGACCAGCAGGCGTCCCGCCCCGGCAAGCGCGATCGCGACGCCGAGGATGACAAACGGAACGGTGTTCCCGAGCAGGTGTGAGAAGCTCGCGTGCAGAAACGGCGCAAAGACGATGCCATCGAGGTGCGAGACGCTCCGGGGGACGATCCCGTCGCGGTCCAGCCGGTAGCTGTCGAGCGCGTTCACGATCTCGACAGCCCACATGATCGCCACCAGCGCAGCGAGCGCACGCAGTCCATCGAGCTGCTCTCCGTAACGCTCGTGCAGGCGATCCTTCATATGCGAAGCATGGCAGCTTCGATGCGTGCCGCGCTACAGGGCGCGGATCGCGTTCGGACCTCCGTTTGTCCACATCCGTCGAGATCCATCGCGTCGGCCGGCGGTCAGACCGAATGATGGATTGATGCGCAAGGGTCCGACATACATCGGCGGGCTTCTCGGCAGCTTCGTCGGTAGCTTCGTCCCGAGCCTATGGGGTGCCGGGCAGCTGTCGGTGGCCTCGATAGCGTTCTTCGTGATCGGCGGCGTGTTCGGGGTCTGGCTCGCCTACCGTCTGCTCGTCTGATTGGCTAGGTGTAAGACCCGAGGGGGTTGTTCAGCTCGTTGAGGCGAGCGAGGGGCGGCTTGTGGCTGAGGGCGCCGTCGAGGTGGGCACGGATCGAGACGACGGTCGGCGATCGCGATTGCTGCGTGTGAGCGCGTTCACTCGTTCAGGCCGAGCGTTTCGAGCACCTGGTTCCAATCGTGTTGTCCAACGGTGAATTCGTGTTCTTCGACCATCGTTTCCAGGCGCATCGTGCGTGCCAGCGTGCTCGCGTCGGCTCCGCGCTCGTATGGGGCCAGGAGCCGCGGAGATATCGCCGTGAGTTCGATCGCTTCCACGCGCTGCACGAGGCTGAGCGCAGCCGCAGGGATGATCTGAAAGCCGCTCGCCTTCCATGCGCTTACGTCGCCGCAGAGGTCCGGTATGCGGATGGTCGCGATCGCCTGCAGGCTGTCTGCGTACCTCACGGCCGCACGCGTGATCGTGTGGCTGCTCCAGTGCAGCCGCCTGACTGTCGCAGCGAACGTGTTGATCGGTCCGGCGTCTGCTCCGTAGCCGATCGACCACAGCGCCACCGCGACCTCGTGGCTGATCGGCTGGGAGGCTTCGTCCTCGGGCGAGCCGGCCCCGATGTCCGGGCATGCCTGCGCGAGGCTGCCGTTCAGGCGCTCGATCTTCGTCTGCCCCGCGGCAAGGCGCGCGACGCTGGCCTGGGCGAGTGCATAGTTGGCCTGGATATAGGCGTGCGTGGCGGCGACGTCGCCGGACGCGGCCAGCGCCTGCGGGGCCACCGTAAGGAACGCCAGTGTCACCAGGAGCGCAGATCCTCGTCGCATGCGAGCGCAAGCGTAACCGCCCGGCGTGCTATTCGCGCCCGTTGTTTCTTGCCCACCCGATGCCTGCCCCGTGGTGCTCGAGTGCGAGCGCGTAGCTGGGGCGGGAGTTAGGTGCCCGCGAGACTCGTGAGCAGCCGGCTGGCGGCGGTCTCGAAACGCCCAACCTCACCATAGGACCGGGCCACCAACATGGCGCCCTCGAGGCCGCTGACGATGCTCCTCGCTGTCTCGCGCGCCGAGCCGTTGAAGTGGAGGCTTCCGTCCTTGCGGCCCTGCTGGAGTATGCGCTCGAGCCAGACCTCGTTGTCGTCGAGGAAGGCAACGACGGCATGACGGATCGGGGTCGGGAGGGTCTGATACTCGGCCGCGAACATGCCGCAGAGGCACATCCGATCTTCGCGTAGGACGTCGGTGTACAGGCTGGCATAGGCGTCGAGCTTTCTCGGCGCGGCTTCACCGCTTGCGTCAATGACGGCGAGGGCGTGCGCGAATCGCTCCGCGTAGCGCGCGATGAGCGCCTCGCCCAGCCCCGCCTTGCTGGGGAAGTGATAGTGGAGGCTCGCCTTCGTGACCGCTAGCTCGGCCGCGATGTCGGCGTAGCTGAAGCCATTGAAGCCGCGGACCTGCACGAGCCGTTCGGCGAAATCAAGGATGCGAGCGCGAGTGTTGCCGGGCCGCCGCTGCCCTGTATCCGGCGCGTCCGCCGCTGCCGTCCTCTTGTGAGCTCTCACGGCCATCGTCGCATTCTTGCAATCGGGGTTGACATCCTACCTACTAATAGGTAGGGTAGCGGACGATGCAACCGGCGGTAGTGCGCACACACGTGGGGAGGCGCGGATGCAGGAGACGCAACACAAGAGCTTCCAAGAGCCCGACGAGCTGAGGGAGTTCCCGAACGGGCAAGCCGAGATCGTCTCGATCGGCGATGGCGAGGTCGGGCGCATGGTGTTCAAGCCCGGCTGGCGTTGGTCGAACGACGTGAAGCCGATCGCCGGCACCGAGAGCTGCGAAGCGCCGCACCTCCAGTACCACGTGAGCGGTCGGCTGGCGATCCGGATGGACGACGGGACGGAGATGATCGCAAGGCCCGGCGACGTCACCTCGCTGCCCAGCGGCCACGACGCCTGGGTCGTAGGCGACGAGCCCGTAGTCGTCGTCGACTGGTACGGCGCGAGCAACTACGCGAACCCAGCAAAGGAGTCACCGAACCCAGCAAAGGAGTCACGATGAGCACGGCCACAGCATTCGACCTCGACGCGTTCACACGCGCCATCGAGCAGCGCGACGCAAGCACCCAGCTGGCGATGTACGCCGAGGACGCTGAAGTCACGCTCGCCGACAGCACCAACCAGCCCCGCTCGCCACGAGTACTGCACAACAAGGGGGAGATCCAAGCATGGGTCGAGGAAGTGTGCGCGCGCGACATGACTCATGACGTCCGCCAGACCGTCCGCGACGATCGCGGCGTCGCCTTCACCGAGGCATGCCGCTACCCAGACGGCACGAACGTTCTCTGTGCCTCGCTGATCGAGATCAAGAACGGGCTGATCGCGAGCCAGATCGGCGTTCAAGCTTGGGACGAGTAGCCCCGAGCAAAGGGAAGCGATGATCTGTACGTTGACCGCGCGCCGCCTCAAGCCGGGCGGCTATGGCGCGTTCCGGGCCGCGTGAGACCCGGGTGACGCTGCTCCCGAGGTCATCGAGCGCTGACGTCCCATCTACCACGTACGCGACGCGAGCGACCCGGACGTCGTGATCTCGTTCGGCTTCTTCGACGGCTCGCTAGAGGAGCTCCACGACGCCCAGGCTCAGGCCGATCGCGGCGAACAGGTCGCCCGGATCGCGGAGAGCGACGAAGAGGCGCTGCTCGACGGAGCACACGAGGTGGTGGAGCGGCTGAGCTGAGCCGGCGCTCATTGGAGTGGCGATGGCTCTCAGGCGACGCCGGACACGACGTCTCTACTCATCTCCACCCTGCGCGAGCCAGCGTTCGAACAATGCGACCTGAGCGGACGGCCACGCTCCGTCGCAGGGCATGGTCCCGGCCTCGAGCCGTCCCAGGATCGCTTTGCCATGAGCGAGCACGTCATCGTATGACCACAGATCGAAGGCGCGGCGCATCGCGGTCCGGTCGCGCTCGCGGAAGAGCGGCTTGATGTCCGAAGAGAATCGGACTGGTGGCTGCGTCGCTGGTGATTCGTCCGGCATGCGAGCGCCCTCCGACGCGGTGGCTTCCCGGTGTGCAAGAGCAGCGGTGCGCGCGCAAGCCTACGCCGACTCGAGCTCGTCCGCTCGACGCCGGTTCATACCTTTGTGCAAATGCACCATCACTCGCACGTAAGTTCGGCAGAACGCCCGTTATGAGATCCGCGCTCGGCGGGTAGGAACAGTCGGTCACGGCTTTGCGAGGAAGGGTGCAGGAGGGTAGCTAGGCGCGGCACTGGGTTGCGGGTTTCTCTGAAGGCAGGGGTGCTTGGCTGCAGAAGGTATGTCGCCTGCAGTCGACGGCCCCTGGCGAGCCCAGTCGCGCTGTCTCCGCACGCCAGACCATGCAGGCGAAAAAGCAGACTGATCACGTGCCGAACCGAGGGTCGGCGGGAGGGAGCGAGATGAGGAGCATCCGTTGGCGGTCGTCCGTGTCCGAGAGACTCCAGCACGTGGCGTCACACGGGCGCATCCGAGCACGGATCGCGTGGCTGGCGGCCATCTCGGGCGCCCTCCTCATCGGCGTTCTCGCGCTGCCGGCCGCGTCCTACGCGACCGAATACGAAGAACCGCCAACTACCTTCGAACCGGTGCTCCAGGCGGAAAACTTCTCGATCATCGAGCAGCGCCAGAAAATCTACGACACGCCCGAATACCAGGCCGAGCTCGCCGAACAGGGCGCGAAGAATCGCCTCGAAGCGACCGAAGAGCAGGCCAACGATCCGGAACGTAACTTCTCCGACGACCTCTGCTACGAGGGTGAAAACGGCTGCGCCGGCGACGTTCGCCTGTACAGCTGGGAAAAGGACGGCTACGGGCAGGTGCGAAAGGTGCTCTTCACCAACCGTGGCGGCGCGACGATCTCTGCGCGCATCTGGGAGACGGCGGGCAAGGGCAAGCGACCGGGGATCGTCATCACCCCGGGATCGGTTCAGGCGGATGAACAGATGTACTGGTACGCCGCCCAGGCGCTCGCGAAGGACGGCTACATCGTGATGACCTTCGATGCCCAGGGCCAGGGTCAGAGCGACACCTTCGGCCAGGCGCCGGACGAAGACGAAGGCTTCCCCGCTCAGACCGACGGCCGCCCGTTCTATGACGGCACCGAGGACGCGATCGACTTCCTGCTCTCGACTCCGAAGCATCCCTACGAGCCGGTGCCGAGCTGCGAAACGGGGACGAGCCACGCCGCCAAGCAGAACGAACGTGTCAAGAAGGGCCTCGACGCGGCGTACAACCCGTTCTGGAACGAGCTCGACCCCAAGGAGATCGGCCTCGCCGGACACTCCTACGGGGCGGTGGGCGTTTCCTACATCGCCCAGTGGGATCCACGGGTGAAGGCGGTCGTCGCGTGGGACAACCTCGGGCCGCCGGCTCCGGAAGGCGCGGAAGTCCCGGGTTCAGCCGGATCCAGCATGACGATCGGCGAGAAGGCCTGTCCCGCCGACCCGGCCGACCGCGCCGTCGTGCCGATCACCAAGCCGGGCCTCGGCATGTCGGCCGACTATGGCCTGCCGCCCGAGCCGATGACCGAACTGCCGAACCCGCTCGCCAAGTCCAAGGAGTCGCTCGCCTACACCGCGGCGGATGTCGACACGGGTGAGATCATCATCCGCGGCGGCTCTCACCTCGACTTCAGCTTCATCCCCAACCAGGCGTTCGGCGCGTCGCTGCGCGGCGCCGATGAGGTCGCCTGGTACACGTCGTCGTGGTTTGACAAGTACCTCAAGCACCAGCGCTCGGCCGACAGGCGCCTGCTGACGAACCGCTGGCGCGAAGACCCCGTCGAGGCCGCGGTCGATCTGCACGGGGACGGCAACGCGTTCTCCTTCTACTACTACTCGCGTCTGGACATCCATCTCGCCGATGGCGAACGCTGGGACTGCGAGAACCTGCGCAAAGGCTGCCCGGGGATGGTCACCGAACGCGATCCAGGTGACTACTCCTACCTGGCAACCGACACGAGTCCGGAAGGCGAGGATCGCCCTTGAGAACGCGCTGAGAGCGACGCGAACGGGCGGCGCGAAGGCGGCGAGGAGTCGGGCGCGCGTGCGCCGCTCGCCTACGTCCCGAAGCGCAAGCCGTCACCGACGAGCGCTCAGCGTCCCGCCTCGTCGTGAAGTGGTTGTACGGATTCTGCTGCTTTGCTGTCAACGAGGAGCCCCAGCACCTCACCGATCGTGCGCTCCTGACCGACGGCGTCTTGAAGCGGCAGATGATTCTGGATGCGGTAGCGGTTGCGCCGGCCATCCTTCTCCTTCTCGACGTAGCCGGCTTGCGTCAGGTCGGTGACGATGCCGAAGGCGCGGCGCTCGGTGATGCCGAGCGTCGCGGCGATGTCGCGCAGGCGCACGCCGGGATCGTGGGCGATACAGACGAGCGCTCGGGCATGGTTCGTCAGGAAGCTCCACGCGGCCATCAGACAAGTGTAGGCCTATCTTTCTAGAAATCCGTTGCTAGTTTTGTGTTAGGCTGCGAGACGACGTCCTCGAGGCTCGGCTGTTGCGGACCGCCAGGTTGCTCGAGGCCGGCGAAAGGAGCAGCCATGGCGGTGAGCGAGCACCGAGCGCAGAAGGGTGAGACGAGATGTCCGAGGCGAGTCCCGCGACAGATCTGGGCCTGACCGATACCGCCGACGAACTGACTCCGACCGCAGCGTGGTCGAGGCGCGTGAGGCGCATCGGCGGGCTCATTCAGGCCGCCTTTGCAGCCTTCTGGCTCCTACGCGGGAGCCTGGTGATCGGCGGCGGCGTCGCTGATGCTCTGATCGCGGTGTCCGCTGTCAGCGTGATCGGCGCCTTTTCCTATGCCATCAGAGCCACCGCCGGCACCGCTCCGCGGCCGAAGAGTGCGGAGGGCAAGCGGATCGAGCGGGGAGTCACGCTCGCCACGGTCATCGAGCTCGTCGCAGCATTCGTCCTGCCAATCATCGTCAGCGCCGCGGGTCACTCCGATTGGGTCCTGCCGTCTATCGCGATCACGATCGGACCGCTGCTGCTGTGGCTGGACCACCGCGTCCACATCCCGCGCTACCGACCGGTCGGATGGGCGCTGACCGATCGGCCCCGTGATCCTCGTCGCGACGATGTCAGGCACAGCGCTGATCGCCACCACGGGCATCGCCGCCGGCGCCCTCCTGCTCGGCACCGCCGTCGCCGGCTTCCACGACCTCGCGGGCGTTCGACGCCGAGCGGAACAGGCCGACAGGAGCGACCTCGCGGTCGCAGCGAGCATGTGAGCGCGGCCATGAGCGAGGATCGACTGCACGTCGTGTTCGGGGCCGGGCAGGTCGGACGTGCCCTCAGCGCCCGCTTGGTCGCTCATGGTCTGCCGGTGCGGGTGGTGTCGCGGAACCGTCCGGTGGCGCTGGCCGACGGCGTCGAATGGCAGGCGGCCGACGCGAGCGCCTCGGACACCGCGACCGACGCGGCCAAGGGCGCGTCGGTCCTCTACCAATGCCTGAACGCGCCCTATACGAATTGGCCGCAGCGCTTTCCGCCGCTGCAGCAGGGGGTGCTCGCCGCCGCCGAACACAACGGTGCGCTCCTGGTGAGCCTCGAGAACATCTACGGCTATGGCCAAACGGGCGGCAAGCCGATGACAGAGGATCTCCCCCTCCTCGCCACGACGGTCAAGGGCCGTACCCGCGCCGCGATGACCCACGAGCTGCTCACCGCCGCAGACGCCGGTCGCGTCCGCATCGCGATTGGGCGGGCGTCGGACTTCTTCGGTGCCGGCGTCACCGAGACGACGCTCGGCGAGCGGGTCTTCGGTAACGCCGTGGCCGGCAAGCGCGCCGACTTTCTCGGCAACCCCGACTTGCCCCACACCTACAGCTACGTCCCGGATATCGCAGCGGGTCTGGCCATCCTCGGTACCGACGAGCGCGCTGCCGACGGCGTGTGGCACCTACCGGGCCCCGAAACCGTCACGACGCGGCAGGCCCTCGAGCTCATCGCCGGCGAGGTCGGACACCCGGTCGCGATTCGCTCCATCCCCAAGCTGGTCATGCGCGCCCTCGGACTGTTCGACCCGATGCTGCGAGAGCTCGCTGAGATGTCCTACCAGTTCGAGCAGCCGTTCGTGCTCGACACCACCAAGTACCAGTCCACCTTCGGGACCGTCGGCACGCCGCTCGCCACCGCCATCGCCTCGACCGTCGCGTGGTACCGCAGCCGCAACGGAACGCCAAACACGCCACAGGAAGGACCGATCTCATGGCCCGCGCAGACACCGAGCTCACCGCCTCCACAGACGTTGCGGACAGCCTCCGCGCAGACGACGGCACCAGGTTCCGAGCCTTCTCCAATCCCGCCACCGGCGAGTGGATCCGGTTCACGGCCGTCCCCCCGGACAGCGACGAAGACGTAGTCCGCTTCAATTGGCGCAGCCTGCCCGGCGGCGCGATCACCGAGCACATCCATCCTCGCCAGGAGGAGCGCTTCACGATCGTCGCCGGAGAAGCCCACTTCACGCTGGATGGCGAAGCACGCGTCGTCGGGGCGGGCGAGACGCTCGTCGTGCCCGTCGGCGCCCGTCACTCCGAGGCAAACCCCGGATCGGTCGAGATCAGGGGCGTGGTCGAGCTCCGTCCCGCGCTGCACACCAAGGAGATGCACGAGGCCTTCGCGGGTCTGGCCGCCGAGGGCAGGACGACGCCCCGGGGAGCGCCGAAGAACCCGCTCCAGCTCGGCGCGACGCTCTGGCACTTCCGCCACGAGAGCCGGGTCACCTCGCCGCCGAGGTGGGTGCAGAACCTCATCCTCCCGCCGCTGTCGGCGCTGGCGAAGGTCTTCGGCGTGCGCCCCTACCGCGACCGCTGGGACAGCCGAACATCACGATGAACATCCACGCCCTGACGACTGGAAGCGTCCGGGTCAACCGCAGCTTCCTGTTCCCCGGCCACGGGGCGCGTCGGCAGCTGGACCTGTCCTCCCAGGCGCCCTGATCAGAGTCGCTGCCGATCCACTGCTGGGCGATCGAGCGCGAAGGGCGCCATGTGAGTCGGCTGAGGTGGCTGCGACGCGCGTCAGGGTACGCGAACGGCAAAGGTCCCGACCTGCACGCTCGTGCTGCCAGGGCCTTCGACTCCGCCGGCTCCGAGTGCCTGGAGCAGTGTCACGGTGCCGTGAACAATGCCGGCTCGGACGATCCGCGGGCCGAATTCGCCGATCGTTTTCGTGATCGTCTGTCCGGCGGCGATGTTCGAGTTGGTGCCCTCGATGCCGTATGCACCGGGTGCCATGCCCGGTTCGCGCCAGCGCATCTCGTATGTTCGGCGTGCGTCCGTGACGGCCAGGCGGGCAGTGAAGCTGATGGCGATCACGTAGCGCCCCAGAGCTCCGCGGGTCAGCCGCGCGTGAATCGGCGTGGCGACTTCGGCGGGGGTTGGCTCTTTGCCAACGGTCACGTACCCGACTGGCTCTGACAGTGGCGGCGTGCAGGCGTAGGAGCCTCCGATCCAGCTCTTGCTGGTCAGATGGCAGGTTGAGCCGTCGCGGTAATGGATTTCCTTGATCGGGCCGTCGACTGGCACGATGTCAGCGGTGCCGGCGTTGGCGAAGTTCAAGAGCTGGTGGGCCGATGCCCTGGTGACGAACAGGTATGCGCCATTCACGCCTACCGTGGGCAGCGTGTGGCGCTCACCTTCAAGGACGTAGGTGATGCTCTGCGCATCGGGACCGAGCAGCCCGTAGTAGATATTGCGCAGGTCGGCTTGCGGGCAGATCGGGGCGGGCCTCAGTCCGAGTTCCCTTTCGCGGCGCGTCAGCCGCAAGCCCTTTTCGTAGGGCCCGGCGGTCGCTGGAACGCATCCGCCCAGCCGCTCTCCGGTCCCGATCCAGGCGCTCTCCGGACGCTCGTCGGCCGTCACGTTTGTGAACAGGCGGCCCTTGCCGTCGAGCAGGGCACAGCCGTCGATATCGAAGGCGGCGCTGACCGGCAGTTCGTGGAAGCGGCCGTCGTCGCCGAAGGCGTAGTCCTGACCGAGCGCGCCGAGTTTGCCGTCGAGCAGGCGGCCGATCTGGATGCAGCCCTGTCCGCGGGTGGTGCTGAGCACCCGCATTCCCCAATCGGGACCTCCAGCGGGATCGGGTGCGGCTATCGGAAGCATGCGCACCGTGCCCGGAACGAGGGCGCCGTAGCCTTCATGCGAGTTGCGCAGCAGCGAGAACGGCAGTTTGGCCGGCGCGCCGAGCTGGATCAGACCGCCGCCGAACGCGCCTCCCACGAGCGCGATGCCGAGGGCGAGCGAGATCAGCGGCGCGCGCCGCCAGCGACCCGACAGGTGCGGGCCCGGAAGCCTGCTCAGCAGGCGAGCCTGCGGGCTGCGCGACCGGCGCTCCGCAGCGGCGTAGATCTGGGTGCGGACTTCCGGCAGCAGGGTCATGACGGCTGCTCCAGTTCGGCTCTGAGGTTCGACAGGCCACGGCTCACGCGCTTGCGGACGACGAGCTCGGAGGTCTCGAGCTCGCCGGCGATGTCCGGGTAGGAGCGTTCCTCCAGGATGCGCGCGCGAACGGCCTCGCGCTGCTCGGCCGGCAGCCGCTCGAGCAACTCCATCACCCAGCCGCTCGCGCTCGCCGCCTGCTCCACCCGCTCCAGCTCGTCGCTGCTGAAGGCGATCGCCTCGCGAATCCCGACCCGACGCCGTGCACGGGTATCCACCTGGCCTCGGCGAAGGCTCTTGGCGAGCGTGTTGCGAGCGATCGTGAACAGCCAGCCCGCGGCCGTGGGAGTTTCAGGCCGGTAACGATGCGCTGCGCTCAGCGCCGCTGCGAACACCTCGGCAGTCAGGTCGCCCGCAAGCTCGGGGTCGCCGGTGCGACGCGTGAAGTAGCCGACCACAGCAGTCTCGTAGCGGTCGTAGAAGGCCGCGAAGGCGTCCGATCGCGATCTGGTCGCAGCCAACAGCTCGCCGTCGCTGACGTCGCCGAGGTCCATACATGGTTAACCCCGCGTGCCGGATTCTGTGACCCCCGATCGACAAAGGAACAGCCCGAACAGCCCGGCGCTGGCCTGCTCGGCCGATCGGACGGCAGCGACCGCGATCGAACCCGACCTCCAGCTGGCCGAAGATAGCTTTTCGCAACTGGTGGGTGGCTGTTGCGCCTCTATCGCAGACTTCTTGGTGCGTTCAGGGCGGATCGCTCACGTTGCATAACGCAACCCTCTGCGGATATGATCGGGCGACCTTTCGCTTTCTGACGAGGAGGGCATTGCCATGAACGAAGCCGACGATGCAACGGTGGCGCAGGAGACGGCGGTGACGGTCGAGCGCCACGGTCATGTGCTGCTGATGGGTCTCAACCGGCCGGAGAAGCGCAATGCATTCAATCTGGCGATGATCGATCAGCTCGCCGCCGCCTACCACCAGCTCGAGGTCGATGACGAGCTGCGCTGCGGTGTGCTGTTTGCGCACGGCGAGCACTTCACCGGCGGACTCGATCTTGCCGAGGTTGGTCCGGTGATTCTGGAGGGCCGTTTTGAGCTCTCCGGCCCGCTGCGTCGTGACCCGTGGCGCAAGGACGGGCCGTGGAGCACCCCGATCGTAGCCGCGGTGCAGGGCTGGGTGATGACGCTGGCCATCGAGCTGCTGCTCGCAGCTGACATCCGCATCGCGGCGGAGAACGCACGCTTTGCTCAGATGGAGATCAAGAGGGGCATATATGCATTTGGAGGCGCAACCGTTCGCCTCCCGCGGGACGCCGGCTGGGGAAACGCGATGCGGTGGCTGCTGACGGGCGACGAGTACGACGCGGCGGAGGCGCATCGCATCGGCCTCGTACAGGAGGTCGTCGAGACGGGCCGCGAGCTCGATCGAGCGATCGAGCTGGCCGAGGCGATCGCGACCCGTTCTGCGCCACTCGGCGTCCGGACGACACTCGAATCCGCGCACAGAGCGATGCTCGAAGGCGAGGACGCGGCGTTCGCGCGCTTGGAGCCGGACATGGTCGCGCTGTTCGAAAGCGACGACGGACGTGAGGGGCTCACGTCGTTCATCGAGCGCCGCGAGGCGAGCTTCACGGGCCGATGAGCGCCTCCGGGAGAACCTGCTGGCCTCCGAAGTCCCCGTCACGGGTCAGCGTGCTGTGTCGACGCCCGTCCCAGCGCTAGCCGGGGCAGGGCGGCGTGCGAACTCCCACTCCTCGAGTCGCGGCTCGGCGAGCATCTCACGGTGCCGCTCGGGGGTCCAGGGCCACGGGTGCGGCGCTCCGTCCTTGCCGATGTACCAGCTGTTGCAGCCCGAGGCCCAGATCGTGTTCGGGATCGCGGCGCGCAGCTCGGCGTTGAATCGCTCCGTCGCCTCCACGGTCGGCCACATCGTGTCGGCTTCGTCCCGGCGCCACATGTCGATCAGCGCGAGCGCGAAGTCCATCTGCGTCTCGGAGACCGTGAATATCGACTGGTTCCCGATCGGCGAGTGGGGGCCGAGCAGCGTGAACACGTTTGGAAACCCGGGCAGAGCGACCGAGCGGTAACCGTACGGCTCGCCGTGCCACAGCTCGGACAGGCGCACGCCGCCAGGCCCGACGAGCTCGAGCGGCTTCATGTACGCGTGGGCGTCGAAGCCGGTGGCCAGCACGATCACGTCCAACTCGTGCAGCCGCCCGTCGCTTGTCACGATCCCGCGCGGCTCGACGTGGTCGATCCCTGTGTCCACCAGCTCGACCGTCGGCCGGTTGAACTGGCGGTAGAAGTTGGTTCCCATGACGAGCCGCTTGCACATCGGCTCGTAGTCGGGCGTCAACCGTCGGCGCAGCTCTGGATCGCGCACGGACCGCAGGTTTAGCCTGCACCCTGTGCTGATCAACCAGCGGGCGAGCCCCGGCTGGACCGTGGCTCGCCCGAAGGTCCGCTCGAACTGCAGCTGCCAGAGCCGGTAGCCGAAGCGGTTCAGCGCCGGGAAGCGCCGGTATGCCCACCTCGTCATTCGCGTGTACCGGCGGTTTGGCACCGGGAAGACCCACTGCGGTGTTCGCTGGAAGAGCCCAAGGCGCCCGGCAATCGGAGCGAGCGCACGGGTGAGCTGCATCCCCGTCGACCCGGTCCCGATAACCGCTATACGTTGGCCCTCCAGCGCCACCGAATGGTCCCACTCCGCCGAGTGGAACACAGCGCCCGCGAAGGAGCCCAGCCCCGGGATGTCAGGCTTGACGGTGTGGACGAGTCCGCCTGCCGCGGTGACGATGAAGTCGTACTCGGCCTGTTCGCCATCACTGGTCGTCAGCAGCCACCGCCCGTCGACCCACCTCGCCTCGGCCACCTCCGTGCGCAAGGCGATGCGGTCGTGAAGCTCAAAGTCGCGGGCGACGCGACGCAGATACGCCCAGATCTCCCGACCCGGCGAATACACGCGAGACCAATCGGGGTTTGGCGCAAACGTGTAGGAGTAGTAGCGCGATGGTATGTCGCAGGTCAGGCCTGGATAGGTGTTTGCGTGCCACGTCCCGCCCAGGTCGTCCCACTTCTCATAGATGCGAAACGACTCGATCCCTGCCAGGCGCAGCTTCGCGGCCATGCCGATGCCGGACATCCCCGCACCGATGATCGCCACTCGGGGCGAGCGCAATGCTCCAACGCCGGGATGACCGTTGCCCTCTGCAGCCATCGGCCCGTCGCCGACGGCGAACCTGATGTCGCTGCGGTCGGCCATGCTCTTGAGTCCTGCAGCCAGTCTTCACGATGACGCTGCTCCCGTCAAGCAACCGCCGGCTGTGGCTCGCGCGGCGCTACGGCAGAGCGGGCTTCCGATCGCGAGCCCGGCCGAGCCTCGCGAAGGGGGCGTCGCGATCGACCGTTGGGGTGACAGGTACGGCACGTCACTGGACGCCGGCTCTTATGGGCATCTTCGCGGACTCTTAGTACTGGCTCAGCATGGGCCGCTTCAATTATCAAAACCGCGAGACGTCCAGCGGCATTGAAGTAGATCCCCGTGGACGATGAAACCATGACCACGCACAACTCCAACGCGCCAATAACGCCTCCGACGAGAGTTGACGGGCGCAGCCACCCAGCGCGAGCGTCACTGCTTCGCCTGCTGGCGGCGGCGCTCGCCGGTCCGATGACGGCGTTCGCCGTCCCGGCCGTCGCAGGCGCGCGCACTCCACCGGCGGCGTCCGCACCTACCGTTCTCCAGTCACGTGCAGTAGTCCGCCGCGATGTGGCGAGGCCAGTGGCACGCGACGCCTGTCGTTCATCGCCTCGATAGCAAGCACACGCCGCGTTGGACGAGGTCTGATCCTGAGGGCGGTGAAGCAGGGCTCCGCTTAGCCCGGGCGAAAGCGGGCCGCGCACTCGTGCCGTCTGGCGCAATCGTGGTTACTCGGTCCGGCGCAGCCATTCCCAGTAGGTGGGACGGTGCAGCAGCTCGAGCTTGATCCCGTCGGGGTCGTAGAAGAAGACGGCGTAGTAGCCAGGGGTGTAGCCGTATTCCGCGGGACCGCCCTCGATCCGCGCGCCTTCTGCCAACAGCCACTGCGCCCGCTCATCGACGACGTCGCGCGAGGGAACGTCGAAGCAGAGGTGGTGCACGCCGACCGAATAACGGTCGTAGGGGACGCCATGCGCGCCGGAGCGTTGCTCACGCAGGCCCAGCGCAGCGATGCCCGGCTCTTCCACCGAGAGGTAGTAGATCGTCTCACCCTGCTCGCCGGTCGCTTCGCGGAGATCGGTCCAGCCGATCGGCTCAAGCAGCCCGCGATAGAACGGCAGGGTTCGCGCGATCGAACTGACCACGAGGTCCACATGGCTGATCTTCGAGAGCGGAGGTTTCATCTTCGCAGGCGGCCCAGTCCACGCCGGCCGCCCGCGGGATTCACTGCGTGGTCACGGTGAGAACGTGCGTGCGCGTCTTGCGACAACCCTTCGCCTGCACCGTCAGCGCATAACGGCCCGCCGGTGCCGGCATCGTGCCGAGCCAGCCGCCCCAGACCAGTTGGTTGAGCCCCTTGGGGACGTTGCGAGCGACCACGGTGCTGGGCGTGCCGCCGGGCGGCGAGACGAGCAGCGAGGCTTTGGCCGCCGCGGACACGTGGAAGGAAACGATGATCGGTTTGCCCGCGTGGGCAGGTGAGGGCTTTGCGGCGACGCGGGTGAGCGACAGCGAGCACGAGCGGCCGGCAGCTCCGCCCGAGCCGGATTCGCTGGGGGATTCGCTCCCGGGCGGTGTTACCGAGAAGGACCAGATGTACAGGTGCGTGTGGCTGTTCTCAGAGTCGCCGGTTTCGATTGTCTTTTCGAGCGTCCGCGACGTCGGTGCGGTAGTGGAGAGGTGCAATTCGTTGCCACCCACGACCGCCAGAGATTCGGCCATGTAGTGGCTGGTGGTCGCGAAGCCTGTGTAGTTCGCGCCGCAGTCGTAGTTTTCGTTGGTCTCGGTCGCATCGGGGATCGCCAAGTCGAGGAGCACCTCATGGCCGCTCCTGTATCCGCTCACTTGGACCCCGAACTGGGCGGCCGACACCGGCGGTTCGCAATCGAACGAGCCTTCCTTGCCGTTCACACCGGACAGGTGCCAGTGCGCGTCGGTGTAGTACCCGCTACCGCTGCCGTTCACCGCACCGTCGTTCCCTACGCTGAAGGAAAAGCTCAACTCGACCTGATAGTTGGCAACGCTCGAGGACGTGAGTTCCTCGGATTGAAGCTCGCTGTGATCAACCCGAATTCCCTCGGCGGTTCCCTTCCACACGCCACCGGCAGCCAGCGCATCGACGGGCGCCCGCGCGACACCCCATGCGCTCAGCGCAAGCAAGAGAAGCAGGAGCACCCCCAATGGGCGCGCCCGCCGCAACAGGGGCAGGCTGCACCGCACGCTCATCACGTATGAAGACTACACCAAGCTGTACGTTCATAAGGCGTCGATCATGACGTGGCCTGGCTGTCGGGCGACCTGCTCGAGCCAGCGGCGGATGTGAGGATAGTTGGACAGATCGACCCGCCCCTCATCGGCCACATGGGTGTACGCATACACCGCGACGTCCGCGATCGTGTAACGCTCGCCCACCAAGAACTCGTGCATTTCAAGATGGTCGCCATCGCGTCGCGCGCCGCATAGGCTCCTTTCAGCTTCGCCTCAACGTCAGCTACAGTCTGGGCCCCTCCGGGTCCAAACCGAGGCCGAACTCCGCGCCGAGGTGCGAGGTCCGAGCTAGGCGAGACGCAAACCGACGAGCGCAGATGCCAGACCGGCGCTGGAAAAGGCAATGCCGCCGCTCAGATCCGAGTCGAGCCCTGATCTCGACCGCGCCTCTATCGCCGCTGAGAGTATGTCGGCGAGGTCTGTCGCCGCAGCCAGTGCCATCGCGGGGCGTCGAAGATCTCGGCGCGTCAAGCTCACGAGCCCGACGACCGCCACGGCGATCTGATGCGAAGCGAATCCGCGCACGAACAACCGCGCCTCGGGAAATTGCTCCGTGTCAGGCGCGAGCGGGATCGTCCCGAGAAGTGGACGCGATGGGGCGACGAAGGCGGCAGCGCCGTAGGCCAATCGGATCATGGCGTTTGCGCCGATCACGCTGAGCCCGGCCACGGCTCAACTCTAGATCATGTGCACGGCGATTGATGAGGGTCGCCGGCGTCTAGCCGAAACGCAAACTTGCCGGCCGCAGTTGCCGGGACGTGGTCTGTACCGACGCGGCCGTCGCTCGATCGGGATGCCTCAGAGCAGTCCTTCATCCGGCCAGTGGCCTTCAGCGGGCCCGATCGTAAGCCCTCCCTTGACGATTCGCCCGTTGCTCACGGGGACATGACACACCTTCGAGATGCGGACCGGATCGTTGCTGCCATCGCGGTAATAGAAGATGATCAGATCGGAACGACCGCCGAAAACGGGGCACGTTCCAGCGGTGGAGTATGAAGGGAGTGCGTCCAGAAGCCTCACCATGTGATCGAGCTCGGTTGGGGTCACGATCCCCACCGCCTCGGCGAAGCTCGGCTCTCTTCGGTCTTGGTGCCCCAATATCTGCAGATCAGCGCGCCGGAAGGGTGATGTGGCACGAGCACTTTTGCCGTGGCAGGATTGGGACTGACCTCAAACTGGGCGTCGCTGATCGGGCACTGTCCGTGAAAAGCCGCCGCTTCTCGAGGTGGATGCCCTGCGGAGGTCGAACGCGTGATGTCTCCTTGACCGCCGCAGCCGAGCGCGGTGAACGCCACCGCCATCGATACGGCCGAGAGGCACCGGTCTAGAGACATTCCATAACTGTCGCCCATGCTGCGGGTGTCTGCCGCCCCGAGACAGCATCGCGCGCACTCGCGATGCGTTCAAGTCGGACCGTGGGCAGCCCATAGCCGTCGCTCGACCCTCTCGGAGATCGCCGCTCGACCAGCCGGACTGTCGCCTCGGCCTGACGGTCGCGGGGCTCGCAGCCGGTGTTTACCGTTGTCGCTCCGAGCGGTATATCTCGATCAGCGACTGCAGCAGCTTCCAGCCGATCACCCCGTTCTCCTCTACCAGCGGGCGGAAGTCCCAGAAGGTGACACCCGAGCAGGCGAGGTCGGGCCGTCCGTGCAGCAGAGGCTAAGCGCTGAGTCAGTCGGGGAGAACCGGAGCGGACTCGAACCACCACGGGGAAAACTCCCCACGCGTCACGCGCATCACCGGGCGGGCGCCGCGCTCGTTGCCGGTAGAGTACGCGCGTGAGCTTGGCCGCGAAGATCCAGGGACACGTTCTCAGGCTTCATCAGCTTTTGTATGAGCGCACCGATGGGCGGATGGGCCACCGCACGATTGGCGTGCCTACCCTCCTGCTGCGCACGACCGGTCGCCGAACTGGGGCCAAGCGCACCAACGCGCTCGTCTATGCCAAGGATGGCGACGAGTACGTCGTTGTTGCGTCGAACGGTGGCGCGGACAATCCGCCCGGGTGGCTCTTCAACGTCATCGCCGAGCCTCAGGTCGAGATCCAGGTCGCCCAGACCAAGACGGCAGGGATGGCACGGGTACTGGAAGCGGGAGATCAGGAGTACGAGCGCCTCTGGCGGCTCGTGAACGACAATAACCACGATCGTTACGACGGTTACCAGTCCAAAACGGCCCGGTCAATCCCGTTGATCGTTGTCAGCCCCGCAAAGTTTGTAGCGCGAAGCGGCTGACGACCGCCACCGACCCTAGACGTGTTGCGCGCAGAGGAGAACGCATCCGGGTTCCCTGCGACGTCGTCGCGTTCGGTTGCAAATGACGCGTCGTCCCACAGGTCGAGCTGCATCGCCAAGTATTGCCAGCAGCCCTTCGAGCCCACGATAGATCTGCACGTCGGGGCTCTGCTCAGGCGGGTGGAGCTCGAACGACGGATCGAACAAGTCCGCCACGTCGAGGGCATCCCCGGCTCCTACCTTGACGAGGTCAAGGCCCGTGTAGAGCGACCGCACGACCTCGACGTTCCGAGACATGGAACACCGAGTATCCCCGCCGGCCGACCTCGACGAGCTGCGACTGCTGCTGCGCAAAGCACTCGCGGCGCGCAAGCAGGAGCATCTCGATGCCCGCGACTTGGTCGATGAGGGTGCAGACAAGGACGCTAGAGATGACGGCGCAAGGCCATCGGCGACCGCAAGCGGACCGGGGCGGAAGAATCTGTGTAAAGAACGATGTTTGAGATCCTTCCGCTGCGGGTAGTTGAAGAATGCGGGAGGAGCAGCTCCGTTTCGGTGTGTCAACCGCCCCGGCAGCCCCCCGCCGGGGCGGGTTGATTTCTAGCGTCGAACCACCCTAAAGGCATCATTTGCGCTCGAGCCGTCCCTGGCGGCTGGGCCAGACTCGCGCAGTAGCGTCGCCTGCGCGGTGGTCTAGCGGGTCGAACGCTGCTACCTCTGCGAGCCGGTCAATCGGGTCATGCTGTGGCGATCTGCGGGTCAGCCCGCACGACGACGGTGTCGGCGACGGGAATGATCTCGTCGGCTGCCAGCTGGGCGCGCGAGGCGTGCTCGCGGATGGCCTGCGCGCCACTTGCTTGGTAGATACAGACGGTGCCGACGCGTCCGTCGGGTTCGCTGAGGACGTAGCTGCGAATCCAGCGGATGTCCTCGGGCATCTCCTCGTCGCCGACCTTGCTCGAACGGGCGGCGGCCTGCTCGAGCTCCTGCGCGGAGCCCCAAGCACCGCGCCTGAGAATGACGTATGTCTCCATGAGGTCCTCCTAGCCCAAGTTGGGCCTGACGGTTTGCTTGGTGGACCGACCGACTGTCGGTCTGTAGACGATAACATGGTTGTCAATGGCACGCGCGACCGAGACCGACCACCACGCAGAACGCGCCGAGGCGACCCGCGAGAGGATTGTTCAGGCCGCGCGAGAGCTCGTCATCGAGCACGGATACGACGGCGTGAGCACAGGACAGGTCTTACGGCTGGCAGGCGTCAGCCGCGGAGGTCTCTACCACCACTTCGCTGGCAAGCAGCAGATGATGGCGGCCGTACTCGAGGCCGTCGAGTGCGACTTAGCTCAGCGGCTAGCGGCCGCCGTCGCCGACGCGCCGGACCCATTCAGCGCGCTCGACACGGGCGTTCAGTGGTACCTCGACGAGTGCCTGCGCTCCAAGGAGCTTCAGCGCGTCGGCCTCTACGAGGGCCGCAAGGCACTCGGCTGGGAGGCCTGGCGCGAGACGATCGCACCCTACGGTCTACAGATGCTCGCAGGCGGGCTCGACGCCGCCATCCAAGCCGGCCAGCTCGAACAGACCGACCCTCTCGCTCTCGCCCACATGATCCTCGCACTGCTGCACGAGGCCGTGGCGATGAACCTCAGCGCACCAGACCCCCTAGCCGAACGCGCGCGAACCGGCCAAGCTGTGGCCACCATCATCGCGGGACTGCGCAAGAGCTAGCCGCCCTCGACGCAAGCCTCCCGCAGAGGAGGCGCGGGTGCTTCCGTCCCGTCGCGACCTAGTAGTGACACAGGCCAACCGTCGGCCGGAGGCGACGACGAGCTGGCTGCTGACACCGAGGCGCTACTAGGATGCCTGGTCGCAACGCAGAGCGCGATCTGGTCTGTTAGGACGAGCCGTACGCAGTCCGGAGAGGTAGACGTTGCCAGCCACGGTCGACTGCGCCTAGTGAGCGAGATCCACGAAGAGAACCGCGCAAGGCGATTGGCCGGAACGCTCCGCCAGCTCAACAGACACCCGAGGCTGGTTGTCGCGGCACGCCGAACCCGGCATTGGGCGCTGGGCGAAGGGGAGATCGACGATCGGCTGTCTACGGCCCGAGGGCGTCCGACAGACCTCGCAGTGCGTCGGCTCGTCGCCCTGAGGACCGAGCACCCGGGCGTGCTTGGAGAGCTTGGGTATGCCCTGCTGCAGGGGTGGCAACGGATCTCCGAGTCCCAGGGCCGGGGCCGCGGTGAAGTGGACGTCGCGGTGCTCTTCGCTGATATGGCCGGCTTTTCCAGCTGGGCGCTCGCGGCTGGGGATGACCTGACGATTACGCTGCTGCGGGAGGTAGGCGAGGCGATCGAGCCGCCCATCCTTCAACGAAGGGGAGAGGTCGTGAAGAGGCTCGGCGACGGCCTGATGGGCGCGTTCCGCGACTCCCGCAGCGCCATCGAAGCGGCGTTTGACGCGTGCGAGCGCCTGACGTCGATCGAGGTGGAGGGCTACCGGCCGCGGCTGCGAATCGGCATCCACCTGGGTCGCCCGCGCAAGATCGGGGGTGACTATTTCGGCGTAGACGTCAACATCGCTGCCCGTCTAGCCGAAGCGGCTGAGCCCGGTGATGTCATGGTCTCCGACCAGACCTTGCGGGCGCTTGACGGCGTCACGGTCACCGCGACCCGACGGCCCTTCAATGCAACGGGCGCGCCGTCCGAGCTGGTCGCCTACGTGGTCGAGCGCCTCGATTAGCCTCGGCGCGAGTGCTCGGACGCTTCGGCCAGCAGAGCCAAGAGGCGGTCGGGCGCGTCAGCGACCTCGACCCGGTCCGCCACAGCCATGCCGGAAGATTAGAACACGAACGACAACTACGAGATCCGGTGTGCGAGCTGGGTGCGCGACCTTACGTCGAGCTTGCGGAATACCTTGCGTAGGTGGTACTCAACGGTGCTCTGGGTGATGAAGAGCTGAGCGGCGATCTCTCGGTTCGTGCTTCCCTTCGCGGCAAGGCGCGCGATCTGCTCCTCCTGGGGCGTGAGCTGGTCGAGGGTGTCGACGGTCCGTTTGCGGGCGCGCTCGCCGGTCGCGAGCAGCTCCCGTTCCGCGCGGCCCGCGAACGCCTCGGTGCCCATGCGTCTGAGCATGTCTAGGGCGGTGCGCAGATGCTCTCGGGCGTCGAGGCGGCGGCGCTGCCGTCGTAGCCACTCCCCATAGAGAAGGTGGGTCCTGGCGAGCTCGAGGCGCACACGGGTGTGGGCGAGGTGCGTGATCGACTCGCGGTAGAGGCTCTCGGCGAGCTCGCCCTCGTTCAGTAGCGCTCGCACACGCGTTTCGATCCCGAGCGCCCACTCGGAGTCGATTACGCGGGTGCGCTTCGAGAGCCAAATCGAGGGCAGCCTCGAGCAGTGCTCGGTCGGCCGTCCGTGCTGCCGCTTCGGCTAACTCGGGCATGAGCAGCGAGCCGTATCCGACTGGATCGGGCTGGAACGCCTGCCAGGCGGCATCGCGTGCGTCGTCGTGACGGCCGAGGCCGTTGTAGAGCACGGATCTCGCGTAGTTGTTCGAGGTCCATCGCCGCGCGGCCGCCTCCTTGGCGGTCGCTTGGATCAGCTCAGACGCTTGCCGCTCGTGGCCGCGCCAAGCGGCGAGGATCATCGGCGCGTTCAGCGGCGCTGGATTTCCGGTCGCCTCGGCGATCGAGCGGGTTTCGTCGATAGCCAGAGTGGCTGCGGTCAAGTCGCCGGCGAGCATGTGGCTGCGGGCCAGGAAGCTGAGCGCGAACTGCAGGTGCACGAGTGCGCCCGCGTCGCGGGCGACCTGTACTTGGCGAGCGGCGAGGCGGTGCAAGGCCTCGTCGTCCCACATCTCGAGGGCTACGATGTTGCTGTTTCTGCTGCTGGAGAGCGAGAGCCGGCGGCCGACATCCTGGTCGGAGACTCCCATCGTGAGCAGCAAGTCGAGAACCCGAGCGAGTGCCGGCGCCGCCGCTGCGTATCCCTCGGTCAAGCGGATCGCGAACGCGTCGAGCAGCACGTCAACCGTCCGGGTCGGGGCGGTGCCGTAGCCTGACCGTATGAGCACACGCCTGAGGCCCGAGCACTATCGCACCGGCGCCGAATACTCATGGGCGCGCAAGCTGTGGAAGCACAAGCACGGCGGCTCGCTGATCGGCAACGTCGCGGTCGCCGCGATCGCCGGCGGCATCACGGGGTCGCGGGTCGCCGTGGTGGCGTTCATTGCGCTTGCGATCGTGGTGACATTGGCGCGGCGGTCCCAGCCGTGAGCTTGCCGATCCACGACGAGCGCATTGTCGAGGTAGCGGAACGCGTCGACGGCCTGACCGAGAGCGAGCAGGAGGACGCACTGGCGGCGCTTGCGCCGAGCGACCGCGAGCAGGTGCTGCTCGTGATGCTCACCCAGGCCAAGATGGTCGAGCAGCTTCTCGGGTTGCTCGTGGCCGGGCTCCCGTCGGAGGCGAGGACCTCGCCTGCGGACGATCCTCTGCGCGGCGCTGAGCAGCAGATGGCAGAGCGCTTGAGCGAGGCCGCGCGCACGCTCAGCTGGCGTGTGCTCCGCGTCGCGCGCGAAGCTGAGGCCGAGAACGAGATGCAGGCTCTAATCGAGCAGCTGGTCGCCGAGCACCCCGAGGTGCGGGAGCAAGCCGAAACCGTCACGACGTTCCTGCTTGCTTATGAAGGTTGACGCCCCGCGGCGACAGTTGCGGGCCGCAGCTGCCGCCGCGCGGCGATGGGCAAATGCGGGTTAGCTTTCCTTGGCGCAGACAAGGAGACCCACGGCTCGTGCGTGTGCGAGATTCGTCTGCGTCAAGGCGTTCCCTTCCCTGATGATCGCCTGTAGCCCGCCAACGTTTCCGGCCCTTGCAGCGGCGTCGGCACGTGTTAGCAAGCTGAGCGCCTGGTTGAGTCCGGCGATCGAGGTCCGGTACACCGCCGCCTTTTCGTTAGGCGGCTGGAGGACGCTTAGCTTGTTGACCTCATCCTTGCCGAGCGCCAGAGCGCGGTCGAAGAATGGACCATTTTGGCTTGAGTCTTCGGTTTCTTGAGAGAGCTTCCGACCTCTTCGCCTTGCGCGATGAAATCCGTCCCCGTGCCACCGCTGCCGCTTCAGGCGTTCGTTCTTTCGCAGGTGGTAACGCCTATGGCGTGCCATGCGGCTATGCGGGGAGCCCTGCTCTCGGTCGAACGCTCTGCCAGCGCACTGTCCGTCGCTGCAGCGTCGTCGGCACCCTAGTCACTGAGACGAGAGAAGAGCCTATGGCTGACGCTGAAACTGCGAGACGGCCTTGATCCAACCTATGTCCGGGGGTCGGGGCTGAGCGCCTTGCCGAGCCGGCGCACGAAGTCTCCGGTCGCAACATCCGTCCAGGTCTGCAGTTCGTGGCAGAGCTTCGGGTAGAGACGCGGCATGAGTAAAACTGGCGTTAGGAGCTGGCGCTGTGCGACGCTCGCGGCGGTCCTCCTGTGGGCGGCGGCTCCGGCCTCTGCACGAGCGGCGGACAGCTCCTGTCGCGCGAGCGCGGCGCGTTCGTCGGGCTCCCAGCTGGGCACTTTCGAACCGGTGGTTGCCAATCCCGGGGCGACTCCGTGTATGTCTGAAAGCCACGAACTCGTCGGCGTGGCGTCTGAGGGCGGGGCGAGCGTCACCGATCCTCGCGCCACGACCGAAGCAGCCGCGGGAACATTCTCAGCAAGTGCGAGTGAGGACTCGGCTGCCTTTTCCGGCTCACCGGGGATCAGCGTCGGGCATGTCGCCGTCAAACAGGTCGAGAGCTGCGTCGGCGGGATGAACGTGGCGTCCGGCTCCTCTAGCGTCGACGGCCTCACCGTGGCCGGCACGCCTGTCAGCGCGGTCGGAAGCCGGTCGATCGACGAGACGATCGACGGGGTACACATCGCCACGAACCAGCTCAGCGGAGACACACGGCAGGCGCTCGTCCTCGAAGTCGGCGGCACCGTGTATGTCCTCGGCGAAGCAACCGCGGGCGAAGACGCGTGCGCGACGCTCAACGCCGGCGGTGGGGAAGCTCCAGCAGCCAGCACTGGAAACGGAGCGGGCACCGGCGCTGGAGAAAAGGCGAGCACCGTTCGAGCCGAAACCAGCGCTGGCCTGCCAATTGCCTTTGCCAGCGGGCTGAATGGCGCGCTCGCCTACAGGGTCGCCGCAAGCCGGCTCGCGCTCCAATGCACTCAGCACGAGATTACGTTGATCGATGTGCTCCAGCGCGGCAAGGGCATCGAGCTGCTGGGCGCGGCCGAAACGCGGCTCGCGGGTCAAACGGTGACTATCACGCTGCTGGCGACCCATAAGCGGGTGGCAACCGCGGTCGTCCAATCCGACGGCTTTTTCGGGAGCACCGCAGCCCTACCCCCACGTAGCGTGCGTCTGACGAACAAGGCGCGCTATCAGGCGAGCATCGGAACGCTGCACTCCGCCTATCTGAAGCTGACGCGTCGAATGCTCGTTCAGTCGATCAGCAGCAATGCCGGGAAGGTCACGATCAGCGGCCAGGTGCTCCGACCGCTCGCCCAGCCGGTGGCCGCCATCCTCATCAAGCGCCGCACGTCGTGCTCATCGACGGTGATCGTCAAGCGCGTAAAGCCTCGCCGCAACGGGACCTTCACGGTCACGGTTCCGGCGCCCGCCGGGGCCCATGCGGCCCTCTACGTCGCCACGACGGTGGTGCGTCAATCGGATCGCAGCCGCAAGACGTATCCCACCTCGACGCTGCCGCGCGTGGTGGTCGTTCGCTAGCTTTAAGTCTGGAGCACGTTGGCTGTTCGCTCGTTGAGGCGAGCGAGGATCTCCGCCCCGCACGCCAGACAGGCAACCGCATCAGTTTCCCCTGGAGGATGGTGCCATGTTGATTGCGCGCTCCGTGACGTTGCAGCCGCCACGCTCGCAGCACGAGTGGTCCGGCGATGGTGTGGCGCTCGCCGCCAAGGACGGCACGGTCAGGCCGCTACGGCCAGCTCGGGTCCTCGTCGGCCGCGGGTAGGGGCAGCGTCCGCCGTGGCTTGAGCCCTACGGTGGCGACGTCGAGTCGCCGTCGCAGATGTGGGGCGCGATCGTCGCGCTGCACGGCCATTACCCAAGGCAGCTTGGCCAGCTGAAAGACGAATGGTGGACCGACGAATCGCATACGGAGACGCTGTGCGCCCTCGCCGTCTGGCGGCGGGAAATCGATGATGCCGGCCAGGACCCGCGCGAGGGGTTGCGTTCCAAACCCAGCTCGCCGACTACTCGCACGCGCTACACCAAGAAGGTGGCGGCGTCACCAAGGCATGGAGACCGGGGGCGCCGCCGGAGGAGTGGATCGCTTAGCCGCGCATTCTTGGTGGCCGACCCGAACAACTCGTGCAAATCTGTGATCACGCACCCAGTTGAGGCGCCCGTCGTAGCTGCTGCCACCTGGAGGCCTGCTCCGCCCAGGGTCGGCAGGGCCAGCATCGGGCTCCTCACTGTCGAGCCAACCCGCGGGATACTTGGCGGACCATGTCGGAGAACGTTGAGCTTGTCCGTCGCTGGTACGCGCTGCTTCCTGATCTGCGAGACGCAGACCCAAACGAGGATCACGCCTTTCTCGATCGTGCGTTTCGCGACTTTCTCCACGAGGAGTACGAGCTTCACCTTCCCGGCGGCTACCCGGAGGGCCAACCGATCTTCAGGGGCCGGGAGGGACAGGTTCGACTGCGCGCCATGCTTCGGGATGCATGGGCCGAGTGGCGTTTCGAGCCCGAGCGCTTTATCGACGCGGGCGACCAGGTAGTGGTTCTCGTGCGCGTCGTGGCCAAGGGCAGCGCGAGCGGAGTTCCGATCGAGCTGCCCGACGCGCACGTCCATACTCTCCGGGACGGTCGCGTGATATCGACGTGCGTCTACCGAGATCGCTCAAAGGCCCTCGAGGCCGCGGGGCTCAGACACGACTGAGGACCGTCAACGCCGGATCCGCAGCTCCGGGAAATTGATCAAAATGGCCGACCACGCCCAGGCTGGCAGGGCCGTGATCGGCGCGGAGCGGGTCGGGCTGACACGCCTGCGGGAAGGATGGCCGCCGCTAACGACGGTGGGTAGATGAGCCGATGGATTCCCCGCCGATGCGCGTCCATCGTTATCCGCCACCCGACGCCATGGGCACGATCTACTTGCTGCACTTTTCGGCGCGGACGACCGCCGGCCGGCAGCACTACCTCGGCTGGACGCGCGACCTCGCTCGCCGCTATTCGCAGCACCGGTCTGGAACGGGATGTCGCGAGACCAGCAAGCCCGTGGCAGAGGGGCTCAGGCTCACGGCGGCGCAGACTTGGAAGGGGACCCCTCTCTTGGAGCGGCGCCTAAAGGAGTGGAGTCGCGGTGGGCGCAAGGGGTTCGCGGGGATCTGCCCCATGTGTGGCGGTGACGCCGCCGTCCTGCCGGACGCTCTGGCGCGTGAGCTGGGTGCGCCGTCGATGCGGCCGATCCGGCATTTGCCGCGCGATTAGCGCGGCCCGCGCAGCTCCGGAAACCTGATAACAACCAATTGCTTTGCCCAGGTGGGGCAAGGTCTGCAGCGGGAGGGCTAGTCCCCCTGCTTAGCGGCCTCGATGGCTGCAGTGCGGTCCTGGAAGACTCGGATACGGCGGATCCTCCCCCCAGCAAGGTCGTAGACGCTCGTGACGGGCAGATTGGTAGCTGCTCCGCTGGCTCGCCCGGTGGCCGTGGCCCTTAGGAATGCAATCACTCGATTGGCGCCGGCGGCCTCGATGCTGTCGACATCGAGGCGGAAGTCCGGCCCCGTGTCCTCGATCTCGGCGAAGTAGCGCCGGATACCGGCCCGCCCTTCATAGGCCCCCTCGATCGCAGTGGTGGGCGGGCGTAGCTCAATGTCGTCGGTGCAACAGGTCAGATACCGATCGACGTCCCTGTGGTTCAGGGCGTCGAGCAGCCGCTGCACTGTTTCGAGATTCTTCTGCGACATAGCCCATCAGTATCCCGCCCACGTCGAGGTCGTGGTGCCGAAATTGCGGCTAAAGGCGCAGGATGCTGGGGAGTCATGGATGTGTGAGAGTGGTGGCTGTGTTTGTGAGAGTGGGGTGGCGCTTGCGGAGGAGCCGTAGGGCGAGCGCAGCAAGGCGGCGGGGCGTGCGAGTACTGGCGATGGACAGTTTTAACTGGCGTTGAAAAGGAGCCGCTCTCGAGCGATCTGAGGGCCTTGCGGGGTTGGTGAAGGGGATCACCTTGCCTCTTGACGCTGAGCATACCTGGCGAACTTGGCGGCGCATATTGAAAGCGCCGAGTGCGGGCGGCGCTCGTTGTAGTCTCTGCAGTGGCGACATCACCTGCGCCTGGCAGGCAGCTGAACTGCTCGACCGCGAGCAGCTCGTCGCGGATGCGCGAGCCGAAGGACTCCACATAGGGGTTCTGCACGGCGATCGGCTCGATGTAGGCGCTCGGGCCGAGAAACGGCACCAGTCCCTGATCGCGTTGGCCGTCAACTCGGGCCGTTGTCGGCGCGCAGGAACGCGGGCGCACGCCGGTCTCGGTGACGATGCTCAAGGCGGCTGACCGCCTGGTCGGCGTCGATGCGCCGCTCGCAGCCGACATCGAGCGCCTCGCGGGTGAACTCGTCGACGATGTGCAGGAGCTTCAGGATGCGCCCGTCGGCGGTCTGGTCGAACTGGAAGTGAAGCGCCCATACGTGATCGGGGTGTTCGCGGCCAGGCGCTTGGCCGGCACGGTGAGTGCCCAGGCGCTGGCGCTGCGCGGCGGACGGGCACGCGCAGGCCCTCCTCGCGCCACAGGCGCTGCACCCGCTTGCGGTTCACAGCCAGCCCTCCTCGCGCAGCTGGGCGTGTGCGCGTCGGTAGCCCCAGCGCGGGCGATCCTTTGAGAGCTTGCGTAGGCGGGCGCGCAGCGCCTGATCATCTTGCGCCACGCACAGCGGCCGGCGCTGCGTCGAGCGGTGCTGCCCGACGATCTGGCATGCCCGACGCTCGGAGAGCCCCTTGCGGTCCTGAAGCATCAGGACCGCCTGGCGCCTGCGGGCCGGGCCTACCAATTTCCCTTCGCCACCTCCTTCAGCGCGTCGATCTCGAGCTCGTCGGCCACGATGCGCTTGAGCTGGGAGTTCTCGCGCTGCAGCCCTCAACAGCTTGACGTCGTCGGCCTTCATGCGCCGTACTGCGTGCGCCAGCGGTGGAACGTGTCTCGGAGACTCGAGCTCCTTGGCGACCTCGGGGATCGTCGCCTCGGCGAGCATCCGCTCGGCCTCGCGCAGCTGCGAACAACTGCTTGGCGTGTGCTGCGTGCTTATGTGAGTTTTGATGATGTGGGGGGTAGATAGGGAGAAAGGGGGGCCGCAGCTCCGGCCAGTTAGCAACAATTAGTCGATACGCCCAAGGCTGGCGGGGCCCGTACGTGACCGGCCACGCATCAACGAGCTAAGGCTGGGCTTCGGGAGCTCCACTCGCCCCTTGCGCTCCCCGTAGCCGTCTGCATTCACCCACCGCGTATCGGTGGGTGGGGTCGATGTCCCTGCATCTGGGCAGTTCCTGGATCTGACGCAGGTTCGCGCGCCCGCGCGAGCAACTCGGTCGCGAACACGTGTCGCGCGTCTGTGGGGTGATGTGCTTGTGGCGGTTGTCGCGGCCGCTCGGGTGGGCGGGGGGGGGGGGGGGGTGTGGTGGGTTTGGGTGTGTGTGGTTTGGGGGGAGGGGTGGTTGGTGGGGTTGGTGGGGTTTTGAAGGGGGATGGGGGTGGGCGTTGGTGAGTGGTGTTTGTGGGGGGGTTAGGGGTGGGGAGCGTGTTGTGAAGGAGGGTGAAGATTGAGGGAGCGGGCTGGAAGGTGAAGTGTCATTGGGGGGTGGGAGCGGGGGATTGAAGCAGCGTGGCGGGAGGTGGGGCTGGGGAGGTTGCGGGAGGGATAGCGTGCTAGCGAGCAGGTTGTGGAGGTAGGGATACGTAGGCGCTGTTGCGTTGAATTGCGGAGGGGAAGTGCGCGAGCGCTTGGTCTTTCAGGTCGCGGATGTGAGCTCGACGACAGCGTGCTGGCGGTGCTTGACTAACACCTCTAGCGCCTCGGTGCGGTTGGTGATGAACGGGAAGTGCGCCAGTCCGGCACAGCTCGGCCTGGGCACCGACAGCGGGTGCGGCGAACGATCAGGCGCTTGCCGGCGGCGGTCGTCTCGGCGTCTGTGCTGTCCTCGGGGTAGTCCTGCAGCGGTTGCCAGGCCGTCTCGGGGATCACTGCGACGCGTCCTTGACCAGAACTGCAGGCGCACACTGATCGAATAGGCCCAGCCGCCTTCTCCAGACGGGCGATCAGCTTGTTGTTCCAGAACGCCGAGTGGCCGGAAGAGCTTCGCACAGTGGCCCCGGCACGCTGAACACGGGCGATCAGCTCCTCTGCGAAGCGCAGCACCCGCGGGGCTGGCCGCCTGCCCCTTGCGCAGGCGCACGTGCAGGACCTCGCCGGTCCGGCCGAGAGGCGAGCATCGGGTGATACCCGCGCCGTCTGGTGTACCCGAAACCGACCCCCTCCTTCCGGTAGCCGTGAACTTCACCGACGAAGCTATCGACATCGACCACGAGGCGCTCCTCACCAGGGCCAGCACCCGCCCGCATGCACGCGTCAGTGTCTGGTCCAGCACGCGGTCGAGCTGGCGCACATGGCCGAAGGTGAACGCCCGCAGGAACGTCCCCAGCGTCGATGGTGCCGGCAGCCAGCCACCCAGAAGCCGGCGCGTGCCCGGCGCGCAGCACCTCACAGTCATCGATGCAATCGGCGCCGAGCACCATCCCGTAGATCAGCGCCATCACCTTGCGCCCGGCGTTCGCCGCGCCCGGACGACCGCCGCGAAGACGCACGAACCGGCCGACCAGACGCTCGATCCTCAACCGCCCGGCAGCGTGGCGATCAGCGCGATCCCGGCATCGGAGACCACCCGATCATCGTCAAAGACGACCCGCACACCGTCCAGCCGACCGGCTCGTCATCGGCACCATCAAGGTGACCCGAGCGGGCGGCGCGACAGCGAAAAAGCGCAGGAGGTAAAAGAAGCGGAGGAAAAAAGGGGAACTAAAGCCGAGGTGCAGCCGCGGTCAATCCTGGGGGTGCCTGGGCACACGCATCGGGTCCAGGAGGCGGAGCCGTCAGAGGGCTCCCCACCAGGCGGTGGCGGTGAGGAGGACTGGAGCGGGGTGGCGCAACAGCGACCGGGGAGATCGGGTTTCGGCGGCGCCGAGCCCGACGACGACGGCTGCGAAGCCGCTGGACGCGGCGGCCGATGCGCCCGAGTGGACTCGAACCACCACGGGGAAAACTCCCCACAAGGCCCTCAACCTTGCGCGTCTACCAATTCCGCCACGGGCGCAGGGAGGCGAGTATATCCCCGGAGTATTCGCGCCCGACGTGCCTCTGGACAGAGGCCGGTTGCGTCCGTCCACGGGCGGCGCTACAGTGCGAACACATGTTCGTTGCAGGCCATAGTCCACTGGAACCGGGGGTAACGCAAACATGGATCTGACCAAGCGCCAGCAGGAGATCTTCGATTTCATCCGCAAGTACTCCGCCAGGTACGGCTATCCGCCCACGGTGCGCGACATCGGCAAGGCGGTCGGCTTGGCCTCGTCCTCGACGGTACACGCGCATCTGGCGAACCTCGAGAAGATCGGCCTGCTGCGCCGCGACCCCTCCAAGCCGCGGGCGATTGAGCTCCTCGACAGGGCGGTCGGCAGCGCCGTGGAGAGCGTGCGCGGAATCGTGCGCTCAGAAGGCCTGCCGCTTCTCGGCTCGGTCGCCGCGGGGCAGCCGATTCTCGCGGAGGAGAACATCGAGGACTACGTGACAGTCCCCGAGCTAGCCGGCGGGCGGGATGGCGAGTACCTGCTGCGGATTCGAGGCGAATCGATGAAGGACGCCGGCATCCTGGAGGGAGATTACGTCGTGGTTCGCCCACAGGACGCCGCCGAGGATGGCGATGTGGTGGTTGCGCTGCTCGGTGAGGAGGCGACGGTCAAGCGCTTCTTCCGCGAGAGCGATCACGTCCGGCTTCAGCCAGAGAACGACACGATGGAGCCAATCCGCAGCAAGGAGGTCAAGGTGCTCGGTCGGGTCGTAGGCCTGCTCCGGGCCGTCTGAGCCGTGCTGCGCGCGCAAGTCGCTGAACGCGACTGCACGCACACGCCTTCACAGAAGGGCTCGGACGCGCTAGCTTTGGTGAGCAGGTCAGGCAGCCGCGGAGGCTCGGAGGCCTTCGAGGAAAGTCCGGACATCGAAGGGCAGGGTGGTCGAGCGATCGACCCGGGGAAACCCGCGGGAAAGTGCCACAGAAACAAACCGCCTAAGTCCGCCGTCCCACGTGAACGGCGGGCTGGCAAGGGTGAAATGGTGCGGTAAGAGCGCACCAGCGCCACGGTGACGCGGCGGCTGGGCAAACCCCACCCGATGCAAGGCCAAACAGGACCGCCTGAAGGTTGCTCGCCGAGGTCCAGGTAGGCCGCTCAGATGGATGGCTGCTCAATGACAGAATCCGGCTTATCGACCCGCTAAGGAAAAGCCCCGCTCCGGCGGGGTTTTTCTATATGTCGAGTCGCTGCGTTCTCGTCACCGCGTGATGGCCGAGAGCCAGCGTCAGATGGCCGAGGGCATGAAGCGCCGGGCCGAGATGCTGCCCGACCCCGAGGCATCTCCACGCGCTGTACACGAACGCGAAGCGCTAGAGGAGCTAAGCCTGGATCCACCGGGTTGGTGGGTGGGTTCCGTCCGGCGGTGTCTCTTAAGTGAGTAAGCGTTCAGTGGGCCTGGGGGACATAATCTGGGCGCGTCGAATCTGAATGTGTGGAGCGCTCTGAGGCGGATGCGATCTACGAGCAGGGCCGCGAGGCGGTGGTGCGGGTGCTGTTGGCCCTCTCGGCGCAGAATGAGCGGCTGCAGTCGCAGGTCGAGGCGCTGAGCGCGCGGGTCGCGCGCCAGGATGAGCGGATCGCTCAGCTGGAGCGTCGGCTGAATCGCAGCTCGCGTAATTCCTCCAGTCCGCCTAGCGTCGATCCGCCGAGCAACACGCCCAAGCGTGGGAAAGACCGTTCCGGGCGTTCGCAGGGCGCCCAGCCGGGGCACGAGGGTCACGGCCGTGAGCTACTGCCGGCGAGCGCGGTGGATGAGGTCATCGAGCACTGGCCTGAGCGCTGTGGCTGCGGTCACACCTTCGCTGCGGGGGAGCTGCTCGCGGTCGGCGAGCCGCTTCGCCATCAGGTCGAAGAGCTGCCTGTCATCTCGGCGATCGTTATCGAACATCGCGCCCAGCGTGTGTGCTGCCCAGGCTGCGGAAAGCAAACGCGAGCCGAGATCCCGGGCGATGTCGCCGCGAGCGCGTTCGGGCCGCGCTTTCAGGCGGCCGTGGCGGCGCTGTCGGTACGCAACCGCGTCAGCCGCCGCGATGTGGTGGAGCTCTGCGAAGAGCTCTTCGGCGCACGCATCTGCGGCGGCACCGTCGACGCGATCCTTCAGCGCACCGCGGACGCGCTGGCGGACCCCTATGAGGATCTGCTGGGACGCGTGCGCTCAAGCGAAAGCTTGAACATGGACGAGACGGGCTGGCGCTTGAAAGGCGCCCAGCGCGCGCTGTGGGGCATGTTCACCGAACGCCATGCTGTCTTTGCCGTCGCCCGCGGCCGCCACGAGGAGCACGCCAAAAGCCTGCTCGAGGGCCACACCGGGATCGTGACCTCAGACCGCTGGTGGGCCTACACCCACCTGCCGCTCGCACGCCGTCAAATCTGCTGGTCTCACCTCAAGCGCGACTTCCAAGCCCACAGCGAAGGGCTGGGCGCCGAGAAGGAGTTCGGCGAGCTCGGCCTGGAGCTCTCAGAGCGCGCCTTCTGGGCCTTCGAGGTCTTCCAGCACACCCACGATCGACGCGAGCTCAAGCGCACGATCCGCGCACTGCAACGCCACTACAAGCCGCTCATCCGCGGCTACGCCTCCAAGCGCGCGCGCAACAAGCGCTGCCGCGGCATGGCACGCAACCTACTGAAGGCCTGGCCGGCGCTCTGGACCTTCGCCAACCACAACGGGGTCGAGCCGACCAACAACCACGCCGAGCGCGCACTACGCGGCGCCGTCATCTACCGCAAGCTCTCGCTCGGCAGCCAATCCGAGCAAGGAGAGCGGCGCATCGAGCGCCTGCTCTCAGCCAACACCACCTGCCGCCTGCAGCACCGCTCGCTGTTTAGCTACCTCGCGGAAGCGCTCACCGCCCACGCCCGCGGCGACCCCGCTCCCACACTCACCTAACCCCACGCCTGACGGGGACTGAACGCGTATTAAGTGACCTCCTGAGCAGGGCTTTTTCAGGCTGTGACGGCAGCCGGGGCCCGGCGTCAGGAGGTCACCTTGATGGTGCACGATGACGAGCCGGTCGGACTGGACGGTGTGCGGGTCGTCTTTGACGATGATCGGGTGGTCTCCGATGCCGGGATCGCGCTGATCGCCACGCTCGCCGGGCGGTTGAGGATCGAGCGTCTGGTCGGCCGGTTCGTGCGTCTTCGCGGCGGTCGTCCGGGCGCGGCGAACGCCGGGCGCAAGGTGATGGCGCTGATCTACGGGATGGTGCTCGGCGCCGATTGCATCGATGACTGTGAGGTGCTGCGCGCCGGGCGCACGCGCCGGCTTCTGGGTGGCTGGCTGCCGGCACCATCGACGCTGGGGACGTTCCTGCGGGCGTTCACCTTCGGCCATGTGCGCCAGCTCGAACGCGTGCTGGACCAGACACTGACGCGTGCATGGCGGGCGGGTGCTGGCCCTGGTGAGGAGCGCCTCGTGGTCGATGTCGATAGCTTCGTCGGTGAAGTTCACGGCTACCGGAAGGAGGGGGTCGGTTTCGGGTACACCAGACGGCGCGGGTATCACCCGATGCTCGCCTCTCGGGCCGGGACCGGCGAGGTCCTGCACGTGCGCCTGCGCAAGGGGCAGGCGGCCAGCCCGCGCGGGGTGCTGCGCTTCGCAGAGGAGCTGATCGCCCGTGTTCAGCGTGCCGGGGCCACTGGTGCGAAGCTCTTCCGGGCCGACTCGGCGTTCTGGAACAACAAGCTGATCGCCCGTCTGGAGAAGGCGGGCTGGGCCTATTCGATCAGTGTGCGCCTGCAGTTCTGGGTCAAGGACGCGGTCGCAGTGATCCCCGAGACGGCCTGGCAACCGCTGCAGGACTACCCCGAGGACGGGGAGGCACAGATCGCCGAGACGACCGCCGCCGGCAAGCGCCTGATCGTTCGCCGCACCCGGCTGGTCGGTGCCCAGGCCGAGCTGTGGCCGGACTGGCGGCACTTCCCGTTCATCACCAACCGCACCGAGGCGCTAGAGGTGGTTGAGTCAGAGCACCGCCAGCACGCTGTCGTCGAGCTCACGATCCGCGACCTGAAAGACCAAGCGCTCGCGCACTTCCCCTCCGGCAAGTTCAACGCGAACAGCGCCTGGACGGTGATCGCCTGCCTGGCGCACAACCTGCTGCGCTGGAGCACGCTGATCGGCCTGCCCGGCGAGACCGTCCGCGCAGCCCGCACCTCCCGCCGACGGCTGCTTCAGATGCCCGGCCGGCTGACGCGCACCGCGCGCCAATGGACACTTCACCTTCCAGCCCGCTGGCCCTGGCAAGGTGACTTCACCCGTGCGCTTCAGCGGATACGAGCGCTGCCCGCGACGCCCTGAAGCGCGCCCGGCCGACAACAACACCACTCACGCAGACCGCCGGCCACCCCGGCGATCTCGCCCTGTCAAGAAACCCGCAACCGAGACGCCCGACCGAACGTCAGGCGCCCCTCGCGCGCCCGAAGACCGACACAGCACCCGATAACCCCACCGACACCGCCCGTCCCGGCTCGTCGCGGCGCCACGCGGTGGATCCAGGCTAAGAGCCATCCGCAAGGGCATCGATGCACTAGTGGAGCAGGGGCTCAAGAGCGACTGAAGCGCATCCGGTCGATGGCGCTATGGTGGTCTGCATGAAATGGCCAGGATTCCTCATCAGACGCTCACCCGAGTCAAAGCAAGAACACGAGCAGCGAGGCCACCAAGGACTGCAGGAACAAGCCGACGCGGCAGGCGTACCGCAAGACTCGCCGCAGCACTCGCAGCCGATGACCCCGCCGCCAGCATCCCCGACCCCCGAGGCACCAGAGGCAAGCGGTAGCGAGCAGTAGCTCGACTGTTTTTACTTGACTGGACTTCCCCCGCTTTAGAGGACACTTTGATCTGACCCGGCTTTCTCGGAGTCGGCAGTCTGGAATCAGGCGGCGATCTCTGGGTGTTGGTGTTGGTTCTCGAACTCTGTTGGTGTGAGCATCTGTAGGGCGCTGTGGCGTCTGAAGCGGGGGAAGTCCACCTACCCCTCCAGCCCCAGGTCGGCGAGCGCCCGGTCGCGGTCGAAGTACACGATGATCTTGGTCACCTTGCCGTTGTGAATCTCGAACAGTTCGGCCCCTCGCTGGACGAACGGCACGCCGCTTTTCTTGCCGCGTCCGCTGGCGCGAGTTAGCACCAGAACTCGCTGATCGTCCAACTCGCGGTACTCGTCTGCCTCGTTACGCAGATCGTCGAATGCGTAGAACAGATTGCGCATCTCGTGTGCCAATCCATGGGGACCCGACACGCTGTCGGGGTCCGGTCCCTCCACCACCACACGTCTGATCTGAGGGTCGGCCCAATCGGCTGACCTGTAGTTGCCGCGTCCGATGGACGCGAAGATCGAGCGCACGAGCTCCAGGTTCGCCGACATCGCTACTGCTCAAGACCTGTGGCTTTGAGCGCCTCCTCCCAAGAGAAGTAGACCTGCACCCGGGTGGCCTTCTCATCGTGAAGGTCGCTGATCACGCCGATCGGCTGCTCCAGCTCGTGGCCGGCGCCACGGATACACCCACGCTGATACAGGAGCGAGACGACGCGCGCTGGTCCACGTCGATGATGCGGTCGAGGTCGATGCGAAACTCGTCGAGTTGCTCGCCAAACTGGGCCACGGCCGTCCGCACACCGTCGTGGCCGGTAGGGACGCGATCCTCGAGCCAGTTGGGAGGCGTGACCCATTCGACATTCGGGTCGAAGTGCTCCAGGAACGCGTCAATCCCATCGCGGTTGAGCGCGGCCACCGCGTCCGCTGCGACTCTCATGCCCGCCCGCGACACCGCCTACCCCCGCTCCTCAGCGAGCCGTTCGGCGGCAGCGCGGGCCTCGTCGATGTCGCCATAGGACGTGATTCGGATCGTCTTGCCGTCGATCCACTCGTGCACCATCACATTCTGCGCCTGCACGCGCCCCACGCTCCCGACCGGGCGTCCATCTTCCAGCAGCGCGATGAACACCACGCCGTACCCGTAATCGCGGATCTCCTCGATGTGGTGGTGATGGTCCTCCCACGTCGCCCACCAGCTTTCGAGAAACTCGCGGATCGCAGCCCGGCCGTGAAGCGTGCAGAGGACTGACTGCGACATGTCCCACACGATGTCCGGTGCCCAGTTAGCAGCCAAGGCGTCGAGGTTCCAGTCACGATCCATCTCCTCGAAGACCTCTCGCGTGATCTCCACCAGGTCGGGGGTGGTGGTGGACTTGTCACCATCGGCCCGTTCCCGCGCGAGGCGCTCGGCGACAGCACGGGCCTCCTCGACGTCCGGGTAGTTCGTGACGCGTACCACCAGGCCGTCGGTCCATTCCCCGACTGTCGCGGAGCGGACTCGCACCTCACTCCGGCTGCCAGCAAGACGGCCCCTCTGAACGAGGATCGCGAATGTGACTCCGTTGCCCAGGTCGAGTATCTCCTCAGCCTCGATCTGGAACTCCTCGTAGGCGGCAATCCAGTCCTCGAAGAAGCCACGGACTGCGGTCAGACCCTCGAACGTGCCCACTCCCGCCGGTGACGTGTCCCAAACGGCTTCGAGATGCCAGAACCTAACGACTGCATCAAAGTCGCCACGATTGGCAGCCTCGAGGCTGTCGCGATAACGCGCTACCAGGTTCGGCGTCGTGGACTCTCCGAGCATCCTGCCCGCAGTATCGCGCAGCCGGTGGCGACGCTCACGCCGCGTCCGGCTTGGCGGACTCCTCGGCCGTCATAGCTGGCTCGCGGTCTGTGATCGACACGGCCGCCGGCATCTGTCCCGCGGCCGTGCACGCGATGCGACGCCCACGATCTTCCCCAAACGACTGGCAGTCCTGGTCAGCGCGCATGCGATGACGTGCTGTTCAGCTGGCCTTCGTGGGTCGGTGGCGCGTCGTGCCTGGCCTCATGTTCGCCGCCGCCGGTCTGGCGCTTCAACCCCACAGGGGGGGTTCCCCTGCGCCCGATGGGCTTCGGTTCCGCGCGCCGGACGGCGTCGTTTTAGGGCGGCGTCACTAGCACCACCAACCAACGAAAGGAATCCGCTCTAAACATCAACAAGTACATCTGCACCGGCCGTCTCACCAGGGACCCCGAGCTCAAGGAGCTCCCGAATGGCGGGAGTGTCTGCGAGCTGCGCGTCGCGGTGGACGTGATGGGCCGGGGCCGTGAGGTCCGCTACATCAACGTGAGCGTGTTCGGCAACGGCGGCGAGGCCGCCGCCAAGCATCTCGCGAAGGGCTGGCTTGTCGCTGTCGACGGTCGGCTGCAGCTCGACGAGTGGGACGGCAAGGACGGTAAACGCCATGACTACACGGTCGTCGGGAACGTCGAGTTCCTCGCCGCCGAGGTTGTCCGAATCGTCGTGGAACTTTGACGGCGATCCATTTGTGTGATGTGTGACTAATTATACTGTTGGTGTCAAAGTGGGTTCGCGGTCCTCGTTTGTGTGAAGCGCGCGGTGTCGGTCCTCGCGGGCGGCGTGGCGTTCGATGGCGCTCAGGAGCTTGGCGAGGTCGCGGTAGCCGATGATGCGCCGGAACTGCTGCTCGGCGACGAGTATGCCGGCGGCGGTCCAGCGCTTGCGCATGTCACCGTCGCGCCAGCGCTTCACGTTGCGCTGCGTGTGGCGGACGATCTCGATCATCGACTCGCACGGGTTCGTGGAGCAGAGCGTCTTTGCGAGCTGCCCGGTGATCCCAAGCGCCATCAGCGTGAGCGTGTCGTCCATGCCCTCGCGCAGGGAGCGCCCGGCGTCCGGCCAGGTGCGCTCGAGCTCTGAGGCGAGCAGCTCGAGCCGTTGTGTGGCGAGCTCGGGGTCGCGCAGCGCCCACGCGGCGCGCATCCTGCTGCGCACGGTGGGCCGATCGCGCTCAGGCAGCAGGTCGGTGACATTCCTCTCCTTGTGGCGATGACAGCGATGCACGAGCGCGTGCTCGCCGAAGACATCCTTGATCGCCCGGCGCAGCGCCTTGGAGCCGTCGATCACGAACAGGATCGCCTGCTCGGGATCCAGGCCGCGCTCGACGAGATCGGCCAGCAGCGTGCGCGCCAGGGTGGCGTTCTCGGTCGACCCCTCCCACAGCCCGAGTGGGATCTTGACGCCGTCGGTTGAGACTCCGAGCGCGACGACGTGCGTCCGCTCGGCGATCTCCATGCCGTCGAGCATCAACACCGCCAAGCGCACGTCGTCGAGGCGGCGGCTCATCAGCTCTGAAAGCGCGGTGGCGGTGCGCTCGATGAACATCTCCGACACCGAGGACTTCGATGTCGCCGTGGAGGCTCGCTCGACCTCCTCGCCGACGGGCTCGGCGACGCCGGCGAAACGACGCGTGGAGACGCCCGCGAGCATGCGGTCCATGACCGCCCGCGTCAGCGGGTCGCGGTCGGCGAAGTACTGATACGTCGCCACCGGCAGCTCGCGCTCGCCCGCGGCCGTGCGCATCCTCGGACGATGGACCTGCACGCGCCGGCCGCCCAAGGTCATCGACCCGCCCTCGTGGCCATGACGAACGGCGATGCGATCGCCGTTGTGCTTGCCCTTCGGCCCCACAACCTCATCGACCTCGAGCTCCATCAGCTCGTGCACGACGCCGAGCCCGACGCCGACGCTCAGCGCGAGCAGCCCCTCCTTCGCTGCCCCGACGAGCTCACCGAGCGACTCCTGGATCTGCGGTGGGAGCGGGCTCTCGCTCGCCTCCAACGTCGTGACGACCTTCGGTGCAGGTACCTTCTTCATGGCGGTTCCTCCTGTCCTCTCGGACTTGGTTTGCGCCCCGAACGCTCCCCAACGGAGCGGACAGGGCGGGAGGACCGCCGTTCAAAGTTCTACGAGGTTCCGGACAACCTCTCGCCGCCCCCCGCCTAAGCGAGGTGCCGGTCGCGGCGTGACAGCGAAATGGTGGCCCCGCGTCCACCGGGGCGCGGGGTCACCGTCGGGTCGTGGCACGTCCGCCGCGGGTTCGGCCATTGCCTGCGTAAAAGGAGAGAAGACCGATCGCTTTCGATTGACGACGATCACACGACTGCTTGCGCCGGTTAGGATCGTGCCGACCATGGGGGTTGATGATCCAGGACGACTGGGGCATGTTTTCGCGGAACGCGTCAATGCCGGCGATTTGGAAGGCATGCTCGCCCTGTACGAGGATGTCGCGACGTTCGTAGGCCCCGATGGCGTCAGCGCATCGGGTAGTGATGCGATTCGCGGACGGTTGGAGGACCTTCTCGCAATGAAGCCGCAGATAACGCCTGGCGCGAGCCGCGTGGTGACGGCGGGGGACGTGGCACTTATGTTCAGCAGCTGGCGCATGACTCTGAGGGTCGATGGCGGCGAGACGACGGAGCTCGACGGTGCGAGCACTGAGGTCGCGCGACGACAACGGGACGGCTGCTGGCTGTACGTGATCGACCATCCCGCGTTAGCCTCAACCGGATGACCCTCCCGGCCAAGCGGGCGGCTCGCGGCGCGCCAATCGCGTCGCTAGTTTGGACGACCTCTGTCTTCGGCTGAGAGCCGGGATACGATCGCTTACTGGGCGCACTGCTGCGGTCTCGCCGTCGACGAGCGACCGTGCTCGCGCTCTTCCAAGGCTGAAGTGTGAGGTATCCATCGCGACACGCCTGCTTGAGTAGGTAGGCGGGCAGAAGCAGTGCTTGACGGTTAGGTGGCGTGCGATGGCACTGGCACGCATCGAGCTCTTGGAAGGCCGCACGCCGGAGGAGAAGCGGGCGCTCGTGGACGCCGCGCCGCTTTGAGCGAAGCGCTGAAAGCTCCCGAGGAGGATCCCCCTGGTGCGCCTCACAGAGTATCCGCGCGGGCAGTTCTCACTGCCTTATCCAGATCGGCACTCGGACCGCTACACGCTGATCGAGGTCACGATGTTCGCGGGACGTTCGATGGGCGCAAAAGCGTCGTCTCTACGACGCCAAGGAGGAGTCTGCGGGGAGTCGGTCGTGGCTGCTTCTCGTGGTCCGATGCGAGCGTGGAGGGCAGAGCTCGGCCGACGCTCGCAAACGGCGAGCAGCAGGCGTATGCTCGCCCCCGACGCATCGGCAAAGGGAGAGGAGAGATCGAATGGCCGACACTAACGCTGTGACGACCGTCGTGGATGAGCAGACGGTGCGCGCGCTGTTCTCCACCTTCAACGACCGAGAGGCGTTCTTCGCCGATCCGGAGGCAACCTGGATCGACCGGCCGCACTACCGGATCTTCGCGCAGAACGTCGAGATGCACACCCGCGAGGAAGTGGTCGGGTGGTTTCGGCGCTTCTTCGATGCAGTGCCCGACCTTCACATGGAAGTGGAGGACGTGGCGGTCGCTGGCGAACCCGGACGCGAGCGGGTGACCGTCCGCTGGCACGTCACCGGCACCTTCTCGGGAGCTCCCTACATCGGCATAGAGCCGACCGGGCGTGCCGTCGATCTGCGCGGCATGGATTTGATCGATGTCGAGGACGGTCGGGTAGCCGGGAACAACATTTACTACGACCAACTTGCGTTCGCTCGGCAGATCGGGATGCTGCCTGCGGAGGGCTCGCTCGCTGACCGGCTGATGACCGCCGGGTTCAATCTCGCAACGAGGGCACGGGCAACAGTCCGCGAGCGCTCTCGTCGCTGAAGGGGTGAGCCCAAGAGACGAGCAGGGCGTCTTGGTGCGCCCACGAAGCCGGTAGCGTCGCGCGGCCGTTACGCCGATTCCCGACACCACCGACTGACGACCCGCACGCGTCTGCTTGCTCGGCAAAAGCAATCGTGCCCCGGTCCTCAGCGCCGGCCCCTCGGCGTCGTCCGATGCGCTAGTGAGCGCGCCAGACGCTCAGACGCTCGCTCGGCCTGGAGGGCAGTAGTGGTAAGCCCCTGGAGGCGACTGCGCCCGTTTCCGGGCCAGGCAAGCGGCGCCGCGGCTTGCCCCGCGGGTCAGCCGCGCATGGCGGGCGCGACGTCGCGCGCGAGCAACTCGAGCGTGCGTCGGTCCATCGGCGGCCGCGCCATCACGAGGAAATCCTTCACGCCGATCTGCGCATACGGCGTGAGGTACTCGACGAGCTGCTCGGGGGTGCCGGCGAACATCCCCTCGCGTAGCGTATCGACCTCTGTGCCCATTCCTTCGGCGCGTACGCGCAGCTGCTCCTCCGCCTCGCGCTCGTCGGCGCCGAGCACCACCCGCGCGACCAGTTGCAAGCGGATCTCAGAGCGGTCGCGGCCCACCTCGGCGCAGTGAGCGTCCAGCGCGTCGAGCTTGCGCCTGTACTCGTCGATGGGCATCAGGAACGTGTTCCACCCGTCGGCGTGGGCGGCCACGTGGCGCAGTGTCACGCGCTCGCCCGTGCCTCCGATCCAGAGCGGGATATGCGGCGACTGCAGTGGCTTGGGCTCGCAACGCGCGTCGCGCAGCTGGTAGTGGCGCCCGTCGAAGGTGGTGGTCTCCTGCGTCCACAGCGACTTCACGACCGCGGCGGCCTCGCCGAGCATCGCGAGGCGCTGCCCGAGCGGCGGGAACGGGATCCCGTACTGGTCGTGCTCAAGCTCGTACCACGCGCCGCCCATGCCCAGCTCGACGCGGCCGCCGGACACGTGGTCGATGGTGACGGCCATGTTGGCGAGCACGGCGGGCCAGCGGTAGGTGACGCCGGTGACGATGACGCCGCAGCGCAGCCGCTCGGTGTGCGCAGCCATCGCCGACAGCAGCGTGAGCCCCTCAAAACACGGACCGGTCGGGTCGGCCTGGATCGGCATGAAGTGGTCAAACACAGAAGCCCAGTCGAGACCCACCTCCTCGGCGGTGCGCCACAGCTCGAGGTAGGAGGGGAAGTCGGTGTACTGCTGGCCAGCGTGGATACCAAATCGCAGCCGGTCGGGGAACAGCGGCATCAGGGCCTCCTTGGTCGGCGGGTCGTGGGGTCAGTCCATCCTGGCAGCGCTGCGCCCGCGTTCCGGCCTCCGCTAGCGCATCGGACGAAACCAGCACTCTCTTCAGGCTCCCCGCTTGCTTTCGCATCCGACGCGAAGCAGACGTGACCTGGCCTCGGGTCGCGCGCTCGCACGTCGTCCTGAGGGGCAGCACTGAGCCAAGCTCAGCGCGCGCTCGCTTGCCTGTCGAAAGCAGCGGGCAGCGATACTCAACGCACGATGCCCGAGGAGTCGACGACCCCCGACTTGGTCGAGTTGGCGCGGCCGGGGTTTGAGGCCATGAGTCGCGGTGATCTTGACGCCGTTATGCGGTTCTACGCGCCCGACGCGGTGTATGACCTGTCCGACGCGTGGTTGGATACCTTCGAGGGCGAGGAGGCGATCAGGCGCTTCTTCGAGGACTGGCATCGGAGCTGGGAGGACTATCGGTTCGAGGAGGAGGAGATGCTCGACCTCGGGCACGGCGTCGGGCTTGGCGTCGTTCGGGAGAGCGCTCGCTTGGTCGGCGGCAAAGGTCGCGTCGAGACGCGGGTGGCGCAAGTTTCCATATGGGCGAACGGCAAGATCGAGTGGCTCACGGCCTACCCCGACCCCGACGAGGCTCGTGCTGCCGCCGAACGCCTCGCGCAGGAACGGGGGTAGGGGTGTCGCAGGAGAACGTGGAGGTCGTGCGCGAACTTATGGCGCTCCGCGAGCGGGCGCGCGAAAGGGGTGAGCCCCCAACGCGTACGGACCTGCTTGCGCCCGACTTCGAAATAGACATGTCGCGCCGAGTCTTCAACCCGGCCGTTTACCGGGGCATCGAGGGGCTGGCGCGACTGAACGACGAGATTCGCGAGGTGTGGGAGGAGTTTAGGGTCGTGCCCGAGCAGTTCATCGATGCCGGCGACCGGGTCGTCGTGATCGAGACGAGCCACGCGCGCGGTCGAGGTAGCGGCGTGGAGCTCGAGACCCGGACCTACGCGACGATCTGGACTCTGCGCGAGGGTCAGGTGACACGCGTCGAGATCGGATTGGACCGTCAGGAGGCCCTCAAAGCCGTCGGGCTGGAGGATTAGGCGGTGTCGCAGGAGAACGTGGAGATCGTTAAGCGAGGGATAGACGCCTTCAACGGTCGCAACGTTGACGTGCTCGCCATGCTCGTGACCCGTGACTTCGAGTTGGTCCCGGCAATGATGGGCGTTCTCGAGGGAGCCACCTTCCGGGGACGCGAGGGTATCGAACGCTACTTCGCGGAGTTGGACGACGCCTTCGAGCACCTCCGACTGACGGGCGAGGAGTTTCGCGACCTCGGTGACAGTGTGATCGTCGTCGTTCGGATTGAGGCGCGTGGCAGCGGCAGCGGCGTCTCCGTTACTGCGCAACAGACGGCCGTCTACGATTTTCGCGACGGGAAGATTTCGTGTGCGCGCACCTTTCTCGATCACGGTGAGGCGTTGCGGGCGGCGGGCCTCTCGGAGTAGCCGTCAGGTGCCGGTGTCCGGGGTGAGGCCGAGGTCGGCGAACGCTCGACACAAGTGCTTCCGCACGGATGCGAGCGTCCCGACAGACACCGCTCCGGCTCCCGGATTGGACGAGGAGCACTGCCCGTGCTCCGGCGCGCGAGATGCTCGCTTCGGCATGGCAAAGGAGGAGCCTTGCGAGCGCCGGGCGAGACACTCGCCAGTCGGGGCATGAAAATACGGGCTTGAAGGCTGCTGTTGGGGGTCGATCGTATAAGGGTCGGCTGACCGGGACAGGGGCTTTCAGGGAGAACGTGGCTGGGCAGGCCGTTGTGGACGATGGGCTTCGAGCCCGGGCATATGCGGGGGTGTCGGTGGGCGTGCTGCGTGGCGAGCTGGACCGGGCGTGCAACAGCCCGATCGTGCTGAACCGGGCGCTGCGCGAACGTCTCGAACGCGCCGTGGAGAGGGAGGGCCTGTCGATGAGCGAGATCGCGCTGCGCTGTAACCGCGTAAAGCGCGACGCGCGCGGCCGTCAGAGCGGGGAGACGAGCTGGTTGGCACGCCGCATCGGACAGCTCCCGGAGGCCGGCAAGCCAGAGCCCACCCCGTGGATCCACAGCGACGTGCTCGCACGCATCGCCCGCGACGGCTCGGGATCAGCCCGCGTGAGGTCGAACTCACATGACCGCGGTGTCCCCGCACGCGATGAACTAACTACCGCGCCTACACTCCCACGAGGTGACACCGCTTTGAAGAAGGCGCCGAAGCCCACCCAAGCACAAACCGACAGCGACGCCCAAGCGTCGGCGAGCGACCTTTACGAAGGTGTTCCTGGTGCGGAGCTCGTCCTGGAAGGGCTCGCAGACCTGAACGCCGGGCGTGAAAGCGAGGCCTCCGTTCTGGTCGAAATCGGCGCACCCCGGCTCGCCGCGGTAGGCCTAGAGATCCCACAACGCTCACATCGCTCCGGCATGGCGCCGGATGACTCGCCGGAGCACCGGCTGTACGCGTTGCTCGCGCGAGACGCCTCACCTCACAGCCGCTATAACGCGCTGCTCGCGAGAATCGCGAGCTTCGCGAGTGTCCTTGAGCATGAGACCACCCGTCGACGCTGAGCGGCTCAAACAGCTCGCGCAGCGACTCGGTGCCCTCGCGCGACGGAAGACCACCGTGTACCTGACGGGCGGGTCAACCGCCGTGCTGGAAGGTTGGCGCAAGTCCACCGTTGACGTGGATTTGCGGTTCGAACCTGACACCGACGAATTGCTCCGCGAGCTCCCGAAGATCAAGGAGGAGCTTCAGATCAACGTTGAGCTCGCGTCGCCCTCAGACTTCATCCCGGAGCTGCCTGGCTGGCGCGATCGAAGTCCGGTTGTGTTCGAGTACGGAGAGGTCCAGATCCGTCACTTCGACCCGTATTCGCAGGCTCTCGCCAAGATCGAGCGAGGGTTTCCACAGGACCTGCAGGACGTGCAGAGCATGTTGGACCACGACCTCGTCGACCGCGCCCTTCTCCTCAGGCTGTACGAGCAGATCGAGCCGCAGCTCTACCGCTACCCGGCGATCGACCCAGTCTCTTTCCGCCGCAAGCTCAACGACGCTCTCTAGCCGCAATCGGCTGTAGCCACCGGACTAATTCACCGGCTCGAGGATTTCGTTTGGGCGACCCGTGCGGCCCTCGCGTCTGAGGACATCCTAGATCCGACATCCCGCTGGGGTTGACGCCCCGCGCCGACGCCTTCCCTCGATCGGTGGCGCCCGAGCGGGCCGGCCCTTCTGATGGTCACATGCTGACGCGCGCGGTCAGTCGGGCTACTGGCCCGCACCGGGCGGGCCATCGACCGCCCTGGAGGTTCCGATGTCCCGCACCAACCTGAGCCAGTCTGAGCGCGACGCTCGCCGCCAGGCTGACCGGGAGCGACTCGAACCGGCGGCGCGCGCGCTGCTGACTTCGGACGGCTGGCGGCGCTGGGTGAAGGTCCGCTCGACGAACGGCCTGGATTTGGAACCGGCAGCTCAGCCGACGGGCAATGGCTGACCTTTGTTGGGACTGACCTCGGCGGATGGCCTTCGATTACACTCGCTCGTCGGTGCATGGCGCAGCCGAACTCGCGCGACGTGCTCTCGAGCGGTGGAACGCCCACGATCTCGAGGCCGTCTTCGCCGACTGGGACAGCACAATCGTGGTGCGTCCCGATCCGTATTACCCGGACGCCGGTGAGCTTGTTGGGTGTGCGGCCGCGCGAAGGTTCTGGCAGGACCAGCGAGACTCGATGGGCTTCGGTCACATGGAGATACTCCAGGAGCACGATCTCGAGAATCGGTGTCTTTTGAGGGTCCGTCAGGAGGTCGATACGCGAAGCGGTGTCCGCGGTTCCTACGAGTGGTCGTTCCTGACAACCGCGCTGGCGGGCAAGGTCGTCATGATCGAGTTCTTCCTGGACCGCGACCGCGCGTTGGCAGCGGCGGGCGTCGTCGACGATGAGCGAGGCTGATCCGATACCCGGCAAGCTTCGCCGACGCGATCCCCGAGCGAACGACATCGTGCCAGGGCAGCTCAGTGCGGGCTGGATGGAGCCTGTTACGCAACCACGATAGAACGGTGCGACGCCACCACTACGATCCCCGCGCTCCGCGGGCTCATCCAGGCGTAGTCGGGGCGTCGGACTTGAGCAGTTGGCGTCCGTGCAGCCAGAAGAGCAGAAGAAAGCCCGGGCCCACCAACAGCACGGCAACGGCGAACACCGCGACGACGGCGCCGAGCGTGCCGTGGGGAGCCGAGCCGTTTGCGAGCGTCAGCCCGGTCCGGGGCAGGAGCGTCGGGTATTGGCCGACACCCCACCCCCAGACGACCGCCGCGACGCCGAGCGCGGACAGCGCACGCAGCCCTCTCGATCGGCCGAGCGCGAGGAGCGCGAGGACTGCGAGGCCGCAAACGCTTGCGAGCAGGACGAGCGGTAGCGCGCGGCCGGTGAGCCCGTGGTAGAGCGCATGGTTGGAGTGGTGGAGCTCTGCGAGCGTGCCGAGTGAGAGCGCCCCGGCCAGCGCGCCGGCGATGGCGGCGCGGCGCCGGAAGTAGCGCTCGTGCCGGCGGTCGTTGCGGCGGGTCGCCTCGACGATGAGGAACACGGCCGCCAGGTAGGCGCAAACCGCGACGAAGAGCGCCCCAATGAGCAGCGAGGTCGGGCCGGTCCAGGTCGCCAGGGCGGAGTGTTCGGCGTCGAGCGCCACCTTGCCGGCGGCGACGGCGCCGACGACGGTGCCCATGAAGAACGGCGTCAGCAGCGAGGAGAACGCGAATGTTGCGCCGAGTAGGCGTTCGGAGCGCAGACCCTCGAACCTCCTTGCGAAACGCGAAGCCGGCGCCGCGCAGCACGATCCCGAAGACTGCCAGCCACAGCGGCAGCGCGGCTGCGGTCATCACGGCGGCGAAGGCCGTCGGGAATGCGGTCCAGAAGATGACGAGGGCGAAGATGAGCCACACGTGGTTGGCCTCCCACACCGGCGTGATCGTCTCGTCGATCAGCTGCCGCGGCGCCCGGCCGCGCTCGTCGCCGCCGGCGAGCAGGTCCCACAGGCCGCCGCCGAAGTCCGCGCCCGCGAAGATCGCGTAGAGGGTCAGGACCGCGAGCAGGATCGCGCCAACGACTTCGCTGATCACGTGCCCTCCCCGCGGCAGCGGCGTCGGGTGGGGGATGGGCGGCCCGTAGGGGACGGAGCTCGTCCTCTTCCTCGCCCGCGTGCCAGCGGCGCGCGAGCAGGCGCAGGATCACGACGGTCGCGACCCCGAGCACCGCATACAGCACGATCACGCCGTCAGGCTCGCGATCACACCCCGGTTCGTCGTCGCCGCCTGCGCGGTCGTGAGCAGCCGGTAGACGACCCACGGCTGGCGGCCGACCTCGGTGACGATCCAGCCGCACTCCATCGCCACCAGCGCCGCCGGTCCGCACGCCGCGGCCAGCCACCAGAAACATCTGCGAGCTGGGCAGCGCGCGCTCTCGGCGCCACACCACGAGCGCCCACAGCCCCGCGAGCAGGAGCAGGAACGCCAGGCCGACCATGGCGTCGAAGGAGAGGTGGATCAGCGTCGGCGCGGGCGGACGGTCGACGGGGGCGACGGAGTCCCACCCGACGACCTTCGTGTGCGGGCTAAAGCCGACCAGTAGCGAGTCCATGTCGGGGATAGACAGGCCGAAGTAGACATGCCCGCCGGAATAGACCCCGCCGAGGTACTCCGGGACTCCGCGAGAGGTGTGCGTGACGTACTCCATCGCGGCGAACTTGACGGGCTGGTCGGTCGCGATTGCGCGCGCCGCGGTGTCGCCGACGAAGATCTGAAACGGCGTCAGCACGGCAGCGAGCACGAACGGTATCCCGAAGCCGAGCCGGTGATAGCGGTCGCGGCGCCCGCGCAGGAACCCGGCCGCGTACACCGATGCGACACCGAAGCCTGCGACCAGATACGCGGCCAGAACCATATGCGGCATCTCATAGATCGCGGCACGATTGAAGAAGACCTGCAGTGCGTCCACCGCGACGACACGCCCGCCGCGCAGCGTGAAGCCGCCCGGCTGGTTCATCCACGAGTTCGCCGCCATCACTGAGATCGCGCCGAGAATGCCGCTCACGGCGACCGGGATCCCCGACCAGAAATGCGCCCAGCCGCGCAGCCGCCGCCAGCCATACAGATAGATCCCGGTGAAGATCGCCTCCAGGAAGAAGAAGATCCCCTCGACGCTGAACGGGAAGCCGATGACCGCGCCGTACTTGCGCATCAGCCCTGGCCACAAAAGCCCCATCTCGAACGACAGCACAGTGCCCGTCACCGCGCCGACCGCGACCAGCACGCCTAGCGCCTGCGACCAGCGCCGTGCGAGCGTCATCGCCACCTCATCCGAGCGCTTCAGACCGATGTACTCCGCGAAGAGCACGATCGTCGGGAACGCGATCCCGAAGCACGCGAGGATGATGTGAAAACCGAGCGTTGTCGCCATCTGCGCACGCGCTGGCACGACTTCGCGGACTGCAGCGAGCACCCCGGCGGCATGGATCAGTGCCGACATCGCTGTGCGGCGGTCGGCTCGGTCAGGAGAGGATCCGCCGGCCCACGTTGGTGGCGGCCAGGTCGATCAGCTCGTCACCGCGACCCGACAGGATCGTGCGCGTCGCATAGAGCGTGAAGCCCTTGATTTGCTCGAGCGTGATCGTCGGGGGCATCGCGAGCTCCTGACGGGCCACCATCGCCTCGATCAGCGCCGGCCCGTCGTGCTCCAGTGCGCTGCGCAACGCGTCCTCGAGCTCGTAGGGGTGCTCGACGCGCTCGCCATGCAGGCCGATTGCCTGTGCGACCAGAGCAAGATTCGGGTCCTCGAGATCCGTGCCGAAGGTGGGGAAGCCGGCGGCCTTCATCTCCAGCTCAACGAACGCGAGTGCACCGTTGTTGAAGACAACGAGCTTGACTGGGAGCTTCAGCTGCTGGAGGGTGAGCAGGTCGCCGAGCAGCATCGCCAGGCCGCCGTCGCCCGACAGCGTGATCACCTGCCGGCCGGGGTGGGAGGCCTGCACTCCGATCGCCTGTGGCAGGGCGTTGGCCATCGAGCCGTGATTGAACGACCCGACGAGACGACGCTTGCCGTTCATGTGCAGATACCTGGCGGCCCAGATTGTTGGGTCGCCCACGTCCGCGAGGAAGACGGCGTCCTCAGCGGCTAGGTCATCGATCGTCTTGGCGACGAACTCCGGGTGCATCGGGGTGCGATTGCGGTCGTTGACCGCCAGCTCGTCGGCGCCCTCGCGGGCTTTCTCGTAATGCTTGAGCATCCGCTCCAGGTGCCCATCGTCGGTCTTCTGAGTCAAGCGTGGCATGAGTGCGTGGATGGTGTCCTTGACGGTGCCGACGAGCGGCACGTCGACGCGGGTGCGTCGCCCGATCTGCTCGCCGCGGCAATCGACCTGCAGCACGGTGGCATCCTTCGGATAGAACTGGCGGTAGGGGAAGTCTGTGCCGAGCATCAGCAGCGTTTCGCAGCGCTCCATGGCCCGGTAGCCGGAGCTGAAGCCGAGCAGCCCGGTCATGCCGACGTCGTAGGGGTTGTCGTACTCGACGAACTCCTTGCCGCGCAGCGCATGCACCACGGGCGCCTGTAGCACGCCGGCGAGCGCCACGACCTCATCATGGGCGCCCGTGCAGCCGGCGCCTGCCAGGATCGTCACGCGTTCGGAGCGGTTGAGAGCTTCCGCCGCCGCGTCCAGCTCGGCGTCGCCAGGACGCGCGACCACGTTCGCGCGGCGAATCACGGCGGCTGGCTGCGAGTTCTCGACGCGGTGGACGAGGACATCGCCCGGCACCACGAGCACGGCCACGCCGCGCTTCTCCACAGCGCTACGCATCGCGATGTCAAGGATTCGAGGGAACTGCGCGGGTATGCCGGCCAACTCGCAATAGACGCTGCACTCGCGAAACAGCTCCTGCGGATGGGTCTCCTGAAAGTAGTTGCCGCCGATCTCGGCGCTGGGGATGTGAGCGGCGATGGCGAGCACCGGCACGCGGCTACGGTTGGCGTCGAACAGGCCGTTGATCAGATGCAGGTTGCCCGGCCCGCAGCTGCCCGCACAGACGGCGAGCTCGCCGGTGACAGCTGCCTCGCCGGCCGCCGCGAACGCCGCGGCCTCCTCGTGGCGGACGTGCTCCCACGACAACGTTCCGTCGCGGCGAAGCGCATCGGTGAAGCCGTTGAGGGTGTCGCCCGGGATGCCGTACACGCGCCGCACCCCTGCGTTCTTGAGGGTCTCGACGATCAGATCTGAAACGGTGGTTGACATCGACTACTCCTCTTCTGAGCGCTGCATTATCGGCTGGCTGCGGGCAGATCGCCTTGGCGAGCACCAGATCATCGAGTAGCGCAAGCTCCTTCAGCCAAAGGGCTGAAACAGACCAGCTGCACTCAGCAGTAGGTCGCTCCGAGCACTCTGTCCAATCGCGCGGCTCGCCGCAAGCGCTCAGATGTGATCGCCCGATCACGCTGGCCGTCTCGCGGCCGCGCACACTTCGCCTGCGGTCCTATGCCTTCTTGCTTTTGGCCGGCTCGCTGATCGTCAGGATCTGCGTCGCGATACTCGTCCCTGACGCCTCGACCCGCACCTTTACCGGGATCTTCTTGTGCTCTGCGAGGAGCTTCCTGCCAGTCGCGGTCAAGGAGATCTCGACAGTCTCGGTCTGGCCCGCACTCATCGTGAGGTCGAGCTTGCCGATCACGACTGTGCGTCTCGTGGTCTTCGCAGCGGTCGCAGCGGCCAGCGCCGTCACTCGACCATGGCGCAGCTGCTCGACGATCGTCACTTCGACTGCCGCCGTGACACAGCTGCCGTTCGTGGCCGGGCAGTGCAGCGATACGTATATCGCACCCGATTTGGACTTGATCGCGGTCACCGTCGCGTCGGGAGGTTTGACGGCGGTGAACGCCACGACGCCACCAACGGGCGACGGTGTTGGGGCTGGGGGCGGGGATGGCGGGGTTGGCGTTGGAGGTGGCGGCGCTTCGTTGGGCACGTGCATCGTCGCGTTGATGCCCTGGCTTGGGGATCCGGCCGTCACCTTGACGAGGTTCGCTTCAGTTTCCAACGACTTGCCGTTGTAGAACTGTGCGACGTACCCTTCTCCGAAGAAGCCGACGATGTATTCCGCTGTTGGGAGGGCCGAGATTGTGTATCGACCACCGGCTTTGGTGGTGGCACATTCGAAGAATTCGCCTTCGCTCGATTCCGCGCAGACTTCGATGCCTTCGATCGCCGCGCCGGTGGACGCCGACTTCACTTCGCCTGTGATCTGTCCGCCGGTTTCCATCGCGGCGTCGATCTTGGAGGTTGTCGTCCCAGCCACGACAGGCACCGGCGTTGGTTCGGAGAACAAGGGCACGCCGTCGTAGTACTGGGGGAGGAAATTTTTTTCGCTTTCGAAGGGCACGAAGAACCCGACTTCATATTCTTCCCCTGTTCCCAGCGATGAGATCGTGTAGTTACCGTCCGATTCTGTGCTGGCGCACCGGAACAGGCCCACGCCGAGCGGCGGGTTGGCGCAGACTTCGATGCCAGCGATCGGGCCGCGTGTTTCAGCGGAGGTCACAGTGCCGGTGATCTGTCCGCCCTTTTGCATTTTGGCGTTGATGTCGGGAGTGGCTTTACCGGCCGTCACTTCGACCGCTTTCGCGTCTTCTTCGGAGGTCTGTCCGTCGTAGTACTGCGGAGCATAGTTGAGGACGCTGTTCTGGAATGGAACCGCGAATTCGACCACGTATTGGCCCGCTGGCAGGTCAGGTATTTCGTAGTTGCCTTGCGACTTTGTAAGGACGCAGAGGCCAAAGCTTTCTGGAGGTTTGAACGCGCATACCTGGATGCCTTCGAGCCCAGCTGGCGTTTCCGCGGACGTCACCGTGCCGGTGATCTGCCCGGCGCCGCTCACCAGAGGCCTGACGGTCTCGCCGGCGGCAGCGCGTCCCGCGAGAGGGTCCCCGGCTAGCGAGGGAGGTCTCAGAAACCCTCTGCGCGACTGCCAGCGAGCTCGGGCGGAGCGGCTGCTGGCTTGCGCGCCGCCCAAGCGGCTCATCCACCGCGCGGAAGGAGCGATCGCCTGCGCTGGCGCAGTGAACGCGATCGCGAAAAGGACGCCGAGAAGGGGCGGAAGCCACCGTCGCCGCAGCGTGGCAGCAGACCGCGACATCTGAGCCTCCGCCGATGAACTGGCGGGACCGTCCATTCCCCTCACCCCCCGTGAATTCTCGCCTCTCGGCTCGACCTCGTGACCGCAAGCTTAGCGGGCGGCCGGGAGTTGTCAAGTTGCGATTACCGGAATGAACGCCCGCACCCAGAAGAAGACAAGGTGCTGCCGGCTGCCTCGGCAGCGCTTCCGGACTCACACAGCGAGATGCGGGTACTGCTCGACGACGAGCGCGCGATAGCGCTCGTAGATCGGTTTGGTGACCGGGATGAGCTGGAGGGCGGATTTGATGTCGCCGCCGGTCTTGATGCGGCCGCGAGCGATCGCGAACGCGATGTTCTCGCGACCCTGGAAGTAGCGGTTGGCGGTCTCCGAGGACATCTTCATGCGCACGCTCGGCGACCAGTCGACATCGTCCGTCCACTCCCAGTACAGGTTCGCGTCCTCACCTTCTTGACCGGCCCGGACGTTCATCACCATGTCCAGGTCCACGAACTCGAAGCGCTGTGGCACGTCGGCGTCGCGCAACTTCGGGCCCATCTCGGGATCCTCGCTCATCATCGTGAAGACCCGGTCCATCACCTCGCGGAATTCCCCTGCCGATGTGAACGGACTTGCCATCTGGTGGCTTCTTCGAAGCGATCCTCAGGACCCTGACCGAGCGCCTGCCTCAGTCGGCCATGTGCTCCTCGTCGGCCTCGCCGTAGACGAGGTCTTTCGCTTCGTCTTCTGACGCTTCGTCCTCGGACGCCGCGTCGCGCATGATCCGCGACGGGGTATGCCCGTCGCCGTGTGATGCGTGTTCGATCAGTTCCTGCTCCGCGAGCTCGAAGCCCTCGGACTCGCCGCCGCCGGCCTCCTCGACTGCGCGCCGCGCGTCGCGGCGACGCTGCTCGAGATCTGGCATCGGGTCGAAGGCTGCCGGATCGTCCATTGCCGAAGCGTACTCGCCAGGGTGGCTATATCCGCATCTGCTCGCGTGCCTCGTCGATCAGCGAGCTGCCGCTCTTGAGCTCGTTGAGCGCTGTGAGCATCGCGTCGAGCTCGCAGTCGATCTTCGCCGGCCACGGCTTCGGGGGATGATCGTCGAGCGTCTTCAGGCCGTTGCCGGTGATGATGGCGACGACTGTGTCGTCGGGCTCGAACCGCCCCGCGGCGACGAGCTTCTCGAGCACCGCGATCGTCGTCCCGCCGGCGGGCTCGGTCAAGATTCCCTCGGTGGCGGCGAGCAGGTCGACGCCGGCGAAGATCTCCGGGTCGCTCACGAAGCCCGCCGTCCCGCCGCGTTTGAGGACGGCGTCGATGACCAGATAGCCGTCGCCGGGAGCTCCGATCGCCAGGGAGTGCGCCGCCGTCTCGGGCGTCACCGGATGGATCTCAGCCTCCTCGGCGAGGATCGCCGTCGCGATCGGGTTGCAGCCGCTGGGCTGCGCTATGTGGATACGCGTGGCGTCGGTGTCGGAGAGCTCGAGCAGCTGCAGCTCGCGCAGGCCCTTGTGCAGGCGCGAGGAGAGCGTGCCGCCGGCGGCGGCCGTGACGATGTGCTCTGGCGCATGCCAGCCGAGCTGCTCGACGATCTCGAACGCGGCAGTCTTCGCGCCCTCGGCGTAGAACGGTCGGAGCGTGATGTTTGCGAAGTCCATGCCGGTCGTTTCCGCGAGTTCGCGGCAGCGGCGGTTCGCTTCGTCGTAGTTTCCCTCGACCTGGCAGACCTTCGCGCCGAGCGCGACACAGGCGCGGGCCTTGGTGTCCTCCAGGCGGTTCGGATAGAAGACGTACGCGTCGACGCCCGCCTTGGCCGCCATCGCGGCCACGGCCGTGCCGACGTTGCCCGTCGAGACGCAGCCGATCTCCTGCCTGCCGCGCTCGAGCAGCCTCGCTACGGACATCGAGACGACCCGGTCCTTGTAGGAGAGGCTCGGGCGGCAGGTCGAGTCGTCCTTCAGGTAGAGGTTGCTGAGCCCGAGCTCGGCGCCGAGCCGGTCGGCGCGGATGAGGGGGGTGTAGCCCGCGTAGAGCCCGACGCGCGCCTGCGCGGAGGCGTCGACGATCGGCAGAAGCTCCTCGAAGTGCCAGATGTTCCGCGGACGCTCGGAGCTCGGCACCTCCGCGAAGTGGCGGGCGGCGAGGTCGTAGTCGTAGACGACGTCGAGTCCCTTGCCGCAGTCCGGGCACGCAAACACGGCCTCAGCGAGCGGATAGCTGTTCTGGCAGCGGTGGCAGATCAGGCCGGTCGCGCACGAGCGCGTCCGCTGCCTGGACTCCGTCGCGGGAGTCTGTGCGGTCTGAGTGCTCATGCGGGCACTCGAAACGATACGCCGGGCCACGGCGTCTGTGCGCCGTGCTCATCTCCGCCGAACGCGATCCACAGCTCCTCGGCGAGGTGCGGCGCGAACGGCCCGAGCAGCTGCACCAGCAGCACCAGGGCCTCCGCCAGCGCGTCGCGGTCGGCCTGCGTGAGGCCCCCCTGCCGTGCGATCACGCGCTTCTCGAAGTCCCTGATGCGCTCGAACAGGCGCATGACGTTGCGCACCGCGCTGTGCATCTCGAGCTGCTCCATCTCCTCGGTGATCTTCTCCACGGCGGTGGCACACCATTTGGACAGCCGCAGCCTCAGGTGCTCGCTGGTGTCCGTCAGCTGCTCGCCGTCGCGATCTCCCGCGCTGGCGGCCTCCGTCTCGGCGAGCTTCAGCTGCGAGTACTCCCACACCTGGGTGAGGAACCTGTGGCAGCGCAGCACGGCCGAGTCGCTCCAGTTCAGAGACCGCTGCGGGCGCGCCGCGTAGAGCACTGCGAGCCGCACCGTGTCTGCGCCGAAGCGCTCGACGAGCTCGTCCGGGTCGACCACGTTGCCGAGGTGCTTGCTCATCTTGCGGCCGTTGCGGATGACCATCTCGTGAAACAGGCAGCCTGCGAAGGGCTCGCCGTTGGCAAGAAACGCCAGTGGCCCGATATCGCGCAGCGCCTTCGTCACGATTCGCTGGTCGAAGACGAAGTTGCCGCTGTCGGAGCCCGCGACCAGCCGCTCTGACGGCAGCCAGTGACGCAGGTCCGCCAGAGCGAAGATCTCTTCGAGCGGCTCCTCGCGCGCCTCGGCCGGCACGCACGCGGGGATCCACAGCCAGAGCGCGTCGAAGTGGCAGTCGAGCGTGTCGGTCTCGCGCCGGCCCGGACCGCCGCACGCCGGGCAGGTGGTCTCGACGAACTCCGCGAGCTCGGCGAGCGGGTTGCCGGCGCCCGTCGGGCGGATGTCCCGCGGCAGCAGCACCGGCAGCTGCTCTCGCGGCACGGGGACGGCTCCGCATTGCTCGCAGTAGATGATCGGGATCGGCGTTCCCCACGAGCGCTGGCGGGAGATCGTGAAGTCGGAGGCGCGGTAGCGCTTCGCCGGACGAGGCGTCGCGGCGCCGCTGCTCGCGCCATCCGGCGGCGTCGCGGCGCCCTCGACATCGAATCCGAGCCGGCGGGCGATTACCTCGTCGGTGCGGTCGTGGGCGGGGATCCCGAGGACGGCCGTCACGCCGAAGCGCGAGTCGACGAGCGGGGTGACGAGAACCGGCAGCGCGGTTCCGTCAGGGGCCAGCAGCAAGCGACCCGTGTCGACGACCGGGATCGTCTCGGCCTCGCGCGAGCTGCGCTCCCAGCCGCCGGAGCGCATGTGCTCGAGCTGCTCCTGCACGGCCGGCGCCGTCGCCCACGCATGGAGCTCGGGGTGGCGCGCGGACATCAGCACGAAGCGCGCGTCGCCGAGCGCGTCGGCGTGCGGCGTGAAAACCGTTAGCGTGGCGCCATCCGGGCCGTGCAGGTCGAGCTCCAGGCCGTCGACGCGGCCGAGCACCAGACGCTGGCTGGCGAGGGCGACCTCATCCCAGATGCCGCTGGCCGCGAGCTCCTCAAGGCGGCGGTCGTTCTCCTCCAGGTAGGCGCTGATGCGCAGGTACCACTGCGGAAGCTCGATCAGCGTCACCGGTCCGTGACAGCGCCAGCAGCTGCCGCCGGGCTCGACCTGAAGCGAGGCGAGCGTCGTCTGGCAGTTCTCGCACCAGTCGACCGTTCCGGTGCCGCGGTAGATCAGGCCGGCATCGAGGAGCGTGAGGAACAGCCACTGCGACCAGCGGTACATGACGGGGTCCGAGCTGAGGAACGAGCGATCCCAGTCCAAGGAGAAGCCGAGGCGGTCCAGCTGTCCGGTCATGTGCTCTGCACAGCGCTCGACCCACTCGCTGGGCGACTCACCGGCCGCGATCGCGCCGAGCTCGGCGGGCAGGCCGAAGGCGTCGAAGCCGAAGGCGAACAGGACCGCCTCTCCGCGGGCGCGGCGAAAGCGGGCGTAGGCATCGCCGATCGAATAGCTGCGCACGTGCCCCATGTGGATGTTGCCCGAGGTGAACGGAGCCGACGGCTTGATGTAGAGGTGCGGCGGCTGGTCGGCCAGGGGAGGGCTCCTGAACGCGTCGCGCTCACGCCAGGCAGCATGGCGACGCGCCTCGATCGCATGGGGGTCGTAGTGGGTTCGCAGCGCGTCGCTCATATCGATCGAGCATATCCGAGGGTCCGAGCCTGACCGGTGTCCGGCGGGTGACGATTGCTATGCTCGAAATTCGCTTGGCTGCCGTCATCGACAAACACGGACCGCGGCCTGACGGCGCCGTCTGCGCGCCCGGCTGCTCACCCTCCGGCCCCGCCCAGTGCGGGGTCTTCTCGTCCGCGACGCCTGCGAGGATCCCGCGATGGAGATAGAGATAGGACGCGGCAAGAAGGCGCGCAGAGCGTACGGGTTCGACGACATCGCGATAGTGCCGTCGAGGCGCACCCGTGACCCCGACGACATCGACATCTCGTGGAAGCTCGGTCCCTACCAGTTCGAGCTCCCGATGCTGGCGTCGGCGATGGACGGCGTCGTCTCGCCGCAGACCGCCGGCATCATCGGCCGTCTCGGCGGGCTGGCGGTGCTGAACCTCGAGGGCATCTTCACGCGCTATGAGGACGCGGACGCTCAGCTCGAGCGGATCGCTGAGCTCCCGAAGGACATCGCCACGCGGGAGATGCAGGAGATCTACCGCGAGCCGGTCAAGCCGGAGCTGATCGCGCAGCGCATACGCGAGGTCAAGGAGCAGAAGGTCGTCGTCGCCGCGTCGCTGACGCCGCAGCGTGTGCTCAGGTACCACGAGATCGCCATGGACGCGGGGCTCGACGTGCTCGTGATCCAGGGGACGGTCGTCTCAGGCGAGCACGTCTCGACCGTCTCGGAGCCGCTGAACCTGAAGGAGTTCATCCCGACGCTCGACGTTCCCGTCGTCGTGGGCGGATGCGCCTCCTACCACACCGGTCTTCACCTGATGCGCACCGGGGCCGCCGGCGTGCTCGTCGGCGTCGGGCCGGGTGCCGCGTGCACGACGCGCGGCGTGCTCGGGATCGGCGTGCCGCAGGCGACCGCGATCGCGGACGTGGCGCACGCCCGCTCCACCCACATGCTCGAGACCGGCGAGTACTGCCAGGTGATCGCGGACGGCGGCATGCGCAACGGAGGCGACGTGTCGAAGGCGATCGCGCTCGGCGCCGACGCGGTGATGATCGGTTCGCCGCTCGCGCGTGCGTACGAGGCGCCCGGCCGCGGCTTTCACTGGGGCATGGCGACCTTCCACCCGACGCTGCCGCGCGGTGCGCGCGTCGCGACGACTCAGAACGGGACGCTCGAGGAGATCCTCGTCGGCCCGGCGCACGAGAACGACGGCACGTTCAACCTGTTCGGTGGGCTGCGCACGTCGATGGCCACATGCGGGCACAAGGATCTCGCCGAGTTCAACCGCGCCGAGGTCGTGATCGCGCCCGCGCTGCAGACCGAGGGCAAGGCCCTGCAGCGCGATCAGGGCGTGGGCATGGGTGCCGCCAACGGGAAGGTCGCCGCTCTCGTCAATGAGTGACGCGTCGGAGTCGCCCCCGACGCCGGCCGCCGGGCGCGCCGCCGCCGCCGCGAGCGTCCTTACCGGCGCCCTCGCGCTCGCCTCGGGCTCGCGCGCGCCGGACGGCGTGCTCTCCGCCTCACCGTCAGAGCCGAGCACCCGCACGCTGACCGCGCCCGCCGAGGCGGTGCTCGTGCTCGACTACGGAGGCCAGTACTCGCAGCTGATCGCGAGGAGGGTGCGCGACTGCGGCGTGTTCAGCGAGCTGCTGCCGTATCACGTCCCGCTCGAGGAGATCGCCAGGCGCAAGCCGCGCGGGATCATCCTCTCTGGCGGACCGGCGTCGGTCTACGCGCAGGGAGCGCCCGCGCTCGAGCGCGGCCTGCTCGAGCTGGGTGTACCAGTGCTTGGCATCTGCTACGGGATGCAGCTGCTCGTGCATGAGCTCGGCGGACGCGTCGAGGAGGCGGATGTCGGCGAGTTCGGCCGCTCCGATCTGCATGTCGGCGAGCCTGGCGTGCTGCTCGAGGGGATGCCGCGTGAGCAGACCTGCTGGATGTCTCACCGCGACACCGTGTTCGAGCCGCCACCCGGCTTCACCGCGCTGGCCTCCTCGAGCGCATCGCCGGTGGCCGCGGTCGAGGATCGCGAACGCGACATCTACGGCATCCAGTTTCACCCTGAGGTCGTGCACACCCCCTACGGCCAGCAGATCCTGACGAGGTTCCTGACCGAGGTCTGCCGATGTGAGCCGACGTGGTCGGCCGCGTCGATCGTCGAGGCGCAGACACAGCGCATCCGCGAGCAAGTCGGCAGCGGCCGGGTGATCTGCGGGCTATCCGGCGGGGTCGACTCCTCGGTCGCCGCGCTGCTGGTCCACCGCGCCGTCGGCGAGCAGCTGACATGCGTGTTCGTCGACCACGGGCTGATGCGCAAGGACGAGGGCGAGCAGGTTGTGAGCACCTTCCGCGACACCTTCAAGGTGCCGCTCGTGGCGGTCGACGCGCAGGAGCGATTCCTCGCGAAGCTCAAGGGCGTGGTCGAGCCGGAGGCCAAGCGCAAGGCGATCGGTGCCGAGTTCATCAGGGTGTTCGAGGAGGAGGCCGCGCAGCTCGCGGGCGGCGACGGAGGTGTGCGGTTCCTCGTTCAGGGCACGCTCTACTCCGACGTGATCGAGTCGGGTGGGGGAACCGGGGCGGCGACGATCAAGTCCCACCACAACGTCGGCGGGCTGCCTGACGACCTGCAGTTCGAGCTCGTCGAGCCGCTGAGAGCGCTGTTCAAGGACGAGGTGCGCGCGGTCGGCGCCGAGCTCGGCCTGCCCGAGCGGCTCGTCTGGCGCCAACCCTTCCCCGGGCCGGGCCTAGCGATCAGGATCGTCGGCGGCGAAGCCACCAAGGAGCGTCTTGCGGTGCTCCGCGAGGCGGACCAAATCCTGCAGGAGGAGATCCGCAAGGCGGGCCTCTACCGCGAGCTGTGGCAGTCCTTCTGCGTGCTGCCGGACGTTCGCACCGTTGGCGTGCAGGGCGACGAGCGCACATACGGATACGTCGTCGTCGTGCGCGCTGTCACGAGCGATGACGCGATGACGGCCGACTGGGCCAGGCTGCCCTACGACCTGCTCGAGACGATCGCCTCACGGATGATCAACGAGCTGCGCGAGGTCAACCGCGTGGTGCTGGACATAACCTCGAAGCCTCCCGGCACGATCGAGTGGGAGTAGCGCCGTCGCGGCATTTTCCGCAGACGCGCCCGCCAGTCCTTCCACAGCATCGCCCTCGCACTGACGGCCGCCGGCGTTTTCGCGACGGCGCTGAACATCGCCTATGATGTCCGCCTCGCCGCGCGACCGATCTAAGATCGTCCAGCGTGGCCTTTTTCACGCCATGACTCTCTCGACGAAGACCTATGTAGCGAAGCCGAGCGACCGCGAGCGAAACTGGCTGCTCATCGACGCCAACGGCAAGACCCTCGGCCGTCTCGCGACACAGGTCGCCGACCTGCTGCGTGGCAAGCGCAAGCCGGAGTACACGCCGCACATCGATACCGGGGACTTCGTCGTGGTCGTCAACGCCGAGAAGGTGCACGTAACCGGTAACAAGCGCAAGGACAAGCGCTACTACCGCCACTCTGGCTACCCCGGCGGCCTGCGCTCGCGCAGCTTCGAGGAGATGCTCGCGAGGCGGCCCGAGGAGATCATCAGGCTGGCCGTCAAGGGGATGATGCCTCGCAACCGGCTCGCGCGCAAGCAGATCACGAAGCTGAAGATCTACGCTGGACCTGAGCATCCACACGTCGCCCAGAAACCGCAAACCTTGGAGATCGAGGGCTGATGGCAGCCGACGAGCAGAACCCTGAGAACGCCGAGCAACCCGGCGCCGAGGAGACGTCCGCCGAGGAGACGTCCGCCGAGCAGATGCCCGCGGAGGAGACGTCCGCCGAGGACGCCGGCGCCGAGGGCGCGGGTAGCGACGCCGAGGACGCTCACGCCGTTCCGAGCGAGGACGCGAAGGAGATCGCAGCCGAGGTCGAGGACGCGCCGCTCGAGGCCCTGCAGGAGGCGCAGCAGTCGACCTCGGCAGGGCACGCGGCGACTCCGGCCACCGTCGAGCCGGGCGGCGAAGGCCACGCGGTGCCGAGCGAGGACGCGATGGAGATCGCGGCCGTGGCCGAGGATGCGCCGCTGGAGGCCGCGCAGGAGGCCCAGGACACCGCGGCCGAGGAGGCGGCGGCCAGCGAGGAGGAAGAAGACGCCGAGCCGACTCCCCGCGTGAGACCCTCGGTGCCGGGGGCCCATCTGGAAGTCGACATCGTCCCCGAGGGCGTCGACCCGCTCGGCCGCGGCGAGGACTACGAGGACCCATATGCGGTCGAGGAGGACGAGGCGCTCGACGACGCCGCGCAGGACGTGGACGAGGAGCTCGAGGAGGTCCTGGTCGAGCCGATCGCGACGGCTGCGATCGATCTCGCCTCGGGCGCACGCTACCGGGCGACGGGCAAGCGCAAGACGGCGATCGCGCGGGTCACGCTGCGGCCGGGCACCGGCAGCTATCTCATCAACGGACGCCCTCTGGAGATGCACTTCCCGCGTCTGACCCTCCAGCGCAACATCCGCCAGCCGCTCGAGACGGTCGGCTACCACGAGCGGATGGACGTGGTCGCGCGCCTGCACGGCGGCGGCATCTCCGCACAGGCGGGGGCGCTGCGACACGGCGTTTCACGGGCCCTGCTTGAGGCCGACCCGAACCTCCGAGGCGAGCTCAAGCGCAGGGGCTTCCTCACGCGCGACTCGCGTGCGAAGGAGCGCAAGAAGGCCGGGCTGAAGAAGGCGCGAAAGCGTCCGCAGTTCTCCAAGCGCTGAGAACTGGGTCACGAGGAGGAGCATGGCCCGCAAGCTGTTCGGGACCGACGGCGTTCGCGGCGTCGCCGGCGAGTTCCTGACCGCCGAGCTGGCGCTCGCGCTCGGCGACGCGGCCGCCCGGCGGACCGGGGCAGCGCGCCCGCAGGTGCTGATCATCCGCGACACGCGCGAGTCCGGAGAGATGCTGCAGGCGGCCGTCGCCGCCGGCGTGAGCGCGGCCGGGGGGGACGCGCTCTTGGGCGGCGTGCTGCCGACGCCGGCGGCGCCCCTGCTGATCGGGCGCTACGGCTTCGACCTCGCGGTCGTGCTGTCCGCTTCGCACAACCCCTATCGCGACAACGGCATCAAGTTCTTCGCCGGCGACGGCTTCAAGCTCTCCGATGAGACCGAGGAGGCGATCGAGCGTGAGCTCGCACTCGTCGAAGAGACCCCAGGCGCCCACCGGCGCGCGTCGCGGCCCGCCACGGCGATCGGGCGGGTTCGCGAGCTGAGGGGCGCCTCGGAGGACTACCTGCGCGAGCTGCACACGCGCTTTCGAGGGCTCGACCTCGGCGGGCTCGACGTGCTGCTGGACTGCGCGAACGGCGCCACCTACCACGTCGCTCCGGAGATCTTCCGCCGGCTCGGAGCGAAGGTGTCGGTGACCGCGGACGCCCCCGACGGGCGCAACATCAACGCAGGCTGCGGCTCCACCCGCATCGAGGCTCTGGCCGAGCTGGTCGTTGCCGGCGGCCACGCGGTCGGCTTCGCCTTCGACGGCGACGGCGACCGCGTGCTGGCGGTCGATCGTCGCGGAGAGGTGGTCGACGGGGACGAGTTGATGGCGGTGGCGACGCTTCACATGCGCGAGCGCGGGCGGCTCAGCGGCGACGGCGTCGTGGTGACCGTGATGACCAACTACGGCTTCCACGAGGCGATGCAGCGCGCGGGAGTCGCGGTGGCGACCACGAACGTCGGCGATCGCTACGTGCTCGCGGAGCTGCGCGAACGCGGATGGACGCTCGGCGGAGAGCAGTCGGGACACATCATCGAGATGGGCTTCAACCGGACCGGCGACGGCATCGCGAGCGCACTGCTCACGCTCGAGGCGCTCGCCGGTCGGGATCTGGCCGCGCGCGACGCGATGGCCAAGCTGCCGCAGCGGCTCGTGAACGTGCGCGTACGCGACCGCGACGCGCTCGCGCAGGCTCGGGAGGTCGAGACGGGGGTCCGCGTCGCCGAGCAGGCGCTGGCGGGCCGCGGACGCGTGCTCGTGCGCCCGAGCGGCACCGAGCCGCTGGTCAGGGTGATGGTCGAGGCGCCGACCGACGAGGAGGCGGAGGACGTCTGCGGGCGCCTCGTCGCCCTCGTCGAGCGCGAGCTCGGCTAGGTCGCATGCCCGTCCGCGGCCGGGACCGCTGGTATCTTCGATCCGATGTGCGGCATCGTTGGCTACGTCGGCGGGCGGCCGGCGCGAGAGCTGCTTCTCGGCGGTCTCGAGAGGCTCGAGTACCGCGGCTACGACTCGGCGGGGATCTCGGTCATCGCCGACGATCGCATCGAGGCAGTGCGGGCGGTCGGCAACCTCGAGGCGCTGCGCGCAAAGCTCGAGAGCGCGGCGGCGAGCGCGGCCCGGGGCGCCGTCGCGGTCGCCGCTCCCCCGGCCAGCACCGGGATCGGGCACACGCGGTGGGCGACGCACGGGCGGGTCAGCGAGGAGAACGCCCACCCTCACTGCGACAGCACCGATCGGATCCATGTCGTCGTCAACGGGATCGTCGAGAACTACATGTCGCTGAAGGAGCGCCTGCTCGCTGGCGGCAGCGTGTTCACCTCCGAGACCGACGCCGAGGTGATCGCGCATCTGATCGCCGAGCACTACAGCGGCGACCTGGCCGACGCGGTGCGGGCCGCATACGCGGAGCTGCAGGGGCACTACGCGTTCGTGGCGATGAGCCTCGAAGAGCCCGACGTGCTGGTCGGCGCGCGCAAGGAGTGTCCGCTGATCGTCGGTCGCGGAGACGGCGAGCAGTTCGTCGCCTCGGCGGTTCCCGCCTTCCTCGCACAGACGAGGCGCGTTCAGCACGTCGAAAACGGCGAGATCGTCGTGCTCACGCCGCAGCAGGTGACGATCACCACGGCCGCCGGCGAGCCGGTGCATCGCGCGGAGGAGATCGTCGACTGGGACGAGGAGACCGCCGAGAAGGGCGGCTTCGAGACCTTCATGTTGAAGGAGATCCACGAACAGGCAGACGCGGTCGCCGAGACCATCGCCGACCGCACCGCGCGCGGGGACGGGGTCGACCTCGACGAGGAGGGGGCACTCGATGAGGCGATCCTCGCCGACGTCAGCCGGATCGTCATCGTCGCCTGCGGGACCGCGTACCACGCGGGCCTCATCGGCCGCTACGCGATCGAGGAGTGGGCACGGCTGCCGGTCGAGCTGGACATCGCCTCGGAGTATCGCTACCGCAACCCCGTCGTCGGACGTGGCGACCTCGTCATCGGGATCTCGCAGTCGGGGGAGACGGCGGACACGCTGGCGGCGATGCGGCTTGCGCACGAGCGCGGGGCGACCGTGCTCGCGATCACGAACACGATGGGCTCGCAGGCCACGCGCGACGCCGACGGCGTCCTATACACGCGTGCCGGCCTCGAGATCGGTGTCGCCGCGACCAAGACGTTCGTCTGCCAGGTCGCTGTCATGTACCTGCTAGGCCTGCGCCTCGCCGAGCTGCGCGGGACGCTGCAAGGCGCGCGCATCGCCGAGTTGGTCGGCGAGCTCAAGCGCCTGCCGCACTGCATCGATGAGTTGATCGGCGACTGCCAGGCTCGCAGCGACGCGATCGCCGAGACCTGCTGGAACGCCGACTTCTTCCTCTACATCGGGCGGCACGTCGGCCTGCCCGTCGCGCTGGAGGGGGCGCTGAAGCTGAAGGAGATCTCCTACGTATCGACCGACGCCTACGCAGCCGGCGAGATGAAGCACGGACCGATCGCGCTGCTCGATGAGGCGACGCCGGTCGTGTGCGTCGCGACGCGTTCGCCGGTGCTCGAGAAGCTCGTCTCCAACATCCAGGAGGCGCGCGCGCGCGGCGCGCGCGTGATTGCCGTCACGAGCGCCGGCGAAGATGTGGTCTCTCCGCATGCCGACGCGACGATCGAGGTGCCTGCCACCGACTGGATGCTCCAGCCGATGCTCGCAGTGATCCCGCTGCAGCTGCTGGCCTATGCGATCGCGCGCCGGCGCGGGTTGAACGTCGACCAGCCGCGCAACCTCGCCAAGACCGTCACCGTCGAGTAGGTCCTTCGGTGCTCTGGCCGCTGGCGCCGGTCCGCGGAGCCGGCCCGAGTGCCGCCCGCGGATCGACCATCTAGCATCGCTGTCGTGGCCGCCCTCCCCGACTGGCTGACCCCGCTGCCGGACGCCGAGCAGATGCGCGCGATCGACAGCTGGGCAATCGAGGTGCGCGGAGTGCCGGCGCTCGATCTGATGGAGAGGGCAGGAGCGGGTGTCGCCCGAGCCGTAGAGCGCCTTGCGCCCGACGGCTCGGTGACGGTCGTCTGCGGCAAGGGAAACAACGGCGGCGACGGACTGGTCGCAGCGCGCCTGCTGCGCGACGCCGGGCGGGACGTGACGGTCGTCTGCGTGGCGCCGCCGCAGGAGCTCTCCGGCGACGCGCGCACGAATCTCGACCGTCTGCCCGGCGAGCCGCCGCTGCGGCCGAGCGGAGAGCCGTGGACGGCGAACGGCTCGCAACCGCCCGGCGCGGCCGCCGAGAAGGGCAAGGACGTGCTCGGCGCAAGCGCCGTGATCGTCGATGCGCTGCTGGGAACCGGCTTCTCCGGCGAGCCTCGCGGTGCGGTAGCGGACGCGATCGAAGCCGTCAACGCGGCCGACGCGAAGGTCGTCAGCGTGGACGTGCCGAGCGGAGTCGACGCGTCGACCGGCGTGGTCACAGGCCCGGCGGTACGCGCCTCGCTGACCGTAACCTTTCACGCCGGAAAGCCCGGGCTGTGGATCAACCCCGGCAAGGAATACGCCGCAGGGCTCGAGACCATCGACATCGGCATCCCACGCGGCGCTCCGATGCAGGCAGCGATCGGCCTGATCGAGCCGGCGGTGCTCGACCTTCTGCCGCGCAGGAAGGCGTCGTGGACGAAGTTCAAGTCGGGGCATGTGCTCGTCGTCGGCGGCTCGCGCGGGTTGACCGGCGCACCGCGGATGGCCGCGCTGGCGAGCATGCGCGCAGGGGCCGGCTATGTCACGGCGTGCGTGCCGGCCTCGCTGCAGGCGATCCTCGCGAGCGCAGGCACCCCCGAGATGATGACGCGGGCGCTCCCCGACGAGGACGGCAGCGTGGCCGCCAGGGGCACGCCGAGCGTGATCGAGGCGAGCGAGCGCGGGGGGGCGCTGGCGCTCGGACCGGGTCTCGGCCGCGCCGACGGCGCGTTCGCGTTCGCGCGAACGCTCGCGCGCGAGGCGAACGTGGCGATGGTGCTCGACGCCGATGGCCTCAACGCGCATGCGGGAAGGCTCGGCGACCTGCTCGTGAGGAATGCCCCGACGGTGCTCACGCCGCATGCCGGCGAGCTCGGACGGCTGCTCGAGCTGGACAGCTCGCAGATCGAGCGCGAGCGCCTGCAACATGTTCGCCTGGCGTCCGCTCAGGCGGGCGCGATCGTCCTGCTCAAGGGCGACGACACCTTGATTGCGGACCCGTCCGGACGGGTTGCCGTGAGCCCGGGAGCCACACCCGCGCTCGCGACGGCCGGTACGGGCGACGTGCTCACCGGCGTGATCGCCGCGCTGCTGGCCCAGGGCGTCGACGCGTTCGCAGCGGCCGCCGCAGGAGTGCTGCTCCACGCCGAGGCAGGCCGCGAGGCCGCCCGCCGCCTTGGCGTCGTCGAGGGTGTGATCGCGACCGACGTGATCGCCGCGCTGCCGGCCGCGCGCTCGCGCGCAGGACGCGCCGGCGCCCCAGGCGCCGCTCGAGAGACGCACACGGGCGCCGCCGCTGGCGGCGGTAAGGTCGGCAGGGCATGAACGAGCGTCGCGCGCAGGCGAGCGTGAACGTCGCGGCGATCCAGCGCAATTGCGCGCGGCTCTGCTCGCAGCTTCGCGGGCGCGTGGAGATCTGCGCCGTGGTGAAGGCCGACGGCTACGGGCATGGGATCGTGCAGAGCGCTCGCGGCGCTCTCGCCGGCGGTGCCAGCTGGCTCGCGGTCGCGGGCGCGCGTGAGGCGACGGAACTGCGCGAGGCCGGACTGCGTGATGTTCCCGTGCTCGTGATGGGCGCCCTCAGCAGGGTCGAACTCGAGGAGGCGCTCGCCTGCGATGCGGACGTCGTCGTCTGGAATGAGCGCTTCCTGGCAGCCCTCTCTGCGGCGGGCGGAGGCCGCGTGCACGTCAAGCTCGACTCCGGCATGGGTCGGCTCGGCACGCGCGACCCCGTCGAGGCCTCGCGCGTCGCAGCGGCGGCGCGCAAGACACCTGGAGTCGAGTTGACGGGCGTCATGACCCACTTTGCGACCGCCGATGACCTCAGTGACGACGGTTTCTTCGCGCGCCAGCTCGCGATGTTCAGGGACTGGGCGGATGCTCTGAAGGCCGAGCAGCCGCAGCTCCTCGTGCACGCTGCGAACAGCGCCGCGATGCTGCGCGACGCCGACGCGCAGTTCGACATGGTCCGCTGCGGGATAGCGATCTACGGGATGGATCCGTTCGGCAGGGACCCCGCCGCGCGCGGGCTAGAGCCGGCGCTCGAGCTGAGCTCTTACCTCGCGGACGTCAAGTACTGCGAGGCCGGCGATAGCGCCGGGTATGGACGCAGGTTCGTCGCCGAGCACGACACGTACGTCGGCGTGCTCCCGATCGGCTACGGCGACGGCTGGCGGCGCGGCCTCTCGAACAACGCCGATGTGCTGATCGTGGGACGCCGTTACCCGCTCGTCGGCACGGTGAGCATGGACAACATCACGGTCGATCTCGGTCACGATGCGGATGCCGAGGGGCTGCGCGGAGAGCGCGCCATTCTGATCGGCTTCCAGGGCAGCGAGCGGATCACCGCGGAGGAGGTCGCGCGCCGCCTCGAGACGATCAACTACGAGATCACCTGCGCGCTGACGCGGCGGATCCCGCGGATCTATCACCGCGATGGCGTTCCGCTCAAGGAAGATGCGCCGCTTCCCCGCATGCGGACGGTCGACACCAGCCCGACATGAGCACGGGCCTGCAGGTGGTCCGTGCGGCGCTCGCCGGCACACGCGCCTGGCTGGTCGGCGGGGCGGTGCGCGACCGCGCGCTCGGCCGCGATGAGGAGCTCGCCGACGTCGACGTGGTCGTGGACGGCGACCCCGGCGAAGCCGCGCGAATGGTGGCCCGCGCCGCCGGGCGCGCGGCGTGCTTCGCGCTGTCGCAGGAGTACGGGGCATGGCGCGTCGTCTCACGCGACCGCTCGTGGCAGGTGGACGTCGAGCCGATTCGCGGCAAGACACTGGCTGCGGATCTCGCGCTGCGCGACTTCACCGTGAATGCGATCGCCGAACCGCTCGAGGGTGGCGAGCTGATCGACCCGCTCGGCGGCCTCAGCGATCTCCGCGCGCGACGCCTGCGCATGGCCGGCGCGGCCGCGTTCGCAGACGACCCGCTGCGCGTGCTTCGCCTGGTGCGCGTCGCCCTCGAGCTCGACCTCGAGGTCGATCAACAGACGCTCGCCGCGGCGCGCGCGCAGGCCGCGCGGCTGCGCAGCGTGGCCGCCGAGCGGGTGTTCGTGGAGCTGCGGCGCACGATCGCCACGCCCGCCGCCGTGCGTGGCGTTCAGATGATGGGCGAGCTGGGCGCCACGGCGGTCGTATTGCCGGAGCTCGAGGCGCTGCGCGGCGTCGAGCAGAGCAGCTTCCACCACCTCGACGTGTACGGCCACACGCTGGAGGTGCTCGACCGTACGGTCAGGCTCACGGGCGCCGGCGGTCTCGAGGCTCCCGAGCTCAGTCCGGCGATCGGCACGCATGGGGCGGAGCTGGCGGCGCTGCTCGCGGAGCCGCTGGCGGATGAGCTGACACGTGGCGAAGCGCTGCGGTGGGGAGCGCTGCTGCATGATGCGGCCAAGCCGCTCACCCGCGAGGTTCGCCCGGCGGACGGGCGGATGACGTTCATCGGCCACGACGCTCGCGGTGCCGAGCTCGCGCGTGCGCTGCTCGAGCGGATGCGCGCGAGCGAGCGCCTGCGCGCCCACGTCGCCGCGCTCGTCCGCCACCACCTGCGCCTCGGCTTCCTCGTCCACGAGCCGCAGCCGCTGTCTCGCCGGACGGTGTTCGCCTACATGCAGACATGCGCGCCGGTCGAGGTCGACGTCACGCTCCTGTCGGTCGCCGACCGGCTCGCGACGCGCGGGGCGCGCGCCGGCGAGTCGATCAACGCTCACCTGCGCCTCGCCGGCGGACTGCTCGCGGACGCCTTGCGCTGGCGCGCGCAGGGCCCGCCGCCGCCGCTGCTGCGCGGTAACGAGCTGGCGGCCGCGCTCGGCATCGAGACGGGTCCGCAGATCGGCGAGCTGCTCGGCGAGCTCGCCGAGGCTCAGTATGCGGAAGAGCTCTCCACGCGCGAGGACGCGCTCGCGTACGCGAGCGAGCTCACCCAGGGCGCGGCGCGGCGGAAACTATCCTGATGGGATGCTCGCAAACGTGTTCACGTTCCCGAACCCGGTCAATGAGAAGGCCGCTCGGACGGTCGCCTTCGTGGTCATGGTGCTCGCGACCGTCACGCTCGCGACGTCGTGGTACTGGCTGCTGATCCCACTTGCCTACGGCTTCATCGCCCGCGTCCTCACCGGCCCCACCCTGAGCCCGCTGGGCCGCCTCGCCAGCTCGGTGATCGCGCCGCGGCTGGGTCCGCCAAAGCTGGTTCCCGGCCCGCCGAAGCGCTTTGCGCAGATGATCGGCGCGGCCGTCACGTCCGTTGCGGCGATCGCCGCGCTCGGCTTCGCCGCGCACGACGTCGCGGATCTGCTGCTGACGATGCTGATCATCGCCGCCGGCCTCGAGTCGCTGCTCGCGCTCTGCCTCGGCTGCCAGCTCTTCAGGCTGCTGATGCGTGCCGGCCTCGTGCCGAGCGACGTCTGCGCGGAGTGCGCTGACATCTGGTCGCGATCAGCCGCCGAAACCCGCTAGGTAAACACTGCCTCCTTTTCTTGCGCTCACCCGATGGGCGGCGCGCGCTGGACGGCGGCAGCGTGGCATAGGATCTGGGCCGCATGGCCGACCACGACTGCATCTTCTGCAGGATCCTCGCGGGCGATCTGCCGGCGACGATCGTCGATGAAGACGAGCGCACGATCGCCTTCATGGACATCGCCCCAGCGACGCGCGGGCACGCGCTCGTGATTCCCCGCGCTCACGCGGCCGACCTGCTGAGCGTCGGCGCCGAGGATCTGCACGCGGTCGCCAGCGCCGCCCAGCGGCTTGCGGCTCGCGCGAAGCGAGCGCCTGCGCGCCGACGGCGTCAACCTCCTGAACTCCTGCGGTGCCGCGGCCTGGCAGACGGTCTTCCACTTCCACATCCACGTGATTCCCCGTTACACGGATGACCCCCTGCGGCTGCCGTGGGTGCCGGCGCCGGGCGATGCGGCGGAGATCGCCGCGGCTGCGCAGGAACTCACAGGCCAGTAGCGAAATGGCAACCGCTACATCCGGCCGCGACTCGTGTTGAATGGCAGAGATGAGACGCATAAACCTGGCCATCCTCGCGAGCATCGCCCTCGTGCTCGTGCTGCCTGCCGCGGCGCCTGCGACGCTCACCGAAGTCGGCGTGATACCGGCGACGACTCCGCCGACCGTCCCCAGCTGCCCGGCGAGCCCGTGCCTGGCCGTCAGCCGCACGACCGGCTTCCAGGTGAAGGTCGCTTCGGTCAACACCCCGCTCAGCGCCCCGCGCGCCGGCACCGTCGTGGCCTGGACGATCATGCTCGGCAAGCCGAACGCGACGCAGATCAAGTTCTTCAATGCGAACGAGGGCGGCGCACCCGAAGCCGGCATCGCGATCCTGCGGCCGCAGCCCAAACCGAACCTCACCTACAAGCTCGTCGCGCAGAGCCCGCTCGTCAAGCTCCAGCCGTACTTCGGCAAGACCGCGCAGTTCCCGCTCGAAACCACGATCCCCGTCAAGAAGGGCGACGTCGTCGCGCTGACGGTGCCCACGTGGGCGCCGGCGCTTGCGCTGGGCTTTGCCGGCAACACCTCGTGGCGGGCAAGCCGGCCGCAGGACCGCCTGCACGAACACCAGCACGCAGACCGGTGACACCACGATCGGCTTGCCGGTCCAGTACTACTGCCTGTATCAGACCGCACGGCTGACCTACAGCGCGACGCTGATCTCCACCCCGTAGCCAGCGCTGGCCTGCGCTAAGGCGCGCTCGCGCCTCCCGTCGGGCTCGATCCGCCGGCCGCTTCGCTGCCGCCTTTCGAGCTGCTTTCGCTCGAGGGGCTTTTTGCTTTTTCGGCCGATGCGCCGCCAGCTGCGGCCGCTTCGCTCGAGCTTTCTTTGCTGGCTTCCGAGCTGCCTTCGCCTTTGCTCGGTTCTTCGCTCGAAGAGGAGCCTTCGCCGGTCGTGCCCGCCGCTTTGGTAGACGTCGTGGAGGTCGAGGTCGCTTGGCCTGCCGCCTTTTCCGCGCTGGTGTCGGTCGGCGTCGTGATTTCCGGGGTGCTCTTGGGCATGGCGTCCGAGACGCTGCTGCTGCCGCATGCGCCAAGCGTCGCGCTGCTGATCAGCACGACGCACGCGGCGGCGACCGCGCGCATCCTCGCAGCGCGAGTCCGCCCTCGCGCCGGGGCGCCTGAACCGCTGCTGCGCGGCTCGCGCCTCAGCTTCGCCTCTCCGAACCCGGCAACGGTCCCATGCGCCTGCCGCACGTCGGGCAGTCGTTCAGGTCCTTCTGGGCGAGCTGCTCGCACCACGGGCAGAAGCGCAGGTTCTCCACCGCCCGGCGGCAGCCGCGACGGCGAGGGCGCGAGCGGCAGCAGCTTGCCGACGATCTCGAGGCTGTCGCCGGTCTCGCGGTCGCGATAGATCTCGCCGGCCTCTGCCTCCATCACGAGTTCGCGGCCCGTGGCGGGGTTGCGCAGGCGATAGAGTTGGTTGGCGCTCACCGCCGAGACTTTACCTCAGAGGGTGGCCCGATCGGCACGCGAGGCGGCGGCGGCGTGCGCTGCCGTGCGCCTGGAGCCGCAGGTGCCCGGATAGGCTGCGGCCTCGGTGCGCGTCCTGATCTTCCACGGCTACCTGCTCGAGGGGACCGGCTCGAACGTCTACAACGCACGCCTCGCCGAAGCGCTCGCCGGCCTCGGCCACGAGGTGCACCTGCTCTGCCAGGATCGCCATCCCGAGCGCCAGCCGTTCGTCGATGCGCGCGCAGACTGGGACGCGGGAGCGCTGCGCGTGCGGGAGATCCGCTCGCGGCGGCGCGATCGATCCGGCGCTCCAGTGCGCGGCCGCTGCACCGTCTACCGACCTGACATCGGCGGGCTGCTGCCGGTTTACGTCGCCGACCGCTACGAGGGGATCGAGGCGCGCACCTTCGCCGAGTGCAGCGACGAGGAGATCGAGTTCTACGTCGACGCGAACGTCGCGGCGGTGCGCGAGCTGCTCGCCGGCGTGCGCCCGCATGTCGCGCTCGCAAACCACCTGGTGATGGGGCCGGTGATCCTCGCGCGCGCGCTGAACGGGGAGGTTCCTTATGCCGTGAAGGTCCACGGGAGCGCGCTGGAGTACACCGTCAAGCCCCAACCCGAGCGCTTCCTCGCGCCGGCTCGTGAGGGGCTCGCGGGCGCGCACGCGGTCCTCGTCGGCTCGCAGCACACGGCCGTCAGCCTGTGGGAGGCGCTCGAGGACCCGAAGCTGGCGCGACGCACGCGGCTCGGCCCGCCCGGCGTGGATGTGGCGCGGTTCGCGCCGCGCGACGCGCGCGGCCGCCGCATCTGGCGTGCGGGCTCTCGTGCGCCGGCCTGCGCGCATCCCGCGTCCGGCCTGCTGCAGGCGCCGCAGGACGCGAGCGCGTTCGCACGCGACACGGACGCCGCCGCCGCCGCTCTCGAGCGCCTCGATCCCGAGCGCGACGCGCTCGTCGCGTTCGTCGGCAAGCTGATCGTCAGCAAGGGCGTTGACCTGCTGATCGCCGCCTGGCCGCTCGTGCTCGAGCGCGTGCCGCGCGCGCGGCTCGTGGTCGTCGGCTTCGGCGCCTACCGCGACGGCTGGAGCGTCTGCCGCCGCGCTCGCGGCCGGCGACATCGAGGAGGCGAGAGCGATCGCCCTGGCGGGAAGGGCGCTCGAGTCAAAGTCCGAGCCGGCGCGGCCGCTGCGCCATCTGCTCGCGTTCCTGGACGGCCTGGACGGGGACGAGCGCGAGCGCTACCTCGCCGCCGCCCGCGGGCTAGGCGAGCGCGTCGTGCTCACGGGCCGCCTGGAGCACGACGAGCTCGCCGAGCTGCTGCCCGCCTGCGAGGCGCTGGTCGTGCCGAGCACCTTTCCCGAGGCGTTCGGGATGGTCGCCGCCGAGGCGGCCGCCTGCGGCGTTCTGCCGATCAGCGCCGCCCACTCGGGGCTGGCGGAGGTCAGCGAGCGCTCGCGCGCCGTCCGGTGCCGCAGGCGGCCGCCGGCTGGCTCTCGTTCACCGTCGACGAGGGCGCCGTGCGTGCGCTCTGGCCGAGCGCCTGGTCGCCTGGCTGGCGGCCGATCCAGAGCTGCGCGAGAGCACGCGGGCTGGGCTGGTGCGCCACGGTGCGCGAGCGCTGGTCCTGGGAGGGCGTCGCGCGCGGCGTGATCGCCGCGGCGAGCGGGGAATTGGACGGCCTGGAGCGCCCGTGAGCAGGCGCAGGCGCCCTCGCGGAGCGGCCGCCGGGCACCCGTCGCTTCGGATAGTGTTCCGGCGCCGCTCATGAGCTTGACGCACGTCTCCACGGTCCTGAGGGGGCTCGCAGCCCGGCGGGCGCTCGGCGCGCTCGCCTCCGCGGGCCGTCGCCGGCGGCGGTGCTCGGCGCGCTTGCGCCGTCACAGCCGGCTGCTCGGTCAAGAACAGCGACAACGCCAACCTGATCCTCGGCAAGCAGCAGTTCGTCGCCAAATGCGGCGCCTGCCACACGCTCGCGCGCGCCAACACCAAGGGCATCGTCGGCCCGAATCTCGACGAAGCCTTTCGCGGCGGCATCGCCGAAGGCCACGGGCGCAGCGCGATCCGCGGCGTGGTCGAAGACCAGGTGCGCTACCCAACCCCAAGGCGTGATGCCGCAAGACCTCGCCAGCGGCGCGACGCTCAGCGACATCGCCGCCTACGTCGCCGAAGCGGCCGCCAGCCCGGGGCCGGACACCGGCCTGCTCGCCAGCGCGGTCGAAGCGCCCGGGGCGGGCAAGCCGGCGGTAGAGAAGGCCGGCAAGCTCGCAGATCGAAGCCAACCCGCAGGGCCAGCTCGCCTACACGACCAACAAGGCGAGCGCCACACCCGGCCCCGTCACGATCACGATGACGAACATGTCTGGCGTGACGCACAACATCGCCGTCGAACCTGGCACTGGCGGCGCGACCGCCGGCAAGCCGGTGCTCGGCGCCAGCGCGTTCATCACCAAGGGCGGCGCCTCGGTCACCGTCAGCCTCAAGCCGGGCACCTACACGTTCTTCTGCGAGGCCCCCGGCCACCGCGCGGCGGGGATGTGGGGCACGCTGACCGTCAAGTAGCGGCCTTGCGCGGAGCGCCGGCGCCGGGCCTCAGAGCACGCGCCCGCAGCGATGACGAGCACGCGCCGACGATCGACGGCGATGAACCGCGAGCACGTACAGCAGCAGGCGAAACGCCTCGTCCTCGCTGCGCAGCGGGTTCAGCATCGATCGCTCCTAGCCGGGTGGCTTGCGGCACGCGTCCGGCTGGCGCCTAGAGGACGTAGACCGTGGGGTAGACGATGATCCACATGATGTCGACGAAGTGCCAGTAGATGCCCGGGCACCTCGACGCCGCGGTGCTCCTCGGGGCTGTAGTGGCCGCGGAAGGAGCGGATCGTGACGATCAGCAGCAGCGTCAGCCCGATGAACACGTGCGCGCCGTGCAGGCCCGTGAGCGAGTAGAAGATCGTCTGCTGGGCGTGCGTCCTGAGGCGCGAAGCCGATGTTCGCGTACTCGTTGATCTGGATGAACAGGAACGTGCAGCCGAGCAGGAACGTCGTCAGGATGCCCGCCTTCAGCCCGAAGCGGTTGCCGTTCTTGATCGACGTCTGCGCCCAGTGCAACGTGAAGCGAGGAGGACACGAGGATCGCGGTGTTGACGCCCGCGACTTGCACCGGCAGGTGCGTTCCCGGCGCCGGCCACGGGTCGCCCTGCGGCGACGCGGATGAAGAAGTAGGCGGTGAAGAACGCCCCGAAGACCATCACCTCGGAGATGATGAAAAGCAGCATCCCGAGCAGCGGCGGCGTCGACGCGCGAGCTGCGGTTGGCCGGCGGCGGGCCGTGGTGTTCGCGTCGCCGTGGCCCGGCGGCGTGAGCGATGCTGGCTGCCTCCATCGTGCCGCTTCGCTATGCGGCCGGCGCCGCCGTCGTGGTGGCCTGCGGGTCGACGACGACGTGCTCGACGGGCGCCGTGGTGGCGTTCTGACACGCTCGATCAGGTTCGAGCGCATCCAGCCCGAGCGCTGGTCGGGCAGCGTCGAGATGACCACGTCGTCGACCCTGAACAGCTCGAGCGCGTTGACCGCCGCCGTGTAGGGGTCGGGGTCGCCGATCATGCCGGACGCCAGCAGGCCCGCCGCGTGCAGCTTCTCGAGCATCGCCGCCAGCCGCGCGCGCGCCTCGCGCGCGCGTGCGCCGTGACCGTCCTGCTGGGGTACGACGGCGATGAACAGCGGCGCCTGTCCGCCCGTCTTCGGCGGCCTTCGCGCGCAGGTCGCTCGAGCAGCTCCTCGCCGCTCGAGGTCTTGTTGGCGATCACGAGCGTGACGTCGAACGGCAGCCCTTCGCGCTCGAGGTCGGTGACGACGTGCTCACCGGCAGCCCGGAGGCGTTTTGGATGCGCTCGATCAGATCGCGCCGCAGCCAGCCCGAGCTGCGTCGCGGGGTGCGTGGAGACGATGATCTCGTCGGGCCTGTGTGTGCGATCGCGTCCATCGTCGCCAGGAACGGGTCTGCGTCGCCCGACCTCGCCGGTGACCTTGATGCCTTCGCCCGCCATCGTCGAGAGCGCGAGGTCGATCCTCACCTGCGCGGATTCGCGCACCGCCTCGTCGTAGATCACCAGGCCCGCAGTCGGCTTGCTCTGCGGCACCACCAGCCGAAAGCTGACGTCGTCGCCCGACGCCGCGCGTTCGCGGACGGCCTCGAGCAGCTTCTCGCCGCCGAGCGTGCGGTTCGCCACCACCAGGATCTCACTCATCGCGCTTGCATCCCTCCCATCGCTGTCGCTCCTCCTCGCCTACTCGATCGGTGACACGCCACGTGCGGCGCGGCGCCCGCCGGTGCGCCGGCGCCGGCCGGCTTGAGGATCCCGTGCACCGCGCCGGGCACGCCGTACTCGTACGGGCCGCCGACGACCGTCGGGACCCGGTCGAAGTTGAACACCGGCGGCGGCGAGCTCACCTGCCACTCGAGCGTCATCCCGCGCCACGGGTTCGCGACCGCGCGCGGCCCGCCGCGCCAGCTGGTGACCATGTTGTAGACGAAGATCAGCGTGCTCAGGCCGAGGATCCAGCTGGAGATCGAGATGAACAGGTTCGTGTCGGCGAACTGTGCCGCATAGGTCGCGACGCGCCGTGGCATGCCGTCCAGGCCGAGGACGTGCATCGGCGCGAACGTCAGGTTGAAGAAGATGAACGTGCTCCAGAAGTGCCATTTGCCCAGGCGCTCGTCGTACATGCGCCCGGTCATCTTCGGGAACCAGTAGTAGGCGCCCGCGAAGATCGTCATCAGCGAGCCCGCCGAACAGCACATAGTGGATGTGGGCGACGATGAAGTAGCTGGAGCTGACGTGGATGTCGAACGGAACCATCGCCAGCGCCACGCCGCTGATGCCGCCGAGCGTGAACGTCGTCAGGAAGCCGAGCGCGAACAGCATCGGCGTGTCCAGGTGCAGCACGCCGCGCCAGAGCGTCGCCAGCCAGGAGAAGATCTTGATGCCCGTCGGTACCGCGATGATCGCGGTCGTGATCGCCATCGGGATGCGGATCCAGTTGGCCATGCCCGACGTGAACATGTGGTGCGCCCAGACCGTGAAGCCGAGTACCACGATCGCCAGCAGCGAAAAGGCCATCATGCGGTAGCCGAAGATCGGCTTGCGCGACTTCACGGCGATCACTTCGCTCACGATCCCGAAGCCGGGCAGCATCATGATGTAGACCGCTGGGTGGGAGTAGAACCAGAAGACGTGCTGGTACATGAGCACGTCGCCGCCCTTCGCCGCATTGAAGAAGTTGAAGCCAAGCGCGCGGTCCAGCAGCACGAAGAACTGCGACGCGGCGATGAACGGCGTGGCGATCACCACGAGCAGCGACGTCGCGAAGTTCGCCCAGACCAGCAGCGGCAGGCGGAAGAAGCTCATGCCCGGCGCCCTCATCGTGATGATCGTGACCAGGAAGTTGAGCGCGGTCATGATCGACGAAGCACCCGCGAACTGGACGCCGAGCGAGAAGAAGACCTGCCCGACGGGCATGTCCGTCGACAGTGGCGCGTAGGCCGTCCAGCCGTCGGCGAATGCCCCGCCCGGGGCGAGGAAGCTGCCGAGCATGATCAGCCCTCCCACCGGCAGCAGCCAGTAGGAGAGCGCGTTCAGCCGCGGGAACGCCATGTCGGGCGCGCCGATCATGAGCGGGATCACGAAGTTCGCAAAGCCCGCGAACACGGGAATGATGAAGAAGAAGATCAGGATCGAGGCGTGCACCGAGAACAGGCCGTTGTACGTGTTCGGGTCCACGAACTGCGATCCCGGCTGCGCCAGCTGGACGCGCATCAGCATCGCGATCAGGCCGCCGACGAGCAGGAAGAAGAAGGAGGTGACGGTGTACTGAACGCCGATCACCTTGTGGTCGGTGTTGATCCTGAAGTAGTCCTTCCACGTGTAGGCGCCGTGGCCCGAGTGGTCCTCCGGACGCGTCTTGCGCCCGGACGCCCAGTAGAACCAGTAGTCGAAGCCGCCGATGCCGACGAGGAACATGAGCGGCGCGGCGATCAGCGACACGCTCAGGATCGCTTCGCCGTCGATGAAGTGGCGGTAGTGCGAGTGTCCCGTGCTCATCCGCACGAGCCACGTCAGGCCGGTGGCGAACGCCACGCCGAGCAGCATCATCCAGGCCGCGCGGTAGAAGCCGGGGGCGCGCAGTTTCGCGCCGAGCGAGGAGCCGCGAGGCGGAGCGGCGGAGCCCGACGCGGTGTGCTGCGGGGCCTGGGATGTCGTCGCCATCAGCCGGTTCCCTGCAGTTGGAGGCTCATACGCCGCCACATTATGCTGTAGCTCCTGTCGTGATGACGCCGCCCCTGGGCGCACCGCGCTTGGGTGCGACGGACGCGGTGGCGACCGGCGAGGGGGAGCTCTCCTGGCTCTTCAGCCACGCCTGGAACTGGGCGGGCCTGACCACGTGGACTTCCGAGCGCATCAGCGAGTGGCCGAGCCCGCAAAGCAGGTTGCACACGACCGGGTAACGGCCGAGGCGATCGAGCGTCGCGCGGTAGTGCGTGGTGATGCCGGGAACCACGTCCTCCTGCAGGCGGAACGCAGGGATCCAGAAGGCGTGGATGACGTCCCTCGAGCGCATGTTGAAGAAGACCGTGTCGCCCTCAGGCAGGTACAGCTGATAGCTCCTCAACGGGGCGCCGCCGGTGACCGACGAGGGGTATTCATAGGTCCAGAAGAACTGCTGTGCGATCACTCCGATCTGCATTTCCGGCACGCCGCGAGGCTTCTCTTCGTTCTGGTGCAGCACCACGAACGAGTACGAGACCAGCCCGAGCAGCAAGACCGCCGGGAACGCCGTCCAGAGGACCTCGAGACGCGTGTTGCCGTGGATCGGCGGCCCGTCCTTGAGCTCCTCGCCGGGCTTCATGCGGAACTGCCAGACGGAGAACAGCACGACCGAGGCGACGAGCACGAAGATCGGGATCGATGCGATTACCAGGACGTGGTAGAGCCGATCCGTGTTGCGCGCCTGCGTCGTCGCCTGGACGGGGAACCAGTGGATGAGGAAGCTGAGGACGATGCCGATCGCGGTCGCGATCAGCGCTGCTGCGACCGCGGTGATGATCGACCTGCGGCTAGGCATGAGCGGCGGCTCGAGCCCCTGCGCGGGCGTTGTCTGCGGAGGTCCTCGGCATCGGGACTGGGATCCTAATGCCTAGGTCAGGTGGAAGCTCGGACCTTGACTGGAGGCCGTCCAAGTACTAGATTGAGGCAATAGTTGCAAGTTTTGCTCGGACTGCGATTTGCGTGAGGATCATCGGGTAGGAGTGGTTGGGATGCGAGTTCGGCAAGGGAACTGAGGAGCAGCGCGGGATGCAGGTTCGAGACGGCATGAGCCCGATGGTCCTCACGGTCGGACCGCGTCATACGCTTCGCGCCGTGGCGCGCCTGATGTCCGAGCGCGCCGTCGGAGCCGCCGCCGTGATGGACCCGGACGGCAACGGCCCGGCCATCATCACCGAGCGCGACATCCTGCTGTCGATCGGGGCGGGACAGGATCCGGACGGCGAGTGCGTTGGCGAGCACCTCACACGCGAGGTCGTCTACGCGGCGCCGGACTGGTCGCTGGAGGAGGCGGCGTCGGCGATGGTGCGCGGCGGCTTTCGACATCTGATCGTCCTCGAGGGCGGCGAGAGCGTCGGCATACTCTCGGTCCGCGACGTCGTGCGCTGCTGGACCGAGGACGGCGCGATCTGTCCGGTGCCGGCGAGCGCGGCAGTGGGGTGAGGGAGGGATGGCACGCCTGCTCGCAAGCAGGCGTGCCACCGTTTTCGATCGGCTGAGGCGGCCGGGTCCCGAACGGCGACGTCCGCCGCGCCGCGGCTGGCGCGCGAGCCAGCTCCTCATGCGACGGCATCGGGGCCGGCGCCGGCGCCGGCGCGGCTCGGCCGCGAGGGGCGGCCGTGCATCACGAGACAGCGGCGTCAGTCGGGGTTGTGGGCGTCGAGCGGGAGCTCGTCGACTTCTTCGCGCGTGTCTTTGATCCAGCGCACGACGCAGCCGAGCGTGAGGATCCCGCCGATGACGGTGAGCTCGATGAACGTCGTGATGCCGATCAGCGTCAGCGTCAGCCCTACGCCTGTGAGCACCGGCAGGATGCTCGGTCCCGGCAGGTGGATCTCCTCGCCGACCGGCGGGACCTCGGGCTCGGTGGGGCTCACGAGACGTAGACCGCCGCGACGACGAACGTGATGCCGAACATGAACATGCAGATCGCGGCGACGATCAGCCCCGTGCGTATGTTCTTGCGCGCCAAGCGTCTGGTCATCATCGGCGGGAACGCAGTCTATAGATGGACATCGGCCACCATCGCGCAGAAGAGCAGGGCGAGATAGGCGAGCGAGAACAGGTAGAGATGCAGCGCCGAGCGACGGTCCTTGCGGCTGTAGAGCCGCACCGCGCCGGCGACGAAGCCGAGCCCGAGCACCAGCGAGCAGACGAGGTAGATCCCGCCGAAGCCGCCCGCGCAGAACGGCAGCTGGGTGACCGCGTAGAGGAGCAGCGCGTACAGCAGGATCTGCCTGCGCGTCTCCTCCTCGCCTCGCACGACGGGCAGCATCGGGACACCGACCTTCGCGTACTCGTCCTTCATCAGCAGCGACAGCGCCCAGAAGTGGGGCGGCGTCCAGAAGAAGACGATGAAGAACAGGATCACGGCGGTGCCGCTGATCGATCCTGTGACCGCCGCCCATCCGACGAGCGGCGGGACGGCCCCCGCGGCGCCGCCGATCACGATGTTCTGCGGCGTGCGGCGCTTCAGCCACACGGTGTAGATCAGGACGTAGCCGAGGAAGCCCGAGAACGAGAGGACGGCGGCGAGCGCGTTGACCGTCAGCGTCAGCTCGAGGAGCGATAGCGCTGCGAGCGTGCAGCCGAAGACGAGCGCGGCGCGCGGCGATATGCGACCGGATGCGACCGGGCGATTGGCGGTGCGCCTCATGCGCACATCGATGTCACGGTCGAACCAGTGGTTCACCGCGCCGGCGCCACCGGCTGAGAGGTAGCCGCCGAGGCACGTCAGCGCGACCAGCGCCAGCGAGGGGTCGCCGGCGACGTACATCGTGGCAACGGTCGTCAGGAGCAGGAGCGACTGGACCTTCGGCTTGGTGAGCTCGACATAGTCGCTCAGCAGCGCGAGCGTTCGAGGGGCGGGCCCGACCGCTCGCAGACCGGCGCCGCCGCCGCCGACCCAGCCGCTGGCCGCTGCGGTGCTCGGCGTCTCGACCGCGGGCGCCGCACCTGTCGTGGGCGGCTTGACTCTCATTTAGACGCCCACCTGCGTTGCGCCGGCCGGGACGGTCGCGCCGCCGGGCACGGCTCTGCCGAGCGTGCGCCGCTCCACCTCGCGGCGGATGTCCTTCATGGGTTCGACCGAGCGCACGAGCGGGATCACGTCGAAGTTGTTCGCCGGCGGAGGCGAGGTCGTGAACCACTCGAGCGTGTTCGCCTTCCATGGGTCGGGCCCGGCGATGACCCCCACCTTGAGGCTGCGCGCGACGTTGATGATCGTCACGAGCACCCCCGAGGCGAGGATGAAGGCGCCGATCGTCGAGATCAGGTTGTAGAGCGCCAGGTTGCCGACGTTGTCGTACTCGTAGACGCGGCGCGGCATGCCGTCGAGGCCGCTCACGTGCTGGATCAGGAACGTCGCCAAGATGCCGAAGAAGATCAGATAGAAGCTCAGCCTGCCGAGGCTTTCGCTGAGCATACGCCCTGTGATCTTCGGGAACCAGTAGTAGATGGCGGCGAAGATCGGGAGCACGGAACCGCCGAGCAGCACGAAGTGGATGTGCGCGACGACGAAATAGGATTCGTTGAGCTGCCAGTCGACTGGGAAGATCGCGAGGAAGATGCCCGAGATCCCGCCGATCAAGAACAGCGCGATCATGCCCGCGCAGAACAGCAGCGGCGTCCTGAACTCGATGGTGCCGCGCCACAGCGTGGCGACCCAGTTGAGCACCTTCACGCCCGTCGGCACCGCGATCAGGAATGAGCTCAGCATCACGAACACGAGGATCGCCTCTGGGATCGGCGTCGTGAACATGTGGTGCGCCCACGTAAGGAAGCCGAGGAACGCGATCGCGACGGTCGAGGCGGCGATCGCCTTGTAGCCGAAGATCGGCTTGCGCGCGAACACCGGCAGGATCTCGGAGACCAGGCCGAAGCCGGGCAGCACCATGATGTAGACCTCGGGATGGCCGAAGAACCAGAACAGGTTCTGCCAGAGCAGCGGCGAGCCGCCGTTGGCCGGATCGAAGAAATGGGTGCCGAAGTGCCTGTCGGTGAGCAGCATCGTCACCGCCGCGGCGATCACCGGCATCGCGAAGATGATCAGCACCGAATAGGTCAGGATCGCCCAGACGAACAGCGGCAGCCGGCCCCAGCTCATCCCGCGTGCGCGCATGTTCGCGATCGTCGCGTAGAAGTTGATCGCCCCGAGGATCGACGACAGCCCCGTCAGGTGGATCAGGTAGATCCACGCGTCCTGCCCCCCGCTCGGCGAGTAGAGCGAGCTCGACAGCGGTGGATAGCTCGTCCAGCCGGCTTCCGGCGGGTTCCAGAAGAGCGACGCATAGAAGACGATCCCGCCGGCGAGGAGCAGCCAGAAGGACAGCGCATTCAGGCGCGGGTAGGCCATGTCGCGCGCGCCGATCATCAGCGGAACGAAGTAGTTGGCCAGGCCGGCCATCATCGGCACGATGAACAGGAAGATCATCGTCGTCCCGTGCATCGTGAACAGCTGGTTGTAGATCTCGGGGGTGACCAGCGTGTTGTTCGGCGCGCCCAGCTGCAGGCGGATCATCAGCGCCTCGACGCCGCCGAGGCAGAAGAACACGAACGTGGTGACCATGTACATGATCCCGATCCGCTTGTGATCGGTGGTCGTGATCCAGCTCGTCCAGCCCTGCTGGCCGGTCTCCGACGGGCGGGGCTCTGCGTGATCGGCGTTCACGATCGGGATCGGCGTTGCATAGGTGGCCATGTCGTGCGCTGGTCTCCTCGATCTCCTAGGGGTTTTCCACCTGTCCGGCACCGGTCTGACTGTTCAGTTTGCGCCGCGCGGCCGCGGCGGCGGCGTTGGCTTCGGCGATCTCCTGCTTCTGGCGAGCGAGCCAAGCTTCAAACTGCGCGGGCGCCACCGCCTTCACGGTGGCGATCATGCGGGCGTGGCCGCGTCCGCAGAGGAAGGCGCACTGGCCCCGGAAGATGCCAGGCTTGGGGACCTTGAACCAGGTGTAGTTGTGGTAACCCGGCACGGCCTGGAACTTTCCGCCCAGCGCCGGAACCCACCACGAGTGCACGACGTCCTCGGAGACGATGTCGAGCGTGACGGTCGTTTTCGTCGGCACGACGAGTTCCTCGTAGGAGTATGGAGCGCCGAGGCCGTCTGGTTCGTTCGCACCGGGGTAGATGAACTGCCAGATGTACTGGCGTCCGATGACGGTGATGTTCAGCGATTTGCCGTTCGGCGGCAGCTTGCGCTCGGCGCTGGCATAGAGCGTTCCGCTGACGCCCGCCAGAGCGGCTCCTTCCGGCCCCGAGTCGGGCGGGTTCTGAATGGATCCGAGTTTGGCGAAGGTCAGGATCGCCAACGCCAGCAGGATGACCGCCGCGCCGACCGTCCAGCCGACCTCCAGTCGGGTGTTCCCGTGGATCTGCGCAGCGACGGCTCCCTTGCGCGCGCGGAACCTGATCAGCGCGTATGCCAGGGCGCCCTCCACCAGCACGAAGATCACCAGCGCGATGTACAGCGCGATCTTGTAGAGGCCGTCGATTTCGTTCGCGTTGGGCGAGCCGCCCGACTGCGGCGTGAAGAACGCAAGCGTTGGGTTGATCACGTGACCCAAGGAGGCGGGGATTCTATTCAGGCCCGGGCCGGACGCGCTTGATGACTTTTGCCACGAGTCGCTATCGCCCGGCGAAGCGTGCCTGTCGCTTCTGTGCGAACGCCATCGCGCCCTCGAGGAAGTCATCGCTCGCGGCCATCTCCTGCTGGATCTGCGCCTCCAGCTCGAGCTGCTCGGCCATCCGCGAGTACAGCCAGTTGTTCAGCTGCCGCTTGGTCCCCGCGTAGGAACGGGTTGGTCCGCCGGCGAGGCGGGCGGCGAGCTCGTCGGTCTCCTCGCGCAGGCGCGCGTCTGCGACGACGCGGTTGATCAGGCCCCATTCGAGCGCCTGCGCCGCGGGCAGGCGCTCGCCCAGCATGGCCAGCTCGTTCGCGCGCGCCATGCCGACACGCGTGGGCACGAACAGCGAGGAGCCGCCGTCGGGGACCAGGCCGATGTTGACGAACGCGAGCAGGAAGTAGGCGCTCTCGGCGGCGACGATCAGATCGCAGCAGAGCGCGAGCGAGCAGCCGATGCCCACCGCCGGGCCGTTGACCGCGGCGATGACCGGCTTCGGCATCCCGCGGATCGTCTCCATGATCGGGTGGTAGCGCTCGGTGAGGGTCTTGTACACATCGGGGCGACCGTCGTCGGTCGTGTGACCGCCGCTGACGTCCTTCAGATCCGCGCCCGAGGAGAAACCTCGTCCTGCACCGGTCACGACCACGGCGCGGACGCCGTCGTCCGCAGCGACGCGCCGCACCGCGGCAAGCAGATCGCTGCCGAGCTGCGCGTTCCAGGCGTTCAGCGCCTCGGGCCGGTTCAGCTCGACGGTCGCCGCGCCGTCAGCCACGCTTACGTTGACCGTTTGCAGCTGCATGTTCGGCTCGCTCATGGGTCTCCTCTCATCTTGCGAGATGCTCTCGACGCGCCCGCCTCACGGCGGCGTGGACGCCGTCCGGCGCGAGTTGATCCTATGGTGTGGAGGATGAGACGTCCTGTGATCGGCATCTGCACGGCGCTCGAGCGCGCTGCGTGGAGCGTCTGGGACCAGCACGCGGCGCTGCTGCCGCTCAGCTACGTCGAAGCGGTTCAGCGTGCGGGCGGCCTCGCCGTGATGCTTCCGCCCGACGAGCGCCTCGCCGCAGATCCGGACGAGGCGCTCGATTTGATCGACGGCCTGATGCTCGCCGGCGGCGCGGACATCGACCCCGCGTCGTATGAGCAGGAGGCGCACCCCGAGACCGCCGACACGGCGCCGGAGCGCGACGCCTTCGAAATCGCGCTCGTGCGCCGGGCGATCGAGCGCGACATGCCGGTGCTGGGGATCTGCAGGGGGATGCAGCTGCTCAACGTCGCGTGTGGCGGCACGCTGCTGCAGCATCTGCCCGAGCGCTACGGCCACCACGAGCACAGGCGCGTCCTCGGATCCTTCGACGGTGCCGACCACGACGTCGCGCTGAGCGATGGCTCGGCAGCCGCGGGCGCCGCCGGAGAGGTCGCGCATGCGACCAAGTCCCATCATCACCAGGGCGTTGACCGGCTCGGAGAGGCGCTGGTTGTGAGCGGCGTCTCGACGTTGGATGACCTCCCGGAGGCGATCGAGCTGCCCGGCCGTCGCTTCGTGCTCGGCGTGCAGTGGCATCCGGAGGCCGATCCTGCGAGCACGGTGATCGGCGCGTTCGTCGCTGCCGCCGCGCGATCGATCGAAGCCGGCGAGCCGCTCGCCGAGGAGTTGGACGCTGCCGCCTCGGGCCGCGGCGGCCACGCGATCGGCGAATCGCTCGCCGGCGAGAGCCGCGACCCCGTATAGCGGCAGCCGTCCGTCGCTCTCATCGGGCCTGCGGGCACGCACAGGCCCGTCACGGCGGGAGGCGCACGCTGGGGCCGCATATACTCCCCGCGCAGTGCGGCTGTCCAGGGCGATGAGAGCAACCGCCTGGGGGATCGTGGCCGCCGGGGTCGCCGCGCCGCTCATGCGCAAGCGCGTCAGCGCACGGCCCGTGCTCGTGCAGACGGTCGCGTTCGCCGCGCCGCTCGGGCTCTCCGTCGCGATGCGCCGCTCGCGGACTCGCGACATCGCCATCTGCACTCTGCAGATGTGGGCCTACGTAGCGGCTTACAAGTCGCCTCACGACGACCCCGATGCTCAGCGGCGGCGCGTGCACGTCGACTATCCGATCGTCGCCGACCGCATCCTCGGGCTCGGCGAGATCCCCACGTCGCGCCTGCAGCGCGGATGGATTCGAAGGGGGGCTGACGGCGCGGAATGGAAAGCGTTCGATCGCCTGCTCGTGTGGGCGCACTGGAGCTGGTTCATCGTCCCGCACGGTGCGCTTCTCTACATACGCGCGTGCCATCCGGAGCGCTTCCCGCGGGCCGCCGTGATGACCTACGCCGTGTTCGACGTCGGCGCGAGCGTGTACTGGCTGGCCCCAACCGCGCCTCCGTGGTATGCGGCCGACATCCTCGCCGAGCGGGGCGGCGAAGCGCTGGCGGTGCGGCGCATGATGGTGGAGTACGGCGAGCTGTTCTGGAGAGACGGCTGGGGCTCGCTCTACAGTGTGTTCGGAGGTAATCCCCTGGCCGCGATGCCGTCTCTGCACTTCGCCACATCCGTGATGGCCGCGATGCTGCTCGCCGAGGTGAGCGCGCTGGCGGGCGCCCTCGGCTTCTCCTACGCCATCACGCTCGGCTTCGCGCTGGTGTACCTGGGAGAGCACTATGTCGTGGACCTGCTCGGAGGGGTCGCGCTCACGGCTGTGGTTCGCAGGCTCGGACCGCGGGCAGGACCGGTGCTGGGTCGCATCGGACGCACTCTCGCGGCACTGGAGGAAACGGCCCACGAGACGATTTGAAGCACGTGGGTGAGTGAGGAGAGAGATGCCGCGTTTCGACCGTCGCGAGGTGGCAAGGGGGGAGGTCGAGGAGGAGGAGGGGCGGACGCCCGCCGGTCGGCCGGATGCCCGCGGGCACCGCGTGCCCCCGGCTGCGGAAGAGGAGCCTCGGCGCGGCTGGCTGCCTGACTCCGGCGGGGGTGGATCGCAGTCGGCCGGTGATGATCGGCCACGGGGCCGGCCGGCCCACGCCGGCGCGCCGTCCTCGCCACCGGGCGAGGAGGACATGCCGCGGATTCTGTTCACGCGACGGCAGATCATCGGCTTCACGCTGTTCATCGTCTCGGGCATCGCGTTTCTGTATTTCGTGCTGCCGAAGCTCGCCGGGATCGGCACGACGGTCCACCGCATCGAGGGTGGAGACTCCTGGTGGATCGCGCTCGGCGTGCTGCTCGAGGTGCTCTCGTTCGCCGGTTACGTCGTGCTGTTCCGCTCGGTGTTCGTCCGCGGGGAGGGCCGGATCGGCTGGCCGGAGAGCTATCAGATCACGATGGCGGGTCTCCTCGCCACGCGCCTGTTCGCAGCGGCTGGCGCGGGCGGCGTGGCGCTGACCGCGTGGGCTCTGCGTCGCTCGGGGATGGAGGCCAGGCTGGTCGCCTGCCGCCTGGTCGCCTTCCTCGCGCTCCTCTATGGCATCTACGCGGCGTCGCTCATAATCGACGGCATCGGTCTCGGCACGGGCCTGTTCCCGGGAGGGGGGTCGTTCGCGATCACGATCATCCCGGCGATCGCGGCAGCCGTCCTCGTGGCGGTCGCCGGCGCGGTGGCGCTGCTGCCGGATGACATCGAGCGCCGCCTCGGACGCTGGGCCTCCGGCTCGGGCCGGGTGGCGCACTGGGTTGCGCGCGCCGCGACCGTCCCGGCGCTCGCCGCGAGCGGAGTTCGCACTGCGATCGAGTTGATCCGCGAGCGCGACCCCGGGCTGCTCGGGGCGCTCGCCTGGTGGGGCTTTGATATCAGCGTGCTCTGGGCGATGTTCCACGCGTTCGGGTCGCCGCCGCCGTTCACCGTCATCTGGATGGCCTATTTCATCGGCATGCTCGGGAACCTGCTGCCGCTGCCCGGAGGGCTGGGCGGCGTCGAGGGAGGGATGATCGGCGCGTTCGCCGCGTTTGGCGTCAACTTCAACCTGTCGGTCCTCGCGGTGCTGTCATACCGGGCGATCTCCTTCTGGCTGCCGACGCTCCCGGGAGGCGTGGCCTACTTCCAGCTGCGCCGCACCGTCGCACGCTGGCGAGAAGAGCAGCGCGCGCTCCCACCGCCCGGGACGCACGGCTCGGCGGAGCCCGCGAGCGCCCTGCAGGGCTCGTGAGAGATGAGCAGAAAACCCAGCAACTGTGCTAAGCTATACAAAGTAAAGTGGGTGGGCTTACGGTCGGGACATCCGAGAATGGAGCTGACATGGGCGACATCGAGAACGTGATCATCATCGGCAGCGGTCCAGCTGGATACACTGCAGCGCTGTACACAGCGCGCGCGAACCTGCGGCCGCTCGTGATCGAGGGGTTCGCCTGGGGCGGACTCCTTCAGCAGACGACCGATGTCGAGAACTACCCCGGGTTCCCCGATGGCGTGATGGGGCCCGAGATGATGCAGAGCTTCCGCAGCCAGGCGGAGCGTTTCGGTGCCCGGCTGATCACCGACCAGGCCGAGCGCGTTGAGCTGGCGAGCGAGCCGGGGGGCGTCCACAGCGTGTGGGTCTCGGGAACCGAGCACCGAGCGCGCACGGTCGTGCTGGCGATGGGCGCCGAGCACAAGAAGCTGGGCGTCACCGGAGAGGAGGAGCTCGCAGGCCGCGGCGTCAGCTACTGCGCGACGTGCGACGCGGCTTTCTTCAAGGATGCGCCGACATTGATCGTGGGTGGCGGCGACTCGGCGATGGAGGAGGCGATCTTCCTCTCGAAGTTCGCCTCCAAGGTGACGATCGTGAACCGGCGCAACGAGTTCCGCGCGTCGAAGATCATGCTCGAGCGAGCGCGCTCGCAGCCGAACGTCGAGTTTCTGACGCCCTACCGGGTCCGCGAGTTCGCCGCAGGCGAGAACGGGGCGCTGGGCCACGCCACGCTCGTCCACGGCGAGAGCGGCGAGCAGCGCGAGATACCGATCGCGGGGACGTTCATCGCCATCGGCCACGAGCCGCAGTCATCGCTGGTGAGCGGCCAGGTCGACCTCGACGAGAACGGCTACGTGATCACGGAGGGCAAGTCCACGCGCACCAACCGGCCGGGCGTATTCGCCGCCGGCGACCTCGTCGACCACACCTACCGGCAGGCGGTCACCGCCGCCGGCTCCGGCTGCGAGGCGGCGCTCGACGCCGAGTGGTACCTGCGCGATACGCCCGAGGTTCCGACGCCCGCAGAGATGCCCGCCGGGGATCCGGCGACGGCGCAATGGGCGCCGGTGGCGGACGTCGCGCGTTAGAGCTACGCGGATCAGCGCCGCGGCGTGGGGGCCCCCTCGAGCTCCAGCAGCCAGCGCTTGCGCTGCACGCCACCGCCATAGCCGCCGAGCGCGCCGCCGCTGCGCAGGACGCGGTGGCAGGGGATGACGATCGGGATCGGGTTGGACCCGAGGGCGTTGCCGGCCGCCCGCGATGCGCGCGGACTGCCGGCCTCGGCGGCCACCTCACCGTAGCTCAGCACACCGCCGTAGGGGATCTCCGAGGTTACGCGCAGGATGCGGCGTCCGAAGCGGCCGATCAGCGACCAGTCGAGCATTAGATCGAACTCGTGGCGGGCCCCCGTGAAGTACTCCTCCAGCTCGCGCCGGACGGGATCCAGCGGCGCGCGCGCCTCCACGATCCGCGGCGAGAGATGCCGCGCGATCCGTTCGAGCACGGTGTCGGTGTCCTCCTCGGGGAACGCGAGACGAAGCAGTCCGCGCTCGGTGGCGGCGAGGAGCAGCATCCCAAATGGAGAATCGGCGGCGGTGTAGGTCACGTCGGCGAGGCCTTCGGCGGCGGCCCGCTCGACCAGCCGGCGCGCCGAGTCCGCCGCGTCGCGAGCGTCGTCTGCGAGCAGGCCGCCCCGCCGCAGCATGCGGGCGACTGGCTGTATGTCTTGCCCCTGCTGATCGGTCATGCCGGCACCGCCTTTCTCAAGTTGGCCAGTCCGTCGTGGAGCGAGCGGCGTGCGGCGTCCTCCGAGCAGCCGATCGCGGCGGCTATGTCGCGGTGGGGCAGATCGGCGACATAACGCAGGACGACCGCCGAGCGCTGGCGCGCGGGCAGATCTCCGACAGCCTCCCAAAGCGCCTCGTCACGCGCTGCGGGCGCCTGCCCGGCGCGACCGTCGACGGCCGCCGGGTCTGCGACCGGGAGCGCTCGCCTCGCGCGCGAGCGGTGGGCATCGACGGCCTTGCGATGCGCGATCGTCAGCACCCACGCGCGCAGGTTGGAGCCGGCGCGCAGCCGCGGGTAGGCGCGCAGCGCGGCGATGAACGTCTCCTGGAAGCAGTCGTCCGCGTCGGCGCGTCCGACCGAGCACACGAGGAACCGCCAGACCGCGTCGCGATGGGCCTCGAGAAAGCGTTGAAAGGGGGGCAACCCGTCGCTCACGTTCGTTAAACGCCACGGCCGCTGCGGATGTGAGGTCGCTCACGCCTCGTACTCGAAGAAGCCCGCGCCGGCGGCGCGTCCCAACCGTCCCGCCTGTACGAGCCGCCGCAGCGCCGGAGCCGGGCGATAGCGCTCCTCACGGTACTCGTCGCACAGCGCTTCGAGGATGCTCAGCACGTGGTCGAGCCCGATCGCGTCGGCCCACTCGAAGGGCCCGCGCGGGTGACTGAGCCCGAGCAGCATCCCGAGGTCGATGTCGCGAGCCCCCCCGACGCCTTCGCCGAGAGCGAACGCCGACTCGTTGATGACCTGGCATACGATGCGACCAAGCACCAGCCCCGGCGCGTCTCCCACCCATGCGACGTGCTTGCCGAGGGCCGCGAAGAAGCGTTCGGCGCGTCCGGCCGCAAGGGGAGAGGAGCTCTCGCCGCGTGTCAGCTCGACCAAGGCGGCCTGCGGTAGCGGCGGCAGCACGTGGAAGCCGACGGAGCTGCCATCGGGATCGAGTGCGCCTAGGGACCCCTGCGCGCACAGAACCAGGCGTGCGCCGCCCTGCGGTGGCGGCGGCGTGCCGCGGCGATCCGGTTGCGCGATCTCGGTCCGGGTGCCACGGCTCGGCTGCTCGGGCGTGCGATCGCACTCGACTACGAGCGCCGGCAGCACGCCGCCGGTCGGAGCGTGTGGTGCGCGCACCTCGTAGCCCGCCGCGGTCGCAGCCGAGCGCAGTTCCTCAGCAAGCACGCCATCGCCCGAGATCACCACCACGCCCTCGCCGCCGACCGGCGCGCGGGAGTCGATCGGTGCGGGGTCGTCGGCACGGTAGGGCGCGCGACCCCGTCCATCGGCGCCGCCATAGTCGTAGTAGCCGCGGCCGCTCTTGCGGCCATACAGCCCCGCGGCCACATAGCGGGCGCTGATCGGCGATGGCCGCCAGCGTGGCTCGCCGAAGCTCTGCTCGAAGAAGCTCTTTGAGACCTCAAAGCCGACGTCCACGCCGACGAGGTCCATGAGCTCGAACGGACCCATTCGAAATCCGCCCTCGAGCCGGCAGATCCGGTCGATCGTCTCGATGTCCGCTATTCGCTCCTGCAGGAGCCGCAGCGACTCGAGACCGAAAGGACGGTTGCAGCGGTTGACGAGGAAGCCGGGCCCGTCGCTCGCGCGGATCACCGTCTTGCCCATCGCCTCGCCGGTCGCCTGCGCAAGTGCGAGCGCCTCCTCCGAGGAGCGCTCACCCGCCACGACCTCGAGCAGGCGCATCAGCGGCGCGGGGTTGAAGAAGTGCATGCCCACCACCCGCTCCGGCCTGCTTGCGGCCGCTGCGATCGCGGTCACGAGCAACGAAGAGGTGTTGGTCGCCAGCACGCATCGCTCGGCCACGATCGCTGACAGTCGCCGGTAGAGCTCGTGCTTGAGCTCGAGTCGCTCTGGGACGGCCTCGATCACGAGCTCGCACGGCGCGAACGCGTCGAGGTCGGCGACAGCGCGCAGGCGAGTCGCGGCGGCCGTCGCCTGCTCGGCGCTGAGCCGGCCGCGCTCGGCTTCCTTGTGAAGGCCCTCCCTCGCCCGCTCGAGGCCGCGCTCGAGCGCCTCGGCGATGGGGTCATAGAGCAGCGTCTCGGCTCCTGCGCGGCATGCGAGCTGTGCGATGCCGGCACCCATCGTGCCCGCCCCGAGCACCCCGATCGTGGCGGCTGCCCTGCCGGCGCGACCGGAACCCGGTCGATCGTCCTCCTCGAGGCGCGCCTGCTCGGACATGGGATCGCTATCGCGCCGGCTCAGGCGGGCACCAGCGCGCTGATCCCGGTCATCGCGCGTCCGATGATCAGCTTCTGGATCTGTGAGGTTCCCTCGTAGAGCGTCGTGACGCGCACGTCGCGGAAATAGCGCTCGACGGGGTGATCGTCGACGTAGCCCGCTCCGCCGTGAACCTGGATAGCCGTGTTGGCGCACTCGACCGCGGCCTCTGTGGCGTGCAGCTTGGCGATGGAGGTCTCGAGGGTGTTGGGCAGGGCCTTGTCCTTCAGCCAGCCGGCGCGCCAGACGAGCATGCGCGAGGCGTCGGTCTTGAGGACCATGTCGGCGATCATCGCCTGCACGAGCTGGAAGCTCGCTATCGGCCGCCCGAACTGCTCACGCTCCTTGGCGTACTTCACCGACTCCTCGACGCAGCCCTGGCAGATGCCGACGCAGCCGGACGCCACCGAATAGCGCCCCGAATCGAGCGCCGACATAGCGACCTTGAAGCCGTCGCCGACCTCGCCGAGCACGGCGTCGTCGGGCACCTCGACGTCTTCCAGCGCGATCGACGCGGTGTCGGATGCGTGCAGGCCCATCTTGTGCTCGATCGGCTGCGGTTTGAAGCCCGGCTGATCGGTGTCCACGAGGAAGCACGCGAGGCCCTTGTGGCCCAGCTGCGGGTCGGTCTGCGCGAAGATCAGCGCCACCTTCGCGTAGTCGCCCATCGAGATCCACATCTTCGCGCCGTTGATCACCCAGCCGGAGTCGGTCCTCGTCGCGCGCGTGCGCTGGTTGGCGGCGTCGGAGCCCGTGTCGGGCTCGGTCAGCCCGAAGCACCCGAGCCACTCCCCCGCGCACAGCTTCGGCAGGTAGCGCTGCTTCTGCTCCTCGGTTCCCCACTTCAGGATCGCCGAGCAGACGAGCGAGGTCTGCACCGAGATGACCGTGCGGATGGCGGAGTCGCCGCGCCCGATCTCCTCCACGATCAGCCCGTAGCTGACGTAATCGAGGCCGGCGCCGCCGTACTGCTGGGGGACGATCGCCCCGAGGTAACCCTGATCGGCGATCTTCCTCACCAGCTCCACGTCGAAGTGGTGGTTGCGCGCGTTTTCACGTGTGCGCTCGAGGATCTCCCTGTCGGTGAATTCGCGTGCAGTGTCCTTGATCAGCCGCTGCTCGTCGGTCAGGTCGAAGTCCATCCGTCTCCTCTCAAGTCTTCGGTGTCTTCCACGGCGCGTTGACGCGGCTCTCGAGATCCTCTGCGATGCCCTCGATCGGCAGCCGCTCCTGCGCGAGCGAGTCGCGATCGCGCAGCGTCAGCGTGCCGTCCTCGAGGCTGCGATGGTCGATCGTAAGGCAGAACGGCGTGCCGATCTCGTCCTGACGGCGATAGCGCCTGCCGATCGCCCCGCCCTCGTCGTACTCGGCCTGGACCCGCGCGCGCACCGCCCGATGGACCTCGCGCGCGAGCTCCGGCTGCTCGTCCTTGCTCACAAGCGGCAGCACGGCGGCCTTGACCGGCGCCAGACGCGGGTGCAGGCGAAGCACGGTGCGTTTCTCCCCCTCGCCGGTGCCCTCGCGCTCGACGAATTCCTCGTCGTAGGAATCCACCAGGAACGCGAGCGTCGCGCGGTCGACACCGGCAGCCGGCTCGATGACGTGCGGCACGTAGCGCTCGCCGGTCGCCTGGTCGAAGTACTCGAGCTTCTGCCCTGAGAACTCGGTATGCCTGCTGAGGTCGAAGTCGCCGCGGTTGGCGATTCCCTCGAGCTCCGACCATCGGAGCTCGCCGTCCGGCAGCGGCCCGGCGGAGGCGCTGGGGGGAAACAGATACTCGATGTCGCTGGTGGCCGAGGAGTAGTGGGAGAGCTCGTCGGGGTCGTGCTGGCGCAGGCGCAGGTGGTCGGGGCGGATGCCCAGTTCGATGTACCAGCGCTCACGCTCGCCGAGCCAGTGCTCGAACCACATCTCCGCCTGCTCCGGCGGCACGAAGAACTCCATCTCCATCTGCTCGAACTCGCGCGTCCTGAAGATGAAGTTGCCGGGCGTGATCTCGTTGCGGAAGGACTTGCCCACCTGCGCGATCCCGAACGGCGGCCGCTTGCGCGAGAACTGCAGCACGTTCTTGAAGTTGATGAAGATGCCCTGCGCCGTCTCCGGGCGCAGGTACGCGGTCGCGCCTGACTCCTTTACGGGGCCGATCGTCGTCTCGAACATGAGGTTGAAGTCGCGAGCGTCGGTCAGCGAGCACTCGTCGGCTTCGCCCGGGTGCTTGGATGGTTTACGTCCGCACTGCAGCTCGCCGAGGTGATCGGCGCGGAACCGCTGGCCGCATGTGCGGCAGTCGACGAGCGGGTCGGTGAAGCCGGCGAGGTGGCCCGAGGCCTCCCACACGCGCGGATGCTGGAGGATCGCCGAGTCGATCGCCACGATGTCGTCGCGTTCCTGCAGCATCGAGCGCCACCACTCGTTCTTGACATTGGTCTTGAGCAGCACGCCGTAGTGGCCGAAGTCGTAGGTGGAGCCGACGCCGCCGTATATCTCCGAGGAGGGGAACACGAATCCGCGACGCTTGCACAGCGCGACGACCTTCTCCATCGTGACGACGTCGCCACTCGTGGCTCCCGAGCTGGGGTTCGTGTTGGAGGGGGACGTCATGGGCGGCGAGGGATGGTATTCGAGCCCAGGATCGCAGGGTCGCCGGCATTAGCGCGGCTCGCAGGGTGGACGCTTGTTCGACTGCCGTGGAGGGTGCTCAAGGGAGTCCAGTCCGGGCCGAAGGTGACGGTGTATGCGTGGGAATGGAACGTCTGCGCTGGACGCCGGCGACTCGAGATCGCCCGACGCTCGGCGCATGCGTTTTGCCGGCGACGCGGGAGCGACAGGTCCCGCCGGGATCAAGTTCGTAGTCAGCCAGCGTCAGCTCGAGGACGGCACGAACGTGCTGAGCGTCGAGGGTGAGCTCGACCTCGCCTCCGCACCGAAACTCAAGTGGGCGCTGGCCGACGCGCTCGCCGGCGGCGCGACCCGGGTCGTCCTCGACCTCTCGTGCGTCACATTCATCGACTCGACAGCGCTCGGCGTGCTCGTCGGAGCCCAAAGGAGCCTGAGCGCCGGGGTGCGGCTCGCGATCGCCTGCGCTCACCCGGACGTGCTGAACATCTTCGAGCTGACCGGTCTCGACGCGACGTTCGACATCTTCGCGACTTTCGATGACGCGCTCACCTACGCCCGTGGGGGCGCGGTGGCGGCCGATTGATGCCGAGCCGCGCAGGCGCGACCCGAGTCTTCATCCGCCCGCATGCGGCCTGGGCGCTCGCCGCCTCTGTTGCGTGCTGCGCGTTGACCTGCTCGACCGTCGCCTCCGCCAACGCCAAGCGCGACACGGTTCGGCCGGCACCCGCGCAGGCCGTGGCGCACGCGACGCCGGCGCCGTCTGGCGCCCAGGGCGGTGCTTCTCAAGTGACGCCGCCGGGGGCCGTGGGCGGGGAGCACCACGAAGGCGCTGTGTCGGGTGGAGCACAGCCGGCTGAGCCAAGCGCCCGGATCAACCGTCGGCAGTCCGCAGCAGAGGGCAAGGCCGAGGACTGCTGCACGGCCGGGGCCAGCAGACCCTCCGCCGTCCAGTCGCAGCGTGAGCAGGCCGGCGCCGAAGGCCGCCGCCCGGCCCGTGACGCGTCGGGCCCGCCCCAGGTCGCAGCGGCGGTGCCGAGCGCGCAGAAAGCCGGCAGCGAAGAAGGACTCGAACAGGAAGCAGCCGCCGCGCCCGCTGCAGCGCGGCGAGCGCATGAAAAAAAAGCCAAGCACGGCAAAGGCAAAGAACCGAAACGCAAAGAACCTAAAGGCAAGGAACCCAAAGGCAAGGAATCCAAGGACACGGAACACGGCCAGCTCCCCCCGGCATCGGTTCACACTCCGGAGCCGGCCGCACACGCGAGCGCCGTCATGCCGACCGCCGCTCCGTCGTCGCCGACACCGGCGCCCTCCGTGCCTGCCGCGCCCGCCGCGCTGACCCCGCCGCTGATCATCGGCGAATCGCCATCTCCTGCCAGCGGGACCACGAGCCGCCGCGCAGCGAGAGGAGCTGCCTCGGCAGGCCGACGCTCGGTCCCCCAACGGCATACGCTCGGCGAAGCGCCGCCGCTGGCACGAGCGCTGCCGGGCGCAGCAACGGGCACGCGCGCCACGCGCTCGCCGGCGGTCTCGCGGCGACCCGCTCACCGCACGCAGTCCCAGCTCGTGACGACAGTGACGAGGATCATCAACGTGGTCCCGACGCTGGCGTGGCTGGTGATGGGTGTGCTCGCCGCCCTCGCGTTCGCGTTCGGTGCGAGCTCGCGCCTGGTGGCGCTACGTGCTCGGCGGCTCGCGCGTCAACGCCGCGAGCTGCTCGAGGACGTGGGCCTGCTCCAGGCGGCGCTGCTACCCGCTCTTCCCGACCGGCTCGGCCCAGTCGGGACCTCCGCGGCCTACCGGCCGGCATCCGGACCGGGCGCAGGGGGCGACTTCTATGACGTGTTCGCGCTCGCCGACGGCCAGCTTGCGGTGGTCGTCGGCGACGTGTCCGGACACGGCCGCGAGGCGCTGCCGCACACGACCCTTCTCCGCTTCACGCTGCGAGCCTATCTCGAAGCGGGCCTGTCTCCGCGTAGCGCCCTGCAGGCAGCGTCGCCCGTGCTCGAGCGCCAGCTCGGCGGCGCGTTTGCCACGGTCGTGCTGGCCACCTATGAGCCACGCGAGCGCATCCTCGTCTACGCCTGCGCCGGCCATCCACATCCGGTGGTGACGGGCAGCGAGCCTCTCGCAGCGCTCACCGCCTGCTCCTCGCCGCCGATCGGCGCCGGTCAACCGACTGGCAGGCGTCAGACGGTCGTGTCCGTGCCGGGACAGGCACTGGCCTGCTTCTTCACCGATGGCGTCGTCGAGGCGCGGGTCGGACGGGAGCTGTTCGGCACCGGTCGGCTCACGCAGACCCTCGCTGAGCTCGGCCTCGACGCGTCCGCCTCGACGCTGCTCGACAGCGTCGCCAGGCAGTCCGACAGGCATCCCGACGACATGGCCGCGTGCCTGCTGCGCGTCGAGGGCGATCAACTCGCTCCGAGCGTGCAGGTCGAGGAACTCGAGCTGGACCGCCGCGACGTGGCACGCGGACGGGCAGAGCGGTTCCTGCTCGCCGGCGGCGTCGAGGCGAGCGAGATCGACGGGGTCCTGCGCTCGGTGCACAGCGCCGTGGCGAGATGTGGCGGCGTCGTTCTGGAGCTGCATTTTGCGGACGGCCGACCCGAGGTCGCCGTGCGCCCACACAATGTTGCCGTGCTGCGGTCGCCGGCGCTGGTGTCCGCGAGCGCCGTAGGATAAGCGCATGAACGCTGCACCCGCTCCCGACACGGACGTGGCGATGGTATTGGGAATGGCCTCGACGGCGCTGCCGTTCGCTCGCTCCTCGCAGGATGAGGCCGAGCGGTGGCTGCGGATCCTGCGCCTGCACGGCGAGGCGGGGTCCGCGCTGCAGGCGCTGGGCGTGAGCGAGGGCCCGCTCGAAAGCGCCGGCGGCGATGACGGGGAGAACGCCAGGGGGGCGCAGCAGGAGGGAAGCGACGTCGTTGCGGCCGTCACCGACGGCGCCGTTCGCGTTGCCAGCGAGCGCGGCGCGCGCACGGTCGGGACGAGCGACGTGCTGGTGGCCGTGATGGACGTCTACGGCTCGGACTTCGACCGCGTGCTGCGCGTACACGGCACCGACCGTGACGAGGTGCTCGAGCGACTCGGCGTGAAGGCCCGCAGGGCCGCCGACCCCTGAGGCGAGGCTGAGCTCGCCGCGTAAGATGCCGCGCCGTGGCGCGGATCCTGATCGTCGGCGGCGGTTGCCGAGGCCGGCAACTTGCCTCGGCGATGGTGGCAGCCGGGCAGGCAGTGCGCATCAGCACCCGCAGCGACGCCGGCCGCGCGGCGATCGAGGAGACGGGCGCGGAGTGCTGGGTCGGCACGCCGGATCGCCTCGGCACGTTGCGGGGCGCGCTCGATAGCGTGACGATCCTCTGCTGGCTACTCGGCTCCGCCGTCGGCCCGCCCGAGCAGCTGCAGGCGCTTCACACCTCGCGTCTTCAGCTCTTCCTCACCCAGGCGATCGACACCACCGTTCGCGGCCTCGTCTACGAAGCCTCCGGCACCGCGACGCCGCAGCAGCTGCTCGACGCCGGCGCGCTGATCGCGGGCGTGCTCGCCGAGCGCAACGCGATCCCAGCACGGTTCCTGACGGCCGATCCGCACAACGCGAAAGCGTGGCTCGCCGACGCCTGCGCAAGCATCAAGTCACTGCTCTGATGCGGAGGATCGCTCGCTCTCGTCAAGCTCGCAGGTGCAGAGACCGATGCATCCGGCACGATGGCTGGCGATCGCTCCCGATACGGCCTCCTGGTCTCGGCCTTCGGAGCGATCCTGCTCGCGGTGTCGGTATTCCTGCCGTGGTACGGGTTGAGCTTCACGGCAAACGGGATCGCCCAAGCCCAGCAGGTCGGCGACCAGGTCGCCTCCCAGCTCGGCAACGCAACGCTGCAGGCTTACATGAGCAGCGTGCACGCCGATCTCGGTGCACTGGCCGGTCAGGAATTCGCGGCAGTGAGCGCCCATCAGGGGCTCAAGGACATGAACGTGATCCTGCTCGTGCTCGCGGCGCTCGCGTTGCTCGATGCACTCGTGCCGCTTGCCCGGCCGGCCTCGAGCGTGCCCGAGGGCGCCGGCGCGTCGGTCGTCCTGCTCGGGATTGTCGCGGCGCTGTGCGTGCTCTACCGGATGCTCGTTCCTCCCACGCCGCCCGGCGACCTGCTCGCGCTGTCGCTGCGCGAGGGCGCGTGGCTTGCGCTGCTCGGATCGCTGACGATGGTCGGCGCCGGCCTCTGGCCGAGGCTTCGCGGCACCGTCGCCGAAGGCGACTCACGCGTGCAGAGCACCTGGTCGGGCATGTCCGGCTGGACGCCCGAGCCTTGATCGCGCGGCAAGGCGCTGGTGAAGCAGGCGCCGCCGCGCGCTATCCTGCTCGCTAAATCCCCCGTAAACCCGATCAGGATTTACTACAGAAGGGCGGTCCACATGGCCGATTACGCGAAGGACGTGCTGGTCGACGCCGACTGGCTCCAGGAGCACTTGAATGACGAGGGCATCCGCATCGTCGAGGTCGACGAGAACCCGGCACTTTACAACGAGGCGCATATCCCCGGGGCGATCGGCTTCGACTGGAGGGAGGATCTGCAGGATCCCGTCCGCCGTGACTTCCTCGCTCCGAAGGCGTTCGGCGAGCTGTTTGGCAGCCGTGGCGTGTCCAATGACCACACGATCGTCCTCTACGGCGATCGCAACAACTGGTTCGCGGCCTACACCTACTGGTACCTGATGTATTACGGCCACGACAAAGTCCTGCTGCTGAACGGACCTCGTGAAAAGTGGATCTCCGACGGGCGCCCTACGAGCTCGGAGCTGCCCACGCAGCCCCCGACGACGTTCACGGCTGACCCCGGCGACGAGCAGATCCGCGCACGCCGCGACGAAGTCCTGGCGGCGATCGACGGTCCCACGAAGCTCGTCGACGTGCGCTCACCGGCCGAGTTCGCCGGGGAGATCATCTCGCCTCAGGGCTACGAGCAGGAGGGCGCGCAGCGAGGCGGGCACATCCCCGGCGCCGCATCGATCCCCTGGGCTCAGGCGGTCCGCGAGGACGGGACCTTCAAGTCGGCCGACGAACTGCGCGAGATCTACGGTGGCAAGGGCGTGCTCAACGGCGACGAGATCATCGCCTACTGCCGGATCGGCGAGCGCTCGGCTCATACGTGGTTCGTTCTGCACGAGCTGCTCGGACGCAACGACGTCAAGAACTACGACGGCTCATGGACCGAGTGGGGAAACCTGGTCGGCGTCCCGGTCGAGAAGGGCGCCTAGCAGCGACCCGCTCGAGCTCGGCAGACTCGCAGCGCCGCTCCGGCGGCGCGCCAGCGTCAGACGGCAGGGTGCGGATCTGAGGTGAGCCGGATCGCCTTCTCGCCACGCGCAGGGGTCGTGTCCAAGCGCTCGAGCAGGTGCTCGAGGATGCGTGCCGTCGCGCCCCAGATCAGGTTCTCCCCGACGGCGTAGGCATCGGTCTCGAAGGAGATTCCGCGGCGCTCCAGCCGCGTTCGCGTGCGGCCCGCACGCAGCGCCGGCACTGGCAGCTCGAGCACGGCGTCGACCTCTCTCGCCGACAGCTGCCACACGAGGCCCGCAGGGATCGCGCCGACGTAGGGGTGGATGACGTAGTTGGTCGCGAACGTCGAGGTCGGCGGCAGCTCGCCGAGGAGGCTGACATGCGTCCGCGCGAGCCCGATCTCCTCTTCGGCCTCACGCAGCGCCGTGTCGGTCAGGGTCGCGTCGGCAGAGTCCTGACGGCCCCCCGGAAAGGCGATCTCGCCGGCATGCCGGCGAAGGTCGGCCCGGCGCCGGGTGAGGACGACGTGCGGCTCATTCGCCTCGGCGGTCACGAACAACGGCACGAGCACCGCCGCGGCGATCTGATCGGCGGTACCTGAGCCGGAGCCCTCAGGCGGCCATGTGAACGCGCTCAATGCGCTCCTGGAACATGACCTCGCCGTCGAGCGCGCGATGCACCGGGCACTTCGCGGCGATGACGCGCAGGCGCTCGACCTGGTCCTCCGGCATGTCGTCAGGAAGACGCGTGACCAGCTGAAACTTCGTAGGGCATCCACGCTCTGCCGGGCTGTACTCGACGTCCACCTCCACATGGCCGATATCCCAGCCCTTGCGCGCGGCGTACATCTCCATCGTGATGGCCGTGCACGAGGCGAGGCTCACGGCGAGCAGCTCGAGCGGGTCGGGTCCCGTGTCGTCTCCGCCGACATCGAGCGGCTCGTCGACGGTCAGCTGGTGGTCGCGGACATGCACCGTGTGCCTCAGCGTCTGCCCGTCACGGCGCGCGGAGGCCTTCATCCTTGTCAGCCCTTGCGTTTGGGTCATCTAGATCCCTTCTATAGATCGCACCCCGTTGCAAAACCATCATATCCCGCGTTCCGGCTAGACCAGCGGGCTGAACAGCAGGCCGGTGAGCAGCTTGGGGAAGAAGAACGTCGACTTCGGCGGCATGTTCTCGCCCGCCGCGGCGACGTCGCGGACCTGGTCGACAGGGGTCGGGCGCATCAGGAAGGCGGCGTCGTACTCGCCCGATCGGACCATCGCGATGGCCTCAGCGGCGTCGCGCGCGTAGAAGAGGCCGTTGAAGTGGGAGATGTCCTCGTCACTCAGGCCGAGCGCGTTCTTGAGCAGCAGTGTCTCCAACACGCCCGTGTCCAGGTGCCGGTAGGCCTCGGAATGCCCGTTCAGCGCCGCGTCGGCGATCGCCTGATCCTTCAGGGTCAGCCGCTGCGCGCGCATGTCGCCGTCGATGTAGCCGAGCTGCAGCGGTCCCTCGCCGAGAGGCGGCGCCAGCTCCTCGATCGGCACGTCGTTGATCGCGAAGTCACGCTCGAGCGCGCGCGCCAGCGCCTCGCGCCGCTCGCCGTCGAGCCCTCTCACCAGACGATGCGTCGGGAAGACCGTAAGCCCCGGGTCCTCGAGCGCGACGAGGCACATGAGGATGTCGCGGTGCTCGCCCTCGCCGCCGACCTCCTCCGCGTAGGTCTGCATCGTCTCGTAGCGGTGGTGGCCGTCTGCGATGAGCAGCTCGGCCTCCCGCGTCGCGGCCTGGACAGCTGTGATCACGGATGGATCAAAGACGCGCCAGAGGCGGTGGACGGTGCCGTCGGCGTCAGTCACCTCCCCCCACGGCGGCTCGTCCGTCGCGGGCGAGAGCGCGTCCCACGCGGCGCCGGCGGGATCTGAGTAGAGCGAGAAGACGGGGGAGATGTTGGCGCGGGTCGCCCTCGTCAGGCGCAGCCGGTCCTCCTTGGGGCCTGGGTGCGTGCGCTCATGGGGGCGGACGCGGCCGGGGCCGTAGGGTTCGATGCGCACGCGGCAGAAGAAGCCGTGCCGGGTGAGCCGGCGGCCGTCGCGGCCGGTGTAGTCCTGTGTGTGCGCCCAGATCGCCGGCTCCGGATCGCGCACGAGCGCGCCCTGCAGCTGCCAGCTGTCGAACAGTTCGCCTGCTTTCGCGTACGGGTCGGGCTCTCCCTGCGGCAGGTCGATCGCCACGACGTTGAACGGCGAGCGCGCGATCAGCTCGGCGCGCTGTGTCGCGTCGATGACGTCATACGGTGGCGCGACGACGTCTTCGAGCGCTCCCACGACCGCGGGTTCGTAGTGCAGAGCGCGCAGGGGCTTGACGTCGGCCATGACGGTCGCGCACGCTAGCAGCGCTGCGCTCGCACGGCGGCGGCGCGGTCTTCGGTGAGCGGATCAGGCGAGCGTTTCATCCCCGGCGATGAAGAACATACGTACGATGGTCCATGGCGCGTACATCGGGCATCGTGGCTGTAAACTCGCGTGCTGACGGGGCGTGGCGAAGCCTGGTATCGCGTACGGTTTGGGGCCGTAAGATCGCCGGTTCGAATCCGGCCGCCCCGACTGCTCGAGCGGGCCCGAGGGCTCTCGTAGCCAATACCGTCAGCCGCTCAGCGCGAACAGCGGCCAGCGGCCAGGAACACCCTTCAGTTCGTGGAAGCCGCGGTCTTCGAACGTGAAGGGGCCGCCGACGACGGTCCCGAATACGGTGCCTGACACCAGCGCCTCGCCGGGACCGGCGAGCTCGCAGACACGCGAGGCGATGTGCACGGCCATGCCGCCGACGTCGTCTCCGATCAGCTCGCACTCGCCCGTGTGCATTCCGACGCGGACCTCGATGCCGAGCGCCCGCGCGGCTGCCTCGACAGCGAGCGCGCAGCGCAGCGCGCCCGACGGCGGACCGGGGAACGTCGCAAGGAAGCCGTCCCCGACGGTCTTCACCTCACGGCCCCCAAAACGGGCCAGCTCCTCGCGAACCCCGCGATCGTGCTGCGCAAGCAGATCGCGCCAGCGGCGATCGCCGACCTCGGCGGCGCGTACGGTCGCATCGACGATGTCGGTGAACATCACCGTCAGCAGCGCTCGGACGAGCTCGCCGCCGCTGCGCACGCCCGTGAGAAACTCCTCGATCTCTTCGAGGATCGCGTCGCTGTCGCCGACGAACGGAAACGAGTCGATTCCCTCGAGCTCGACGTAGCGCGCGCCCGCGATGTGCTCGGCGAGATAGCGCGAGTGGCGCACGTCCCACACGAGCTCGCGAGGCCGGTGCATGACGAGCGTCGGGACTTGGATGCGCGGCAGCGCGTGACGCACGTCGAGGTCGACCATCGCCCTGGAGATGATCCGCGCCTCGCTCGGGCTCGCGGCGAGGCGCTGCATGCGCGCGAACCATGCGACCAGGGCCGGGTCCTCGGCCATCGACGGCGCCCACGCGGACATCGCGATGCTGTTTACCTCGCCCCACGTGGAGATGTTGAGCTCGCTGAGCTGCTCACGTTCCTCGCTGGTCAGCGCCCAGTCGTAGTCAGGCGCCCAGGAGGTACGAGCCATCGACGCGTACATCACCAGCGCGCCGATCCGGTCGGGGCGATCGGCGGCCAGCAGCGCGCCGACGGGTCCTCCTACGGCATAGGTGAAGACCGCGGCACGTTCGCTGCCGGCGGCGTCGAGCACGGCGACGGCGTCCTCTGCCTCCTGCTCGGTGCTGTACTCCACGAGAACGCGGTCAGACAGGCCGGTGCCACGACTGTCGAAGAGGATGAGCCTGCAGAACCCTGCGAGCCGCTCGAGGAAGCGGCGGTTGGCCGGCGCCTCCCACAGCTGCTCGATCTGGGTGATCCAGCCAGTCAGAAAGAGCAGGTCGAGACCACTGTCGCCGACGACCTGATAAGCGATGCTCGCATCGCCGCTGCGGGCATAGCGGGTGGCTGGCGGCAGCATCTCAGTCGCCTTCGATCAGAGCGCGGAACGGCGCCGCCGACTGGACGCTCGCGCCCACGGCGTGCACACGATCGGCAAGCCACTGGTCGGAAGTTACGACCCGCACCGAGCCCGGCTCCGAATCGGCGCCGAGCAGGCGAACTATCTCGTCGTCGGCCGAATCGCGACGCGGCCGCGGCGCATGCGCCACCTCGATGACCGTCGAGCGTATCGGCGGCGATGGCGGGCGCTCGAAGACGACCGTCACCTCCTCGCCGCTGGCGGCAGCCCAGCGCTCGAGCATGTCCACGAGCCGGATCATCGCGCCATGACGGTCCTTCCACCACGCATCCGGTCGCGTTCCGATCACGTTCATGCCATCTATGAGCCAGCGCACCGCGCAAGCCTACGAAATCGCGTCGCCGCGCCGATCATGCTGGAGTTGTCCGCGCAATGCGTCTCGAGGGCATCCAGACCGGCGACATCGTCGAGGTGGACCGCAACGGACGGCGTTTTCACGCCGTCGTCACGGGGCCGGCACCGGGAGGCCTCGCGCTGCAGCCGACAGACCGGCGCATCAACTTCTACAGCTGCCGAAGTCGAGAGGTGATCGGGCACTGGGCGAAGCGCGGCAGGCCACCGCGGACCGGCGAGCCTCTGCTGCCATCGCCGCGCCAGCTCGAGCTCGACCTCTCGCCATCTCAGCACCGGTCGCCCGGGTGAGCGGCATCCTTCATGCACTCTGCCGTGCGCGGTAGGCGCTCGACGCGTCCTCTAGACGATCATCGCCCCAGAACAGCTCCGTGCCGAGGACGACGGTCGGCACGCCGAACACGCCTGCGCCGAGCGCCTCGTCGGTGACATCTCGAAGCGCCTGCTTGATCGCCTCGTCCTCGAGGGCTCCTGCGAGCTCGAGCGGCTCGATGCCTGCTCGGCGCCCCGCCTCGAGGACGACGCCGGTCTCGCCGAGGACGCCGCCCTCGCGAAACGCCAGGCGCATGGCGCTCAGCGCAAGCGGCTTGAGGAGCCCGAGCCCATCGGCGTGGACCATCGCCCTGGCGATAAGAAGATCGTTCGTCGGCCACGGATCGGGCCAGCGGATCCGCCCGAGGTCGTGCACAGCGGCCCGCGCCTCGCAGTCGGCCATGCCGGCGCTTCTGTGCTCGGTGATGCCCCACGAGACGCGATCGTTGGCCTTGAAGACGGCCCCCGCGAACACCCCCCGCCACTGTGCCTCGGGGAGCAGGCGCTCGATCCGCTCGGCTGCGAACCACGAGTATGGGGACATGGCGCCGAAGAAGAACAGAGGCCGCTGCGTCGGCATGCCCACATCATCCTCCGACTGCCCCGCTGCGGCGGACCGCGGCCCTGCCTGCGCGGCTTGCCGGGCCGTTCCAAGCTGCGTGTACCCTCGCACCGGCCGGCGACAGCGGTGGGCGTCGGCGGCGGCGAACGGCGAGCGAACGAGAGGAAGCGGCTCCCTTGGACACAGAACGGAGGCTTGAACGGGCGATCGTCCTGCAGCTGCTGCGCGACGACCACGAGGAGCCGTGGTTCCTGGACGAGCTCGTCCGCGAGCTCGATGCCCCCGCGAGCTCGGTCGAGCAGGCGCTGGCGCGACTTAGCGGCGACGGCGTAGTGCGCCTGTCCGGGACCGAGGTCTCGGCTGCCCATGCCGCCAGGTGCCTGAACGAGCTCGCCCTGATTGCGATCTGAGTCCGCCACAAGGGCGGCGTCATGAGTGCCCCCGCCGTGCCTGGCGCGAGGTGGAGCTCGCGACGGGACGTTCGTGCGCTGAGATATAGGGTCCCAGGAATGAGCAGCCGCGTGCTTATCCTCTCGTGGGAGTATCCGCCCGTGATCGAGGGCGGCTTGGCCCGCCATGTGCGCAAGCTCACCGAGGCTCTCGTCCGTCAGGGCGTCACGGTGGACGTGCTCGCCAGGGGCAGCGACCATGGTTCGGAGAACGGCCAGCCTCGCGCGGATGAGATCGGAGGCCTGACTGTGCATCGCGTGCGCGAGCCGAGCTGGCCGCGTGACCTCGATCGCTTCGTCGGGTGGGTGCAGCGAATGAACGAGGACATGCTCGCGGCGGGGGAGGCGCTCGCCCAGGAGAGCTCCTACGATCTCGTCCACGGCCACGACTGGTTGGTCGCACGGGCGTCCGCGGCGCTCGCCGAGCGGCTCGAAGTACCCTACGTGACGACGATTCATGCCACCGAGCACGGGCGCCACCAGGGCTGGGTCGCGGATCCTCCGCAGTCGCACATTCACTCGGTGGAGCGGTGGATGGCGCACCGCGCCGATGCGGTGATCGTCTGCTCCTACTACATGCGGGGGCACGTCGCGGACATCTTCGACATCGAGGAGAGACGGATCGCGGTCATTCCCAACGGGGTCGATCCGAACGATCTGCGCCCGAGCGGCAACCTGCATGGGCTGCGTGGCAATTTCGCCGCACAGCACGAGAAGCTCGTGCTGCTGGTCGGGCGCCTGGTGTATGAGAAGGGCTTCCAGCTTGCGCTCGACGCCCTTCCCGGTGTTATCGAGCGCGTCGGCAACGTGCGCTTCCTCGTCGCCGGCAGCGGCACGCACGAGGCCGAGCTCCGCTCGCAGGCCGAGCGCCTGGGGCTCTGCGAGCACGGAACGTTCCTCGGCTGGATCGGCGACGACGTCCTGCACTCGCTCTATCGAATCGCGGATCTGTGCGTGGTGCCGTCGATCTACGAGCCGTTCGGTCTCGTGGCGCTCGAGGCGATGGCCTCCGGGTGCCCGTGCATCGTCGCTGATACCGGCGGCCTGCGCGAGGTCGTGCCGCTGGGCGAGCGGGTCGGGCTGCGGTTCAACGGTGGCGACGCGGAGCATCTCGGTGCGATGATCGAGCGGCTGCTGATCGACGATGAGCTGCGCGACCGGCTCGTGACGGAGGCCTCGGAGCACGTGCTTCGGTTCGACTGGGATGACATCGCGCAACGCACGCGAGGGATCTACGATGGGCTGGCCGAGCTTGCGCCACGCGAAGGAGTGAGGAGGGGATGAGCCAGATGCTCGAGGGACTCATGCAGGACGACTTCCAGCTGACCCTCAATCACCTGCTCCGTCGGGTCCGCACCTGCAACAGCGGATCTGAGCTGGTCACGCTCATGCCGGACGGCAGCGTTCAGCGTGCGACGCATGCAGAGCTGGCCGAGCGCATCGATCGACTCGCGCGGGCGCTCCGCCGAATCGGCGTGGAGCAGGGCGACCGGGTGGGCACATTCGCCTGGAACAACCAGCGCCACTTCGAGCTGTACTTCGCCGTCCCCTGCAGCGGCGCGGTCCTGCACACGCTGAACATCCGCCTGTTCGAGGAGCAGCTGACCTACATCGTCAACCATGCCGAGGACAAGGTCATATTCGTCGACGACTCGCTCGTGCCGATCCTCGAGAAGCTCGCGCCGAGCTTTAAGAGCGTCGCCAACTACGTCGTCATGGGCTCCGGCGACACCGGGACCCTTCCAAACGCGCTGCGCTACGAGGAGCTGCTCGAGGAGGCCGGCCCAGGAGGGTTCGACTATCCCGAGCTCGACGAGCGCGAGGCGGCCGCGCTCTGCTACACGAGCGGCACGACCGGCAACCCGAAGGGCGTGCTGTACTCGCATCGCTCGATCAGCCTGCACTCCTCCGCCAATCTGATGACCGACGCGAACGGCCTCTCGCGAGCCGATCGCGTGCTGGCGGTCGTGCCGATGTTCCATGCGAACGCTTGGGGCCTCCCGTACGGCGCGGCGCTCGCCGGCGCCGATCTGATCCTGCCCGACCGGTTCCTCGCGGCCGAGCCGCTCGCCAAGCTGATCGCCGCGGAGCGTCCGACGCTGATGGGGTGCGTGCCGACCATCTTCGCCGACCTGCTGCGCTACGCCGACGCCCACCCGGAGGTCGACCTCTCCTCGCTCACCAACGCGGCGTGCGGCGGCTCGGCGGTCCCGAGGCAGCTGATGAAGGACTTCGAGGAGCGCCACCGTGTGCGCATCTTCCAGGCGTGGGGCATGACCGAGACGAGCCCGGTGGCCACATACTCGCGACCGCGCGAGGGCGAGCACGATGACGCCTACTGGGACGACCGCGCGAGGCAGGGCAGGCCGCTTCCCTGGGTCGAGCTGCGGCTGGTTGGCGATGACGGCAGGGAGATCGCGTGGGACGGGGAGTCGACGGGGGAGATCGAGGTCCGCGGACCATGGATCGCCGCTGGGTACTTCCGCGAGCCTGACAATGAGAACTTCGATTCCGGCTGGCTGCGCACGGGCGACATCGCTGCTGTCGACGAGAAGGGGTTCGTCCAGATCACCGATCGCGCCAAGGACGTGATCAAGTCGGGCGGCGAGTGGATCAGCTCGGTCGAGCTGGAGAACGAGCTCATGTCCCACGACGACGTCGTCGAGGCGGCGGTCATCGCGAAGCCCGACGAGCGATGGTCTGAGCGTCCCCTGTGCTGTGTCGTGCTCAATGACGGCGCCAGCACCACCGCCGAGCAGCTCGTCGAGCATCTGCGCGGCAGGGTGGCCAAGTGGTGGCTGCCGGACGAGTTCGCGTTCGTCTCGGAGATCCCGAAGACGAGCGTCGGCAAGTTCGACAAGAAGGTGCTCCGCGGCAGGCTGAGCGAGGGCACCCTCGAGCGGCGCGTGCGTGTTTCCCAGGAGCAACCCAGCCCGAGCACGGCGTCGCGGGCGCGCTCGGGGCAGGTTACGAGGTGACCGCTGGATTGCAGGACGCAGTCGACCCTCAAGTACGATTTCGAGCCGGCCGATACTAAGACTGCGACATGGGGGTACTAGGCGACTGGCGGAAGCATATGCCGCCGACGTTCCTGATAGACCTTGCAGTCGCTGCAGGTCACGGCCGGCATTTGGCGAACACGAGACGGACTTTGCGACTAGAATCGCCTCACAAGCTCAAGGAAAGCGGCCCGGCGGGGGCCGACACACTTGCTCACACCATCAACGGGAGGTTGGCATGACTCGGACCGACGTCGTGGCCTCGAGCAGGCCACAGGCACAACATGCAGCGCCAATGAGGAAGCGGTCGTTCAGCGCTCGCAGGGTCTTGGTCCTGCCGGTGACGCTTGCGGTTGCAGCGCTTGCGATCCCTTCCGCGGCTCTCGCAGCGGAAGGCACCTCGGGCTACGGGCAGACACCGACCACCCCGACCACGACGACGACCACGACTACTACCACGTCGACGCCCACCTCGTCGACGACAACCCCGACGACTCCCACACCGGCCACGAGCACTACGCCGGCGAAAGAAACCACCACGCCGTCGTCCGGGACCTCGCCGTCGAAAGAAAGCACGACGCCGACCAGCTCGACCTCGCCGTCGAAAGAAACCACCACGCCGACCGCGAAAGCAACGACGCTGCCCTTCACGGGCCTTGACGTTCGCTGGACGATCGGGCTGGGCCTGCTCCTGATTGCTGCGGGCTTCTCGATCGTCGTGCTGCAGCGAAGGCACCGGCGCGAGCACTGAAGCTGAGCAAATCCAGGCCAGGGCGGCGGTTGGCTGGTTAGCCGGCCGCCGGCCCAAGGCGTTGGCCTCCCGCTCGACGGTGAGGCGCGGCCGGGTGATCATCCCGGTTCGGGTCCGATTTGCTCGATGAACGCTGCCAGCGCGGTTACCTGCGTCGGCTTGCCTTCGAGATGCACACGACGCACGGCAGCGAGCATCGGCGCCGGGTCGTACCCCCTGATCTCGGTCCGTTGGGGGCGCAGCAGCGCTTCGCGCAGGAAGCGTTCGTCCACGAGCACGCGCTGCCCGTCGCGGAGCGTGACGGGGTGCCCGGCAAGGCTGGTAAAGCTCGGGGCGAGCCTCGGGCTGGTGTTCGCGAGGTGGCAGACCGCACATCCATCGGCGACGACGAGTCCGGCGCCCTGCTCGACGAGCTGCTGCTGGTGGGTGAGCGGTTCGGTGACATACCCCGGCACGGCCGGCGTCGAGGAGCCCGCCGACGATCCTTGCGATCCGCAGCCGGAAAGCGTGGCGGCAAGCGCTGCGCACACGAGCAATCCGGCCCAGGCTCGCGCCGTCACAATCGCCATCGAGCTGCAGCAAGGCGCTCCCATACCGCACGGTCTACCTGAGCGAGTCGACAAGCGTCTTGCCGTCGCTCAGGGTGACGTCGGTGTCGGCGAGACTGCTACGACCGGCCCGTCCAATGAGTGCCGTGGCGGCAGATCCGCCGGCAAGGCAGAAGAGGCCGAGCAGGAGGATCATCGCGCGAACACGGACGCGCATCAACATGCGGCTTCTCGAAATGCACCACGCCCGCGCCAGCTTCCAGCGCGCGACACGCTTGACCACGGTGGCGGGTGCGCTCGCCCTCGCCGGGTGTGCCACCACGAGCGGCGAAGCGCCGCCTGCGTCCGCCTCGTCCGCGCGCATGCTCCATATCGGAAAGAGCGCAACGGTCATTGGCATCCGTGCGGGCGAAAAGCTCGACGTGACGCTGCTGGCTTTCACGCGGAGCGTCCCCGGCAGCGCCAACAATCACCCTGAATTCGAGTGGCAGTACGTCGGAGCGCGGATCACTCTGAGAAACGTGAGCACCGTTGATTACAGCGGCGTGCCTGTAGACAGCCTGATGGTCATCTCGACCGAAGCTCAGAAGAGCAAAACGACGGTCCTCACCGAAGGCGCGTGCTCGGACCAGTTCGCCAAGGAAGTCAAGCTGGCACCAGGCGAGTCCGCGCAGGGGTGTGTCGCGGCGCAGGTCCTTGTCGCGTCCACGCCTGCCTACGTTCGCTTCGCGCCCTACCGCAGCAGCCCGAATCACGCGGCCGAGTGGACGTTGGCCTCTGTGCGCTGAGAACTCTGGCGAGCCGGCGCGGCGCAGCAGTTGTGCGACGATCGCTCAGATGACTGTCATACCCAAGACAAGCTGCTTAACGACATCGCCGCCGTGTTGCGACGCGCCGAACAGGGTGAGCGGTTCACGGTGACCGTGGCGATACGTCCTGTCGCCGAGCTCGGGCCACTACCAGGCGCGCGCGCTCTCGCAGCGCCCGAGCGTCTCGCGGCGATCCTCGTCGAGACCCCACATTCGCGACTCTCGCGACGCCTGCGGGACGTAGCATAGATGTGGCATAATCGTGGCATAGCGAGGACACGGGTAAGCACAACAGTCGACGAGGACCTTCTGGCGAGCGCCCGGCGGAAGCTTCCGACTTCGTCGGACGCCGCTCTCCTCGACAAGGCGCTCGCGGCGCTCCTGGACCAGCATCGTGCCGCCGAGATCGACGCTGCCTACGCGGCGTATGACGAGCACCCGCTCACCGAGCCTGATGCCTGGGGCGATCTTGCATCGTTCCGCGAGGCGGCCGCAGAATCGTGAGCGCGGGCACTCTTCCTGCGCGCGGAGAGGTGTGGTGGTGCGAGCTGCCGGAGATCAGTCGGCGGCCGGTCGTCGTGTTGTCGCGTGACGCGGCCATTCCGCGGTTGAGGCGAACGCTCGTCGCGCCCTGCACGACGACGATCCGGGGTCTTGCCAGCGAGGTCGTGGTGGAGCCGGGTGACGATCCAGTTCCTCGGCGGTCTTCGATAAACCTCGACTCGGTAGAGAGCGTCTCGGTCGCGGCCCTCGTTGAGCGTCTCGGCCGGCTCAGCGATGAAAGGATGCGTGAGGTCTGCGTCGCCCTCGACGTAGCCGTGGACTGCCACGGCTGAGTCCGGGCGTGTGCGCGCACACGGCCCAACTGCTTTGCCACTCGGCGCAGTTGCCACACAGCGGCCGAAGGCGACGCCAAGCGCGCAACAACCACACAGAGAGGACCCAATTAGGTGCGGGTGATCGACGCAAACGGCGAGCCGATCCGCGAGCTTACGCTCGACCCCAGCCGCGTCCACCAGCCGATGACGCGTGCCTAAGCTGTCCACGATGTCCCGACACATGCGTGCGGCATGTCCCGACACATCACACGATGCGGATGAGAGGACTCGAACCTCCACCTGGTTGCCCAGACACGGACCTGAACCGTGCGCGTCTACCAATTCCGCCACATCCGCGTGCTGGTGGGAAGCGAAGATAGCGCACTCGAGTCGCAACGGCCGGCCGAATCGAGCGAAGAGACTCATTGCTCGTGCTTGTTAGGCTGGGGCGCACACGCGACTCGTTCCAGGGGCTTTGCTAGCCTCGCCAAGTCGAGCTCGCGCCGCTATCGTCCAGGGGACTAGGACGCCGCCCTCTCATGGCGGAAACCCGGGTTCGAATCCCGGTAGCGGTACTGAGGAGGTGCGTTCACGAACCCCGGGCAGAGAGAAGGTCGGGCAGATCTCGGTGCGGCTGACAATGCTCAGCGCGCACGGCCTGCGCTCACCTTGGGTGGGTGTCCTGCGGCGAGGCGTGTCCGCTGTGGGCTCCCACCCAAACGGAGGTGCGCCCTGAAGGCCGGTGTCAGCCAGATCCGACCAGTGGGCTTACGGGATGTCGCCGACCGGATTGTCGGCCAGGCAAACCCCATTGAGCTGCAGCCAGTGACGCTCGCGGTTATCGTTCGGCGCACGATAGGCGTGCGGGAGTCCGAGCATCAGAAATAGATCGACGCCGCGCCGGATTCGCGCAGCGACATTCCTCACGACGTCCGTGCGGAGCGTCGCCTGGTCCTCCTCGTAGAAGCGCGCATCGGTGACCGGCAGGTAGGTCGGCCGCTCGAGATCCTGGAACTGCAGCTGCAATTTGCCGTACCTCTCGTCGACGGCGAGGATCGGCCGCCGGCGCGGACGGAGAACCGCCAGCGAGCACTCGCCGCACCCCGCCTCGACCGCATACTTCCAGCCGACCGACTCGAGCTCGGGTCCAAACGCGCTCGGGAGGTCAGCCGCGCTCGCCTGCTCGAGCAGCTCGAGGAACTCGTCACCGTCCATGTCCTCGACATGGCGCGCTTCCGAGGTCCGGAACTGATAGTCCTCGGTCTCCGGGGGTGAGGGGACCGGGACGGCATCGCCTATGTCCACGACAGCACCCATTCCGAACGGGCCGCCCTCCGTGCGCAGAAGGGCGCGAGTGATGAGGTCGCTGGGCGGCGTCGTCGGTCGGACGTGCTCGAGGGTGTCCGCGTCGATACCGGCGACGCAGATCCGCGGCGGCGCCATGCGCGTGACGTGGTTCACGACGATCCTCATCAGGTCAAAGGTTTACGCCCACGACGTTCGGCCAGCGGCCTGCAAGGTATTCGCAGACGAGGCGTCGATGGCAGTTTTCGGCGCTCGCCTCGCTGCAGAGCAAGGCTGTGGGAGTGTGGAAGTCAGAGATGGCGAGAGCCGTCTCGACGCGGCGCCTCTCCATCAGCGCCAGAAACTGGGACTCGTAGCTCGACCAATCGCCTTTGCGCTTCTTGTATTCATCGAGCAGGTCCTGGGTGGGCGCCAGCAATGGCTCGTGCTCGTAAGCCGCCCCGACCAGCTCGCGCAGGAAGTAAGGGAGGTCCTTGGCCTTTGCAAAGCCGGCGAGCTGCGAGGAGTTGTTGAGTCGGACGTCGAGCAGGCGCTTAACGCCTGCGTCGGCTAGACGCTTGAAGAAGTGCTCAGCCGTCGTCTGTGTGAAACCGATTGTGTAGATCTCCAAGGCGTCTGCTCGAGGTCGAGGAAGGAGCGCTGCCCGTCACCGGCGGACAGCTCTACGGAGAACTCCGTCCGGACGGAGCCGTCAGGAAGGATATGGCCAAGCGCGACTCCCCGATCGGCGAGGACTTTGCCGACGAGCAGGCGACGATGGCAGTCCTGGGGGTTGCCCTCGCTGCAGACGAGGGAGATGCGGTAGCGGCGGGCGCCCTCGATGAGGCGGTCAACGGCCGCCCTGAACGAGTCCTCTTCAGACATCGGCCCGTACAGGGCGTGCCCTTCGGGGTCGTAGTGCTCCTCGCGGGTGGGGCGTCCCCCGAGCTCAGCGCCGAGGAACAGATAGCGGATGCCGAGCCCGGTGAGCCGAGTCTCGAGCTCCTCACGATTGAATTGCGGCGCGTGGCGCGAGTACGGATATGACCGCACGTCGACTAGGAACTCGATCCGCTGCCCCGAAATCAGCTGCACAAAATCATCAAAGGCGTGATTCGAATGGCCTACCGTCCACACAGTCGGGTGCGAGAGCATCGGTGATCTTCATGCTACGCAACGGTGCCGACGCGACGACCAGCCTGCGCCCGTGCTCACTCGATCCCGCGGCCCTACGGCCAACCTCGGCCGTAGGCGTGGCTCCTGGCGGCTAGCGCGTGTTCATGCATGAGGACGCATGACAGAGGACATCGAGACTAAAGCCATCGCCATGTGGATCGCTGACGCCGACACGGCCGTCAAGGGCGGCGAGCAGCCACCCGAAGGCGGCTGGAGGCTCTGCCTGACGACATGAAGGATCGCTACAGGACGCGCGCAGGCGGCATCGAGAACGCTCGCAAGGACCGCCTTGTACAGCTGCTCGGCCATACCTGGCTTCTAGAGCTTCGCGTCGCTGGTGGTTTGGGACGATGAGACGGAAGGGGGTCGTAGTGCGACGACCCGACCGGGCCGTCCTGGTCGTAGGTGCCACGTGGTGGGGGGCCCCCAGATGGCCGGAAGACGTGGCCGGTGCGGGAATGGCAAATTCCGCTCAACCAAGCGAAATCGGCCCGGTTTCGAGGCAGATGCTTGGGTTCGTATCCGCTACCGATGGGTGTACTCATCAGGCGTCGAGCGCCGACGCCTGCCAGCGTCGTGTGTTGCCGTTCATCGAGGACCTGTCGCATGATCCCGGTTGTCGCGCTCGGCGTATCCGCCCACAGCGGGACCTTGTCCGGCAAGCTTTCCGTCCTATGAACTGACGTGAGGGTCTAAAGCCCGACCGCATTGCCGGGATAAACGTGAACGACGGGCCGTCAGCGCTCGCCGCCAGAGGAGGGGACATGCCTACGCAGGCCAACCCGAGCATCGTATTTGCCCACAGACTCTGGGCCGACGGGTCGTGCTTTAGCAAGGTGATCCCCACGCTTCAGGCGGAAGGGCACACCGCACGGTCCAACCGGAACTGGAGCGCTTCGTTGCAAAGCGCATGGGCGCCACCGCGTATGAGGCGGACAGCAGCCACGTCGCCATGCTCTCCAAGCCCGACGTCGTGATCGACGCGATCCGTGCCGCTGCGGAGTCCTGTTCGACAACGTCGTCGAGAGACCGCGCCGGAGCGGCCGTTTAGCTTGACGCTTCTCGAATCCCGGTAGAGATACCACGGAAGCTTGCTAGTCGGCGGGGGGTCTCCGTCGTTCCAGAAGGAACTAGGCACCAGAGAGATGCTGAATGGGCCCCGCGAGCCGGAGGGTTCGTCGAACCGGTCTCGAAGTAGGGTACCTGCGCTGATGTTGCTCACGTGGACTTGGATGCAGACCGCGCTAGTCGTGTCCTGCCTGATCGGGACGGGCGCGACGATCACGACGCTCGCGTAAACAGACAATTGTCTGCGTCTATGGTCTCTCCGGGTCCTGCGCCGCCACGAGGGCAACCAGTCTCGCGCAGGGAGGCGAGAGTGCTCCTCGCGCTCACTGTGCTCGCGCTGCTGCTGCGGCTAACGAGTCTCTCCCGCAGCCTGTATACCGACGAGGCATACTCGCTCGCGCTTGCCCAGCGCGGCTTCGGCCACATGTTTGCCCTGTTCGGCTATGAGCCGAACGGCACGCCGTATCCAATCGCCCTGTGGTTCCTCATCCGGATCTTCGGGACCGGCCCGGTCCTGCTGCGGCTGCCCGCGGTTCTCGGTGGGACGGCAAGCGTCCCGGCGCTGTGGTGGGCGGCACGGCAGTTCGCGCGCCCTGCGGCCGCGCTGCTGGCGGCGGGGCTTCTGGCGATCAATCCAATGGCGGTCTTCTACGGCCAGGAGGCCCGTTCCTACGCATTCGTCGTGCTCGCCGTCTGCCTGGCGTTCGGAGCGCTCCCACACGCCATCGACGGCCGACGCGGACGCCGGGGATGGGTCGGCTACATCGCGGCGATGACCGCGCTGGCCTACTGCGAGATCCTTGCGGTGCCGCTCGTCCTTCCGGCCCAGGCGCTCATCGTGCGGCGTGGCGGGCGCGACGGGTTCCGACGCTGGCTGTGGTCGTTGCTCGCGGTGCTCCTCTGCTGCGTGCCGCTGCTCGTCGCTGCCGCGATCGCGTACGGCCGCCGCAACGCGCTCTACTGGGCGCCGAAGACCGACCGCGCGCTCGTGTCCTTCGCGCTGCAGGAACTGACCGCCGGCCTCTCTGGCCTGTCGGCAGCGCGCTGGGCGACGATCGCCGCGGGCGCGTCCCTCATCGCGGCGGCCGTGTGGATCGCTCGCAGACGCCCCGCGCCGGTCGCGAGGGGCGCGCTGGCGATGGCGCTGTGGTGGGGCCTGGCGCCGGCCGCCGTGCTGCTCGCGATCTCGTTCGTCGAGCCGGTCTTCTGGCCGCGGTATGTGATCCTCTCGCTGCCGGGTCTGTTGCTGGCACTGGCGCTGGCCGCCGAACAACTGTGGCACAGCCGGCGCGGCGTCGTGACGGCTGTCGCATGTCTGGCCGTCGTCGCGGTCGCCGCTGCCGTCGCCGATGCGCGCCAGCGCACCGCGGTTCAGGAGGATTGGCAGCCGGTCGCCGACTGGCTGCGAGACGAACGCACTGTCGAGCAGCCGACGATCGTCGACAACGCCAGCGTGCTTCCCTCCCTCGGCTACTACGACGCGGCATTTCGTGCTCATGACGGCGATCTGGTCGTCCAGGAGTGGCACGACCGCCCGTTGCCTGCAGGGTTCTTCGGCTTCAAAGATCCCGGCGGCTGGGGGACTGTGCCGAACGGGCCGCCAAGCGTCGCGACGTTCAGGCGTCTCGCTCGCATCGGCGACGGTACGGTCTGGATGGTCGTCTCGGAGACCGTCAGGTCGCTGCAGGGCGATGTCACCAACGGCGCGGCGGTCACGTGGGCTCGCAGCCACTGCCACGTTCGGGTCCGCGAAGTCGAAGAAGTGTGGATCATGCGCGCCGCCGGCTGTGCCGTTTCGCGTGCGTCATGAGCCTCGGCGGCGCAGACGCCACGCCTGACTCGTCCGCCCTCGAGAAAGGTCGGTATGGGAGGACGGATGTCCTCCCATACCTCAGTCGCCTACTTGTGCAGTGTTCGCGCCAGGCGAACCTCTAATGCCTTGATCTCGCTCGCTTTGAGGGTCTTGCTGCTTGCCGAAGGAGCCGCCGCCTTCACCGCGTCTCCTTCTTTGGCGCAGTACGCAATCGCTTCCACTTCGCCCGTTGTGGTCGAGAGTTTGTTAAAGCCAACGACGACCCAGGCGTTACCTTCAGCGAGGCTCGCCTGAGATTCGAAGGACCCACCCACGAGCTCGCCGCCGCTAATCACACTTTCTCCGGCGGGGCATTCCGCCACCGATGCTGTCGCGAAGATTCCTTCGAATTCTTGAGGCACGGTTTCGAGGTTGCCCTTGACCGTCGTAAGGGCACTCAGTTCGCTAGCTCCGCCCGACGCTCCCTTTTCTCCTTAAGCCCCTGAGGTCCCGTAGGTCCCGGAGGTCCTACCGTGCCGGCGGCTCCCGGCGCCCCATTCTGCCCTGGAGCTCCTTCTTTGCCGCCCGGGCCCGACGCGCCGCTCGGCCCTTGCGGACCCTGCTGGCCTGCCGGTCCGGCGACGCCGTTCTGCCCCGCGTTTCCTTTGAGCTTCGTCAGGACGCTCGGCTTGATCTGACTGGTGCTGGTGATCAGATAGTGGCTGGCAGCTATCGCGGAGCCGCCGAGCGAAAAGAACAGCGCGAGGCTGGCGATGATCGTTGTGGGCGATGGCCTCCGTCCGTGCATTCCGTATCTTCTCCCTTGGTTTGCGGCGAGAAGAACAGCGCCAAGCTGGCGACGATGCTCGTTGGCGACGGCCTACGTCCGTGCATCCCCCCGCGCATCCCCCGTATCTCCCCTCCTGAGTGTGTCGCGACGGTAGCAAGCCCTCACCATGAACGCAAGGTCGAGGCTGCCCTGCGACCAGGTTTGCAAGACCGCTTCAGCGGGAAAAAGTCGGAGACGCGCCTCGACTTAACCGCCTCAACCAGTGAGTCTCCGGGCTACGCCCAGCCCAGGGATGTCACGTGCCGACTGGCCGACGTCCCGCGGATACCGCGCCGGGTGGGCTGAACGCACGCGACACGACCGGCGAAGAGAGACGAACAGGCGACCCATGGCTTCCATATCCAAGACGCGTTCGGCGAGCCTGCGGCTGCGTCCCGGGCCGCGCGGGCTTCCACGGGGTCAGGTTACGGAGATTCAGCGCAGCCGGATGCTCGCGGCGGCGGTCGACGCGGTCACGGAGGTCGGCTACGCCCGCATGACGGTCGCACAAGTGATCAGCCGGGCAAAGGTGTCGCGCAAGACCTTCTACGACGTGTTCGCCGACCGCGAGGACTGCTTTCTGGCCGCTTTCGACCAGGCCGTCAATCACGCGATGGGTCTTGCGAGGGACGCGTATGAGGGTGAGTCGGAGTGGCGGGAGGCGATCCGCGCGGCGCTCGCGAGGCTGCTCCTGTTCATGGGCGAAGAGCCGAATCTCGCCAAACTGTGCGTGGTCGAGGCGCTTGCCGCCGGCGAGCGAGTTCTCGAGCGTCGCGCGCGGGCGCTCGATGAGCTCGCGAGGGTCATCGATCGGGGGCGGTTTGTCACGGACGCGGTCGACGAACCGCCTGAGGTGACGGCCGAGGGTGTCGTGGGCGCCATCTTCGCGGTGCTGCACGCGCGACTGCTCGAGGGCGGCAAGGAGCCGCTGACGGACCTGCTGGGTCCACTGATGAGCATGATCGTGCTGCCGTATCTCGGGGCGAGGGCTGCTAACAGCGAGCTGAGCAGGCCGCCGCTCGAGATCCGCGTTGACGTTCGCCCGGCAGCGCCCACGCGGAACACGGATCCGCTCGAGGGTCTGAAGATGCGCCTCACCTACAGGACGGTGCGCGTGCTGATGGTGATCGCTGACCATCCGGGAGCCAGCAATCGCGAGATTGCCGAAGGCTCGGGAATCGTCGATCAGGGGCAGATTTCGAAGCTGCTCGCTCGGTTGGCGCGGCTCGAGCTGGTCGAGAACGTCGGCGAGGGCCAGGAGAAGGGGGCGGCCAATGCGTGGCACCTGACGGCGCGGGGTGAGCAGATCGAGCGCGCCACGCGCAAGCGCTGATCACTGCGCGACGGGCTCCGCGAGACGCTGCGCGCATCAAGAGCGCCGCAGCCAGCGTCCGATTGACCGCCGGCGGTCGTAGAAGCTCGGGAGGTGCTCCGCTTCCTACTGTGGCGAACGCTGGGCCTGGTCACCGCCCTTGCGGCGCTTGCGGTGATCGGGTGGTTTCTCGAGGGGGGGCCGGGGAGAGTGCTGCGGGGAGGTGGTGCACATGCGTTCCATCCGTCCCTCTCGATCCCTCTGCACTTCATCGCCGGGGAGGCGCATGCGATATGGAGCTGGACTCCCGCGCTCGGAGTCCCCGCTGCACGGTCGCTGCTGCTGACAGCGTCGACACTGACGGCTGCGCTTGGCCTGAGCCGCTGGCAGGCGAGACGTGGCCGACGCTACGTGCGCCTTCAGGTCGACCCCTACCGCGCCGACCGCACCAGCGCCGACGCTCTTGTGACGATGTTCGAGGCGTTGCACAAGCGCCTGCTCCGCCGCTGGTGGCGACGACTGCTGGTCGGTCAGCCGACGATCACGCTCGAGGTACACCACAAGGCAAGCAGCGCGAGGATTCGCGCAACCGAGCTCGACGCTCCCTCGCGGCCACCGGCGCGCCCGGACTCGCTCCCACCGGGCGAAGCTGAACGCGGCGTGCCCGCCTCGGCCTGGCTGGCCGTGGCGTGCCCGCAGGAGCTGCAGCAGCTGGTCGAGGCGGCAATGCGGTCGGCCTATCCGAACTGCCGCGTGAGGCCGGCGCCCTCGTTGGTCGGCTCACCACCGACGGTGCTGCGGTTGAAGAAGCGCGCCGCCTTCATCAAGCCGGTCAAGGTGCTCGACCATTTCGAACACGAGCGCGAGCCGGCCGTGAATCGACTCATGACGGTCATGGGGGCATGCGCCGAGCCGGCGTTCGTGCAGATCGCGATGACCCCTACGCCGGCGTTCTTCGAGAGACTCGCCCGGCACCTGTATAAGCAACACGAGGCGCACCTCTCTGATCGGCGCAGGGAGCACCTCGTCATGCGCGACCGCTCGATCATCGAGGACGCGGAGCTTCGAGGTGGCCTCGACGTCCAGCACCGGCCACTGTTCTTCGTGGACCTCCGCGTCATAGCTCCCGACCGCCGTGCATGTGAGCGTATTGCGTCAGAGCTGCGCGCCGAGGAGGCTCAGAACCGGCTAGTGGAGCGCGGGACCGCAGTTCGCCACGGTGCGCTTGGGCTCTACAGCCGTCGCGTCCAGCGCGGCGAGGGCAATCCGCTGCCATCTTTTCACAAGGGCGTCTTTGCATCGACCGAGCTCGCGGCGTTGTGGCAGCTGCCTTCGATCGACTACGCAACGGTTCCGTTCGCGCGGAGCGGGGTGCCACTGGCTCCGGCGCCGCCGGCGATCTTCAGGCCACTCGAGGGAGAGGGCACGCTGCGCGACTCACTCGGCCCGGTCTCGATCCACGTGGACATGCGCAAGCAGAACACTGCCGTCCCCGGAACCGTCGAGCAGGGCAAGTCGAGCTACCTCGTCGCGACCGTCGCCGAGGACCTGCGAAGGGAGCGATGCGCGGTCATCGTCCTCGACCCGAAGGGCGATGCGGCAGAGGCTGCAGTGAGCCTCGTCCCGGCTGAGCGGACGTGCACGCTGCTCGACTTCTCGCGCCCCAGCTGCGGCTTCAATCCCTTGGCGGTGGACGCCCCCGCCGACGTGATCGCCGACTACGTCGTCGGCGCGCTGAAGAACCTGTTCACCGATGCCGACATCCGCGCATCCTCCGATCGCTATCTGCGCAACGCGATAATCGCGGTGCTCGCCTACGACCGCTCATCGACGCTGTGGGACGCCGCCCGGCTGCTGTCGGTCGGCGAGGAGGGCTATGCATACAGGCGGAGCGTGGGAGCACGGGTGCGCACGCTGCCGGAGTTCAAGGAGATCTCGGAGTTCTTCACCGCTGAGCTCACGGCACAGCTCGCGGACGCGCGCAGCAGCACAACGGCGAAGCTTGATGCCCCTGTTAACAAGCTCGCCCGCCTACTCAACTCGCCGTCGATCAAGCGGGTGCTTCTCAATGACTCGCTGAGGCTCGATTTCGATCGTGTGATCGCCGCCGAAGAGGTTCTGGTGGTCAAGGGCGCTCTCGGCGCGATGGGCGCCGGTAACACCTCCGTGTTGATGCAGCTCCTAGTGGGGATGCTCGACGCTTCGCTCGCGCGCCAGCAGGACCTCGTCGCCGCGCAAAAGCGAGTCGCCGTCGCGCTGAAGATCGATGAGGCGCCGCTCGTTCTCAACCGTGGATTCGCCGAGACGATGGCGTTGAAGCGCTCCGCCGGTCTCGAGACCGTTGCCTGTTGGCAGACAGACGCGCAGTGGGTCGACCGCGAGGTGCGCGACCAGTTGGACGCCCTGTTTGCGCATCGCGTCTACTTCGCCACCGCCTCGGCACGCGACGCCAGAGCGTCCGTGGCCCTGACGATGGCCGAGTTCTCGGACACGATCCGCCCGGGCATCCAGCATCTCTCTGCGCTCGGCCACCCCGACGTCCGGCTGCATCTGCCCAAGCACCATGCCATCGCAAGCTGGACGACTGTGGCAGGGCGACAGGCGCCTTTCATCGCGCGAACGATCCCGCTGCGAGTCGATCACGAGCGCCTTGCGCTGCACGCCGCCCGCCAACGCGAACGCGGCGGAAGCCATCGGACGGATCTCCGCCAGCCACACTGGGATCGTCCTCGTCGTGCAACTGCGTCCGGCCATCCGGCTGACGACTCGCCAGCACGCTCCGCGTACGGAGTCCCTCAGGACACCACCGCGGGAGGGGGCGTCGCGTTATCCGGCAGGGCCGATGGGCACGTGTCAAGCCTGCCGAAGACCCCGGCCGAAAGCTATCGCGAGCTGCTGACGCTCGACGGAGCGATCAGCGTGCGCTGGGTCAAGCGGATCGAGTCGACCCTGGACCTCGAGCCCGATCGCCTGGATCTGGAGATCCTTCTGCTGGTTGCACAGCTCAGGCACGTGCTCACCAGCCAGATCCACCGCCGCTTCAACGCCGGGCGCGCGGCGACGACAACCCAGCGCCGGCTGAAGCGCCTCTCGGACGCGGGCCTGATCGACCGTTTCCAGTTTCATCGCAAGGACGGCGGAGGGGTCCCGATGTGCTGCGTCATCACCGCAGCCGGTCAAGAGCTTCTCGAGGCTCATGCCCGCGAGCGGACGGCGCCTGCACGCGATGAGCAAACGGGCGGAGTCGGCTCGCCGGCCGCGCATCGCATGGAGGGCGAGCGACGGCTGCGGCAGGCTCGCCACGATGTGCATGTCGCGGGGTGGGTGCTTGCGCTAGAGCGGACTCTCGACGGGAACCGCTCGACGCTGAGCGGCCCAGAGGAGTCGGTGATGTCTCCGGCCCAGGCGAATGCCGGCGGTCGCGCTGTGCTGGGTCCCACCGACCTTCATCTTCCCGGCGGACGGGCACCCCACGATTTCCTGCGAACCGATGCGCGGGGAGAGAGAACTGAGGCTGAGCGCTTTGAGACGGTGCGTCCGGACGCGATCCTCGCGGTCCACGCCGAGGCGCCTTCTGCGAGCGCTGCGGTGAGCGGTAACGAAACGGAGGCGCGCCCCACTGCACGGCTGACAGACGCGGCGGATGACAGGCCGCGAGCAACCGCTGCGCTCGACGTGATCGTCGAGCTCGATGACCGATTGCCTCGCGGTCGGGCTGCGGGCAAGCTCGAGCGCTACGACCACTTCCTGGCGGGCTGGTCTGCGCATACGAATCGGTATGGACGAAGGCTTGAGGCCGTGCCGCTGGTCGTGTTCGTCTGCCGAGACCGGGCGCGGACGCGAGACTGCGCAAGAGGCGCCGACCATCTCTTGAGGGCCTGCCGTGCCTACGCCGGCGAGTACCCCTTCGACTGGGACTATCCGGGCAGGGACCAGATCCTATTCGCGTCGGAGCGCGACGTGCACGAGGGCTTTTTGCGAGCCTACGGCGTCCCGCGCCTGCCGCCGGACGTTCGCGTTGCCGCAGCCCACGGCGACGTCCGCGCCGGCGAGGCTGTGGCAGAGCCGCGCGAAATATTGCGCGCTCGCTGAACGGGCGCCTTGCTCGCTGCTAGCGTCGATCTAGCGCGAACGTCGCGCAACGGATCCGCCGCGTCGGCGCTGGTAGCCTCGCGGGAGTGTGATCATTCCGGATCCTGCGCGGGCGGCTTCTCGAAGGTCCAGCGCTCGCGCACCTCGTCACCCTGGACGCCGACGGCCGTCCGCAGGTTTCGATCGTGTGGATCGGCCTCGACGGCGACGAACTCCTCGCGGCGCACCTGGCAGAGCGCCAGAAGGTCCGCAACATTCGTCGCGACCCGAGGATCGCTTTGTCCGTCGAGGCTGGGACCCTCAACAAGCGAGGACTCGTCGAGTATCTGGTCGTCCACCGGCGTGCCCGTGTCACGGAAGGCGGCGCACCTCGATTGCTCCAGCAACTCGCTCACGCGTAGCTCGGACCGGGCGTCAAGTTCCCGCCGACGGACGACCCACCGCCGGGCTACGTCACGCACATCACCGTTGAGCACATAGGTGGTGTCGGTCCGTGGGCCCGCTGAGACGTCGCTTCAGAAGGCCCGCTGAGACGTCGTTTCAGGCGGGCAGGGTGGAGCCAGGAAAACGGAGCACCGGTTGCACCTCATAGGTGAAGATGCCGGCCTTGACCCCCGGATCCCCGTCCATGATCCGGGTGACCTCGTCTGGGAGCGCATCGAAGATCCCGACGCCGCTCCGTCCGCTGTCGTCGGTCACAGGGCACACCACCGGCATCACTCCCGACGCTTGCAGCGACATGTTGCGCCGGCCGTACTCCCACACGAAAGCAGGAGCGTCTGGCTCCTGATACTCAGGGGTCGCCTTCAGCAGCACGACCGTGTACGCCTTCGTCTTGGCGAGCCGCTCCCGCATGAACTCGTCGGTGGCGTCGCGCACCCGGCTCTGGGAGCTCGCCGACCGCGTCTTCCCGCCGTACGCCGCCTACTGGGGGCCGCGCAGCCCGCGCCGGTCGCACCATCCCGATCCTCCAGCTCATCCCTCGCTGACCAAGCTGACCTCTTACGAAATACCTACACACCCCTGGGCCTATCGTTAGGCTTGTAGGTGATCATCCTGTTAGTCCCACACCCAAAACAAGGGAAGGGCAGCGTATGCAGGTATCACCGATGATCAAGGCGACGATCGTCGTGGGCACGCTCGCGGTGGGCGGCGCGTTGGCCGGCATCGCGGTGGCCTCAGCGGCCCCGTCGGGCACGACGAGCACCCCGACGACGACGACACCCTCGCACTCCACGCCGACCCCTGGGTCGAGCTCACACGGAAAAACGCCATGCCCGAACATGGGCTCAGGCTCGAAAACGGGCGCATACAACGGTCCTGAACAGGGGTCGGGCTCGGGAGTCGCATCCGGCGGCCCCGGCCCCGAAGTCACCTACCAGTAGCCGGCCGTTGTCCGGGCCCGCCGCAGTCGTCGCGGGTCCATGCCTGCGGCGTCGCGCTCTCCGCGAGAAGGCCCGATGGGCGGCACCGGCCCTGACGCTTTCGCTCGCCGTGCCGCTGCTCGCAGGCTGCGGCTCCACCGCTGCCGTCAGGCCCGCTGCGAAGCTGACGGCGATCGGCGCCGGCCTGCATGGCCCAAAAGGGCTCACGGCCCACGTCTACGCGCAGGGACCGCCAACCACCGCCACCTTCACGTTTGACCCGCAGGGGCGGCTGTGGCTGACGGCGGCGGGCCTCGAATCCCACACGCGCGACGGCGTCTACCTGGTCCCAAGGGCAGGAGCGCACCCCGTCCGTATCGTGTCCGGGCTTGACGATCCGCTGGGCTTGGCGTGGTTTGACAACAGGCTGTATGTGAGCTCGGTAGGCCGCGTTGACGAGTACGGTGCGTTCAACGGCAGGAGTTTCGCCCAGCACGCAACGGTTCTAGACGGGCCGCTGGCCGGCGCCGAGAACAACCTCCTTGTGATGGCGCCCGACGGGCGCTTCGTGATGGGCGTGAGCGCGACGTGCGACCACTGCAGACCAGCGTCGAAGTGGTCGGGCTCGATCGTCTCCTTCCGCCCCGACGGTCGCGATCTGCGCCTCTATGCGAGCCGCGTGAGGGCGCCCGTGGGCCTTGCATACTTCCCAGGCACGAGCGACCTGTTCGCGACGCTCAACCAGCGCGATGACCTCGGCGCGCGCACGCCGGGCGACTGGCTTGCGGTGATCGATGAAGGCCAGGACTGGGGATTCCCGGGCTGTTACGGGCAGGGAGGCCCGGCGTGCGCCGGGGTGCCGCGACCGCTCGCGGTCCTCGACAAACACGGGGCGGTGGGCGGCATCGCGATCACTACGGGTCAGCTCGGCGCGAGCATCGGCACGTCAGCGCTGGTCACCGAGTGGAACGCTGCAAAGGTGCAGAGGGTGGCGCTCGCGCGATCGGCGGCGGGCTACGAGGGAACGGTCACGCCGTTTCTCACCGGGATCGAGCGTCCGCTCGCGATCGCGCTCGCCCCGGACGGCTCGCTGCTGGTCGGGGATTGGGAGACGGGGACCATCTACCGCATCAGCGCCAGCTCCTCTTGACCGCTGCGCGCCGCTCTCAGGCGGGCTCGCTGGCTCGGGCCACCTGGCACGCCCGGGTTAGGGCTCACGGCTGGGACGGCACGTCCGCGCGCCTTGAGCTCGGCCGCGACGCTGCGCCAGTAACGGTTCTTCGGCGGTCGGGAACCTCAAACGAGCCGGCCGCCTGCTGCCAGCGTAGACGTCGCGGCCCTCGAGTGCGATCTACGGCTTGCTTGGCAGCGATCGCGCGCAGGCTATCCCGCGCGCGACCCACCGTTCGAGCTGGCGCTTGGTCTTCACTCCCTGAGCGTCGACCCGAAGCCATCCTTGCATCACGCGGCCGCGCATCTCAAAAGAGCGTGGATGCGGCATGCGGAGAAGCGCATCGGTTCGCCCGGGTCGACGCGGAGCATCAGGCCGCCCTGGCCGCTCGCGCTCACGGACATGCTGCCATCGATCAAGAATGCCAAGCCACCGAACATGCGCTGCTCCGTGACGCCCTCCTCCGTGAGGACGAGCTCTCGGATTCGATCGGCGAGGTCTTCGTCGTATGCCATTTGCGCATTAGCCACTGCGTGACGCGCACGCCAGGCTGGTGGCGGTCCGGACGTCACGGCTCGTCCTGTCGCGGACCTCACGGCTCGTCCTGTCGATTACCTGCGGGGTAATCGAAACGTCGGAGCGCCACAGCTAGAGTCGGCAACCACGAGATGGCGAGCATCAGCTACCAGCCACGGGTCGGGCCCCTGCTGCGCGAGTGGCGCAAGCGGCGGCGGCTTACCCAGCTCGATCTGGCGCTCAATGCTGGGATCTCGGCCCGGCATCTGAGTTTCGTCGAGACCGGCCGCTCGACACCGAGCCCGGAGATGGTGCTGCTGCTCGCCGACCAGCTGGACGTCCCATTCCGAGAGCGCAACCACCTGCTGCTCGCCGCCGGCTACGCCCCCGCGTTCCCCGTGCGCTCGCTGGAGGACCCGGAGCTCGCGCCGGTGCGGGAGGCGCTCGATTTGATCCTCACGGGACACGAGCCCTATCCAGCGCTCGTCGTCGACCGCGTCTGGAACCTCATCGCTGCCAACTCCGCGATGGCGGCACTGGCGGCGTGGGTCGACCCCGCGCTGTTGGAGCCGCCTGTCAACGTGATGCGAGCCGGCCTGCACCCGCGCGGGTTGGCCCAGTGGATCGTGAACCTCGGGGAGGTGCGAGCGTATTTCATCGGGCGGCTCGCGCGTCAGGTCACCATCACGGGGGACCCTGATCTCACCTCGCTTCTCGACGAGGTGACGGGTTACCCCGCACCCGAGTACGAGCAACATGCGGCCGCCGAAGCGGCCGCAGGGCAAATTCTCACACCTCTGATACGGATGCTTGGCCCGGAGGGTCGTGAGCTGTCGTTCTTCGCGACGGTCGCCACCTTCGGCACCGCGGTCGAGGTGACGACCTCTGAGCTCTCGATCGAGCTGGCGTTCCCTGCGGACGCCGCGACGGCCGAGGCGTTGCGGAACCTACCTCGCGGGTAATCGACAAGCCTCACTGCAGCTGTCACCGTCGGTCGCCTCAACCCACCACCGACGGACGGAGGAGTGCAATGGCAACGCTCGACGCATCGCTGGAACCGCCCCCCAGGTCTGGATACCCGTCCGCGCTGCTCGGCACACCGCTGACCGCGCGAGCGACGCGCCTGGTCGCGCTGGCCGGCCTCGGGAGCTTCACGCTCATCATCCTCGCCGCGTTCGTCGCGCCGCCCCTGTGGAACGCACCCGGGACGAACGCCCCTGCCGCCCACGTCGCGGCCTACCTTCAAGCGAACCACGGACGGACGATCGCGTCGCTCTACATCTACAGCCTCGCGATGGGACTGTTCCTGTGCTTCGCCGGCGGCCTCTGGTCGTGGCTGCGCCAGATCGAGCCGGCGCCCCAGCCCCTGTCTGCGGTCTTTGCCTTCGGCGCGATCGCGCTCGCCGTGCTCATCTTCGCCGCGTTCGCGAGCGCCGGCGTGATGAGCTACCGCCCCCAACAACCAGCCTTCGCGGCATCGCTCAGTGACATCACCTTCGCACTGCTCGCGCTGTCAGGGATCCCCACGGCCGTCTGCCTCGGGGCGTACGCCGCGCTCGTCTTCCGGCACAGATGCCTCCCCGCGTGGACTGCTTGGCTCGCCGTGCTCGCAGTCGACGCACACATCCTAATCGCCGCATCGTTCGTGAGCCACGGCAGCTTCCTGTCGCTCGAGGGCGCGGTTATCGTCGCCGTACCGGCGACGTTCTTTGCGTGGATCCTCGCTACCAGCGTCGTCATGCTGAGGGCGCGACAACCCGCGGCCCGTTAGACAACAAGTAGCCCCGAGCGCCGGGCGCCCTGGCCATTGATCGTGGTACGCGGTGCTGATATGGGTATCGACGATGGCTGACGATCCCGCAGCGGTTGCCTTGCGGCGCGCCACATCAGTCGATGCCAAGCGCATAGCAGCGATCTACAACGAGGGCATCGCGGGTGGCGCCTCGACGTTTGAGACCGAGCTACGAACGCCAGCCGACATCACGGACTGGTTCGGCCCCCCGGACCTGCCCGTGCTGGTCGCTCAACAACGAGCTGGTGAGGTCATTGGCTGGGCGAGGATCGCGCCGTACAGCTCGCGGCCCTGTTACCGCGGGGTGGGCGAGGCCAGTGTGTACGTCGCCGAACAGCGCCGCGGTCACGGAACCGGGACCGCGCTCGCGAGTGCTCTCGCCCTAGAAGCCGAGCGCGCCGGCCTCTACAAGCTGCTTGGAAAGCTGTTCCCGGAGAACGAGGCGAGCCGCCGCCTCGTCGCGCGTCTTGGATTCCGCGAGGTCGGGCTTCACTCGCGCCACGGCCGTCTGAACGGTGTATGGCGCGATGTGCTGCTCGTCGAGCTGCTGCTCGGGGAAGCCCGGCGGCAGCTCGACGACGAGGAGCTGTAGCGGTGTCGGAGGCGAACGTGGAGATCGTTATTGGGGCGCGGGAAAACGAGCGGAATTGAGCTAGGGCAGATGCAAATGCGGCCAGCGGCGCTGTTCCACATCCGTGACAACAAGGTGACCCGCATCGTCAACTACTTCGACCGCGAGCGCGCGCTCGCCGACCTCGGCCTCGCTCCGGAGTCCAACGCGGCCGAAGCAAGCTGAGATCGCCCACCCCCGCGCCGCAGCCGTAGCTCCGGGAAATCGACAAGAGCGGTGGGCACCGAGGCGGCCGTCGGCGTATCGGAGTAGCCGATGTGGTGAGGAGTTCCGGCTCGCAGATCCGGTGGCTACTAGAGCGGCGCCGGTGGCACGCGGCCGACCTCGGCAACGGTGCCGATGTCGATGAACGGGTGATCCGCGGGGTCCAGCCAGCGCAGCACGTGCAGTAGATCCGGGATAGGCACTGCAACGCATCCCTCAGTCGGTTCTTCCATCCAGGCGTGCAGGAAGATCCCGGCGCCGGGCGCGTCGGGACCTGAGACTGTCGGGTTGTCGTTGTAGTCGATAACCGCGAAGTAGGGATAGGCCCTCGTCTCGGTCCAGAGCGCCTCCGACCAGGCTGCAAAAGACGGTGTCGAGCCGCACGTCACATGCACGAACCGGTTGTACTGCGCGCTGTAGGGATCCTCGTCCCACCAGTCGCCGCAGACGAGACGGCGGTAGGTCGCGTGCAGGCCGCCGGGATTCGGTTCGTTCCCGTACATGGTGAGACCGAGCGGGTATACGCCCGTCGGGGTCGCGTGGTCGCCCTCGCGACGGATGTCACGGAGCTCGCCCGAGCCAATCTCGGCCTGCCAGGCCGCGAACACCGGCTTCCAGGGCGAGGAGGCATTCGGCCTTTGGAAGCTCCGGAAGCTCGCGAGGTAGTCGGCCGGAGCATATGTCGGGCTCGAGACGACGATGAGCTGCCGCGCCGACGCCGGGACCGAAAAGCGCGAGCCCGAGGCCTGTGCGCTCGGTGCTTCAGCCGCGCCCGCTAAAAACATGAGCCCTGCGACAGCGAGCACCCTCGCTGCGCTTGCCCCGGCGCGGCGGGTACGAGATGTCGCCGGCCAACGTGCAGGTCGCCAAGTGGACGTTGGAGACCCGTGGGCCGGGCGCCTTCTCCTCGTCCATTGTCGTCGCCTCGTCGTGTCACTCACTGACGGCCGTCCTTCGCAGCTCCGACGATACGCAGTCCCTCGATGAGACGCTCGAATGTCGCGGCCACCGCATCGGTCGTGGCGGGTTCTCGCACAACGAGTAGCGCGGCCTCGTCAAGCGCGCCCATGAGTAGGTGAGCGAGCGGCTCGACGGCGACTGGAGCGATCTCCCCGGCATCGACCGCGGCGCGGATTGCTGTCTCCATCAATCCGAGCCCGTTGCGCTCTGCGACCTCGCGCCAACGCTCCCAGCCGAGCACGGCCGGACCGTCGATCAGGACGATTCTCTGCACCTCCGGCGCGCGGCACGCCTCGAGGAAGGCTCGGATACCGGCGCGCATCGCTGCGAACGGGCTCGCGACCTCGGCGAGCATCCCCGCCACGCGTTCGGTGAGCTGCTGCTCGACCTGCTCATACACGGCGAGGAAGAGATCCTCCTTCGCCGGGAACTGGTGGTAGAGCGCGCCGCGCGTGACCCCCGCGCGGCGCACGATCTCCTCGGTCCCGACGCCGGCGTAGCCCTTGCGGGCGAACAGGGTCCTCGCGGCGCGGATCAGCTTGGCCCGTGTCGACGCCGAACGCGCCGCTTGACGATTGACATGCATGCAGTTTGTATGTAGATTAGGTACTGCCTGTACGTAAACCATCACGATAGAGGAGGTCGCGGACGATGCACACGAGCATCACACTGAAACAGGGCACGGTCCACTACCGCGATGAGGGCGAAGGCGATCCCCTCGTGTTCGTTCACGGGCTGCTCGTCGACGGACGTCTGTGGCGCAAGGTCACCCCGCGGCTCGCGACCGCGTACCGCTGCATAGCTCCCGACTGGCCGCTCGGCTCGCACCACACCGCGCTGGAGCCTGGCGCAGACCGCTCGCCGCGGGGCATCGCGCACTTGATCGCCGACTTCCTCGACGCGCTCGAGCTCGAAAGCGTGACGATCGTCGCCAACGACACCGGAGGCGCGATCTCCCAGATCCTGGCGAGCGAGCGCTCCGAGCGCCTGCGCGGGCTCGTGCTCACGAACTGCGACTGCCTCGAGAACTTCCTGCCGCCGGTGCTTCGCCCTCTGCAGTGGCTCGCGCACGTTCCAGGCGCCTACGCGCTCATCGCCCGCGGACTGCGCCCGGCGCGAGTTCGCCGCTCGCCGCTCGGCTTCGGCATGCTCAGTCACCAGCCCATCCCCGACGAGCTCACAGCGGCGTGGGTCGCGCCGCTCGGCGAGCGCGCCGTACGCGCCGACGTCGTCGCGACCATAAAGGCGATCAACAACCACGACACACTCGGCGCCGCAGCACGCCTGCACGAGCGACCGCTACCTACGCTCCTCGCCTGGGCGACCGACGACCTCACGTTCCCACTGCGCTTCGCCGAGCGCCTTGCCGCGATCATCCCCGGGGCCCGCCTCGAGCAGATCCCAAACAGCCGCGCGTTCGTCCCCGAGGACCAGCCCGAGCGGCTCACGGAGCTGATCGCTAGGTTCGTCGAAGAACACACGGCGCGCGCCGCGGGCGGCGCCGCCGCCCGCGGCATAGATCCGCCTGGCCCTCGTCAACCGCTGCGTACGTTCAAGGACCCGTTCGGCCGCGATCTCCTCCTCGGCCAAAGCCCAGATGGATCGACCTGACGCGCGAGCGCCCGTGCATTTGGGCCGACTGTACGCGTGCGCGGAGCTCCGATCCGTGCAGTTGCCGTGCCGTGTGGGACGCTGCGCCCGCAGTCGCCCTCGCCCACGTGCATGGCGCAACTGCGCATGGTTCGGAGATAGATTCGCGTCACAGAGCGAACCGGCGCTACACAGGGGCGGGCGACTGCGCTTGCTTCGAAGGCGCCGCGTCTCGCCTGGGTGACGCGTTGCCGCGAAGCGGCTACGCTCGCGGTCTTCCACCTCTCCTTCCCTGAGCCGTGCGGCCTCGGCGCACACAGCACACAGCTCGTCATCGGCGAGCCCTTCAGTAGATCGGTCCAGCCGTCAGCAGACGCGCGGCGACTGTCGTGGGATGAGCGTTTTCGCGCCAACTTTGAAGACTGAGCGCGGCCGAAATCGCGCGTTTCCGAGACCCCTTAAGGGGGCTCGGACCTGCGGCTCGTCGTCCATCGGACGCTACGCCCACCGCTTGACGGCTGACCGCCGGGCTCCTACAAGGACGCCCCACAAAACCCTCCGCACCGTCCGTGTGCGGCGGTGTCCGCGACCAGACAGCCCAGGAGCCAGCCATGACGCCCATCCTCTCCTCCAAGCCTCACGCATCGCGCCGACCCGCGCATCAACCTGGCACATCGCCGTCTTCAGATCGAGGTCACGCGCGGCGCCGGGCTGTCGGCCGCGAGCGCAATCTGCTCGCGCGCTATCTGGACTCGCGCGGTCACCCTCGCGAGGTGTTCGCCAGACCGGGAGCGTCCGGAAGCGTGCTTGTCGTGGACAGAGACGCTGCCACGCATGGTGACCGTCGTCTGGTGGCACATCTGGCCGCCGATGAGCCCGCCGAGAACGCCGCGCTCGTCTGCCGCTGCTACGTCGAGGACGTCCAAACTGATCGCTTTCGCTGTCGCCTCGTGACCGCGCAGGATGCGCACACGGTGCCGTTGGCCGAGGAAGAGGCGCGAGCCGTCGCGACCATCTCCGACGCGGAGCTGATCGACGAGCACGGACACCGCTTCCGGCTCGAGCCCGTCCAGACGGGAATGTCGATTCCGGAGATGCGCTGGTACAGGGATCTGAGCACGGATGCCGGCGAGCGAAAGGAGGTTATGAGCCTGCGCGAGACGGTCGCGTGCCTCGAGAGCTACGAGCCTATGCGTGCACTCACGCTGCGGGCGCTTGCTCTGCACGGTTCCGACCCAGAGGTCTCGACGACCGTCCTGAGGGCGGAGCTCGCGAGGGTCCAGAACAGCCCGATCGTCCTCAATCGCGGGCTGCGCGAAGCAGTCCTCGAGCACCTCGAGTGCCGGCAGCTCAGCATGAGCGAGATAGCGATCCGCTGCGGGCGCGTCAAGCGCGACCGCAAAGGCAATGAAAGCGGGGAGACGAGCTGGTTGGCTCGCCGCCTCGGACTTCTCCCCGAGGCTGGTCAGGGCGGTCCCACGCCTTGGATTCACACCGACGTCCTTGCGCTGATCGCGCGCCGTGGCCTCGGGGTCGCGCCACGCGAGGTGGAACTGTGATCGCTCGCTCGAGTTTCGTTCACCAGCTCTCACCGCACACCGGCCGGCAGGCTCGCCTCGCGAGCGCGTATGCGGGCATCGAGCCGGCGGCGGAGTGCCACGGTGACAGTTTCTGGCAAGCGCCGATTCTCGTGGTCGAGTCAGACCGCGACCTGGGTCGATCGATCGCAGACCAGCTGACCGCCGACGGATACGAGGTCAAGCTCGCGCGCAGCGCCGAGCATGCGCGGGTCTTCGCTGGTATGTGCGCCCCGAGGCTGGCGGTGCTCGGACGGCTCGAATGCCCTCGGGGAGCGCTGGAGCTTCTCGCCGAGATACGCGACCCCGACTCCGGCAACGCTCCGTGGGACCCTGCGCTGCCGGCCATCGTCCTCGGCTCGCAGGCCCAAGAGCTCGAGATGCTTCGCGCATTCGAAACGGGGGCGGATGACTTTCTGGCCCGGCCGCGCCATTATCTCGAGCTGCGAGCGCGGCTACGGGCGATCCTTCGGCGCACCGAGATCGCGCAAGTGCACCGACGGATCCTCGTGGTGGGACCGCTCAGGATCGACGCGCGCGCCCGCGCGGTCAGTCTTAACGATCAGCCCATAGGACTGCGCCGGCTGGAGTTCGAGCTGCTGGCGCACCTCGCCGGCGATCCTCGACGGGTCTTCGCGAAGGAGGAGCTGCTTCGCGCGGTATGGGGTTATCGCTGCAGCGGATCGACGAGGACCCTCGACAGCCACGCGAGCAGGTTGCGTCACAAGCTCGACCTGGACGGCAGCCGCCGCTGGGTGATCAACGTTTGGGGGGTCGGCTACCGCCTGCTCTGAACCGAGTGGTGCGGCAAGCGGCAGACAACTGCCGGCCGGCCGAATCGTGACCGGGCCCCAACGGCCCGGTTCAACGCAGGAGCAACACCGCGACGGCGGGCTTTCGCGCCCGCCGTCGTTCGTTATCCACCGTGACCGGCTCGTCCGGTCCGTACACGGGGCTGCTCTCGGGTAGCCCGCACAGAGAGGAGCGCCGCAATGGCCTCACCGAACCCATTCCCCGAATCGGGCATAGCTCCCGAGGCGCCGATCGAGCAGGCCGCCAAGTGGCTGGCGAGCACGACAGTCGAGTGCGTGCTCGGTTTGCTGATCGGCATCTTTCTCGCCCGGGCGCTCCGCGGCCGGCATCTGCACTGGAGCTGGGCTGCGACGTCGTTTGTTCCGCTGCTGCTTGCGCCATCCGGTTTTGGAGGCCAGTCATGCACACTTGCTGTTGCTGGCCTCTCAGCCGTCGCCTGGGGCCGCCACTGGCATCGGCAAGACCTCGACGCAGGCGCAGACATTGCGAAGGTCGCCGCCCGCCGGCGCTCAGCGGTCGACCTGTTGCGCAGACTGTGGCGAGAGGCTGAGCTTCGCCGTTGGGAAACCACTGGACCGAAGGCCTGGCTTCGCGGTCAGGAATTGATCCTCGGCATAGATGCGAGCCGTCGGCCGATATCGGTCCCGCTCGGCGGCGGCGCAGGCGGCAGGCACACGCTCGTCGTCGGTGCCACCGGCTCGGGGAAGACCATCACGCAGACCTGGCTCGCTGCACGCGCGATCGAACGTGGGATGGGGGCGATCGTGGTCGACCCAAAGGGTGATGGCGCGATGCGCGAAGAGCTGCGCGCCGCGGCGATGGCCGCCGGTAGGCAGTACGTCGAATGGACGCCAGACGGCCCGTCGGTCTACAACCCGTACGCTCGGGGAGGCGAGACCGAGATCGCCGACAAGGCTCTTGCGGGCGAGCGCTTTAGCGAGCCGCACTATCAGCGCCAGGCTCAGCGTTATCTCGGCCACGCCGTGCGCGCCCTGCGCCACGACGGGTCCGAGGTCAGCCTCCGGAGCGTCGTCGAGCACCTCGATCCAGACCGACTCGAGACGCTCGCGCGGCGTCTCCCCGAGTCGGATGCCGTTGTGACGCATGCCTATCTCGATTCGCTGACAGCACGGCAGCGAAGCGATCTCGCGGGCGTCCGCGACCGCCTGGCGATCCTGACCGAGTCGGACGTGGGACCTTGGCTCGACCCGCAGACGCCGTGTGCCATGCGGTTGGACCTGCTCGAGGCGGTGCGCGCCCGGACGGTGGTCTACTTCAATCTCGAATCTGACCGCCGGCCGCTGCTCACGCAGATCCTCGGTGCGGCGATAGTCCAGGATCTGCTGACGGCGGCCGCTGCCCTGCAGGGGCGGCCGGTGCCGACGCTCGTGGTGATCGACGAGTTCTCGGCGGTAGCTGCCGAGCAGGTGGTGAGGCTCTTCGGCCGAGCGCGCTCCGCGGGTCTGAACCTCCTGCTGGGGACGCAAGAGCTCTCGGATCTGCGCTTACCCGGCAGGCATGGAATGCTCGAGCAGGTCATGGGAAACCTGTCGGTGCTCATAGCGCACCGCCAGGTCGTCCCAGGCTCGGCCGACATGATCACGAGCGTGGCCGGCACCAGAGGATCCTGGAGGGTCGCGCGGCACAGTGATGGAAGAACGACGCGCACACGCATGCGCGAGCCCGTGCTTGATCCCGGCGAGGTGATGAACCTTCACCCGGGATGGGCCGCGGTGATCGTTCTCGGCGGCGAAAACCGGGTGCGAGTCGGACGCATCCTCTCGCCGGCCCTGACTCGCTGAGCCGGCGGGCACCCGCCGCGCGTAGTTCTCCTCCGGTCGAGCAAGGCCGGAGTCAAACACGACACGAAGGAGGACCGATGGTCCAATCAGCAAGCGCGCGCTCGCCCGAGCGCGTGGCGATCCTGCAGTGGACGGCGCGTCTCGGCGCCGTCACCGCTGAGGCATTGGCCGAGCGTCAGGGCACGACGGTGGCGTCGGCCCGCGCACGGCTGATCGCCGCCGAACGCGACCGGCTGCTCACGCGCATGCGTCCGCTCGCAGAGCAGCCGGCGCTCTACACGATCACGCGAGCGGGCCTGCGAGCTTCCGGCGTGCGGGGGCTCGATCCGTGCCGCTTGAGCCCTGCGAACGCCGCACATGCGATTGCATGCGCCGCCGCCGCGGCTGCGCTGGAGCGCTGCTACCCGGGGCACCGCGTGTTGGGAGAGCGCGAGTTGCGCCGTGACGAGAGGGAACACGGCGGCCAGCTGGCGAGCGCGCGTCTCGGGGTGGCGCCCGACGGCGGTCCGCAGCTACATCGGCCCGACCTCGTGCTATGGCCGAATGAGGCCGAGCACGGGCTGCCGGTCGCGGTCGAGGTCGAGCTCACGATCAAGGCGCCACGGCGCCTGCGCGAGATATGCCGAGCCTGGGCGCGCTGCAGGTGCGTGGCCGGCGTGCTCTATCTCGCCCCGCCGGACGTCGAGCGCGCGATCGGGCGGGCGATCGATAAGGCGAACGCGGGTGAACGGGTCGTGGTCGTTCCGCTCGAAGCGCTCGCACAGTCGGCTCAGGCTCGTGGCCGCCCGCGAGAACCGTCCCAGGCGATGCGTAGCTTGCTCGGCGGGGGGTCAACCACCGACTAATGGAGAGCATGCACATGTCCTACTTCGCCGTAAACCGCGTCGTCATGGTGGGCCGCCTCACGCGTGACCCGGAGCTGCGAGCGCTGCCATCGGGAGCAAGCGTCTGCAGCCTGCGGATCGCCTGCAATTCGAGCCGGCGCGAAGCCAGTGGCGAGTTCGCCGAGCGGCCCAACTTTTTCGACGTCAACGTCTACGGGGCGTCGGGAGACAGCGTCAACAACTACATCCGCAAGGGAAGTCGAATCGCGGTTGACGGCCGCCTCGAGTGGCGGGAGTGGGAGACGGCAGATCAGCACAAACGTCAGGCCGTGAGCATCGTCGCCGACACCGTCCAGTTCCTTGACAGCCCGGGCGATCGCGCTGAAGGCGAGAGCGAGCTCGTCGGCGTGGGCGCGGAGGAGGAGACGGTCTTCTAGGACCGCGTCGAACTGGGCGCGACCACGTCGTGAGGCACTGCAGCGGGGCGCTCAGCGAGCGCTCTCGCTGCAGGCGCTCCGGCGGCGCTTTCGCGTTTAACGACCGTGACGGACCCTGCCCAAGGGGGGCCGCGGGGCGTTGCTGAGCGCCGGCTGCGTAAACTGGCGCGCCGCACAGCAGCCCGACATCAGTCCAGCTCGCAAGGAGCCCCGCCTCGATGCCAGTCAACACCAAAGCGATCGGCAAGACCTACGAGCCCGCGCTGTATGCGGCGGGCCGCGAGAAGATCAAGGAGTACGCCCGTGCAGTCGGTGAGAACAACGCGGTTCACCTCGATGTGGATGCCGCTCGCGCAGCCGGCTACGCGGACGTCGTCGCCCCGCCGATGTTCGCCGTCGTGTACAGCGCGCCGTCGGTTGGTCCGCTGATATTCGACCCGGAGATCGGCCTCAACTTCGCGATGATGGTGCACGGCGCTCAGGAGTTCGTATGGGGTCCGCCGGTCGTCGCGGGAGACGAGATCACCACGACGGCTAGCGTCAAGGACATCGCAGAGCGCGATGGTCGCGGCTACTACGTATTCGAGTCGATCTCCGTCAACCAGCGAGGCGAGCAGGTCTGCCGCGGAACGTGGACGAACATCGTGAGAGGAGTTTGAGTGTGATGGCCGATCTCGAGGTTGGATCAGAGATTCCCGAGCTCAGGGTCACACCGGACAAGTACCTCACGGTGCGCTATGCGGGCGCTTCTGGTGATTTCAACCCAATCCACATCGACGAGGAGTTCGCGCGCGCGGTGGGGCTGCCGGGACGCATCCTGCACGGCTTGTGGACGATGGCCCAGGTCGCTCGCGCCCAGACGGAGGCAGCTGGAGGTCCAGAGCACCTCAAGCGCCTCTCGGTCCAGTTCCGCGGCATGGGGCTGCCCGAGCAGGAGGTCGTGGTCACCGGGACGGTCCGCGAGGCGAGCGATGGAGGCGTTCTCGTCGACACGGTCGCGGAGCAGGCGGGTAAGCAGATCATTCGCAACGCGGAGGCCGAGCTGCAGCTTTAGCGCCTGCGGCTGGCCGGCGTAAGCACGCCGCCTACAATCACATCCATGCTGAGCACTCGCCAGGAGCGCATTCTTTGGAAGGTGGTCGACGAGTACCTGCAGACTGGGCAGCCGGTGGCGTCGCGGTCGGTCGCGGCCGATCCCGATCTCGACTGCGGGCCGTCGACCATTCGTAACGAACTCGCCCTGCTCGAGGAGTACGGTCTGCTCGCTCACCCGCACGTCTCCGCTGGCCGTGTGCCCACCGACGCGGGTCATCGCTACCTGGTCGATCGCATGCTCAGCTCCGGTCGGGCGCTCGCGCCGCCTGAACCGCGACTGGAGCTGTCATTGATCCGGCGAGAGGTCGACGAGGCGATGCGCGCGACGACCGAGACGCTCTCGCAGATGACGAATCTGCTGGCGGTGGTCTCTGCGCCGTCGCTGAACACGGCGACGATTCGGCGAATCGAGGTGCTGGCGCTGCAGCCGCAGGTCGTGCTCATCGTGATCATCACCTCGACCGGCGGCGTCTCGAAGATGCTCGCGACGTTCGAGCGCTCGGTCGACCCGGGGTTGCTCGCATGGGCGGGCGAGTATCTGAACGAGCGGCTCGTCGGCCTGGAGCTGGGCGCGCGTATGGTTCACCAGCGTCTCGTTGAGCCGGGCCTGTCCGCGAGGGAGCTCGATTTCCTCGAGCGCTTCGGCCCGGCGTTCAGCAGCCTTGCCTCCGACGCCGCAGACGCCCTCTACGTGGAGGGGACGGCAAGGCTGTTCTCATCGGGGCTGATCGAGGACACCACGCAGGTCAACGAGCTCATCGCGCTGCTCGAGCGCCGCGTCGCTCTGCTGCGGATTCTGCGCGAGGCTCTCGCCGAGCCTGGCGTGTACGTGCGAATCGGGCATGAGAACGAGCTTCCCGCCATGCGCTCGCTCGCGGTCGTTGCCACGGGCTACGGGATGGCTCAGCGCAAGTTGGGGACCGTGTCGGTGATTGGGCCCGTGCGGATGGATTACGCCGATGCAATCGCGACCGTGCGCGAGGCCGCCCACGAGCTGTCGCGCTTCGTCGAAGACGCCTATGCCGAGAACTGACAAGGCGGGAATGGCGAGCGATCCCTACGAGGTGCTCGGCGTCACTCGCGACGCCTCTGAGCAGGAGATCAAGAAGGCCTTTCGCTTACTCGCGCGGGAGTTGCACCCAGACGTCAACGCGCACGATCCTGAAGCCGAGGAGAAGTTCAAGCAGGCGGCCGAGGCCTACGAGATCCTGTCTGATTCCGAGCGACGCGCGACGTACGACCGCTACGGCCACGAGGGGCTCAGGTCCGGTGGATACGCGCCGGACTTCGAGGGCTTCGGATCGATCGGCGACCTGTTCAACGCGTTCTTCGGCGCCTCGGCCGGGCGCGCCGGCCCGGCGCAGGGCGGGGACATAGCGGTTGCGATCGACATCGACCTGGTCGAAGCCGCGCACGGCGTGAGCAAGAGGGTCGACTTCAAGGCGGTCGATCGCTGCGAGCGCTGCCATGGGAATGGCGCGGAGCCCGGCACACCGATCGAGACGTGCGAACGCTGCGCTGGCGCCGGCCAGCTGCAGGCGGTAACGCGCACGCCGTTGGGACAGATGGTGCGCACGATCGTGTGCGACGCTTGCCATGGAGACGGTCGCGTGGCCAGAGAGCCGTGTCGTGATTGCCGCGGGCGAGGGCTCGTGACGAAGCGCCGAGAGCTGGACGTCGACGTGCCGTCCGGTATCTCCGATGGGCAGCGGATCCGGCTCGCAGGCCGCGGGCACGCCGGCGAGACCGGTGCTCCGGCAGGTGCCCTGTACGTGATCGTGAATGTCGCCGAGGACGAGCGCTTCGTGCGCGAGGGCGATGATCTGATCACGTCCCTCGACGTCGCCGCCCCGGTGGCAGCGCTCGGTTCGACCCTCGAGGTGCCCACGCTGGAGGGCACGGTGTCCGTCGCATTGCCGCCAGGCACGCAGCCGGGCGAGGTCCTCACGGTGAATGGCGAGGGAATGCCGGCGCTCGGCCGCGGCCGCCGCGGAGCTTTGCGCGTAGTCGTCAACGTCGTCGTTCCGCGCCACCTCGATGATGAGCAGCGTGGGCTGCTCGAACGCCTCAACGAGACCCTCACCGAAGAGAACCTGCGCTCGGAGGAATCGATCTTCGCCAAGTTGCGGCGCGCCCTCGGCAGCCGCGCGGCGTGATCCGTCTCGCGGTCCGCGTCCGGCGCGATCAGGCCGAGCTCGTCCTCGCCGAGCTGCTCGAGCTCGTCCCGGCCGGGGTCGAAGAGCTTCAGCTCGGCGCGAGCGCTGTCGAGTTTGCTGTGTACGGGGCGCCGGGTGAGCTACCGCGTTTGCCCGACCTGAACGCCGCTGTGGGCGATGCGCTCGTACGCGTCTCAACGACTGAGATACCGGATGACTGGCATGAACGCTGGCGGCAGTTCCACAAGCCGGTGTTGATCGAGCCGCCCACGCTGCGGCAGCGCGGGGATCGGGCGGTGCCGTCCCTGCACGTGCGACCGCCGTGGGAGGAGTCCTGTGCTTCGCCGCGCGGCCACGTGGAGGAGATCGTCATCGACCCGGGGCAGGCGTTCGGAACCGGCGGCCACGCCACCACGCGCATGTGCCTCGAGCTGCTGCTCGAGCTGGCGACGCGCGAGCGGGCGTCAGGGGCGCTGCTGGACGTCGGCACAGGTTCGGGCGTGCTGGCGATCGCGGCCGCGCGACTCGGCTTTGACCCCGTGCTCGGTCTCGACCATGAGCGCGAGAGCGTCGAGGCGGCGCGTCAGAACGCTGGCGAGAACCGCGCCGCGATCGAGGTTCGCCGCTTCGATCTGTGCGCGCAGTCCCTCCCTTGGTTCGACGCCGGAGGTCGGCAAGCCGGGCCGGTCGTCGTGGTCGCGAACCTCCTGCATCCGCTCCTGCTCGAGCTCGCCCGCACGATGCACTCGGCGCCCACGCATCTCATTGCCGGCGGACTGCTGCGCGACGAGGTCGATGATCTCGCACGCGCGTTCGGCGAGGCCCTCGACCTCCGCGAGCGCGAGCGGCGCGAGAGTGGGGGGTGGGCGACCGTCTGGCTGCAGGCCCGCTGATCACGCCCCGTCGGGCAGCTCGGTGGCGGCGCGGACGATAGAGCGGTAGACCAGGTCGATCGCCGCCCGCAGGCCACCCTCCGCCTCGAGCAGGGCGCTTGCGCCGCTCAGCGCGGCACCGATCGTGTCGAGCGCCTCACCGACCGACCCAGGGTCCGGGTCGCGGCAGGCTGCGATCGCCATGTCGAGCATCGCGCGCGCCTGATCGATGGCCCCGCCGAAAAGCGCCGGCCCGACGAGGCTCGCGTAGCCGTAGACCCGCGCGAGCCGGCCTGAGAGAACGATCGAGTCCCCTCGCCGCGCCGCGGAGATCGGCGGTAGCGCGTGGCCGTCCAGCAGTGCCGCCATCGTGCCGCCGAGGACGCCCCTGGTGGCCGTCTCGTCGAGGCGCGCATGGCGGGCCACACGCAGAGCCATGTAGAGGGATGTCGCCGGCAGGCCGTACGGTGGATCGGAGGCGAAGACGATCCGCTCGGCGGGCACGCGCGCGAACAGCTCGATCACGTCGACCGGGAAGAAGCAGGAGATGTCATAGAGCACGCCCGGGTGGTCGGCGAGCCGCGTTGTGAGGATCCCCTGGTCGCAGATCGCGCCGTGCGCGAGGATCAGGACCGTATGCGGATGGCGCACGGCGAGGTCGACGAGCCCCTCGGCCAACGGCGGCAGGCCCCGTCCGGCGTGGATCAGGATCGGCACGCCCGCGGATTCAGCGAGGCCGAAGACGCTGTCGAGCTCTACGCTGTCGAACGCGAAGTCCTGAGCCCTCGGGTGCAGCTTGATCCCGCGCGCCCCAGCTGCCAGACAGCGTTCGCTCTCGCCGAGCGGGTCTTCGGCAGGGTCGAGACGGCAGAATGGAACCAGCCTGCCGTCAGCCTCGCGCGCCCACGCGAGCACGCGGTCGTTCGGCACGCGATACGACGGCTGGCGATCGGGATCGTGCAGCGGAAACACGCATGCGCGGCGCGCACCCGCGTCATCGAGCTGGGAGAGGAGCTGCTCGAGCGTCAGCGAGCGTCCATCCTCGTCGAGACCGAGATGCGTGTGCGCATCGATCACTTCGACATCACGCGGGCGCAGGCTGCGCACCTCTGCGAGGAACGGTGCGAGAGCGTTGGCGTATACCGAGTCGTTCACGCGCTGCACCCTATTCTGTCGCGTGGCCGGGACGTCCCGATCGCCGGAGGGCGTCACGTCTCCCCGCCGTGGCGTCTCGGCATGCGACTCTGCTCGAGCGGCCCGACTGACACGAAGCATCTCCGCGATCGGCTGTCCGGCGTATCCTCATCTGAGATGGAAGTGCTCGATAGGATCAAATCCGACCTCGGCGACGCGATGCGCGCCGGCGAAAAGCAGAAGGTCGGTGCCTTGCGACTGGTGATGTCCGAGTTGCAGAAGGCTGCCAAGGAGGGTGCGGATGATGAGCTCGTGGTGCTGCGGCGCGAGCGCAAGCGCCGCCTGGAGGCTGCACGGGCCTACCGCGAGGCGGGACGGGACGATCTCGCCTCCGGCGAGGAGTCGGAGGCCCAGCTGATCAGTGCCTATCTCCCGGCTGAGCTATCCGAGGAGGATCTGCGCGCGATCGTCGAGCGCGCCGTTCGCGAGAGCGGCGCGGAGTCGGCCAAGGACATGGGCATCGCCATGAAGGAGGCGATGGCGGCCGTCGACGGTCGCGCCGACGGCAAGCGCGTATCGGGGCTCGTGCGAGCCTCACTGCAAGGATGAGGACGCAGATAGAGCTCTCCAACGAAGTCGCGGCCGAGCTGGCCGGCAGCCAGGACGTCGTGCTGCGCGCACTCGAGTCGTACCTGGACTGCAAGGTGTTCCTGCGCGGCAACCTGCTGACGTTCGACGGCGAGGCGAGCGAGACGCACGCCGGCGAGCGGGTCGTCCACGAGCTGGCCGACCTGATCGCACGCGGGCATCAGATCGGTCCGGGGACGATCACCGCTGTCACGGGCGCGCTCGACGCCCATGAATCGCCCGCGCGTGTGCTGGAGGACGTCGTCTGGCGCCACCGCGGGCTGAGCGTGGCCCCGAAGACCGTCAACCAGAAGCGCTACGTCGACTCCGTGCGCGCCAACACGATCACCTTCGGGGTGGGGCCCGCGGGCACCGGCAAGACCTTCCTCGCCGTGGCGATGGCCGCCGCCGCGCTCTCGCGGCACGAGGTCAACCGCATCATCCTCACGCGACCGGCGGTCGAGGCCGGCGAGCGCCTCGGGTTCCTGCCCGGCGACATGATGGCCAAGGTCGACCCGTACCTGCGCCCGCTGTTCGACGCGCTGCACGACATGATCGACCCCGAGAAGGTCTCCCAGCACATCGAGCGCGGCGTGATCGAGATCGCCCCGCTCGCCTTCATGCGTGGACGCACGCTGAACGACTCGTTCGTGATCCTTGACGAGGCGCAGAACACGACCCCCGAGCAAATGAAGATGTTCCTGACGCGGCTTGGCTTCGGGTCGAGGATGGTTGTTACCGGAGACGTGACTCAGGTGGACCTGCCGCGCGAGCAGCAGTCGGGCCTGATCGTGGTCGGTGATGTGCTGGAGGCGATCGAGGGGATCGAGTTCGTTCGCTTCGGCGGCGAGGACGTCATTCGCCACAAGCTCGTCCAGCGAATCGTCGAGGCCTACGAGGGGCACTCGCAGCGCGACGCGCCAGATCGATCGGCCGCGCCGCCCGCTGAGGCGACGGCGAGGGGTGCCGCAGCGCAGGGCGGCGGTCGACCGGCCATTCGCAGCGCCTGAGCTCCGATGCTCGAAGTCGAGGTTTTCGGCACGGTCCGCGCCATCGGCGCGCCATCGCTCGCCGAGGTGCGCCACCTGTGTGCGGCGGCCGCCGCCTCCGCTGGAATCCATGACGGGCACGTGGCGATCGAATTCGTGGACGAGGAACGGATAGCGCAGCTGAACGCCGAGCATCGCCGGCAGGCGAAGCCGACGGACGTGCTCGCCTTTCCGATCGACGGTGTCGAGCAGCCGATCGCCGCTGCGTTGCGCCGCGAGGCGGCCTGCCTGCCCGGCGAGGTCGGCGGATTCGCGTTGCGCGAGCTCGGCGACGTGGTCATCTGCCCCGCGCACACGAGCGACATTCGTGAGGCGGTCGTGCACGGGATGCTCCATCTGCTCGGCATGGATCACGAGGCCGACGGCGGCGAGATGCTGGCGCTGCAAGCCCGGCTGCTCCAGCGGGAGCGCCGGTGACCCGCGGCGGCTTCGTCGCGCTCGCCGGCCGCCCGAACGTCGGCAAGTCCACGTTCGTCAACGCCGTCGTCGGTCAGAAGGTGGCGATCGTCTCCGACCGGCCGCAGACGACCAGGCGGGCGATACGAGGCGTGCGCCGGAGTGGCGACTGCCAGCTGGTGCTCGTGGATCTACCCGGCGTGCAGCGACCGCGGGATGCCCTTACGACGCGCATGGCCAGGCGCGTGCAGCAGGAGCTCGAGGACTCGGATGCGGCCGTGCTGATGCTCAACGGCGAGCAGGGGGTCGGGGCCGGCGATCGCTTCATCGCCAAGGCGCTCGCGGGCGTGGACATCCCGGTGACGATCGCGGTGAACAAGGTCGACCGCCTCGCGCGCGCGCCGCTGATGGCGATGCTGCAGGCGGCTGCCGATCTGGAGGTCGGCGATGACGTGTTCGCGATCTCAGCGCGTACCGGGGATGGCGTTCCCGAGCTCGTCGAGCACCTGGCGAAGCAGATGCCCGAGGGCCCGTTCCTGTTCGACGAGGATGCGAGATCCGATCAGCCTCGCGAGCAGCTGCTCGCCGAGCTCGTTCGCGAGGCGGTCATCAGACGCACCTTCCAGGAGGTGCCGCACTCGGTCGAGGTCGTCGTCGAGGAGCTCGACACGCCGCGTGTCGAGCTCGTGCGCTTGCGAGCTCTGATCTGGGTGGAGAGCGACTCGCAGAAGGGCATTGTGATCGGTGCGCATGGGCGGATGATCAAGGCGATCGGCACCGCAGCGCGACGCGAGCTGGAGCGTGAGGTGGGCTGTCAGGTACATCTCGAACTCTCAGTGCGCGTGCGACGCGACTGGCGAGCGGACGAGGGTCTGCTAGACCGCCTCGGCATCACCTAGTAGTAGTAGTAATGCGCGAGCCGAGCGTCCTCTGAGCGCTCCCCTACAGCCTGCGCCCGAGCTGCTCGGCGACCCTTTCGATCGCCGGCAGATCCATCGCGGCGCCCCATGCGAAGGGAACGCCCACGACCTCGAAGCTTCGCCGGCGCAGGCGCGCGACCTGGTTGTGCTGGAAGCGCGCTCGATCGTGAACAGCCTGCGCTGCGAGCGCAGCCGAGCGTCTCAGCGCGCCGTCCGCAGCAGCGGCTGCCCGTGCGCCACCGGCCGCCGCGGCGCCGGCAAGATCTCCGTTCGCGCTCAGCGCCGTGATCCGGCGGAGCTCCGCTGCGCTGAAGCGTCGTGGCAGGAGAGCATTGACGATCACCGTGTCGAGCGTCCGCCCGAGCTGTCGCCGCAGTCCGTCCTGCAGCTCGAGGGCCTCCGTGACGGCCATCTCGGTCGCCATTGCCACCGCGACATAGGCCGTGCGCGCGCGATCCTCCAGCAGATCGCGCAGCCGCTGCGATTGCCCGGCGACGGGACCGACGCGCGCGATCGCCCCAAACGTCTGCGGGGAGCCGAGCATGCCGAGCGCGTTCCCCGTCGCCGGCGCGTCCAGGACCACGAGGTCATAGCCGGCGGCGCGCCGCTGCCAGCGCCGGCCCTGCGTGAGCTCCCAGATCTTCACCATGCTCACCATCTCCTTGGCGCCCGGCGCCGCAGCTGCGAAGTACTGGAAGGTGCTGCTCGACGCGAGCAGCCTGCCCGAGACGCGGCCGCCGAGTGCCTGCAGCCACTCGAGCAGGGCGCGATCAGGGTCGATCGAGATGCTCGAAAGGCGCTCCTGGAGCTTGGTCTCGACGCCAGGTTGGCGCGCTGGGTGATCGAACAGGTCGGGCAGGCGCGTCTGGTCTCCGACCTCGACGACGATCGCGCGCAGGCCGCGCTGCGCCGCGAGCAGACCGATCGCAGCGGCAATCGTCGTCTTGCCGACGCCGCCCTTGCCGGTGATCACGACCAGCTCGCGTTCGAGCAGCGATTGCATCGTCGTAGAAGTCTGTCTCAAACCGGGACATGCGGGCTCGACCTACAATCGTGCCATGAGCGAAGCGGCGGCAGATTCCATCGAGCAGCAGGTCGCCTACGACCGTGACGGTCTCGTGCCGTGCGTCGTGCAGGATTGGAGCACCGGCGAGGTACTGACGCTTGCCTACATGAACGAGCAGGCGCTGCAGCGCACGCGCGACACCGGCGAGCTGCACCTGTGGAGCCGCTCGCGCGGCGAGCAGTGGCATAAGGGCGCGAGCAGCGGGAACGTGCAGAGCGTGCGCTCGCTGCGGCTCGACTGCGACGGCGACACGCTGCTCGCGCTCGTCGAGCCGGCGGGGCCGGCTTGTCACACCGGCGAGCGGACGTGCTTCCACCGGGGCGAGGTCGACCCGGGAGCGCCGCACGAGACGCTGCCTGCGCTTGAACGGACGCTGCGCGAGCGTGCGCGGGAGCGCCCCGAGGGCTCGTACACCGTCGAGTTGCTTGACGATCCCGACCGCATCGGCGAGAAGGTGATCGAGGAGGCAGAGGAGGTCGCGCGGGCCGCGCGGGAGGAGTCGGACGAGCGGATTGACGAGGAGGCCGCCGACGTGCTCTATCACCTGCTGGTACTCCTGCGCAGCCGGGGACGCTCGCTCGCCGACGCCGAGCGGGTGCTCGATGGCCGTCGCTCCTAGCGCGCCAGGCGGTCCGCTCGGGGACTCCATCGCGGTCGAGGCTGGCGGCGGCGACGGCGATGAGACGCGCGCGGCTGACGTCGCGGTGGAGCCGAGCCTCGAGCAGGCGCGGGTGCTCGCGAGCGCGCACAACCTGATCCCGCTGCGTTACAGCTTCGTCGAGGACTGCGAGACGCCGGTCTCGGCGTTCCTGAAGCTGCGTGCGCAGGCGCCCGGAGAGCCCGCCTTCCTGCTCGAGTCCGCCGATCAGGGTCAGCGAGTGGGGCGCTGGTCGTTCATCGGGTTCCGCCCGCGCGCGGTACTGCGCTGGGAGCTCGCCAACGGCGGCGATCCGTATGCCCTTGCGGCCGAGCACGTCGCCCGCTTCAACCAGGCGCCGATGCCCGACTCGCCGCCGTTCACCGGCGGCGCGGTCGGCTTCTTCGGCTATGACCTCGTGCGCACCGTAGAGCCGCTCGGCGACCCGCCGCCGGACACGCTGGGACTGCCCGACATGGCGCTGATGCTCTCCGACGCCCTCGTCGTCTTCGACCACCTCAAGCACACCGTCACGATCCTCGCCAATGCCGACCTCCAGTCCGAGCCTGACCTCAAGCGCGCGTACGAGCAGGCCGCGCGCACGATCGATGAGCTGCGCCGCGTGCTGGCCGGGCCGGTCCCGCGCGGCGGGCCGCCCCCGGGCGCCGCTCGCGAGCTGCCCTCGTTCGAGTCGAACATGTCGCGAGCCCAGTTCGAAGGGATGGTGAAGCGAATCGTCGAGTACATCTACGCCGGTGATGCCTTCCAGGTCGTGCCGTCGCAGCGCTGGTCGGGTCGCGTGCCGGTCGAGGCCTTCTCGATCTATCGCGGGCTCCGCGCGGTCAACCCGAGCCCGTACATGTACTTCCTCGACTTCGGAGACTTCCAGGTCGCCGGTGCGAGCCCCGAGCCGCTGCTGACCGTCACCTCTCGCCACGTCACCACCAAGCCGATCGCGGGAACGAGGCCGCGCGGCGCCAATCCCGAGGAGGATCGACGCATCGCGCGCGAGCTGCTGGCAGATGAGAAGGAGCGAGCCGAGCATGTGATGCTGGTCGACCTCGGGCGCAACGACCTCGGACGCGTCTGCGAGTACGGCAGCGTCACCGTCGACGAGCTGATGGAGATCGAGTTCTACAGCCACGTGATGCACATCGTCTCCTCGGTGTCGGGAACGCTTCGGCGCGATGTCGGCCCGCTCGATGCGCTGCGCTCGGTGCTCCCCGCAGGGACGCTCTCAGGCGCCCCGAAGGTCAGGGCGATGCAGATCATCGACGAGCTCGAGCCGGTCAAGCGCGGCGGCTACGGCGGCGCGATCGGCTATCTGAGCTATGCGGGAGACCTCGACACCGCGATCCACATCCGCACGGTCGTCGTCAAGGACGGCGTCGCGCACGTGCAGGCCGGGGGTGGCACAGTCGCCGACGCGGTGCCCGAGTACGAGCATGAGGAGGCCGTCGCGAAGTCGCGGGCCGCGATGCGCGCGATCGCGCTCGCCTGCGAACACCCGGACTGGACATGAGGGTTCTCGTCGTCGACAACTACGACTCGTTCACCTACAACCTCGTCCAGTACCTCGGCGAGCTCGAAGCGGACGTGCAGACGGTGCGAAACGACCGTGCGACGGTGCGCGAGCTCGTTGACGGAGGATATGACAGGTGCGTGGTATCTCCCGGTCCCTGCACACCGGAGAAGGCCGGCATAACGCTCGAGGTCGTGCGGCGGATGCCCGAGGCCGGGGTTCCCACGCTCGGCGTGTGCCTCGGCCATCAGGCGCTTGCGCAGGCCTTTGGAGGCTCTGTGAAGCTGCACCCGCCGGTGCACGGCAAGACGACGACGATCGAGCACGACGGCCGTACGATCTTCCGTGGGCTCTCCTCTCCGCTGACGGTCGGGCGCTACCACTCGCTCGTCGTCGATCCGCAGCTGCCGGACTGCCTCGAGGAGTCAGCGCGCGGTGGGGGCGTGCTGATGGGCCTGCGTCATCGCGAGCTGCCCGCCGAGGGAGTGCAGTTTCACCCCGAGTCCGTGCTCACCGAGCAGGGCCGCGAGCTGTTGCGTAACTTCCTCGACACCGAGCGTCAATGAGCCCTCACGACTGCCGCGAGATGATCATCAGCCCATGCCCAACGCGATCCTGACCCGCGCGATCGACGCGGTGGCGTCGGGGAGGGACCTGAGCGCCGACGAGACCGCGGATGTGCTCGCCGAGATCATGCAGGGCGAGGCCTCCGAGGCGCAGATCGCGGGGTTTCTGATCGCGCTGCGGACCAAGGGTGAGACGGTCGAAGAGCTCGCCGGGCTCGCCCGGACGATGCGCGCTCTCGCGGCGCACGTGCCGAGCCGGCGCGAGGACCTGCTCGACACAGCCGGGACCGGCGGCGGGCGCGGCACCTTCAACGTCTCGACGACCGCCGCGCTGATCGCCGCAGGGGCAGGCTGCGCCGTCGCCAAGCACGGCAATCGCTCAGCGACGAGTCGATCTGGCTCGGCCGATGTGCTCGAGGCGCTGGGCGCGCGCATAGATCTCAGCCCGGACGGGGTGGCGAGCTGCATCGAAGAGGCTGGCTTCGGGTTCATGTTCGCGCCGGCCCACCACCAGGCGACCCGCTTCGTCGTCCCCGTCCGGCGCGAGCTCGCCGTGCGGACGGTCTTCAACCTGCTCGGCCCGCTGACCAATCCCGCCGGCGCCCGCCGTCAGCTGATCGGTGTCTCCGACCCGCGCTATCTGCGGCGGATAGCTCATGCGCTGGCCAAGCTCGGCGTCGATCGAGCGCTCGTGGTCGCGAGCGACGACGGCTTGGATGAGATCTCGGCCGATGCCACAACGAAAGTGGTGGAGGTGAACGGCGAGGAGATCAGCGAATACGTGCTCGAGCCGCGCGACGTCGGCGTCGCCAAGGACCTCGATCCAGCATCCGCGGATGGCTGGCGGGGAGGAACGCCGCAGGAGAACGCGCACGTGACGCGCTCGATCCTGCAGCGCGAGCGCACGAGCGCCGAGCGCCCGGCGGGGGAGGCGCTGGCCGTGATCAACGCCGGTGGCGCCATCTACGCGGCCGGGCGCGCCGACACGATCGCAGAGGGGGTGCACGCCGCCCGCGATGCGCTCGCCGACGGGCGCGCGGCGGCTGCACTCGAGCGTTACCTGCAGGCGAGCCGCAGGCACGCGCCCGCCGAGGCGGTTCGATGAGCACCCGTGCCCCGACGGTGCTGGAGCGCATCCTCGCCGAAACGCGGGAGGAGGTGCAGCGCCGCAGGCGCGAGGTTCCGCTCGAGCCGGCCGGCCAGCGCTCCGAGACAGCCGGCCGCCCTTTCCACGATGCGCTGCTCGCTCCCGGGATGTCCGTGATCGCCGAGTTCAAGCGCCGCTCTCCTTCCGCGGGCGAGCTGCGCGCGAACCCCGACCTCGGCGAGGTCGTTGCCGCCTACCGCGATGGCGGCGCAGCGGCCCTGTCTGTCCTCACCGAGGGTCCGAACTTCGGTGGCTCGCTCGACGATCTGCGCGCCGCGCGCGCCGCCTGCGCCCTGCCGCTGCTGCGCAAGGACTTCATCCTCGATCCGTACCAGCTCCACGAGGCGCGCGCCGCCGGCGCCGACGCCGTGCTCCTGATCGTCGCGGCGCTGCAGGCCGACGAGCTCGCGTCGCTTTACGCGACAGCGTGTGCGCTGGGCCTGGACGCGCTCGTCGAGGTTCACGACCGCGAAGAGCTGGCGAGCGCGCTCGCGCTCGGTGTAGACATCGTCGCGATCAACAACCGCGATCTGAGGGACTTCAGCGTGGATCTCGCACGTACCGAGCGGCTGATGGCCGATGTCCCGCCGGGGATCGCCGTCGTGTCAGAGTCCGGTATCGCGAGTGCCGAGCAGCTTCGCAGGCTGCACGACCGCGGCGTGCAGGCCGTGCTCGTCGGCGAGTCGCTGATGCGCTCGCCGGACCCTGCCCTCGCGCTGCGCACGCTGCGAACTTTTAACGCCCCTCGCGACACCCTTTAGATCCTCTTCATGGCGCCGGAGCATCCTGTCAAGCGATGAGACGCATGTTCGTGATCCCATTCCTCTCGGCCCTGATCGGCGGTGGCGTCGTGGTCGCGGTCGTGGCCGCGTTCGGCGGCCTCGGCGAAAGCCAGAAGACCGTGACCACGATCGAGGCCACTCCCGTGACCCCCTCCAACGCCTCGCAGCAGATCCGTGGGCTGACGCCGCACGAGGTCTATGTCCACGACGCTCCCGGCGTGGCGTTCGTCACCTCGACGGTCGTGCAGAAGAGCGAATCCCCGTTCAACCTCTTCGGCGGCGGCGAAACCCAGCGCCAGGGGCAGGCGACGGGCTCCGGGATAGTGATCGACGGCAACGGCACGATCCTCACCAACTATCACGTCGTGGAGAACGCGATCAAGGTCACGGTCAGCTTCGAAAAAGGTCAGTCCGTCGAAGCGCAGGTCGTCGGCAAGGATCCCTCGAACGATCTCGCCGTGCTGCGAATCCATCCAGACGGCCTGACCCTGCATCCGCTCACGCTCGGCGACTCGAGCACCGTGCAGGTCGGCGATCCGGTTTACGCGATCGGGAACCCGTTCGACCTTGAACGGACGCTCACCACCGGCGTCATCTCGGCGCTGCAGCGGCAGATCACCGCACCGAACGGCTTCACCATCGACAACGTGCTGCAGACCGACGCGCCGATCAACCCCGGCAACTCCGGCGGGCCGCTGCTGGATGCCGCGGGCCGCGTGATCGGCATCAACTCGCAGATCGAGACCGGCAGCAGCGGCGGCGGCAGCGTGGGCATCGGCTTCGCCGTGCCGATCAACACCGCCAAGGCCGAGATCCCTGAGCTGGAGGCCGGCGCGACGGTCCGCGGCGCCTACCTCGGCCTGACGTCGCTGACGATCGACGGATCGCTGTCGGCGCTCAACCTGCCGGTGAAGAGCGGAGCGCTCGTGCAGAGCGTGCAGCCGGGCACCGCCGCCGCAAAGGCCGGAATCCGCGGTGGGACGATCAGCAGCACGACCGAAGATGGCCAGGTGGCGGTCGGCGGCGACATCATCGTCTCGATCAACGGCAAAACCGTCACGAGCTCTGAAGACCTCGCAAACGACATCGAGGCGGAGAAGTCCGGGGACACGGTGACCATCGGCCTGCTGCGCGCATCCGGCAACGGGCGCTACAAGAAAATGACCGTGACGGCCACGCTCGGCAGCCGCCCCAGCTCGGTGCCGAACCCGAACACGCCAGAAGGCTAGGCCGCAAGCCTGCGGCAGGCCGCTGGGATCCCGCCCTGGGAGTCGCTACGGTTGGCACATGGAGCAGGTGCCTCCGAAGGTGAAGATCTGCGGGATAACGAATCTCGAGGACGCCGAACTGGCGGCCGGGCTCGGCGCGTGGGCTCTGGGGATGATCTTCTATGAGGGCAGCCCCCGCCGCTGCTCGCTGGCCGAGGCGCAGCGAATCGCGACGCGGCTTCGACGCCGGGTCGAGCTGTGTGGGGTGTACGTGAACGCGCCGCTCGATGAGGTCGTCGGGAGGAGCGAGGCGCTGGGACTGAGCATGGTCCAGTTACATGGCGAGGAGGGACCCGCCTACTGCGCCGAGGTTGCGCGCAGGACCGGGGCGCGCCTCGTCAAGGCGACCCAGGTATCGGGGCCGGGCGACGTGCGCGACCTCGAACGCTTTCACGTCGACTACCACCTGCTCGATGCGCGCTCGCGGACGCCGGCTCGGAGCACGCTGCGCGGCGGCACGGGTGAGACGTTCGACTGGAGCCTTCTGTCGGCGCGACGCTCGAAGGTCCCGCTGATCCTCTCGGGCGGGCTGAACGCCGAGAACGCTGCCGAGGCGATCGCGCTGGCGCGCCCATATGCGCTTGATAGCGCGAGCGGCACCGAGGCGGCTCCCGGGCGCAAGGATCCGGACAGGCTCAGGGCCTTCATCAACGCGGTCGTGGTGGGCGCTGCAGCCGCCTCGCCGGGTGGTCCCCAGGCCGAGCCGCACTGGCCGAGGATCGGTCAGCCCGCGTGAGCGCCGGCGGCGCGACTGGATCGCGGCCTGACCGCGGCCACTCGGACTCGCCGATCGAGCATCGCTTCGGTCCCTACGGCGGGCAGTTCGTGCCCGAGACGCTGATGCCGGCTCTTGCGGAGCTCGAGCAGGCATGGCTGCGGGCTCGCGACGACGAGGGCTACCTGTCGGAGCTCGACGGGCTGCTGCGCGACTTCGGTGGGCGTCCCACGCCGCTCTACCGCGCGCGCAGGCTGTCCGAGCGTGCCGGACGGCCTGTGTACCTGAAGCGAGAGGACCTCAACCACACCGGCTCGCACAAGCTCAACAACGCGCTCGGCCAGGTCCTGCTCGCGAAGCGAATTGGCAAGAGCCGGATCATCGCCGAGACCGGCGCGGGCCAACACGGCGTGGCGACCGCGACGGTGTGCGCACTGCTGGGAATGGAGTGCGTCGTGTACATGGGCGTTCAGGACACGCGTAGGCAGCTGCCCAACGTGCAGCGGATGGAGCTGCTCGGTGCGACGGTGCAGCCGGTCGACGCCGGCGCGATGACGCTCAAGGAGGCGACCTCGGCGGCGATCCGCGACTGGGTCACGAACGTGGAGAGCACCCACTACGTGATCGGCTCGGTGGTCGGGCCGGCGCCGTATCCGGCGCTTGTGCGCGATCTACAGGCGGTTATCGGCACGGAGGCCCGCGCGCAGATGCTCGAACGCGAGGGGAGGCTCCCTGCGCGCGTCGTTGCGTGCGTCGGAGGCGGCTCGAACGCGATCGGGACATTCGCGGCGTTCATCGAGGACGAGCACGTTGAGCTCGTTGGCGTCGAGGCGGGCGGCGAGGGCATCGAGACCGCGCGCCACGGGGCTCCGTTGACGGTCGCGGGACGTACCGGCATCCTGCACGGTTCGCGCTCGGCGGTGATGCAGGACGAGGAGGGGCAGATCGTGCAGGCGCACTCGGTATCCGCTGGCCTCGATTATCCCGGAGCAGGCCCCCAGCACGCCCACCTCAGGGACAGCGGCCGAGCACGATATGTGGCGGTCACTGACGTCGAGGCTCTCGCCGCGTTCCGCGAGGTCGCGCGACTGGAGGGCATCATCCCCGCGCTCGAGACGGCGCACGCGCTCGCCTGGGTGCTCGCGCAGCCCGATGGCGAGCTCGACCTCGTGTGCCTGTCGGGGCGCGGCGACAAGGATCTCGCCGAGGTGCTCGGCCGGGACGGCGCGTGACACCGCTGCGCACGACGGGAATCGAGCGGATCGCCGAGGGCTTCGCCGGCACGAGCAAGCGCGCTGCGCTGATGCCGTACGTGATGGGCGGCTTTCCGTCGCTCGATGAGTCCGTGCGGATCGGCGAAGCGTGCGTGCAGGCCGGCGCCGATGTGCTCGAGCTCGGCCTGCCCTACTCGGATCCGCTCGCCGACGGCCCGGTGATACACGCCGCGGGAACCCGTGCGCTGGCGGCCGGCGCAAACCTGGCGGGCGTTCTCGAGGTGGCGCGTGCGCTTGGCGGGAGCGTCCCGGTCGTCCTCATGTGCTACGCGAACATGGTCTATGCGCCCGGCGTGCAGGAGTTCCTAGAGCGGCTCGAGCGCGCCGGCGCATGCGGGCTGATCGTGCCCGACCTGCCGCAGGGCGAGGCTGAGGAGGTGCTCGCGGCGTGCGATGAGCGCGGCCTCGCGCTCGTACCGCTCGTGGCGCCGACGACGACACCCGACCGGCTGGCCGCGATCGGCGCCAGGGCGCGCGGCTTCCTCTACACGGTCTCGGTGGTCGGCATCACGGGGGAGCGCCGCGCGCTGGGCGACCGGCTCGCGGAGATCGTCGCTCGCGCGAAGGCGAGCACCGCGGTCCCCGTGGCGCTCGGTTTCGGAATCGGGACGCCCGAGCAGGCCCGTCAGGCGGCCGACGCGGGCGCTGACGGCGTGATCGTTGGCACGCGTCTCGTGCGCGCAGCCGGCGAGGCCGGGGACCCTGCTGAGTCGGTTGGATCGGTGCTCAGCGAACTGGCCGCGGGTCTCGCTCCGCCTCGCTAGGATTCCGCCGGCATGGGACTGATCCTCACCGTCACCGCCGGCCTGGTCGTCTGGATCGTGCTGTGGGCGCTCGGAGCGAAAGGCTTCGACGGGTTCCTACTCGCCGCAGCGATCATCCTTGTCGGAGCGTCGCTGAGGATCCTCTCCCGCTATCTTCCGGGCCGTCGCAGCTAGGCGCGCATGCGCGTGCGCTGGCTGCGCCTAGCCGCCCTCGCCGCTGTGGTGCCGGCGCTCGCCGGCTGCGGGGGTGCCGCCGTGTCGGGCGCCGCCGAAGCTCAGGGCAACCAGCTCGCCATCTACTCGAGCCTTCCCCTGCAGGGCGCCTTGAGCGGGATCTCCCAGCAGATCGTGGGTGGCGAGAAGCTCGCGCTAGCCGACGCCGGCGGTCGCGCGGGCTCGTTCAAGATCGGCTACGTCTCGCTTGATGATGCCAACCCGGTGAGCGGCCGGTGGGATCCCGGCATCACTGCAACCGATGCCAAGACGGCGGCACAGGACACGAGCACGATCGCCTACCTCGGCGACTACAACTCCGCGGCGACCGCGGTCTCGCTGCCGTTGATCAATGCCGCGGGGATCCTGCAGATCAGCCCGAGCAGCCCATACGTCGGGCTCACGAGCTCGCTCGACGCCGGACAGGACGAGCCCGAACGCTTTTATCCGACCGGCAAGCGGACGTTCGGACGCCTTCAGGCGGGCGACCCGGTCGAGGCCGCCGCGCAGGCCCAGCTGATGACGTTGCTTGGCGTGCACCGCGTGTATGTGCTCGACGATCAGGACCCGTTCGAGGTCCCGCTGGCCGACATCGTGGCGAGCGACGCCATGCGTGCGGGAATCACCGTCACAGCGCACGACAGCGTGTCCGCCACGCCGGGCACGACGTTCACGGGCGAGATCGAAAAGATCACCAAGAGCCGCGCGCAGGCCGTGTTCTTCGCCGGCAGCGGCGGAGCCGGCGCGGTCGCGCTGTGGCAGCAACTGCACAGCGCCGAGCCGAGCCTCCTGCTGCTCGGGTCGAGCACGATGGACGATGAATCGTTCACGTCGCAACTGGGAGCCGCCGCGGAAAACACCTACTTGACCACGCCGTTGCTGGCGCCCGACATGTATCCGCCGTCCGCGCGGCGCGTTCTGAGCGACTACAGCCGGGTCTTCGGCGGCGAAGCCGGGCCGAGCGTGCTCTATGGCTACGAGGCGATGAGCGTCGTGCTCGACGCGATTCGCAGCGCCGGCGCGCGCGGCAACGACCGTCAGCTGGTGATCGATCGCTTCTTTGCGACGCGCAACCGCGACTCGGTGATCGGCCGCTACTCGATGCAAGCCAACGGCGAAACGACGCTGTCCCGCTACGGCGTCGATCGGGTGCTGGACGGTCGCGCCGTTTTCTACCGGGCGATCAGCACTCCCTAGCGATGCGCCCCACAGTGCGCGATTGCGTCCCTCTCGCTAGCGCAGGGCGAGGACCACGCGGACGCGTTCCACCCCTCCGCCGAGTTTGTGCGCCCCGCCGGCGAGCGTCGTGACGTTGCGCAGGTAGGGCACCACCTTCGACAGGGTCGGGCCTTCGGTGAGGCCGACCCCTTCGAGCAGGCTGATCAGTGTCGGGAAATCGACGATCAGGTTTGGCTGGATGTTTTCGCCCAGCGCCGCGGCCGCCGCGCTGGTAGAAGCCGCGCCTGCGAGGGTGCTCGTGGGATTCAGCGCAGCTGTCACCGACGATTCGCCAAGGCCCAGCACGAACTTGGTCTGGCCCTTGGAGTCGTGGCCGTTGGCGATGTCGAGCACGACTGGCAGGCCGCTTAGCCGCACGCCGACGGCGGCATCGGTCCCGGCGATCGAGACCGGCTGCACGGACCCGCCCGCCCTGCTCAGTTGCGCACCGAGCTCGGACACGGCGGCGCGGGACAGAGCCGGGTTCTTCGACGCGATGACGACCGCGCCCTTGAGTTCGAGCAGGCTGGCGCCGCTTGCGAAGATCCCCCCGAGCCCATCCAGCTGGTGAAGGCGTGACGCGCCTGAGCACTGTCCGCTCCGAGCACGCCCAGCGGCGTGAGCAGGCCTTCGATCAGGCCCTTGAGGTTGAGCGACGTCGCGGCTTCCGCGCCGGAGCCGCCCAGCGAGCCCGCGAGCGAGGCAAGCGCCCGCAGGCCCTGGACGTCTTCGCTGAGTGTCCCGCCGACATTCCCGAGACCGAACGCAAGCCACGATTCTCCCGGGAGTTCGTCAAGCGCCTGCGCGCCACCCACGCCGGCCGCGAGCAGACCACCGGGCACGCTCGCCCCGGCGGGTGAGAGGCTGTCGGCGTCGAGCGCGATCGAGCCGCTCGACGGTAGCAGCGAGATGTTCGTCTCGCGTGCGCCGACGAGCAGTTGCGCCACGCCCGGCGTTCGCGACTGCTTGACTATCGCGGCGGCCGCGTCCACGTAGAGGTGCGCGATGGCTCCGGAGGGAGCGGCCGACAGGAGCTTGGAGTAGCCGCTCGCGCTCGCGAGCGAAGCTCCGCCGAGCGTGGTGTCGATCACGCTGCGCAGGGCCGATTCACTGCCGATCACGGCGAATCGATCGACCAGGCCGAAGGCTACGCCGCTGGAGGTGGCCTGATAGGAGACCCCGCGGTAGGCGGCGGCGTGCGCGCCGGCGTACCGGGCCTGGGACGCGAGGAAGGAGCTGGCCTTCGCCGAGTTGGTGGTGTCGAGCACGATCGCGCCATCGGCGCCGGCTGTGCCGAACGGGAATCCGCCTGCGCCGCCGGAGCCGCCCAGCACACCCTGCTCGAGCAGCGAGAGCAACAGTTCGCTCTGCGTGCCGCTCGCGGAGCCCAGGGAGCTCACGAAGATGCCCGCGTGCGGTCCGAGCCACGGCGACACGTCGCGCGAGAAGCTGAGCGCTGGCGAGCCGGGCGTCTGCAGCAGCTGAAGGAGTCGCAGGTACGGGTCGCTCTGGTGGGTGAGCGCCTGTCCGGCCGACAGCGCCGCCGCCTTCTGCGATCCGCTCGGACGGACCGTCGCGCCGGCGTACAGCGGCGCGGTGGCGGGGACGGCGCCGGCGGGGTCGGCGCCCGTGCCGGTGCCGCTCGAGGAGCCGCAGCCGGCGAGGGCTGCGGCGACGCTCGCCGTGAGGATCGCCGTTGCGATGCCGCGGCGTAGGAGTGCGACGGCCCGGGGGCCGCGTCGCGCGCGGGGATCAGTCCGGAGTGGGGGCAAGGCGTCGGATCCTTTCTCGCGGTCCTCGCGGACCGGCGGGGGAGGCGATCGTACGTGGCGGGTGTGCAGGCGCACAAGTCTGCAGGAGATCGGCAAGCGGCGTCTCATCTCGGCTGCATGCAGGCGGTCTTGCACGGCGACGCAATTCTGACCGTGCCGTCGGCGGCGCCGAAATCGCGCTCTGTGCTTGGTCTTTTCGAGCAGGCGAGCCAGCGGGCAGGGACAGTGGGAAAAGATGTGCAATCAGGGTTGCATTGTGGGAGGAAGTGGGGTATGTTCGCGCTCAGCGGGCCGGGGTGGAGGGGCTCCTCCCACTCCTCCACCTCGGCTCGGTGAACAAGCTTGGAGCTCAACCAGTGGCACGCTTTCGTGGAACCTTCGACCATACGCTCGACGCGAAGAACCGCCTCACCGTCCCAGCGCGCTACCGCTCGGCGCTCGCCGAGGGCGTGGTGCTCGCGATGCCGGTGGACCTGATGCCCTGCGTCGGCGTATGGCGCCCGGAGGAGTATGAGCGCTACACGCGCCGCGCGATCGCCGAGCTGCCGCCGCTGTCCTCGCGCCTGACGGAGCTCGAACGCTTCTTCTACGGCAGCTCGCACGAGGCAGAGCTCGACGCTGCCGGGCGAATCATGGTTCCGGGCTTCCTCGGAGAGCACGCCAAGCTCTCCAAGGAGGTCATCGTGGTCGGGGTCGGGGACCGGCTCGAGCTGTGGGACAAGGCCGGCTGGACCGAACATCGATCGGCGCTGCTGAGCGGCGTCGCGGAGGTGACCGCGCGTGTCGACGACGCTGCTTGACATCACCGACGGGCTCCCCGCCGAGAACTGCACACCCGATCTGGCGCGGCGCCGTCGCCGCGGCGGCGACGCACGCCGTCCCGCGGCCGGCAGGCGTCCCGCTCGCTCTCGCGGCGAGGCTCGCGGGAGCTGGTCCGGCGATGCCTCGCACACGCCGGTGCTCGCCGCTGAGCTGCTGCAGCTGCTCGGGCCGCAGGCCGGCCAGACCGCGATCGACTGCACCTTCGGCGACGGCGGTCACGCCCGCCTGCTAGCCGAGCGGCTGGGGCCGCACGGCACGCTCGTGGCGATCGACCGCGACCCGCTCGCCGAGGATCGCTTTGCCGCACTGGCGGCCGAGACGGCCTGCTCGGTGCGCTTCATCCGCGCAAGCTATGCAGAGGCGCTCGAGCAGCTCGGCGGCGAGGGCGTGCGTGCGGACATGGCCTACTTCGACCTCGGCATGTCCTCGATGCAGGTGGACACGCGCGAGCGCGGGTTCTCCTACTCCTACGACGCGCCATTGGACATGCGCATGGATCCGTCGCAGACGCTCAGCGCGCGAGACATCGTCGCCGACTGGGACGAGCGCCGCCTCGCCCATGTCCTGCGCGAGTTCGGCGAAGAGCGCCACGCGGGCGCCATCGGCCGCGCGATCGTCCGGCGACGAGGCCAGGCGCCGATACGCACGACGCTCGAGCTCGTCGACACGATCAACTCCGCCCTGCCGGCGCCCGCCCGCTTCGCCGGCGGCCATCCCGCCAAGCGTTCGTTTCAGGCGTTGCGGATCGCCGTGAACGACGAGCTCGGGCAGCTCGATCGCGCGCTCCCGCTGGCCTGGGAGCTGCTTCGCGACGGCGGCGTGCTCGCCGCGATCGCATTCCACTCACTCGAGGACCGGCGCGTGAAGCGCTTCCTCGGCGAGCGCGCTCGAGGCTGCATCTGCCCGCCAGATCTACCAGTGTGCGCATGCGGTCGCGAGCCCGAGGCGGCGCTGCTCACGCGGCGATCGATCGTAGCGTCGGCCCAGGAGGTCGCTCGCAACCCGCGCGCCGCCTCGGCGCGGCTGAGAGCTGCCAGGAAGCTCGCCGAGAACGGACGGGAGGCGGATTGACCCCGCCTGCGGCAGCCGCGGCCCCCGCGGTCGCGCCCCGGCGTCCCGCCGCCCCCAGCCGCAGGCGCACGGCCCCCGCGCGGCCCAGGCGGGTCTCGGGTCCTGTCCGTCCGCGCACGACTCGCCCCTCGCCGCGGCCATCCGAGGCCCACGGTGGACTCGCGCTCGGCCTGCTCGCCACGCTCGACGGGCTCTCGCGCCACCGCTTCCTCGATCGGCTGCTACGTGGCCGCACGGCGATCGCGTTCGTGGCCTTCGCGTTGATCGGGATCGTCACGCTCCAGCTAGGCCTGCTGAAGCTGAACTCGAGCATCGGCCGTACGCTCGAGCGCGAGTCCGCGCTCCAGCGTGAGAACGCGGCGCTCAGCATCGAAAATTCCGAACTGGCGGCCGGCGCCCGCGTCGAGGCGCGCGCGGCGCAGCTGGGGATGGAGTTCGTCCCGCTGGAAGCGCTGCGATTCCTCACCGCCCGCCCGCGCATCGATCCGGCACGCGGTGCCGCGGCGTTGAAAGCGCAGGCCCAGGGACCGGGCGGCGGCTCGCCGGAAGCCGGCCCTCCCGGCAGCGGGAGCGCGGCAAGCTCCGGCGCCCCGCAGAGCGACGGCGAACAGCCCACGCCCCAAGCGTCGGCGCCGCCGACCTCGAGCGACACCGCAAGCGCCCCGGCGGGTGAAACGCCGCAGACCGGCGGCGAATCCGCCTCGCCGCCCGCGAGCGCGCCCGCGCCCGCGGCAGCGCAGCCGCCCGGCGGCGAATCGCCGTCCTCGGCTGGCTCCTCCACCGTTGCCGGTTCCGCTGAAGCCGCGCCCGGCGGCGGGACCCAGGCAGGCTCAACGGGATAAGCGGTGGCCGTCGTCCAACGCCGCATAGGGGCGATGTTCGGACTGTTCTTCCTGCTGCTTGTTCTCGCCGCCGGGCGCACGATCTACCTCGGCGTGGTGCGCAGCGCGACGCTGCGCAAGGACGCGAGCGATCAGCAGCTCACCCACGAAACCGTCATCGCCCAGCGTGGCACGATCACCGACCGCAACGGCGTCGATCTGGCTGTCTCCGAGCCCGCGCAGGACATCTCGGCCGATCCTTACCTGATCACCGATCCGCTGAACGCCTCCGAGCGGCTGGCTCCACTGCTCGGCCTCACGCAGGCGCAGGTTCTGTCCAAGTTCTCGCTGCACGCCGGCTTCGTCTACCTCGCCCGCGCCCTGCCCGCTCGTCAGGCCGAAGCCATCCTCGCGCTGAAGATCCCCGGAATCAGCGGTACCCCGGCCATGCGCCGCGTCTACCCGCGCGGGACGCTCGCGGCGCAGGTGCTCGGCATGGTGGGAACCGAAGGCAACGGCCTCGCCGGACTCGAGTACTCGCGCAACACGCTCCTGCGCGGGCGCTCGGGTGAGCGCCGCGTCGTCAGTGATGCGATCGGGCAGCCGGTGTCGATCACCGAAACGCACCCGGAGGCGCCGGGAGCTTCGCTGTCGCTGACGCTCGACGCCAACATTCAGCAACGAGCCGAAGAAGTGCTCGGGGCGGTCGGTAGCGTGTTCAGCCCGAAAGACGCGACGGCGATCGTCATGGATCCGCGCAGCGGGACGATCCTCGCGATCGCCAACTGGCCGCAGGTGAACGCCAACGAACCCGGCGCATCGCCCGCCGGCGACCTCGAGGATCGGGCTGTCGGCTTCGCCTACGAACCAGGCTCGACGTTCAAGGCGGTGACGGTCGGCGGCGCGCTCCAGGAAGGTCTTATCACGCCGAGCACCGGCTTCAACATCCCCGACCAGATCCAGGTCGCCGATCGGACAATCCACGACGACAGCGAACACGCCGAAGAAACGCTCACGACATCGCAGATCCTCGCCCGCTCCAGCAACGTCGGCGCGATCAAGATAGGCATGCTCGAGGGAGCCGAACGCTTCAACTCGTGGGTGCATCGGTTCGGCTTCGGCGCGCGCACAGGCGTCGAGCTGCCCGGCGAGGAAACCGGCTTCGCGCTGCCGCTCGATCGGTACTCGGGCTCCTCGATGGGGAACCTGCCGATAGGGCAGGGGGAGCTCGTCACGCCGATGCAGATGGCAAGCGCGTACGCGGCGATCGCCAACGGCGGCATCCTGCGCCCGCCGCACATCATCAGCGCCATCAACGGACGCCCGCAGCCCCTGCCGGCCGGGCGCCGCATCATCTCGAGCACGACCGCCGCCGAGCTGCGCCAGATGCTCGAAGGAGTGCTCGCGCCCGGCGGCACCGCCAGCGAGGTCTCGATTCCCGGCTATCAGCTCGCCGGCAAGACCGGCACGGCCTCGAAGGTAGACCAGGCCACGGGTGAATACTCCAAAAGCGCCTACATCGCATCGTTCATCGGCTTCGCGCCCGCGGCCGACCCGAAGCTGCTCTGCGCGGTCGTCGTCGACGAACCTCAGGCCGGTTCGATCTACGGCGGGACCGTCGCCGCGCCGGCGTTCGGTCAGATCATGAGCTTCGCGCTGCCGTATCTCGGCATCCCCCCGGAGTAGGAAGGGCTCCGGCGGCACGGAAAACTAGACTCAACGTCATGCCCAATCGGGGAATCGACCGATGAGGCTCGACGAGTTGACCGCCGGGCTTTCAGCGAGCGCGCCCGCCAGGATGCGGGCTGCCGGTGGGCCTGTCGAGATCACCGGACTCGCCTATGACAGCCGCTCCGTGCGGCCGGGGGACCTCTTCTTCTGTGTCGGCGGCTTTCGCAGCGACGGGCACGACTTCGCCGTGCAGGCCGTGCAGCGGGGCGCCGCGGCGCTCGTCGTCGAGCGACCACTGCGCCTCGGCGCGCCCGAGGTGCTGGTCGACTCGGCCCGTGCGGCGATGGCTCCGCTGGCAGCTCGCTTCTACGGGTATCCGGCCCGCGAGCTCCGTGTCGTCGGTGTGACCGGTACCAATGGCAAGACCACAACGACCTATATGGTGCGCGCGCTGCTGGAGGCGAGCGGCGAGCAGTGCGGGCTCCTGGGAACAGTCAAGTCGGTCGTCGGGGCGCGCGAGCGTCCGGTGCAGCGCACCACGCCCGAGTCGATCGACCTGCAGGCGGAGCTGCGCGCGATGCTCGACGGCGGCGATCGCGCGTGTGCGATGGAGGTCTCCTCGCACGCGCTCGACCTCGCGCGCACGGACGCGATCCCCTTTGCCGCCGCGGTGTTCACGAACGTCAGCCGCGACCATCTCGACTTCCACGGCACGATGGAGGACTACTTCCAGGCCAAGCGGCGCCTGTTCCTGCCAGCCGCCGGCGGCGAGCCGCCCGGGGTCAGCGTCGTGAACATCGGCGACGCGCATGGCAGGCGGCTCGCGGCGGAGATCGAGGACGTGCTCACGTTCGCGCTCGACGAGCCGGCCGACTACAGCGCCACTGCCGTGCGCTGTGTGTTCGACGGGTGCCGATTCACGCTGCGCACGCCCGCGGGCGAGCGCGAGGTTGCGCTGCCGATGCCGGGTCGCTTCAACGTCGCCAACGCCCTCGCTGCGCTCGCGGCGGCGCATGCGCTCGGGGGCGAGCTCGACGTGCTCATCGACGCGCTCGAGCGCGGCATGCACGTGCCCGGCCGCTTCGAGCCGGTCGACGAGGGCCAGGACTTCGCGGTCCTGGTCGACTATGCCCACACCCCCGATTCGCTCGAGAACGTGCTACGCGCAGCGCGAGAGCTCGCCGGATACGGCGAGGAGGGGGCGGGGCGCGTGATCTGCGTGTTCGGCGCCGGAGGCGATCGCGATCGCGGCAAGCGCCCGCTGATGGGCGAGATCGCCGCGCGCCTGGCCGACGTCGTGCTCGTCACCTCGGACAACCCTCGCTCGGAGGACCCCGAGCAGATCATCGCCGAGGTCATGGCCGGCACGGTTCGTCCCGAGAGGCCGACCTCCGCCGGCGCCGCGACGAGCGCGCAGCACGTGCGCTCGCTCGCCGATCGCCGCGCCGCCATCGCCGAGGCGATCGCGAGCGCGAGGCGCGGCGACGTGCTCGTGATCGCCGGCAAGGGCCACGAGCAGGGTCAGGAGCTGGCGGGCGGTCGCAAGGTTCCCTTCGACGACGTGGCCGTCGCGAGGCAGGCGCTGGGCGCCCGCAACGCGGCCGCCTGCGAGGCGAACGCGTGAGAGGCTGGGACGCCCAGCGCATCGCCGCTGCCGCGGGCGCGCGGCTCTTGACCGAGCCGGCCCGATCGCTCCAGACGCCCGGCCCGAGCAACGCGAGCGTCGACTCGCGGCGGCTCTCGCCGCAGGCCCTGTTCGTCGGCGTGGCAGGCGCGCACGCGGATGGCGGCGCCTATGCTGCCGACGCGCTCGCGTCCGGGGCATGGGGGGTGCTGGTTGCGCCGGAGCACGCACAGGCGGCGGCTCGCGCCTGCACCGGCGGGATGGTGCTCGAGCACGACGACCCGCTCGCGGGCCTGCAGGCGCTCGCGCGCGCCTGGCGAGGCGAGCTTCGGGAGGCGGGCGCGAGGGTCGTCGCGATCACCGGCTCGACTGGAAAGACGTCGACCAAGGACATCCTCGCGGCGCTGCTCGCTCCGCACGCGCGCACGGTGGCGAGCGACGGCAACCTCAACACCGAGATCGGACTGCCACTGGCCCTGCTCGCTGCGCCCGCCGGCAGCGAGGTGCTGGTGCTGGAGATGGCGATGCGCGGCAGCGGGCAGATCGCGGAGCTGACAGCGATCGCAGGGCCGGACGTGGGCGTGATCGTCAACCTCGGACCCGCCCACCTCGAGCTGCTCGGCTCGCTCGAGGCGATCGCGGCCGCCAAGGCGGAGCTGATCGCCGGTCTTGCTCGCGGCGCGAGCATCGTCCTGCCCGCTCGCGAGCCGCTGCTCGACCGGCATCTGCGCGCGGATCTGCACACGATCACCTTCGGCGAGGGCGGGGATGTCTCGCTGCTAGAGCGAAGCGCAGACGGGCGCACGAGGATCCGTGACGGCAGCGAGGAGATCGAGCTGTGGCCGTCGTTTGGGCAGGAGCACAACCTGCGCAACCTGCTCGCCGCGGTCGCCGCAGCACGGGCGCTCGGGATCACTCCGCAGGGCAGGCTCGAGGTGAGCTTCTCGGCGATGCGCGGAGAGCGGCTCGTCCTGCGGGGCGGCGCCGTCGTGATCGACGACTGCTACAACGCGAACCCGATGTCCATGCGCGCGGCGCTCGACGATCTGGCGAGGACGGCCCCCGCGCGGCGCGTGGCCGTGCTCGGGGACATGCTCGAGCTCGGGCCGGAAGCGCCGCGCCTGCACCGCGAGATCGGCGAGCACGCGGCCGCCAGCGGCGTCGAGCTGCTGGTCAGCGTCGGGCCGCTGGCCGCCGAGATCTCCCGAGCCTTCAGCGGCGAGAGCCACGCGGTAGCGGACGCGAGCGCCGCCGCCGAGCTGCTCGCGGGCCTGCTGCACGCGGGCGACACCGTGCTCGTGAAGGGCTCGCGGGGCGTCGGACTGGAGCGAGCCGTCGCGGTTCTCCGCGCCGGAGGCGAGCACGGGCAGCGCGAGTCCGCCGGCGAGGACACGCTCCTCGCGCCAGGCGCGGGCTCAGGACGGCGCTGAATGGGCCGGATCCTCTTCGGCGGGACCGCCGCGCTGCTGATCTGCATCTTCCTCAGCCCAAGGTTCATCGAGTTCCTGCGCAAGCGAGAGTTTGGTCAGCACATCCGCGAGGACGGCCCGGAGGGACATCATCAGAAGGCGGGAACGCCGACGATGGGCGGCGTGATCCTGTTCCTCGCCGTATCGGTCGCGTTTCTGATCCTCACCGACTACGAATGGCGCTCGGTGGGAGTGTTCGGCGCAGCGCTCGCCTGCGCCCTGCTCGGCTTCGCCGACGACTATACGAAGCTCGTCAAGCGCCGCTCGCTCGGGCTGCGGGCACGGACGAAGCTCGGCGTGACGATCGCGATCTCGCTCGGGCTGTGGTTCATCGCGACCCAGGAGGCCCATCTGCCGTCGACGCTGTGGCTGCGGTTCGTCGACTACCACGTCGACGTCGGACCGCTCTACCCCGTGCTGATCTACCTGGTCGTCGCCGGCACCACGAGCGCGGTCAACCTCACCGACGGGCTCGACGGGCTCGCGGCCGGCTGCGCCGCGATCGTGCTGCTCGCGTACGTCGGCATCACGTTCCTCGCCGGCGACCTCGACCTGGCGATGCTCGCCGGCTGCCTGGTCGGCGCGTGCATCGGCTTTCTGTGGTTCAACGCGTTCCCCGCGACGATCTTCATGGGCGATACGGGCTCGCTCGGCCTCGGCGGCGCGATCGCCGGACTGGCCGTCATGACGAAGACCGAGGTGCTTCTGATCCTGCTCGGCGGCATCTTCGTGATCGAGGCGCTGTCGGTGGCGATCCAGGTCCTCTCCTTCCAGATGACGCGCAAGCGCGTGTTCCTGATGGCGCCGATCCATCACCACTTCGAGCTGAAGGCGTGGTCTGAGACGAAGATCATCCTGCGCTTCTGGATAGTCGCCTCGATCTGCGCCGCGATCGGCTTCACGATCTACCGCCAGAGCAGGGGCGTCTGAGCGCTCGCCCGCGTCCGGCTCGCTCAGAGCTCGGAACGAGGCCCCGATGAAGGGCGGGTGTCAGCCGGCTGCGCAGGGGTACATTGACGGGGAAAGGCAACTACCTCCCGGAGGTCGTCATGAAGCTCGGTCTGGCAGTGCTGCGCGGGATCGTCGGAACTCTTTTCATGGGCCACGGGCTGCAGAAGCTCGCCGGCTGGTTCGGCGGGCATGGCCTGCAGGCAACCGGCGAAGGCTTTGCTTCGATGGGGCTGCGGCCCGGGCGCGCCCACGCCGCGGCCGCCGGTGTAAGCGAGACAGTCGGTGGCGCGCTCATCGCCGTAGGCCTCCTGACCCCGCTCGGCGCGTCGCTGCTGAGCGGAACGATGCTGACGGCGATCCGCAAGGTCCACGCCGCCAACGGTCCGTGGGCGGCGAACGGCGGCTATGAGTACAACCTCGTGATGCTCGCGGCGGTCTTTCTGGTAACCGACGTCGGCCCCGGCGAGTGGTCGCTCGACGAGGCGCTCGGCATCCGCCGTGCGGGACCGGGCTGGGCGCTCGCGCAACTCGCCGCCGGCGCGATCGGCTCCCTCGTCGCGGTCGAGCTCGGAGAACGCGAAACCGCGAGGGCTCAGGCGGCGGCCGAGCCCTCAACAGCCGCAGCGAGCCAGAGCGCCGACGGCGCGGGCGCGCCGGACGCGACGCACGATGGCGGGGCGGTGCGCGCCTGAGCGTCGGGCCAACCGAAAGCGCCGCCGCCGCCGAGAGGCTTCGCCGGCCGGACGTCGAAATGAGCTGGGATGCCTGCAGCCGCAGCCCGGCGAGCCCGCACGACGGGATCCGCACCGTCACGGGATGAGACGCGCTCGCGCGGGTCGCGCACGCGCGGCGCGAGGCAGCATTCGCTGGAGCATCGCATCCTGATCACCGCGACGCTGTGCCTGCTCGCGTTCGGCGCGGTGATGGTCTACAGCGCCTCCTCGGCGACGACGCTGCTAAAGGGACAGGGCTACGGCAGCAGCTATCTCGTCAAGTTCCTCATCTATGGCGGGCTCGGCCTGATCGTGATGCGCGTGCTGGCGCGCGACGGGGTCGCGAAAGTGCAGGGCATCACCGCGCCGCTGCTTATCGCATCGTTCGTGCTCGTGCTCGCCGTCCACATCCCGCACGTCGGCGTGAGCGTCAACGGCGCTCGCCGCTGGATCGGGCCCGGGCAGCTGCAGTTCCAGCCGTCGGAGCTGATGAAGCTCGCGCTCGTGCTCTACGCGGCGACCCTCCTGGCGACCCGGCCACGGCGCGTGCACGATCTGCGCGAGCTGGCCAAACCGCTGCTGCTCGTCGTCGGCGCGGCGTGCCTGCTGGTGTTCACCGAGCCGGATCTCGGCACGGCGATGGTGATCGCGTTCACGATCGGCTCGCTGCTGGTCGCGGCCGGCATACCGATGCGCAAGCTCGCGCTGTTGAGCGCGTCGGTCGCGGGAGCGATCGTTCTGTACGCGCTGGTGCAGCCCTATGCCCGGGCGCGGCTGACGTCATTCATCGATCCATGGGCGCACGCGTCATCGAGCGGATTTCAAGCGGTGCAGGGACAGATCGCGATCGGCTCGGGCGGCCTGCTGGGGGTCGGTCCAGGTCAGTCTGTGCAGAAGATCTTCTACCTGCCCGAGGCGCCGACGGACTTCATCCTCGCCGTCATCGCCGAGGAGCTCGGCGTCGTCGGGGTCTGCGCGCTGCTGTTCCTGTACGGCCTCATCGCCTACGCTGGGCTGCGCGCCGCGAAGGCCGCGCGCAGCCTCTACAGCGCGCTGATCGCCGTCGGCGTCACCGCGCTGATCGTCTCGCAGGCGATCCTCAACGCGTTCGCCGTCCTCGGGCTCGCGCCGCTTACGGGCGTTCCCCTGCCGTTCGTCTCCTACGGCTCGAGCAGCCTGATCGTGATGCTGGCAGCGATGGGGCTGCTGCTGAACGTCGCGGCGGGAGCGACGGGACACATTCGCGCGGTCGCGCCCGCGCACGCGCGCAGCCGCAGGCGAAGCGGCGGGTCCGGCGACGCCCGCGCGCGCGAACCGGCACGATGGGGCGGTGAGGAGCGAAGCGCGGACGAGGATCGTGATCGCCGCCGGCGGGACCGCCGGGCACGTCGTGCCGGCGCTCGCGGTGGCGGACGCGCTGCTGGCTGAGGGCGCCGAGGTGACGTTCATCGGCGCGGGCCGCGCCGAGGCGGAGCTGGTGCCGGCTGCGAACTTCCCCCTCTACACGATCTCCGTCGAAGGCCTCAGCCGGAGCAACCCGCTGCGCGCCCTGCGGGCGCTCGCGCTCGCGTCGGCCGCAGTGCTGCGCGCGCGATCGCTGCTCGCGACGCTCGCGCCCGATGCCGTGATGGGAGGCGGGGGCTACGTCGCCGGGCCCGTCGGCGTGGCCGCGCTCACGCTCGGCATCCCGCTCGTGCTCACCGAGGCCGACAGCCACCTCGGCTTGACCAACCGGATGCTCGCCCCGTTCGCCCGGCGGGTCTGCCTGGCCTTTCCCCTCGCCCGGCGCGACGGCGGGCGCTATCGCGTGACGGGCCGGCCGGTGCCGCCGCCTGCGCGGGACCGCGCGGCCGCGCGGAGGAGGTTCGCGATCGAGCCCGAGGAGACGTGCGTGCTGGTATTCGGCGGCTCACTCGGCTCGAGCTCGATCAACGCGGCGGCGGTCGAGGGACTCGTGGGCGCTCCGTTTCGGGTGCTGCACATCGCTGGGCAACGCGATCACGGCGAGCTCGCGGCGCGCGAGCTACCGGCGGGCTATGACCTGCGCGAGTATCTGGACATCGCCGACTTCGCAGATGCGCTCGCGGCCTGCGACCTGGTGGTGGCCCGCGCGGGCGGCTCCGTGTTCGAGATCGCGGCGGGCGGCCTGCCGGCGATCCTCGTGCCCTACCCTCACGCCTCAGGTGATCATCAGAGCGCGAACGCAGGCTGGATGTCCGCAGCCGGCGCCGCGGTTGCGATCCCCGACGGCGAGCTGACCGCCGCGCGCCTTGGCTCCGAGGTGGCCGCGCTGCTCGCCGACCGCGGTCGGCTCGCGTCGATGGCCGCGGCAGCTAGACGCCTGGCCCGGCCGGACGCGGCGCGCGACGTGGCGCGCGAGCTATTGGAGGCTGCCCGGCGATGAGCGCACCGCAACGGCCGTGGAACGGACGGCGCGTGCACTTCGTCGGCGTCGGCGGCGCCGGAATGAGCGCCTACGCGCGGGCGGCGCACGCGCTCGGGGCCGAGGTGAGCGGCTCCGACGCCGCGAGCACTCCCTATCTCGAGCGCCTGGGCGCCGACGGCGTGCTCGAGGCGAGGGTCGGGCACCGTGCAGAGAACCTGCCGGCGGGCGAGGGGGTTGAGCTCGTCTACTCCTCGGCGGTGCCGGCGGAGAACGTCGAGCGCCGCGCCGCGCGCGAGCGGGGCATCCGCGAGCGCTCGCGCGCCGAGTTGCTCGCCGAGCTGAGCGCGCTCAGGCGGACGATCGCCGTCGCCGGCACCCACGGCAAGACAACCACCGCGTCGATGCTCGTCCACGCGCTGCGCGGCGCGGGCCTCGAGCCGGGGTGGCTCGTCGGCGGGCCCATCGGCGGGGGGCTCGCCAACGGGCACTGGGGCAGCGGCGAGTGGCTCGTGGTCGAGGCCGACGAGTCCGATCGCTCGATGCTCGAGCTGAGCGTCGAGATCGCGCTTCTCACGAACATCGAGCTCGATCACCACGCGGCTTTCGCCTCGCTCGGCGAGCTGCGCGATGCCTTCCGCGAGTTCCTCACCGGACCGCCTTGGGCGGTCGTCTGGGACCGTCCAGAGCTGCTCGAGCTTCGCGACGGGCCGGTCGCCCCGTATCACGCGAGCGGGCTGACCCTCACGCCGGGCGGCTCGCGCTTCAGCTGGCGCGGGCACGAGGTGCGCCTCGCGGTTCCCGGCGCCCACAATGCCGCCGACGCGGCCGGCGCGCTCGAGGCCGCCGCTCTTGCGAGCGCCGACGGCGCGGCGGCCGTCGCCGCTCTCGCCGGGTTTCGCGGGGCCGGGCGACGCTTTCAGCTGCTCGGAAAGAGCGCCCGCGGAGCGCTCGTCTACGACGACTACGCTCATCACCCGACCGAGATCGCGGCCACGCTGGAAGGTGCCCGCACCATCGAAGAGCGGCGGCTCGTGGCCGCCTTCCAGCCGCACCTCTACTCGCGCACGGCGCTGCTGGCGAGCGAGTTCGGGTGCGCTCTCGCCCAGGCAGACGTGATCGTGGTGCTGGACGTCTACCCCGCGCGCGAGCGCGCCGAGGACCACCCCGGGGTCAGCGGCCTGATGATCGCCGAGACGTCCGCCGATGCGGCAGCGGGCAGGCCGGTGTACTGGCTGCCGACGTTCGCCGACGCCGCGCCCGTCCTGCGCGAGCTCCTGGACGAGGGCGATCTCTGCGTGGTGATGGGCGCGGGCGACGTCGATGAGCTCGGACGCAGGCTGCTCGCATGACGATCCCCTCCGCGCGCCCGTTTCGAGCGTCGCCGCACGGCTCGGAAGCGATCGAAGATCGGCGGGCGAGATGAGCGCCCGCCTTCCGGCCGGCGTGCAGCGCGACTACCCGCTCGATCGCCTGACAACCGTGCGCACGGGCGGCCACGGCGAGTACTTCGCGCGCGCCGGAAGCGAGGCCGCGCTGCGCGAGCTGCTCGCCTGGGCGGCGTCAGCGGGCGTCGCCGTCGCCGTCGTCGGATCCGGCTCGAACCTGCTCGTGGCGGACTCAGGCGTCGCCGGGCTCGTGGTCAAGCTCGATCGCGAGCTCGCCGCGATCGCCGTCGAGGGCCGGCGCATCCTCTGCGGCGGTGGCGCGCGGCTACCCGCCGTCGCTGCGCAGGCCGCCCGCGCCGGACTGTCCGGGATCGAGTTCGGCGTGAACATCCCGGGGACCGTCGGAGGGGCTGTTCGCATGAACGCGAACGCCTACGGAGGAGAGCTCGGCCGCGTGCTCGAGTGGGTCGAGATCGCCACGGCCGCGGGGATCGAGCGCCGCACGCCCGCAGAGCTCGGTCTCGGCTACCGGCGCTCGAGCCTCGGCGCCGAGGAGATCGTCTCGCGTGCCTGCATGCTCCTGCTCGAGGCCGAGCCGCAGATCGTCAAGGCGACGCTTGCCGAGATGCGACACCGCCGCCACGAAGCCCAGCCGCAGGGGATCAGGACCTTCGGCTCGACGTTCAAGAACCCCGAGGACCCGCGCACCGAGGGGCGCAGCGCCGGCCTGCTGCTGGCCGAGGCGGGCTGCAACGGCGTGGCGATCGGGGGGGCGCGATTCGCGCCGAAGCACGCCAACTTCATCGAGAACACCGGCACAGCGAGCACCGCCGATGTGCTCGCGTTGATGGCCGAGGGCCGCCGCCGCGTCCTCGAGCGCTTCGGCGTGGAGCTCGAACCGGAGGTGCAGACCCTCGGCGACGTGCGGCTGCCGTGGCTGTGAGCCGGTAGGGGTTCACGCGGCGGGGTCGAAGACCGTGTGAATGGACCGCTCCGTCGCCGGCCGGCCGCCGATAGGTCGTCTCGCTCGCCCGAGCGGCGCGGCGCCGCTCCGCGGCGTCCGCCGAGCAATCGCAGCGACGAGCCGCCGCCTCGCTCTGCTCGCACCCCGCAGGCGGATCCACATCGTGCTCGTCGCCGTGCCGATCGCGCTCGCGCTGCTGGTGGGCGGTTGGCGCTGGCTGCGCGACTCGCCGCTCGTCTCCGTCGAGCACGTGCAGGTCAGCGGCGTGCACGGTCCAGAGGCAGCGGCGATCGAAGCGGCGCTGATCTCAGCGGCGCGGCGCATGAGCACGCTCGACGTCCGCCCAGCCTCGCTGCGCGCTGCGGTCGCGCCGTTTCGCCTCGTGCGCGAAGTGCGGGCGATCCCGAGCTTCCCCCACGGCCTGAGCATTCGTGTGGTGGAGCAGCTGCCCGCGGCGGCGCTCGTCGTGGGGGGGACGCGCACGGCGGTGGCGGCCGACGGCGTTGTGCTCGGCCCTGCGCTGCTCTCGGGTTCGCTGCCCTCACTCGCCGGGACGTATGAGCCGCCCGTCGGAGCGCGGCTGAGCAGCCCGACCCTGCTCGGTCTGCTCGCCGTGATGGGAGCGGCCCCGACGCCACTCGCGCGGGTCGTCTCGCGCGCCTTCAGCGGCCCGGAGGGTGTCACGGTGGAAATGCGAAGCGGCCTGCTCGCCTATTTCGGGGATGCGAGCCGGCCGCATGCCAAGTGGCTGTCGCTCGCTCGCGTGCTCGCCGATTCGAGCTCGCTCGGCGCGTCCTATATCGACGTGCGGCTGCCCGAACGACCAGCCGCGGGCTTCCCCGCGGGCGTCGCGCCGCCCGCGACCGGCACGTCCGGCGCGACATCGTGGAGCAGCGAACAGGAGAGCCCCTCCGAAGCGACCGTGGCCGCGCTGGCCGCGGGGCTGACGAGCGGCGGCGGGGCCCCGCCGGGGAACGGTGAAGCGGCCGGCGCTCCAGCCTCCGCTGCAGCGGCACCCGGCGCCCAGTCGACGGGTACCGCCCCGGTGGAAGCAGGCGCGAGCGCGCACTCGGAAGCGTCCGAAGGGCGGAGCGAACCCAGCGGCTGAATCCATCAACCTCGACTTCAGGATGAGGGCCAGACGACGAGATTCTCAGGCAGAGGTCGAGAGTCCGGCGATCTGCAACGATTGTTGCGAGACTCGTCGCGCTCGTTGACAGGGCGAAGTTGCCTGCATAACGTGCGCAACCCGCGGCTCGGCGAACAGTATGCTGCGAACCCTAAACAACTACTGAAGGCTTCGGACGAACCATCATGGAGAGTAGCGGAAGCTATCTGGCGGTCATCAAGGTCGTGGGTGTCGGCGGTGGCGGCACCAACGCCGTCAGCCGCATGGTCGACGCCGGATTGCGCGGCGTGGAGTTCATCGCCGCGAACACCGACGCTCAGGCGCTCGCAATGTGCGACGCCGACATAAAGCTCAACATCGGCCACGAATCGACGAAGGGGCTCGGCGCGGGCGCCGACCCGGACGTCGGGCTCGCCGCCGCGTCAGAGTCTCGCGACGACATCAAGGAGGCGCTCAAGGGCGCTGACATGGTGTTCGTGACCGCAGGCGAGGGCGGCGGCACGGGGACCGGCGCCGCGCCCGTGATCGCCGAGATCGCAAAGAACGAGATCGGCGCGCTGACCGTCGGCGTGGTCACGCGCCCGTTCGACTTCGAGGGCTCGCAGCGCGCCGGCCAGGCGACCGAGGGAATCGAGCGCCTGCGTGAGGTCGTCGACACGCTGATCGTTATCCCCAACGAGAAGCTGCTCGCCGTCGTCGAGCGTCGCACGTCGATGCTCGATGCCTTCCGCGAGGCCGACAACGTGCTGCGCCAGGGCGTTCAGGGGATCACCGACCTGATCACGATCCCCGGTCTCATCAACCTCGACTTCGCGGACGTGCGCACGATCATGCAGGACGCCGGCTCGGCGCTGATGGGGATCGGCACGGCCGGCGGCGAGAACCGCTGCGCCGACGCCGCGCGCGCGGCGATCTCCTCACCGCTGCTGGAGGAGTCGGTGGACGGCGCGACCGGCATCCTGCTGAACATCACCGGCGGCAAAGACCTCGGCCTATTCGAGGTCAACGACGCGGCGGAGATCATTCAGAGCGCCGCCGACCCCAACGCGAACATCATCTTCGGCGCCGTCATCGACGAGAGCATGGCCGATGATGTGCGCGTCACCGTGATCGGGACCGGCTTCGATCACCGGCCCGGACGCGGAGCTCGCCGCGACCGCCGCGCGACGCGGCCGGACCGCGGCCCGCGCATCAGCGACCGGCAACGCTCCTCGCTCGAGATCTCCGACGAGGACATCGACGTCCCGCCGTTCCTGCGCTAGCGGCGCCTCGCTGGCCTTCGGCGGCGCTTCGCTAGCCTGGGCTCACCGATGTCCTCGCAGGCGCCGACTGCACTCAAACGCACGCCCCTGTTCGAGCGCCACCGAGCTGGCGGTGCGAAGCTCGTGGAGTTCGCCGGCTGGGAGATGCCCGTCTACTACGCAGGGCCGCCCGCCCCCGTCCGCAGCGAGCACATGGCCGTGCGCGAACGCTGCGGCATGTTCGACGTCTCGCACATGGGAGAGATCGAAACAAGCGGTCCGCAGGCACTCGAGCTGCTGCAGCTGCTGCTGTCGAACGACGTCGCGAAGATCCCCATCGGAGGGGAGTCCGGTGGAGCGCAGTACAGCGTGATGTGCCGCGAGGACGGCGGCGTGCTCGATGATCTCTTTACCTACCGGCTCGACGTAGACCGCTACCTGACGGTGACCAACGCCGCCAACCACGCCAGCGACCTCGACTGGTTCCGCGCGCAGGCGCGTGCGTTCCCCGAAGCACAGGTGACCGACAGGATCGAGGACTACGCGATGCTCGCCGTCCAGGGTCCGCTGGCGCGGGAGATCGTGCAGGCGATCTCCGACTCCCCGCTGCCGCTGCGCATGACGGCTGCCACCCGGCGGCTCGCCGGCGCCGACGCGCTCGTCTGCGGGACCGGCTACACCGGCGAGGACGGCGTCGAGCTGCTGTGCAGCGCCGCCGATGCGCCGCTCGTGTGGGACGAGCTGCTGCGCCGGGGCGCCACGCCCGCGGGTCTCGCCGCCCGCGACACGCTGCGCCTGGAGGTGTGCTTTCACCTGTACGGGAACGACCTGTCGGTCGATCGCGGCCCGATCGAAGCGGGTCTCGGGTGGTGTTGCAAGGAGGAGACACGCTTCATCGGCGCGGATGCCGTGCGCGCGGTTCGCGCCGCCGGCCCGGCGCAGAAGCTGATCGCGTTCGCCATCGACGGGCCCGGCATCGCCCGCCAGGGCAATCCGGTGATCGGCGGCGGCGAGGTCACGAGCGGCACGCTGTCGCCGTGCCTCGGCACCGGCATCGGCCTCGCATACGTGGCGGCCGAGCGGGCGGCCGCCGGAACCCGCCTCGAGCTGGACGTTCGTGGCAAGATCCGGCCCGCCGTAGTCAAGGACAAGCCGCTCTACCGAAAGGCGTCGTGAATGATCCAGGGCAGCTACCCGGCGGACCTGCTGTACCACCCCGAACACGATTGGGCGCGAATCGATCCCGACGAGCCCGCCCGCGCCACCCTCGGCATCACCTGGTTCGCACAGGACGCTCTCGGCGAGGTCGTGTTCTTCGACCCGCCGGCGCTCGGCACTGCGCTCACCAAGGACGCCGCGTACGCCGAGGTCGAGTCGGTCAAGGCGGTCTCCGACGTCGTCGCGCCGCTGTCGGGCGAGATCATCGAGGTCAACGACGCGCTTGCCGACAATCCCGCGATGATCAACGAAGACCCGTACGGCGAGGGCTGGCTCGTGACGGTTCGCCTGGCCGATCCCTCCGAGCGCGACAGCCTGATGGACGCGGACTCCTATAAGGCCAGCCTCGACGGCTAGGCTGCTTCGTACTTGAGCCGCTACACCGCCATCACCCCCGCGGAGCTGGACGCTATGCTCGCCGAGATCGGCGTCGGCTCGCTGCAGGAGATCTTCGACCGTCAGATTCCCGAGGCCGTGCGCTTGCGCCGGGCCCTCGATCTTCCCGACGGGCTGCCCGAGCAGGACGTCTACGAGCACCTGCGCCAGCTCGCCGCACGCAACACGAGCGCCGAGGACGAGCTCAGCTTCCTCGGGGCCGGGATGTACGACCACTACGTGCCCGCGCTGATCGACATGCTGACCGAGCGCTCGGAGTTCCTCACCCCGTACACCCCCTACCAGCCGGAGATCTCCCAGGGCGGTCTGCAGGTGATGTTCGAGTACCAGACCGCGATCTCCGAGCTCACCGGCCTGCCGGTGTCCAATGCGTCGGCCTACGAGGGGCCGTCCGCCGTGGCGGCCGCCGGCTATCTGGCGAAGCTGCACAACGGCCGCCGTCGCTTCGTGATCAGCGCCGGGCTGCACCCGCATTCGATCCAGACGCTGCGCACGCACGCTCACGGCTACGGGATGGAGCTCGTCGAGGTTCCGCTGCGCGACGGCGTCACCGATCCCGACGCATGGGCCGCCGCGATCGACGCCGACACGAGCGCCGCGATCTTCGCCCAACCGAACTTCTACGGGGCGGTCGAGGACGCGGCCGCCCTCGGCGCAGCCGCCAAGTCCGCGGGGGCCGCTCGCGGCGCGGACGGCGCGATGCCAGCGCAGGCGCCGGTGGTCGTCGCGCAGGTCGATCCGATCGTGCTCGGCGTGCTCAAGCCGCCTGGCGAGTGCGGTGTCGACGTCGCCGTCGGCGAGGGCCAGCCGCTCGGCAACCGCCTCGACTTCGGCGGGCCGTCGTTCGGCCTGTTCGCCGCCCGCGAGGAGTACCTGCGGCGCATGCCCGGGCGGATCGCCGGGGAAACCGTCGACGTCGACGGGCGGCGCGGATTCGTGCTCGCGCTGCAGACGCGCGAGCAGCACATCCGTCGCGAGAAAGCGACCTCGAACATCTGCACCGCACAGGCGCTGAACGCCCTCGCCGGGGTCGTGTATCTGGCGTGGCTCGGCCGCGGGGGAATCGTCGAGCTGGGTGAGCTGCTCCTTGCGCGCACTCACTACGCCCGTGAGGAGCTCACGCAGCTCGAGGGAGTCGAGAAGCTGCACGAGCAGCCTGTGATCCGCGAGTTCGCGCTGCGCCTGGACGCCGACGTCGCGTCCGTCCGGCGGCGCTGCGCGGAGCAGGGCGTGAACCCAGGGGTCGATCTGCAGGCGCTCACGGGTCGCGCCGAGGATCGCGGCGGGCTGCTGGTGGCCGTCACCGAGCGCCGCTCGCGCGCCGACATCGATCGGCTGGCGGAGGTCCTCGGGGCCGCTGTCGAGGCTGAGCACGGGGCGGCGGTGGCGGTGTGAGCGCGGTAGCCCAGGGGCCCACTCCGCTACAGCGCGAGCAGGCCACGACCATCTTCCAGAAGGGGGCGCCCGGGCGCCGTGCGTTCATGTGCCCGCCAATCGACGTGCCCGTGCCCGACGCCGGCGCGCTGCTGCCCGAGCGCTTCCGGCGCTCCGAGCCGCCGCGCCTGCCCGAGGTCTCCGAGCCGGAGATCGTGCGCCATTACGTCGGCCTGTCCAAGCGCAACTTCGACCTCGACTCCGGCTTCTACCCGCTCGGCTCCTGCACGATGAAGCACAACCCGCGCCTGCACGAGCGGGCGGCGGCGCTCTCTGGCCACGCCCGCCTGCACCCCCTGCAGGACCCCGAGCGCGCCCAGGGCGCTCTCGAGCTGATGTGGAACCTGCAGCTCGCGCTCGCCGAGATCGCCGGTCTTCCCCACGTCTCGCTGCAGCCGTCCGCCGGCTCCCACGGCGAGCTCGCCGGCGTCCTGCTCACGCGCGCCTACCACGAGGATCGAGGCGAGGTGCGCCACAAGGTGCTCACCCCCGACACCGCACACGGGACGAACCCCGCGACGGTGACGATGGCCGGCCTGGAGGTCGTGAACGTCGCGACCAACGCCGCCGGCGGTGTTGATATCGAGGACCTGCGCGCCAAGGCCGACGGCGACGTCGGCTGCCTGATGCTCACAAACCCGAACACGCTCGGGCTGTTCGACCCGAACATCGTCGAGATCGCCGAGATCGTCCACGGGGTCGGGGCGACCCTCTACTACGACGGCGCGAACGTCAACGCCGTGATGGGCCTCTCGCGGCCCGGTGACATGGGGTTCGACATCGTCCACTTCAACCTGCACAAGTCGTTCACGCAGCCCCACGGCGGTGGCGGCCCCGGGTCGGGACCGATCGCGGTGTCCGATCGCATCGCGCCGTTCCTGCCGGTGCCGCTCGTCGTGCGCCGTGAGGACGGAGCTGGCCGATCCCCGATCGGCGGCTCGCCGACCTTCGACCTCGACCACGAGCGCCCCAAGTCGATCGGGCGGGTTCGCGGGTTCAACGGGAACTACGGCTGCTTCGTGCGCGCCTACGCCTACATCTGCTCGCTTGGCGGCGACGGGCTCAGAGACGCCTCGGAGACGGCCGTGCTCAACGCCAACTACCTGCTCGCGCGCCTGCAGCGGATCAGCGATCCCCCGGTCGCCGAGCACCTGCCGGTGGCCTACGGCGATCTGTGCATGCACGAGTTCGTGCTATCCGGGGGGCCGATGAAGCGTGCCCTGCAGATCAAGACGCTCGACCTCGCCAAGCGGCTGCTCGACTTCGGCTTCCATCCGCCGACCGTCTACTTCCCCCTGCTGGTCGAGGAGGCACTGATGGTCGAGCCGACCGAGACCGAGACGAAGGAGACGCTCGACGCCTTCGCCGAGACGATCGGCGAGATCCTCAGCGAGGCCGCGCAGGACCCGCAGATCGCCGCGAACGCGCCCTACACCACGCCGGTGCGCAGGCTGGATGAGGTCGCGGCCGCGAGGCGCCCGGTCGTCCGGCAGATCCTCGATTGAGGCCGTTCGCGGAACGCCACCCCGTGCGCATCTTCTCCGGCATCCAGCCGACGGGCCGAAAGCATCTCGGCAACTACCTCGGCGCGATCTCGCAGTACGTCGCAAGCCAGGAGCGCGGCGAGGGCATCTTCTGCATCGTCGATCTGCACGCGATCACTGTCGCCTACGAGCCGGCCGAGCTGCGCGAGCGACTCTACGACACGCTCGCGATCCTGCTCGCTGCCGGACTTGACCCCGCGCGCTCCACGCTGTTTCGCCAGAGCGACGTCCCCGAGCACACTGAGCTGACGTGGCTTCTGTCCAGCGTCACCGAGCTCGGACGCCTGCAGCGGATGCACCAGTTTCGCGACAAGTCCGAGCTCGCTCATCAGCGCGAGCTCGTCTCGGCGGGCTTGCTGCTCTACCCGGTGCTGCAGGCGGCCGACGTGCTCGCCTACCGCGCCGCGGAGGTCCCGGTCGGTGAGGACCAGCGCGAGCACCTCGAGCTGATGCGCGACGTGGCGCGGCGCTTCAACGCCCGCTACGGCGGCGGCGAGGAGGTGCTGGTGGTCCCCGAGCACCGCATACCGGCCGTGGGGGCGCGGATCATGGATCTGCAGAACCCGACGAGCAAGATGTCGACGACCGGCGGCAGCGAGCAGGGCACTGTCTACGTGCTCGACGAGCCGAGGGCGATCGAGAAGAAGGTCGGCGGCGCCGTGACCGACTCAGGCAGCGAGGTGCGGCGCTCGGCGGAGAAGCCCGGCATCACGAACCTGATCGAGATCCTCGCCGCCGTCCGCGGGGTCGACCCCGGCGCGGTTGAAGCCGAGTTCGCGCAGTCGCGCTACGGCGAGTTCAAGACGGCCGTCGCAGCCGCGGTCGTCGAGCAGCTCGCGCCGGTGCGCGAGCGGTACCAGGAGCTGCGCGGCGACGAGACCGCGCTCGAGTCGATCCTCCAGGACGGCGCCTCGCGGGCGCATGCGATGGCCAGCGAGACGCTCGCCGACGTGCGCGAGCGCATGGGAGTCGGCCCGCCGCGTCCGGCGCGGGCGGGCGCCTCGTCAGGGACGATCGGTACCTTGCGGGAATGAGCTGCGCGCACCTCACGAGCAGCAGGAGCCCGAGCGCGTGACCCTGGCGACGCTCGAGCTCGACCTCGACGTGTTCAGCGGTCCGTTCGACCTGCTGCTGACGCTCGTGCTGCGCGAAGAGGTCGACCTGCTCGAGCTTCAGCTCGCGGATGTGGTCCTCGCCTACCTCGACCATCTCGAGCACCGCGGCGAGCTCGACCTGGAGACGGCCACCGAGTTCATCGTGCTGCTCGCCGCGCTCCTCGAGCTGAAGTCGCGCCTGATGCTGAGCGGCGCGGAGGAGGAGGATCTGCTCGACATCGAGCCCGAGCAGGCCGCGGAGGAGCTGCTCGCGCGGATGCTCGACGCCCGCCGCTTCCGCTCCGCCTCCGCACACCTGCGCGAGCTGCTCGCGCGCGAGCACGGCGTGCGCTTTCGTGCAGCCCCGCCGCCGGCGAGCCTGCGCCGCACGATCATCCAGCCCTCCCCGGGCTCCCAGGACCCTCGTGGGCTCGCGGAGGCGATGGGGCGGCTGCTGCTGATGCCGCCGCGCATCAACGTGCGTCACATCGCCGTGCCCCGCATCACCGTGGCCGAGCGGCTCGCGCACCTGCGGGAGCTCTTGCGGCGCGGCTCGTTCAGCCTCGAGGAGGCGGTGCGCGGCGCGGATCGGATGACCGTCGCGGTCACGCTGTTCGCGCTGCTCGAGCTCTACAAACTCGGCGAGGCCGACTGGCAGCAGCCGGAGAGCTTCGGCGAGGTCTCGATTCACGCAGTCGCCGCGCACGAGCCGGCGCCGGCGCTGTCACTCGCCGGCCGCGGAGCTGGACGGTCGGCCGGGTGAGCGCCCCCGGGCTCACCGCGGAGGAGACCGCGCTCGCGCGCACGGTGGAGGCGCTTCTGTTCCTGTCGTCCGACCCGCTCACCCCCGGTGAGCTGGCAGAGGCCGCGCAGGCGGACGGGGGGGCCGTGCTGGCCGCGCTGGCGATCCTCGCCGAGCATTACGCCCCGGGACGGCGCGGGATCCAGCTGCGCGAGCTGGGTGGCGGCTGGACGTTCGCCAGCGACCCCGACAGCGAGGACGCGGCGCGGCGGCTGCTGAGCCGCCCGCGTCTCGCGACCCTGACACCCGCCCAGGCCGAGACGCTCGCGATCGTCGCCTACCTGCAGCCGATATCGCGACCGGAGATCACCCGCATCCGCGGCGTCAGCGCCGACTCCGCGACCGCCACGCTGCTGGAGCGTGACCTCATCGAGGAGGCCGGCCACTCGCAGTTCGGCGCGGTCCTCTATCGCACCAGCGTGCAGTTCTTGAAGCTGTTCGGGCTGCGGACGCTCGAGGAGCTGCCGGACATCGCCCGCTGGGATCCGAGTCCCGAGGAGCAGGGTCAGCTGCGCGATCGCCTGCTCCGCGCAGGTGAGGCACGCGCCGGCACCCAGCTGGAGCACTAGTTGTCCTGCCCACGGAGGTTGTGAACGCGGCTGATGGGTGGCCGGTTGCCGATCCCTGAGTGTGGTCTGCGCGTGTTGTAGTGCTCGAGCCAGTGTGGCAGGGCTCGGTTGCGGTGGCGGTGTGAGCGGTAGCTGAGGCCGTAGGCCCACTCTCGTGCCATCGTCTGGTGGAAGCGCTCAATCTTCCCGTTCGTCTGGGGCCGGTAGGCCTGCGTGCGCAGGTGCTTGATGTCACGGGCGGTGAGCAGCTCGCATAGGGACTGGTTCTTGACGTAGACCCAGGCGTTGTCGGTCATGAGACGCTTGGCGTGGATGCCACGGGCCGTGAACCAGTCGAGTGCTCGCGTGGTGAACGCGGTGACCGTTGCTGCTCGTTCGTCCTGCAGCAGCTCGACGTAGGCCAGGCGCGAATGGTCATCGATGACGGCGTGAGCGAAGTCATAGCCCCAGCCCACGCGCTTCTTGGCCGCGCGCTTCTCGGCACCCGTCCGGTCGCGGACCCCAGTCACGGCGTGCCCGGGCCGCTCAAAGCGCGCGTGGCGTGCAGTGTCCATGTGCAGCAGATCTCCAGGGCACGGCCACTCATAGCGCCGGGCGGGCTCACGCGGTGAGCGCTTGACCCGAGAGAGGCCATGGCGATGCAGCACCTTCCACACCGTCGAGTGAGGGTGCCCGGTTCTGCCGGCCACGAGTCGTGGACCCCATCCGGTGTGTCGCCGCGCCTCACAGATGCGCTCCTGCTCAATCGCGTCAAGCAAGCGGGGGCTGCGCCGAGGGCGGCTGGAACGGTCGAACAGCCAGACACCCGAGGCGAGCTCATCCGAGCTGGCAGCCAACCGCCGATGCCACCAGCGGTGAGCCGTTGCCACCGACACGCCGAAGCGCCCAGCGGCCTGCCTCAACGTCATCCCATCCCTCACCGCCTGTGTCAGCGCCAGCCGACCAGCCGGTCCGAGCTTCGCTCTACCGTGAATCTGCATCCGGGTCCTCCCAGGTCGTGAGCCTTCGCAGACCCACAGCCTGGGATGAGGCCCGGATGCCTCCTCAACCGTTCACAACCTATGTGGGCACGTCAACTAGCCGCTGGAGCACTGCGCTAGCCCGTGCCTGCGGCAAGCTGGCCGCAGGCCGCGTCGATGTCGCGTCCGCGCGTGAGGCGGACGGTCGCAGGGATGCCGTGCGCGTGAAGCGCATCGCGGAAGGCTGCGATCGACTGGCGGCTCGAACCCTCGTATGGCGCTCCCGCCGGGTTGTACGGGATCAGGTTCACCTTGAAGATCGACTCGCCCGTTCCGGCCCTCGCCAGCACACGGGCGAGCGTCAGCGCCTGCTCGTAGCGATCGTTGACGCCTTTGAGCATCACGTACTCGACGAAGACGCGCCTGCGCTTGCGTACATGGAACGCGCGGCACGCGTCGATCACATCGTGCAGCGGGAAGCGCTCGTTGACCGGCATGAGCTCTGAGCGGAGCGCTTCCTCGGCCGCGTGCAGCGACAGCGCCAGACGTACCGGCATGTCCTGTTCGGCGAGCCGTTCGATCCCCGGGATCCAGCCGACGGTCGAGATCGTCGTGCGGCGGTGGGTGATCCCGAGGTCGGGCAGCCGCTCGCAGGCGGCGAGCACGTTCTCGAGGTTCAGCATCGGCTCGCCCATGCCCATGAACACGCAATGGGTGATCGGCGACGCCCGCCGGAAGTGCAGCGCCTGGTCGACGATCTCCGAAGCGGAGAGGTTGCGGGCGAAGCGCATCGCGCCGGTCGCGCAGAAACTGCATGTCAACGGGCAGCCCGACTGCGAGGAGATGCAGAGCGAGCGCCGGCCTTCGCGGTAGCGCATCAGGACCGCCTCGAGCGGCCGGCCATCGGCAGTTCTGAACAGCGCCTTGACCGTGCCGTCGCTGGAATGCGACTCGCGCTCGACGGTCAGGCTCGAGAACGGCAGCTCGCGCGCGAGCGTCTCGCGCAGCGCTCCCGGGAGATCGGTCATCTCCTCATAGCCGCTCGCGCCGCGAGCCGTCCACGCCCACACCTGGCGGGCGCGAAAACGCGGCTCGCCACGGTCGGCCAGCGTCTGGTGGAGCAGCTGAAGGTCCATGTCGGATCGCGACGGCGCAAGCGGCGCCGCGCGCCATCCTATGGTTGCAGCAGATGCCTCGTTTTACCGACTGCCGATGCGCCTAGCCAAGTATCTCGCCCATGCGGGGGTCGCCTCCAGGCGCTCCGCCGAGGAGCTGATCGCCGCCGGACGCGTGAGCGTCGACGGCGAGACCGTCACCGATCCGGCGCGCGACGTCGGGCCCGCGAGCCGCGTCGCCCTCGACGGCCGCGCGCTCCGCGGCGCAGAGCCGCGGGTGGTCTTCGCGGTCAACAAGCCCGTCGGCGTCGTCTCGAGCGCCCGCGACACCCACGGGCGCGCGACGGTGCTCGATCTCGTGCCCGCGCGCGGCCTGCGCCTGTATCCGGTAGGGCGGCTGGATGCCGACAGTAGCGGCCTGATCCTGCTCACCAACGACGGGGAGCTCGCCAACCGGCTCACGCATCCCCGATTCGAGGTGCCGAAGACATACCGCGCGAAGCTCGCGGGCGGCCCGGTTGCCGAGGAGGCCCTGCGGACCCTGCGCGACGGCGTAGAGCTCGACGACGGCCTCAGCGCCCCTGCGCGCGTACGCCGCGTGAGAGGGAACCTGATCGAGCTGACGATCCACGAGGGCCGCAACCGCCAGGTCCGGCGCATGTGCGCGGCGGTCGGCCATCCTGTGCTGGAGCTGCGCCGAACCGGATTCGGGCCGCTGCGCCTGAACGGCCTCAAGGACGGCGCCCACCGGCGGCTCAGCGCGAGCGACGTCGCGCGTCTGCGCTCGCTCGCGCTCTGACAGAATCGCCGCCCATGCGACTGTTCGCCATGCGAGGGGCCATCAGCGTCGATCGCAACGACGCGGAGGACATCCTCGCCGCGACGACCGAGCTGATGAGGGCGATAATGCAGCGCAACGCGCTCGCGCCTCAGACGGTCGTCAGCTGCATTTTCACCGCCACGAACGACCTCAACGCCGAGTTCCCCGCGGTCGCCGCGCGCGCCGTCGGCTTCGACCGTGTTCCCCTGCTGTGCGCGCAGGAGATCCCTGTGCCGCGGTCGATGCCGCGGGTGATCAGGGTGCTGATCCACTACTACGCCGACGACGAGCATGTGCCCACGCACGTCTACCTCGGCGACGCGCGGGCGCTGCGTGCCGACCTGGACGCGGCACAATAGGGCCGTGGCGATCGAGTTCTCCAAACGCGCAGAACGCATGCCCGACTATCCCGTGGCCGGAGGCTACGGGGAGCAGGCACCGCCGGTCCGGCTGGCGAGCAACGAGTCGCCCTACCCGCCGCTGCCGGCCGTGCGCGAGGCGATCGAGCACGCGCTGTCGACGCTCAACCGCTATCCAGACCCGTCCAACTCGCTCCTGCGCCGCCGCCTCAGCGAGCGCTACGGCGTGCCGAGCTCGCGGATCGCGATCGGCAACGGGTCGTGCGACATCCTGCTGGCCGCCGGCGACGCGCTGCTCGAGCCCGGCGCGGAGATCGTGTATGCGTGGCCATCGTTCTCGGTGTACCCGCACATCAGCGCGGCCTCAGGCGCGCGCGCGGTAACGGTGGCGCTCGACGCATCCGACGGCCACGACCTCGAGGCGATGCTCCGGGAGATCACCGCCGCCACCCGGCTGGTCGTGGTCTGCAACCCGAACAACCCCACGAGCACCGCGATACCGCTCCAGAGGATCGCCGACTTCATCGCCGAGGTGCCCCCCTACGTGTGCGTGATCGTCGACGAGGCGTACTGCGAGTTCAACCTGCTCGAGGATCCCGACGCCTCGATTGAGCTACTAGACGCCCACCCGAACCTCGCCCTGCTGCGCACCTTCTCAAAGGTCCACGGCCTGTGCGGGCTCCGTGTCGGCTTCGCGATCTGCGGCTCGGAGGAACTGCCGCGGGCCCTCGATCGGATCCGCCAGCCGTTCTTCTGCAACGCGCTCGCGCAGGCGGCGGCGGTCGAGGCGCTCGCCCATCAGGACGAGGTGATCGACCGCGTCGCGCGGACGGTCGCTGAGCGCATCTCCGTGCAGGAGCGGCTGCGCGCGCTAGGGATTCAGCTCCCCGAATCGCAGGCCAACTTCTGCTGGCTGCACCTCGGCCAGTACCGCGACGAGGACGAGGTCATGCGCGGCCTGCAGGAGCGCGGCGTGCTCGTGCGCGGCGGTCACGCCCTCGGCAGCGAGACACCCGCGCTGCGTGTCACCTTCGGGCTGCCCGAGGAGAACGATCGTTTCCTGGAGGCGCTCGCCGAGGTGCTGCAGCCGGCGGCGACGCGCTGAGCAAGTCGTCTCCCACTGTTCGACCGCGAGCCGATTCTCTGCTAAAAACCTCACAGACGACCATGAATTCACCGGCCCACGCATCAGCTCCCACCCGTGTCGCGCCCGCCGGCCGGTCGTCCTTCTACGCCTGGCGATTTATCTAGGCGCTTCGGCACGGCCCGTTCGTGAGCGGGCCTTCGCAGCCGCACCGGGTCCGTCACGGATCGAGCGCCACCCAACGCAGGCGCCCTCAGCGCCCGCCTCACGGCTCGCCGGTGGCGAGCAGCCCCTCTAACATGCCGAGGCGTCAGTGAAAGGATGAGTCGATGATGATCGTGATGAGAGAGACGGCCACCGAGGAGGAGGTGGAGGCCGTCGTCGCCAAGATCGAGCGCGCGGGCGCTCACGCCCATCGCAGCACGGGCGCGCGCGTGACCGTGATCGGGGCGATCGGCGACGTCGAGCAGGATGTGAGCGTCGAGAGCCTCGGCTTGGAGGGGCAGCCCGGCGTGGACCGCGTGGTGCCGATCCTCAAGCCGTACAAGCTCGCCTCGCTGCAGATCACCCATGGCGAGCGCACCGTGCTCGATATCGAGGGGCGCAAGATCGGCGGCGAGCACTTCGCGCTGATCGCCGGCCCCTGCACGGTCGAATCGCGCGAGCAGACGCTGCAGACCGCGCGCGTCGTGCGCGACGCCGGCGCCGCGCTGTTCCGTGGCGGCGCCTACAAGCCGCGCACGTCCCCCTACGCCTTCCAGGGGCTCGGGCAGGAGGGCCTGAAACTGCTGGCCGAGGCGAAGGCCGAGACGGGCCTGCCGATCGTCACCGAGCTGATGGACATCCGCGATCTCGACGCCGTCCTCGCGGTCGCCGATGTGATTCAGATCGGCGCACGCAACATGCAGAACTACCCGCTGCTGGCCGAGATCGGACGGTCGGGCCGTCCGGCGCTGCTCAAGCGCGGGCTGTCCGCGCCGCTCGACGAGCTACTGATGGCGGCCGAGTACATCCTCAAGGAAGGCAACCCCAGCGTGATGCTCTGCGAGCGCGGCATCAGGACCTTCGAGACCGACCACCGCCGCGTGACGCTCGACCTGATGGCCGTGCCGATCCTCAAGGAACTCTCGCACCTGCCCGTGATCGTCGATCCAAGCCACGCCGCCGGCCGGCGCGAACTGGTGCTTCCGATGTCGATGGCCGCGGCCGCCGCCGGCGCCGACGGCATCATCGTCGAGACGCACCCCAACCCCGAGGAGGCCGTCTGCGACGGTCCCCAGGCCCTGCACGCCGACCGGTTCGCGGACTACGTCAATGCGGTCGAGCGGGTCGCCGTTCTCGCGGGAAAGGCACTCAGCGCCGTCTGATGGCTCGCCGATCGACCGCCCCGGGGCCGGCTCGTTGAAGGTCGCGGTGCTAGGGGTCGGGCTGATCGGCGGCTCGATCGGGCTCGCCGCCCGGGCTCGCGCAGGCGCCGAGGTGTGCGGATACGACCCCGATGAGAACGTGCTCAGGCTGGCGCTCGAACGGGGCGCGATCGACACGCAGGCCGCGCAGCTCCCGGCGGCGGTGGCAGGCGCCGACGTCGTGTTCGTGGCCGCGCCGGTCGGCGCGCTCGCGGAGACCGTGCGCGAGGCGCTCGCCGCGGCCCCGGCCGACTGTGTCGTCAGCGACGTCGGCTCGACCAAGCGCGTCCTCGCCGGCGCGAGTGCCGACGAGCGGTTCGTGGGCGGACATCCGCTCGCGGGAGCCGAGACGGCCGGCGTGGAGCACGCCCGCGAGGACCTGTTCGACGGCGCGACGTGGTATCTGACTCCCACCAAAGGCAGCACCGCCGGCGTGCTCTATGAGCGCCTGCACGCCGTATTGAGAAGCTTCGGCGCGCAGCCGACCGCCATCGATGCCGACACGCACGACCGGCTGATGGCATGTGTGTCGCATCTGCCGCACGTGACCGCGAACCTGCTCGTCGCCCAGGCGGCCAGCCTGCTGGGGGACGAGGAGTCCGAGCGCCTGCCCGCGGTCGGTCCGAGCTTTCGCGACGCGACGCGCGTGGCAGGGGCGAACAGCGCGATCTGGACCGACATCTACATGTCAAACCGCGATGCGCTGATCGCCGGCCTAGACGAGCTCGCCGAGCGCCTGAGGGAGGCGCGGGCCGTGCTTGCGCAAGGCGATGCGCCGTCGGTGACGGCATGGAACGAGCGCGCCCGCGCCGACCGCGAGGCCCTGCTCGGGGCCGGCGTGGTCGGCGGCCCGGTGCACGAGCTGCGCGCCTCGGTGCCCAACCGCCCGGGCGTGATCGCCGAGATCGCGCTCGCGCTCGGCCGCAGCGGGGTGAACATCGTCGACATGGCGCTGTCGCCGTCCGAGGACAACCGGCAGGGGGTCGTCGCCCTGTGGATCGCCGGCGAGGATCACGCCGGGCGCGCCCAGGAGCTGATCGCCGACCTCGGCTTTCCCGTGGCGCGGGCATGATTGGAGCGCGATGAACATGCGCTTCGAGCCTGCGCGCGGCCTCTCCGGCGAGCTGCGCGCCCCCGCCGACAAGTCGATCTCCCACCGCGCGGCTCTGCTTGCGGCGATGGCCTCGGAGCCCGTGCGCGTCGAGCGCTACCTCCATGCCGCGGACACCGCGTCGACGCTCGACGCGGTGCGTGCGCTCGGCGCGCTCGTCGAGGTCCATGGCGAGGAGCTCATCGTGCGCGGCACCGGGTTGCGCGAGGCGCACGAGCCCGACGGCCCGATCGACGTGGGCAACGCCGGCACGCTGCTGCGGCTGCTTCCCGGCTGGCTGGCGGCCCAGGAGGGACGCTCCTTCACGCTCGACGGCGACGAGTCGATCCGCCGCCGCCCGGTTGACAGGATCGCCGAGCCGCTGCGCCAGATGGGGGCAGATCTCGAGTGCAGGGACGGGCGCTTCCCGCCCCTGCACGTGCGCGGAGCCCGCCTGCGGGCGATCTCCTGCGAGCTCGAGGTGGCGAGCGCACAGGTCAAGTCGTGCATCCTGCTGGCGGCGCTCGCCGCCGACGGCGCCACGACGGTCGGCGAGCCGGCGCGCACCCGCGACCACACCGAGCGGATGCTCCTGCGCGCCGGCGTCTCCATCCACCGCCACGGCCGCCACGTCACCGTGGTCAACACCGATGAGCTGCTGCTCGACGCCGTCAAGGTCCCCGGCGATCCGAGCTCCGCTGCGTTCCTGGTCGCCGCCGGCGTGCTCGTGCCCGGCTCGCGCCTGCTGATCGGCGACGTCGGCGTGAACTGGACCCGCTCCGGCTTCCTGCGGATCGTGCGCCGCATGCAGGGCATCGTGCTCGGCGACCTCGAGGATGAGGCCGGCGAGCTGAAGGCGCACGAGCCGGTCAGCGACCTCGATATCGCCCACGGTGCGCTCGAGGGGACAGTCGTCGAGCCCGACGAGGTACCGCTCGCGATCGACGAGCTGCCGCTCGTAGCGCTGCTCGGCTGCTTCGCCGAAGGCGAGACGCTCGTGCGCGGGGCACAGGAGCTGCGCGTCAAGGAGTCCGACCGCATCGCGGGGGTCGTCGAGGGCCTGCGCGGCCTCGGCGCCGAGATCGAGGCCACCGAGGACGGCTTCGCCGTGCGGGGGACCGGCGGCCTGCACGGCGGGACGATCGACGCCCGCGGCGACCACCGCCTGGCGATGATGGGCGCCGTCGCCGGCCTCGCCTCGAACGAGGGGGTGAAGGTGCTGGGAATGGACGCGGCGGCCATCTCCTACCCGACGTTCGTCGAGGATCTAAAAGAGCTGTGCTAATAGCGATCGACGGCCCCGCCGGCGCAGGCAAGTCCACCGTCGCCCGTGCGCTCGCACGCGAGCTCGGCCTCACCTATCTCGACAGCGGCGCTATGTATCGCTGTGTCGCGCTCCTGTCGCTCGAGGCTCCGGCGCAGCAGCCCGCGGCCCTCGCCCGCGCGGCGGCCATCGAATTCGTTCCCTCGCTGACGAAGGGGCCTCCCCGGGTCTTCCTGGACGGCCTCGACGTGAGCGATGCGATTCGCACACCCGAGGTGTCCGAGGCAGCCTCGCTGATCGCGGCAGACCCCGGTGTCCGGGCCGCGCTCGTCGTCAAGCAGCGCGAGCTGATCGCCACCGGAGGCTGGGTCGCGGAGGGGCGCGACATCGGCACGGTCGTCGCCCCCGATGCCGCGCTCAAGGTGTTCCTCACGGCCGAGGCGCGCGAGCGCGCGCGCAGACGAGCCGCCGAGCTGGGCGCCCCTGAGGAGACCGTGCTCGCCGAGCAGGCGCTGCGCGATCAGCGGGACAGCACCCGGGTGCACAGCCCCCTGCGCCCGGCCCCCGGCGCGGTGACGCTCGACACGACCGGCCTCAGCGTCGAGCAGGTGGTCGCGCAGATCGTCGCGCTGGCCCGCGCCGCGCCAGGCGCCTGAGGAGGGGCGCGCGGCTGCGTAGTCATACTGGCCGGGTGAAGGTCGCTGTCGTCGGTTATCCAAACGTTGGGAAGTCCTCGCTCGTCAACCGCCTCACGGGCAGCCGTGACGCGGTCGTGCACGAGCGTCCCGGGGTCACGCGTGACCGCAGGGAGCTCGACTGCGAGTGGAACGGCCGCCGGTTCAAGCTGATCGACACCGGCGGGATGGACCTCGCCGACGAGGATCCGCTCGCGGGCTCGATCCGCGACCAGGCGCGTGCCGGGCTGGCCGACGCCGCGCTGGCGGTGCTCGTCGTCGATGCGCGCGCCGGCGTACGCCCAGGCGATGAGGAGCTGGCCGACCTGCTGCGCCGCTCGGCGCTGCCGACGATCGTTGCGGCCAACAAGTGCGACGGCGTGGCTGACCTGCCGCTGGCGGCGGAGTTCCATCGCCTGGGCCTCGGCGAGCCGCTCACCGTCTCGGCCGCCCAGGGCCTCGGCTCGGGGGATCTGCTCGACAGGATCGTCGCGCTGCTGCCCGAGGGCGAAGAGCAGCCCGAGGACGCGACCGTGCGTCTTGCCGTCCTCGGCAGGCCGAACGTCGGCAAGTCATCGCTCGTCAACCGCTTCCTCGGCGAGGAGCGCGTGATCGTCTCAGAGGATGCCGGCACGACGCGCGATCCGATTGACATGCCGCTGCTCGTCGACGGGCGCAGGCTGATCATCGTGGACACCGCCGGGATGCGCCGCTCCTCGAAGGTCGCCGACTCGGTCGAGTATTACACCGCCCTGCGCTCGCAGCGCGCGGCGGAGCGCGCCGACGTCGCGCTGGTCGTGTGCGACGCCGCCGACGGCGTGACCGCCCAGGACCTGCGAATCGCCGAGCTTGCGATGAAGGCGGGGTGCGCGACCGCGATCGTCCTCAACAAGTGGGACGTGCATGCACGCAGCGAGGAGGATCTCGAGCACGAACGCGCTCGCGTCGCCGAGAAGCTGCGGCTGCGCCCGCGCGTGCTGACCGTGAGCGCGAAGACCGGCCGCCACGTCTCGCGCCTGCTGAGCGAGGCGACCGCGCTCGGCGATCGCATGTCCGGGCGCATACCCACTCCCGAGCTGAACCGGTTCCTCTCGGAGGTCGTTCAGGTGCGCCAGCCGCCGGTCGGCACGCGCCGGGGCTCGAGCCAGCACCGGCTCAAGCTCATCTACATGACGCAGATCGGCCAGCGCCCGCCGCGCTTCGCCATACAGGTCAACTCGCGCAGCCGCGTCACGCGCGACTATGCCTACTTCCTGGAGAACCGCCTGCGCGCCCGCTACGGGATGCAGGGCGTACCGCTGATCATCGACTTCGTCGAGCGCGGCCAGCGCAGCCAGCGCCGACGCGCCCGGGCCGCGTAGACTTCGGCGACTTTTCGCCAACCCCGCCTGCCATGAGCAGCTATCCCACCCCGGCCCGCAAACCTGGAGCAGACCCATCAAGCCATGACTGAGCTTTCCGACAGCGAGTTCCTGTTCACCTCCGAGTCCGTCACGGAGGGCCACCCCGACAAGATCGCCGATCAGATCTCTGACGGCGTCCTCGACGCGGTCCTGACCGACGACCCGTACGGGCGCGTGGCGTGCGAGACGCTGGTCAACACCGGCCTGATCGTCGTATCCGGGGAGATCTCGACCGTCACCTACGTGGACATCCAGGAGATCGCGCGTGAGACCGTGCGGAGGATCGGCTACGACAACGCCGTCTACGGCTTCGACTGCGACACGTGTGCGGTGATCAACGCGATCGACAAGCAGTCGCCCGACATCGCGCGGGGCGTCGACGCCGCGTACGAGACCCGCCACGACCCGGCCGACGAAGACGAGCTGGACGTCGCCGGCGCCGGCGACCAGGGGATGATGTTCGGATATGCATCGAACGAGACCGAGGAGCTGATGCCGCTGCCGATCTCGCTCGCTCACAAGCTCGCCAAGCGCCTGTCGGAGGTCCGCAAGGGAGAGGTCATCCCCTACCTGCGCCCCGACGGCAAGACGCAGGTGACCGTGCGCTACGAGGCCGGCCGGCCGGTCGAGATCGAGAAGATCCTGATCTCGACGCAGCACGCCGACGGCATCGACGCGGAGACGCTGATCAAGCCGGATCTGCTCGAGCACGTGCTGCGCCCGGTGCTGCCGGGCGACCTCTACGACGAGAAGAAGCTCGCGCGAAACTTCCTCGTCAACCCGACCGGCCGCTTCGTGATCGGTGGCCCGATGGGCGACTGCGGGCTGACGGGGCGCAAGATCATCGTCGACACCTACGGCGGCATGGCCCGCCACGGTGGCGGCGCGTTCTCGGGCAAGGACCCCTCGAAGGTCGACCGCTCCGCCGCCTACGCGGCCCGTTGGGTCGCCAAGAACATCGTCGCCGCCGGGCTGGCCGCGCGTGCCGAGGTGCAGGTCGCCTACGCGATCGGCGTCGCGCACCCGGTGTCGGTGATGGTCGAGACCTTCGCCACCGAGGCCGACGGGGTCAGCCGCGCCCAGATCGCGCGCGCCGTCGATGAGGTCTTCGACCTGCGTCCAGGCTCCTTCCGCGAGGAGCTCAAACTGCACCGCCCGATCTACCAGAAGACCGCCGCATACGGGCACTTCGGTCGCGAAGACCACGACTTCACGTGGGAGCGGACCGACCGGGCCCAGGCGCTGCGCTCGGCCGCGGGTCTCTGACCGCAGCGCGCTCTAGGGTCAGGGGCGATGTCCGCGATCGCCCGCGTGGAGCCGATGACCAGCACCCGCGCAGTGCGCGGGCCGTTCGACTACCGCCTGCCCGAGGAGCTGCAGGGCGGCGCCGTCGACGTCGGCTCGATGCTCGTCGTGCCCTTCGGGCGTCGTCAGGTGCTCGGCGTGGTCGTCGGCCTCGCCGAGCGCAGCGATGTGGCAGACGAGAAGCTGCTTGCGCCGCTACGCGCGCTCGAGCTCGGCGTGCCCGTCGACCTCCTCGCGCTGGCCGAGTGGATCGCCGCCGAGTACTGCTCCACGATCGCCCGCGCGCTCACGCTCGTGCTGCCGCCCGGTGCCGCGCGCCGGCTGAGCGGTCGCACGCGCCGCGCGGTCGCACGCCCGCATCACCTCGGGGTCGGCTCGCGCCGCCCGCGGCCGCCGGAGCTCTCGAACGACCAGCAGGCCGCGCTCGCGCCGCTGGTCGCTGCTCTCGGTGAGCGACGCGCGGAGCAGCGGCTGCTGCACGGCGTGACCGGCTCCGGGAAGACCGAGATCTACCTGCGCGCCGCGGCGGCAGCGCTCGAGCAGGGGCGCGGAGCGATCGTGCTGGTTCCGGAGATCGCGCTGACGCCTCAGATCGTCGGTCGCTTCATCGAACGCTTCGGCGACACCGTCGCCGTGCTGCACTCGCGGCTGACGCCTCGGCCAGCGCTACGCCGAGTGGCGACGCCTGCGCGAGGGCGAGGCGAGGGTGTGCGTCGGCCCGCGCTCGGCCGTGTTCGCTCCGATCGAGGATCTCGGGCTGATCGTCGTGGACGAGGAGCACGACGCCTCCTACAAGCACGAAGGCGACCCCCGCTACGACGCACGGGATGTCGCGGCCGAGCGCGCGAGGCGCTGCAGCGCGCTGCTGCTGCTCGGCAGCGCCACGCCGCGGCCGGAGAGCGTCCAGCGCCTCGCCGCATCGCGTGCTGGCGCGCAGGGTGGACGGCACGGCCGCTGCCGGCCGTGCGGGTGCTGGACATGCGCGGGGAGCCCCGCGGCCTGCATCCGCTCACCTCCGACGCGCTGGCCGAGGTGCGTGCGCGGCGCGGCAAGGCGATCGTGCTGCTGAATCGCCGCGGCTGGTCGAACTTCCTCTCGTGCCGCTCGTGCGGGCGCGTGTGGAGCTGCCCCCACTGCGACGTCGCGCTGGTGCTGCATCGCGCGGTCCGGATACCTCGCCTGCCATCACTGCGGCCACCGCGAGCGCGTGCCGGCGCTCTGCAGCGACTGCTCCTCGACGTCGGTGGCGCGCCACGGCGCCGGCACCGAGCGCCTGCAGCACGAGCTCGCCCACGTTCTCGACGACGGCGGCTTCCCGGTCTTCCGTCTCGACGCGGACGTCGTCGCGGAGGACGACGGCGTCGCGGCGCTCCTGCGCCGTTTCGAGGCGGCCGACTGCGGCGCGCTGGTCGGCACGCAGATGGTCGCCAAGGGCCACGACTTCCCCGATGTGACGCTCGGAGTGGTGCTCGATGCCGACGCGACGCTGCGCTTCCCCGACTTCCGTGCCGAGGAGCGGACGTTCGCGCTGATCGCCCAGCTCGCCGGCAGGGTCGGGCGCGGCGCCGACGGCCGCGTGCTCGTGCAGACGATCGCCCCCGACGCGCGCTCGATCGTCCATGCCGCGCGCCACGACAGCGACGGCTTCCTCGCCGGCGAGCTCGAGCGCCGTCGCGCGCTCGACTACCCGCCCTTCTCTCACCTGATCAGGATCGTCTGCGCCGCCGTCGAGTCCGACCGCGCCCGCGCCGCCGCGGCCGCGCTGCGCGAGCAGCTCGCTGCTGCGCTCTGCCCTCGCGCGATCGCCCCTGGGAGCCCGCGTCACGGCGCAGGCGGGGCCGCCGAGGCAGCCCCGATCGTGCTCGGCCCGGCGGGGCTGTTCCGCTTGCGCGGCCGCGAGCGCCAGGTCCTCATGGTCAAGGCCGCCGAGCGGCGCCCCGCGGTCGCGGCGGTGGGGGAGGCGGTCGAGCGGGTCTGCCGAGCCCGCGCCCACGCGGGCGTCAGCTTCAGCGTGGACGTCGATCCGCAGTAGCGCTCGCCCGGGCGCTTCTCGCAGCCGGGATCGCGCCCGGCTGACAGCATCCCTGCGCAAAAACCACTACTTGCGCATAAACTCAAACCGGTGGTGCTCCTGGAGGGGACATTTGGGGGGATGGTCGAACACGCGTCGCCGTTGCCTCATGACGACCGCGTCAGGGGTCGCATTGGCGGTGCTCGTGTGGATCGCGATCGCTGCGCCGGCCGCGTTTGCGGCCCCCGGCGCCGCGCGCGCGAGCACCCGCTACGCGCAGCTGCGTCAGGTGTGCCCGCCTCCGTCGCCTGGACACGCGACGTGCTTCGCGATCGCACGAGTCCCCGTCCCCGCCGGCAGCCCGATCCCCGCGGGAGCGAGCGCGTACACGGTGAACGAGGGTGCGGCCTCGGCGGGACCGGCCGGCGGACTCACCCCAGCGCTGCTCGCGAGCGCCTACGACTACAACCCCGAAGCGGGCGGAAGTGGGCAGACGATCGCGCTCGTCGACGCGTACGACGATCCGAAGATCGAAGAAGATCTCGCCACGTTCGACAGCGAATACGGGCTCGCAGCATGCACGAAAGCCAACGGCTGCTTCACGAAGGTCGGCCAGACGGGGAGAACGACCGTGCTGCCGAAAGCGGACAAAGAAGGCTGGTCGGTTGAGATCTCCCTCGACGTGGAGACCGCCCGCGGCGTCTGTCCGAAGTGCAAGATCCTGCTCGTCGAGGCGAAAACGAACAGCTACGAAGATCTCGCGGCAGCGGTCGACGAGGCGGTCAGCCTGGGAGCGACCGAGGTATCGAACTCCTACGGTGGCCCGGAGATCGGATGGCGACTGGGCGGCGCATACAACCATCCCGGCGTCGTGATCGCAGCCTCGACCGGAGATGACGGCTATTACAACTGGGACCTGTATCAACGAGGGCGTTCGCGCCGAAGAACTGCCGAATGCGCCCGCGTCGCTTCCGTCCGTGGTGGCGGTCGGCGGAACCACACTGCACCTCGATGCAGGCGGCACACGCAGAGCGAGACCGTCTGGAACAACAACGGCCCGGCGACGAAATGGTGAAGTCGCGAAATTCGCCGAGGGGGCGACGGGCGGAGGCTGCAGCACGCTCTTCACCGCGCAACCGTGGCAGCAGGTCTGCCGGGCTACGAGCCGCGACCGGGTGCGGGGCTAAACGCCTCGCGGCCGACGTCGTCAGCGGTGGCGGACCCGGACACGGGCTTTGACATCTACGACAGCTACGACTGTGGAATCGATTGCGAAGAGTACGGGATCACGAAAAAAGGCAACTGGGTGACGATCGGCGGCACCTCGCTCGCCTCGCCGCTCGTCTCCGCGCTCTACGCGTCGCCGGCGGCAGCCATGGCGTCAGCTATCCCGCGCTCACGCTCTACGGGCACCTCGCGGCCAAATCCTCGCCACTCTACGACGTCACCGAAGGCGGCAACGGCTACTGCGACGCCAAGGCCGGATGCGGCATCCGGACGCCAGCCACGGAGACGTGGACTGCGAAGGCACCACTGCATGCGACACGGCGCCCGGGTACGACGGCCCCTCGGGCGTCGGCACGCCGGACGGCCTGGAAATGTTCAAGCCGCTCCACCCGACCGCGGTGATCACGCCACCGAGCTCGCTGACCGAAGGGGTCGCTGCCGCGTTCAGCGCTGCATCCTCGAGCGACCCGTACCCCGGGGGCTCGATCGAGAGCTATTCCTGGAACTGGGGGGACGGCACGGCCGACAGCAGCGGGGTATCGCCTACCCACACCTACGCCACGGCCGGCCATTACACCGTTACGCTCACCGTCACCGACAACTACAGCTTGACGAGTGCGCCGAGCGAACTGTCTGTCGACGTCGGTCCTGGAAAGTCGACGCAGGCCATCACGTTCACCTCGCCCGCGCCGACCGCCGCGACGGTGGGTGGTCCCACCTACACAGTGACGGCGAAAGGCGGCGGGTCGGGTAATCCGGTGTCGTTCGTGATCGACTCCTCGAGCGGTTCGGCGTGCTCGATCTCTGGTTCGACGGTGAGCTTCATCGGCGCGGGGACGTGCACGATAGATGCCAACCAGGCGGGTAACTCGAACTACAACGCGGCGCCGGAAGCGAAACAGTCATTCGCGGTCGGCAAGGGCTCGCAGGCGATCACCTTCACCTCGTCAGCTCCAAGCGCGGCGACGGTGGGCGGTGCGACATACGACGTGACGGCGAAAGGCGGCGGCTCCGGCAATTCGGTGTCGTTGGCGATCGACTCCTCGAGCGGCTCGGTGTGCTCGATCTCTGGTTCGACGGTGAGCTTCATCGGCGCGGGGACGTGCACGATAGATGCCAACCAGGCCGGCAACGCGAACTACTCTGCGGCCCCACAGGTTCAGCAGTCGTTTGCGGTTCTCGCGGCGTCGAGCATCGCTCAACCCCTCGTCAGCCCGCTCATCGGCAGTCTTGCGAGCAAAGAATCAACTCCCCCCGCCAACAGCAGCTTCGGCGCTCCCGGGGTGTCGATCAACACGGCGACCGGCGCGATCACCTTCAAGACCACCGTGAGCCAGCCCGGCAGCTTCAGCTGGCTTCTCACCTTCCAAAACGGGAAGTTCGGGGTGTTCACATCGCGGACGAGCCGCTGCAAGTCGGGATCCGTCAGGCTGAACGGCAAGTGCCGTCCGGTGAAGATCGTGTTCGCGAGAGGCAAGACCACGGTCGCGAGCGCGGGTAGCGTCAGCTTCACGGTGAAGCCGGACGCCTCGGCGATGAAGGCGCTGATGAGCGCCGCCAAGCAGAAGAAGGGGCTCCCGGTCGCCGCGACGATCATGTTCCAGTCCGCGCGCGGCGGCAGCCCGGTGTCGCGCACCGAGTCGATCACGGTCAGGCTGAAGAAGAAGTAGCGCGCAGCCGCTGGTCCGATCGGCTATCTGTCCCAATCGGCTGTCGCTATCGTTCGCGATTGCCGATGCGATCGGCGTGGGGCATCGGTATCCAAGACGACGAACAGGGGGCCGCCGGTGTTCGGACGGGTGCGGCGATATAGGGCACACGGCGCGGGCGATCTGTCCCGCGTGGTCGCCACTGCACTTGGCGCTGCTACGCTCGCGACAGGCGTCGCCGCGACAACCGCGAGCGCGGTGGTCACCACGCTTCACGGCCACGACTACGGCGTGACGCCGATCAACGGCGTCGACGCCGAAAGCCTCCCTCGGGCAGCTGGCGGCTCCGCTCCGTCCTCGCTCTCACGGGCCGGGCCCCGTCCCTACGACGAACCGCCAGATGGCGGCACGAAGCTCGAATACCACGGTGGCCCGGTCATGCACAGCAACGCCACGCACGTGATCTATTGGGATCCGAAAGCGGAATTCACGTCGAAGACGAAGGAAGTCATCGACGGTTTCTTCAGCGACGTGGCGCACGACAGCGGCCTTGCGTCGAACGTCTTCGGCCTCGCAGGGCAGTACACCGACCGCACGGGAAACGCGGCGTACAGCTCGACGTTCGCGGGCCCGCTCCTCGACAGCGGCTCCTACCCCGCGACGAGCGAATGCACCCCTCCAACGGAAGCCGAAGAAGGGGACCCGGGACCCTACTCGGAGTGCCTCACCGATGCCGGACTCCGGTCGCAGCTGTCGAGCTTCATCGCGGGCGAGCATCTGCCAACGGGCCCGACCCAGCTCTACTTCCTACTGCTGCCACATACGGTCGTCACGTGCTTCAACGAGACCAAGGAAGAAGAAGAACGGCTTGGAAAGATATGCTCGAATAACTTCTTCTGCGCCTACCACGGCGACATAAAGGCGGGAGGCGAACAAGCGGAGATCATCTACGCCGACATCCCCTTCTCCCTGCTCGACGCCAGGTTCGCAAAGGCGTGCCAGGCGGACAACAACAGCGAAATCCAAAACCCGAACGGCGACACGGGGAACGAATCGACGACGAAGTACGCGGACGTCGCGCTCAAGTACGTAAGCCACGAGTGGATGGAGTCCATCACCGATCCGCAAGTGAACGCCTGGTTTGACAAGAACGGAAGCGAGATCGCGGACAAGTGCAACGCATACCCCTTCGAACCGGGGCTCGAAGGCGCACCTGAATTCGACAAGCGCGCCTTCCTGCCCACGCTCGGCGGGAGCGCGGCCGCAGGCACGCTCTACGACCAGGAAATCGATGGAGGCCACTTCTACCTCCAGAGCGACTGGGACAACGCAGGGAAAGCGTGCCTGATGAGACCGCTTCCGCTCGGCTCCGCTTCGTTCACAACCTCGGCAGTGCCCGCGCTGGTCGGGGCGTCGGTCAGCTTCGCCGGCAGCGCCTCCGACCCGTACGGAGGACTCGGGTTCTCGTGGAGTTTCGGCGATGGTGCAACCGGCACGGGCGCTTCACCGAGTCACGCATATTCGGCGCCGGGAACCTACACGGTCAAGATGACGGCGAGGGATACGCTCACCAATTCGCTCTTGACGGTCGAACACGCGGTCCTCGTCAACGACGTTCCAAGCGCGTCCTTCACGAGCTCCCCGAACCCGGGCACCGCAGGTGGTCCAGTAGGCTTCAATGGATCTGCGTCCAGCGACCCCGACGGGTCGATCGTGAGCTATGCATGGAGCTTCGGCGACGGCACGACTGGCAGCGGTGCGACTCCAACACACACATACGGTGCGGCAGGCGGCTACTCGGTGACGTTGACCGTCACCGACATCGCCGGGCTGACTGCATCTGCGACGCACACGGTGACGGTCGAGCCCGCACCGAGCAGCAACTTCAGGGCGATGGCGGCATCGTTCAACGCGAAGACCGGCGCGATCACGTTCACCGAGATTCTCGGCGATCCGGGAACCTTCCGCTGGCTGGTGACCTTCCAGAACGGGAAGTTCGGCGTCTTTGCCGCGAGCGCGTCGAAGTGCAAGCACGGGTTCGTCAAACTCGATGGCAAGTGCAGGCCTGCGAGAATCGTCTTCGCGAGGGGGAGCATTCTCGTCGCACACCCGGGAGCGGTGACCGTCACGCTCAAGCCGAGCGCCTCGGCGCTGAAGGCGCTGAGGAACGCGCTCAAGCACAACAAGGGACTCCCTCTTGTTGCAACCTTCACGTTCCAGTCCTCGCGAGGCGGCAGCCCCGTGTCGCACAGCGAGTCGATCACCGACAGGCTGAAGAAGAAGTAGCCGGGGGGTGGCACCCGGTCGGGAAGGCGGCGGCCGCGCAGCCGGAGTGTGGCGACGCAAGCGATCATTCGCATTTGAGCGCGGTCCGTAATACAATGCCCTCGGCCGCCACGGTGGCGGCTGCAAAAGGAGACCGGGGCCGCGGCCCTGACACGGAGGGATGGACCGTTGAGACTGGAGCGTCGGGTGGCCGCTCTGCTCGTGTTGTCGATGCTAGCCATCGGCGTCGCGAGTGCCTTGGCACAACCAAAGAAAAACCAGACGATCACGTTCACGTCGACGGCGCCGACGTCGGCGACGGTCGGCGGCGCCAGCTATGAAGTGACGGCGACGGGTGGCGGCTCGGGTAATCCGGTGACGTTCGCGATCAACGGGTCGAGCAGCTCGGTGTGCGCGATCTCGGGTTCGACCGTGAGGTTCATCGGCGCTGGCACGTGCACGATCGATGCCAACCAGGCGGGCGGTTTCAACTACAACGCGGCGCCGGAAGCCAAACAGTCCTTCGCCGTTGGCAAGGGCTCGCAGACGATCGCGTTCACGTCGAGTGCGCCGACCTCGGCGACGGTGGGCGGTCCGCCCTACACTGTGACCGCGAAAGGCGGCGGCTCGGGCGAAGCGGTGACGTTCGCGATCGACTCCTCGAGCAGTTCGGTGTGCTCGATCTCGGGTTCGACCGTGAGCTTCATCGGGGCTGGTACGTGCACGATCGACGCCAACCAGGGGGGGAATGCGAACTACAACGCGGCGCCGGAAGCCAAACAGTCCGTCGCGGTTGGCAAGGGCTCGCAGGCGATCGGGTTCACGTCGAGTGCGCCGACCTCGGCGACCGTTGGTGGCGCGAGCTATGAGCCGACGGCGACCGGTGGCGCCTCGGGCAATCTCGTCACCTTCGTGATCGACGGGTCGAGCAGCTCGGTGTGCTCCCTGTCGGGCGCGACAGTGACCTTCAAAGCGGTCGGTACCTGCACGATCGATGCAAACCAGGCGGGGGATTCGAACTACAACGCGGCGCCGGAAGTGAAACAGTCCTTCGCCGTTGGCAAGGGTGCGCAGGTGATCACGTTCACGTCGACGGCGCCGACCGCGGCGACGGTGGGTGGCACGAGCTACGCCGTGTCCGCGGCCGCGTCGTCGGCGCTTCCTGTTGCGTTCACGATCGAACCGTCGAGCAGCTCGATGTGCTCGATCTCGGGTTCGACGGTTAGCTTCGTCGGTGCGGGTACGTGCACGATCGACGCCAACCAGGGGGGCGATTCGAACTACAACGCGGCGCCGGAAGTGAAACAATCCTTCGCCGTTGGCAAGGGTTCGCAGGTGATCACCTTCGTGTCGACGGCGCCCAGCGCAGCGACGGTGGGGGGTGCGAGCTATGAAGTGACGGGGACGGGTGGTGCTTCGGGTGAGCCTGTGACATTCGTTACCGACGAGTCGAGCAGTTCGGTGTGCTCTCTGTCGGGCGCAACGGTGACCTTCAAAGCGGTTGGCACCTGCACGATCGATGCAAATCAGGCAGGGAACTCGAACTACAATGCGGCGCCGGAAGCGAAGCAGGGGTTCGCCGTTGGCAAGGGGTCGCAGTCGATCACATTCACCTCGACGGCGCCGGCATCGGCGACGGTGGGCGGTGGGAGCTATGAAGTGGCGGCGACGGGTGGCGCGTCAGGTAATCCGGTGAGCTTCGCGATCGACGGGTCGAGCAGCTCGGTTTGCTCGGTCTCGGGTGCGACGGTTAGCTTCATCGGTGTGGGCACATGCAAGGTCGACGCCAACCAGACGGGATCTTCAAACTACAATCCGGCGCCGGAAGCCAGACAGTCGTTCGCCGTTGGCAAGGGTTCGCAGGTGATCACGTTCACGTCGACGGCGCCGAACGCAGCGACGGCGGGTGGCGTGACATATGACGTGTCTGCTGAAGCCACGTCGAAACAGCCGGTGAGCTTCACGATCGATTCTTCGAGCAGCGCCGTGTGCTCGCTCTCGGGCTCGGCCGTGAGCTTCATCGGCGCGGGTACGTGCACGATCGATGCCAACCAGTCAGGCGATTCCAACTACACCGCGGCTCCGCAAGCAAAACAGTCGTTCGCGGTTGCCAAGAAAGCGCAGACGGTCGAATTCACGTCAAGTGCGCCCGGGTCGGCGACGATCGGCGGCCCGACGTACGCGGTGACGGCCGTGGCCAGCTCTGGGCTTGAAGTCGTGCTCTCGATCGCTGCGTCGAGTTCGGGTGTTTGCACGATCTCGGGGTCTGGTTCGGGCTCGACGGTGAGCTTCATCGGGTCGGGGACGTGCGTCATCGACGTCAACCAGCCGGGCAACGAAGAATGGGAAGCCGCGACAGAACCTGCTCCGCAGTCGATACCTGTCGGCAAGAAAGCGCAGTCGCTCGCATTCACGTCGAGCGCGCCGGGATCGGCGGCAATTGGCGCGACCTACGAGGTTACGGCCGTGGCCAGCTCTGGGCTTGAAGTCGTGCTCTCGATCGCTGCGTCGAGTTCGGGTGTTTGCACGATCTCGGGGTCTGGTTCGGGCTCGACGGTGAGCTTCATCGGGTCGGGGACGTGCGTCATCGACGTCAACCAGCCGGGCAACGAAGAATGGGAAGCCGCGACAGAACCTGCTCCGCAGTCGATACCTGTCGGCAAGAAAGCGCAGTCGCTCGCATTCACGTCGACCCCGCCCGGATCGGCGAGGGTTGGCGGTCCGACATACGCCGTGTCCGCGGCGGCGTCATCGGGGCTTACGGTCGTGCTTACCATCGATCCGTCGAGCGGCTCGGTGTGCTCGCTCTCGGGCTCCGCGGTGAGCTTCATCGGCGCCGGCACCTGCACGATCGACGCCAACCACCCCGGCAACACCGAATACGCACCGGCGCAGCAGGTGCAGCAGTCCTTCGCGGTGGGCGCTGCCCCGACGATCGTTGTAGTGACCCCGCCCACGCCCACGCCGACGCCCAAACCCGCGCCTGTGATCAAGCCCGACAGCAACTTCACCGCCGTCGCGGCCGCCTACAACGCGGCTACCGACGGGATCACGTTCACGGAGTCGGTCAGCGATCCCGGCGCCTTCAGCTGGCTGTTCACCTTCCAGAACGGAAAGTTCGGCGTGTTCGCGGCGAGCAAGGCGAAATCGAGCAAGGCGAAATGCAAGAAGGGGTTCGTCAGGCTCCTCGGCAAGTGCTTCCCCGCGAGGATCGTGTTCGCGACGGGATCGCAGGTCGTCAGCTCCGCGGGGAAGGTCGGCTTCACGGTCAAGCCGAGCGCATCGGCGTACAAGGCGCTCAAAAACGCCTTCAAGAAGAAGAGCGGCCTGCCGGTCACCGCCGTGATCACGTTCCAGTCCTCGCTCGGAGGGAGCCCCGTGTCGCACACCATGTCGCTGATCTTCAAGCTGACGAAGGCGTAGCGGCCTATCCCGCGGCGCACGCCCGCCGCTCCTCATAAACTCACCCGAGGATGTCCGCAGAGGACCGCACAGATGACGAGGACGTGCTCGAGGAGCTGCCTCTCCCGCACTCCGAGGATGAGGACGTCGAGGTCGAGCGCGAGCAGGACGCGCCTGCCGCCGCCGAGCTCGACCCCGAGACGCGTGCCCGCCGCGACGCGGCGCTGCGCCAGGTGCGCAAGCTCGGGGATCCCGTGCTGCGCGCGAAGGCGCTCCCAGTCGACCGCTTCGACGACGCGCTGAAGGCCGAGATCGAGCGGATGGGCGCGCTGATGCACGACGCCCTCGGCGTGGGGCTGGCCGCCACGCAGCTCGGCGTGCTGCATCGCGTGCTCGTGTACCGCGCATACGCCGATGACCCGGTCACCGCGCTCGTCAACCCGGTGCTCGCGTGGACGAGCGAGGAGCTCGAGGTGGGCGAGGAGGGATGCCTCAGCCTCCCCGGCGTGCACGTGGAGGTCGAGCGCCCTGAACGCTTGCGCGTGCGTGCACAGGACGAGACGGGACAGGAGCGCGAGATCGAGGCTGAGGGCCTCGAGGCGCGGGTGATCCAGCACGAGATCGACCACCTCGACGGTGTTCTGATCCTCGATCGCATCTCGCGCGAGGCGCGCAAGGAGGCGATGCGTGCGATGCGCGAAGCGCAGGTACCGATCGGAGATCGGCCCGCGAGCGCCGCCTAGCGGCCGCCTGCTGCGGGTCGAAAGACCTTGAGCACCGTCTTTCTCGGCACGTCCGAGTTCGCCGCAGCGGTGCTCGAGCGTCTCGCGCGCAGCGACGCCCACCGGCCGGCTCTCGTCCTCACCCGTCCCGACCGTCCGAGCGGGCGCGGGCGCCGGTTGAGGCCCCCGCCGGTGGCCGAGCGGGCTAGAGCGCTGTCGATCCCTTTCGAGCAGCCGCAGAGCGTCAACGATCCCGCGACCAGGGCGCTGATCGCGCGCGCCGGCTGCCCGCCCGCCGGTGGGGACTCGAGCGCAGGCGAGGGCGCGCGGGCTGAGCGTCAGACGATCGTGGTCTGCGCTTACGGAGCGCTCATCAAGGAGCCGCTGCTCTCCGAACACGACCTGTTGAACGTGCACCCGTCGCTGCTTCCGCGCTGGAGGGGAGCGGCACCGATCGAGCGCGCGCTGATGGCCGGCGACACGCAGACAGGCGTCTCGATCATGCGCCTGACCGCAGGGCTCGACAGCGGTCCCGTGTGCCTCGCAGGGGCAGAGCCGATCAGGCCGGACGACACCTACGGCTCGCTCGCTGCGCGACTGCAGGAGCTCGGCGGAGAGCTGATCGTGCGGGCGCTCGATGAGCGTCCGCCCTTCGTCGAGCAGCCGCAGGATGGTGTGACCTACGCCGAGAAGATCAGCTCAGACGACCGGCTGCTCGAGCCTTCCAGGCCGGCCGTGGAGCTCGAGCGCGTCGTGCGTGCGCTTCACCCGCACATCGGCGCGCGGGTGGCGCTCGCCGACGGGTCGCTGCTCGGCGTGCAGCGCGCGGCGCTCCTCGACGGCTGCGGCGGTGCGCGCACGGCGGGCGGCCGGATCGAGCCGGCGGGCCACGGTGGCACGACGGGCCTCAGCGCGAGCGACGGACGCCTCCTGCTCGTATGCACTCCCGGGGTCCTGGAGCTGCTCGTCGTCCAGCCCGCGGGCGGCCGTGCGATGGACGCGGCGGCGTACCTCCGCGGTCATGGGCTGGCCGGGCGCCGATAGCCGCTCACGTGCGCCGGGACGGCGATGCCGGCGCGCAGGCGCGGATCTGGCTGCGGTGTGCCCGCTCGCATGCTCAGCGGGATCACTCCCGCCCACGCCGGCAGGGCGTAATCCTCCTCATCGTCGAGCGGAGGCCCGCTGCGAACCTTGGCCGAGGCCTCATCGATCGGGATCGCGAGCACCGAGGTCGCCTTGAGCTCGTTCTCGCTCGGCGTGCGCACTTCGCGCCAGCGGCCGGGCACGACGTGCTCGACGATCGCCTCCAGCGCCGCGCGCTTGCCGTCGAGATCGTCGATGCTCCTCGCCTCTCCGATCAGCATCGCCGAGCGGTAGTTGGCCGAGTGGTGCATCGCCGAGCGGGCCAGCACGAGACCGTCCACCAGCGAGACCGTCAGGCAGGCTCTCGTGCCCGACGCGAGCGCCCGCAGCGTCCTGCTGGCGCTCGAGCCGTGACAGTAGACGACATCGCCGCTGCGAGCATGCAGCGTCGGGATCACGAACGGCTGACCGTCCGCGCCGGCGATGCCCAGGTGGGCGATCAGCGCCTCGTCGAGGATCGCGTCAATCACGCGGCGGTCGTAGCTGCCGCGCTCGCGCTTGCGGCGCAACCGTACGCGATCGGAAGCCGGTCGAGCCTCTGTGGCTTGGCCTCGCGGCTGGGCGGGCACGTCTTCCCTCCAATCTGTAATAGTACAGAACTATGACTGAGCTGAGACAGTATCGGATAAACGCCGGGAGTGCAGCCGAGCTCGTGCGCGACATCGAGCACGCCGTCGCAAGCGGCGCGATCGCCCCCGGACAGCGCCTGCCGTCCGTCAGGCGGCTCGCGGCCGATGTCGGGCTCAGCCCGGCCACCGTCGCGGCCGGCCTCGCGGAGCTCCGCCGCCGCGGGGTCGTGCTGACCGAGCCGCGGCGCGGCACGCGGATCGGGCAGGGCCCGCCGATCGGATCCTCGCGGCGCCCGCTTCCGGTGCCCGCGGGCGCCCGCGACCTCTCGCGCGGCAACCCCGACCCGGCCCTGCTGCCGGATCTCGGGCGCGCAATGAGCAGCTCCGAGCTGCCCGTGCGTCTCTACGGAGAGCCGCCGGCGGTGCCCGAGCTCCTCGAGCTCGGGCGTGAGCAGCTGCGCGCCGACGGAATCCCCGGTGAGGCCCTGTGCGTCGTGAGCGGCGCCCTCGATGCGATCGAGCGGGTGCTGCAGGCGCAGCTGCGCCCGGGCGATCGGGTCGCGGTCGAGAACCCCGGCTACGCAGCGCTGTACGACCTGCTCCGAGCACAAGGTCTCGGCCTCGAGCCGGTCGGCATCGACGACCGCGGGATGCGTCCGAGCGAGCTCCGAGCCGTTATCGCGCGCGGCGCGGGCGCTGTCGTCATAACGCCGCGCGGGCAGAACCCGACGGGTGCCGCGCTGGACCGCGAGCGCGCGCACGAGCTGTGCGGGGTGCTGGCCGAGTTCCCGCAGACGCTCGTGATCGAGGATGACCACCTCGGCCCGGTCGCAGGGAGCGAGCTGCACACCACCGTCGCCGGCCGCGAGCGCTGGGCCGCGACGCGCTCGGTCGCCAAGGCGCTCGGGCCGGATCTGAGGCTCGCGCTGCTCGCAGGCGACCTCCAGACCGTCGCGCGCGTGCAGGGGCGCCAGCAGTGCGGCCCCGGCTGGGTGAGCCACATCCTGCAGACGCTCGTGCTCGCCCTGTGGACCGATCCCGGTGTACAGGCGCAGATCGCCCGCGCGAGCGCCATCTACGCCGAGCGGCGCGAGTGCCTGATCGCCAGCCTCGCTCGCCGCGGTGTGCTCGCCCATGGCGCCTCGGGCCTGAACGTGTGGGTGCCGGTCGAGGAGGAGACGGGTGTCGTGGGTGCGCTGATGCAGCGCGGCTGGGTTGTGGCGCCGGGAGCGCCATACCGCCTCGAGGGCAGCTCGCCGGGCATCCGCGTGACGACGGCGACGCTCGTCGAGCACGAGGCGCGGAGGCTGGCCGGCGATCTGGCCGAGATCCTCACTCCAGCAGGCTTCAGCCGCAGCGGCTAGCGATGATGGCTTGTGTGCCCTCCTCATCCAAGGCGGCGATCGCTCCGGCGCGGCGTTGCGCGTACACCGTGCTGCGGCGGGTCTTCGAGCGTGGCGCCTACGCAGATCGGGCATTCGTCGCCGAGGCAGGCGAGCTCGATGCGCGTGACCGCGCGCTCGCGATGCGCCTTGCCTATGGCGCGGTGCAGCGTAAGGGGACCGCCGACCACCTGATCGAGCAGCTCGCCGAGCGCCCGCCCGGCCGGCTGGATGCGCCCGTGCTTGCGGCGCTGCGGCTCGGCCTCTACGAGCTGCTGTTCCTGCGCGGCGCACCCGACTACGCCGTCGTCGCCGACGCCGTTGAGCTGGCCAAGGCGCACGGCCGAGCTGGCCACGGCCTCGTCAACGCGGTCATGCGCCGCGCAGCGCGCGAGGGGCCGGGCGCACTGCTCGGCGCCCTCAGCGAGGAGACTCCGGCGCAGGCGGCCATCAAGCACTCCCACCCAGAGTGGCTCGCGCGGCTGTGGTGGCAGGAGCTGGGCGCCGAGCAGGCGCGCGCGCTGATGGCAAGCGACAACGAGGCGGGGGAGGTCGCGCTGCGCGCGAATACGCTCGTCACTGACGCCGCGGCGCTGGCCGCGCAGCTGCCCGTGCGCACGCATCGCGACGCGGCGATCCCGGAGGCCGTGGTGCTGGAGGAGCCGTTCGACGCCCACGGCTCGCAGCTGTGGCAGGACGGCGCGTTTCTTGCGCAGTCACGCGCGGCGATGCTCGTCTCGCACGCGCTCGCGCCCCTCCCCGGCGAGCAGGTGCTCGACCTGTGCGCCGCTCCCGGCGGCAAGAGCACCCACCTCGCGGCGTTGATGCAGGGGCGCGGCGAGGTCGTCGCGGTCGAGCGCAATCCGCGTAGGGCCGGCACCCTGGCGCGCACGGCGCAGCGGCTGCGCGCGCCCAACGTGCGCGTCGAGATCGCCGACGCCGCCGGCTGGCCGATCTCCGGTCGCAGGGCCGACGGCGCCGCATTCGATCGCGTGCTCGTCGATCCACCCTGCTCGGGACTCGGCACGCTGCAGGCGCGTGCAGATCTGCGCTGGCGCGTGACCCCCGAGGCGATCGCGCCGATGGCACGCGCACAGGCCGCGATTCTTGCCGCCGGAGCGGCCGCCGTCCGTCCGGGGGGCGTGCTTGTCTACTCTACATGCACGATCTCCCCGACTGAGAACGAGCGCCTGATCGACGCCTTCCTCGACTCCCACCGACACTTCGTCCTCGATGAGCTCCCCAACCCAGTGCTTCGCGCCGTGCATCGCGAAAGGGAGAGCGGCAAACGCGTTCCTCAGCAGGCGCCAGATGCGAGCGGGGAGCGGTTTGCCGCGCCTTCGGGCGTGCTGCTGACGCTGCCCCACCGCGACCACACGGCCGGCTTCTTCATCGCACGCCTGCGCCGGAGTTGAGCGATGGACGGCGAACGCGAGGCTCCGGCCAAGACGGCGATCGACCTCGGCCCCCAGTGTCCGCACTGCGGTGAGCCATGGCTGCGGCCGACCAACCTGCCCGGGCGCTACCGCTGTGTGTATTGCCTGCATCGTTTCGAGCTCACCTCGGTGTGCCCGAACTGCGGCGAGCACTCGACGATCGTGAGGATGTCCTCGACCGCGATCCTCAAGTGCAACAACTGCGGGGACTCGATGCTCCAGGCACTGTGAGCGCGACGGCTGTCCGGGAGCTTCAGCGAGGCGTCCGCGTCGTCCCGTCGATCCTGTCCTGCGACTTCGGCCGCCTGCGCGAGCAGGTCATGGAGGTCGTGCAGGCCGGCGCGCGCGTCATCCACGTCGACGTGATGGACGGCCACTTCGTGCCGCCGATCACACTCGGAGCGCTGATCGTCGGCGCGCTCGCGGATGACGTGCGGGAGGCGGGCGGGATGATCGAGGCGCACCTTATGATCGAGCGCCCCGAGCGTCACATCAGCGAGTTCGCCAAGGCCGGCGCGGACTCGATCACCTTCCATGCGGAGGCGACCCCGAACGTCGCCTACGCCGTCAACCTGATCCGCGACTGCGGCGCGCGCGTCGGTCTGGCGATCAATCCCGGCACGCCCGTCGGAGCGCTCGCCGAGGTGGCCGCAGACATCGACGTGGCGCTGTGCATGACCGTGAATCCCGGCTGGGGCGGGCAGCCGTTCATCGCCCGCTCGCTCGAGAAGCTGCCGCGCGTGCGTGCGATCGTCGGCCACGACGTCGCCGTCGAGGTCGACGGCGGGATCGACCCGGAGACGGCGCCGCGTTGCCGCGCGGCGGGCGCGAGCCTGTTCGTGGCGGGATCCGCGATCTTCGCCGCGGGCGACCCTGGCGAGTCCTACCGGGCGATCGCCCGATCGGTGGACGCCGAGTGAGTCACGCGATCGCAAGGCGCGCAGAGGTCCCGCGCCTGTAGAGAGCGCTGAGCATCAACGCCAGCAGGGCGGTGGCGCCGGTGTAGCCGATCTCAGCGCGAAGCAGCTGAGCGTGCACGACCGGGCTCAGCATCCAGCCGAGGAAGGCCAGCGCCGACGCGAGCCAGCACGCGGCCGCCGTACGGGCCTGGTCGCGCGCGAGTGCCGCCTGGTTGAGCGTCCCCGAGGCGAGATGAAAGCCCATCCCCACGCCGATCAGGGCCAAACCGAAGCGATCGTAGGGGAATATCTGGCCGAACAGGTGATTCATCACGAACGGCCCGATCGCCAGCAATGCGACCGCCACGACGAACGCGAAGCCCGCGATCGCGAGCAGCGTGAGGCGGATTGCCCTCGCGAAGGCCGCATGGCCCTCGGTCGCCTCGAGGCCGGTGAGATGAGGCAGCAACGAAGTCTGGATCGCCTGAAACAGCTGCAGCGGAGCGCGCGCGATCAGCAGCACGTTGAAGACGACGCCGGCGAGCGTGCGATCCGCCGAGGTCGCCTCGACCGTGAGCACCGCCGCGTTGAGCAGGATCTGCTCGGCGACCATGATGCTCGCCACCACGAGCACGAAGTTCGAGCCGCGCTGCAGCGAAAGCTCCTCGGCGGCGACGGCCTCCTGAACGCCCTCCGCGCCGGGGCCGGCCAGCGCCGCGTCGACGTCCTCGATCTCCGGCGCGCCGTGCGTGACCTCCAATGCTCCGCGCCTCATCTCGGCGCCGCGGCGGGCAAACGCCCAGGGGACGACGAAGAGCGACACCAGTGGCGCGGCGGCGATGCCGATTGCCACGGCGATCTGGCCGTGAGTGATGCCCAGCGCCACCGCGAGCGCGAAGCAAAAGCGCGATGTCGCCTCCATCATCACGAGGCCGCCGTAGAGGCCGAAGTACTGATGCCCCGCGAGCCAGCCGCGCGCGAAGTAGCTCGCGGCGTAGGCGACAGTGCCCACCACGAGCACGTCGTACAAGCCGCCGAAATGGTTGAAGACGTGCTTTACGAGCGCCGAACGCAGCGCGAGCGCGACAAGCAGGAAGACGAGCGCAAAGCCGATCTGGATGGCGATCGGTACGCGCAGTGAATACTCGCCCTGCCCGCGCGCCCTGCGCCCGGCGATCGACCGCGAGAGCAGCTGTTCGGTCGGGCGGTAGATCACCGAGATGACCACGAACATGACCGACCACAGCAGGTCGATCCGCTTTGCCTCGAACGCGTTGAGGACGTGGCTCGCGAGCGAGAAGTACGCGAACGTCAGCAAGCCGGTGCTGGCGATCCCGATCGAGAGGATCCGCGCGCCGCTGCCGTATGAGCGCGTCGTGCGAGCGGTGGGAACCCTAGAGGCGGACAAGCAACATCGTCCAGGGGAACGGCGAGCGGACCTCGACGAGTTCGCCGTGGCGCGAGAGGAGCTCGACGACCGACCTCCTGGACCAGTGGTTGAGGTGCCCGGGGGTGTTGCCCCATGCGCTCCAGTAGGCGCCGCGCGCCATGTTGAGCATCCGCCACACCGGTTCGCGCGGAACCGAGACAAGCAGATGGGCGCGCGCGCAGCGAGCCATCTCGCTCACCGTGTGCTCCGGATCGGGGACGTGCTCGAGCACCTCGATTGCGCTCGCCAGGTCGAACTCTCCATCGGCGAACGGCAGGTTGGCAGCCTCCGTCACGCGATACTCGAGGTTCGGCGCCCGGCGCTCGGCCCAGCCCGCCTGGATCGACTCCTCCTCGAGGTCGATGCCGACCACGCGGCCCGCGCCCAGGCGCGTGGCCCAGCGGTGGACCAGCACGCCCTCACCGCAGCCGACGTCCAGCAGCGAGCTCGGCGCGGCCGCGTCGAGAAGCTCGTCGAGCGCGCGCTCGAAGCCATCCATCAGGCGGCGCACCAGCGGGTTGCTCGAGCCGTACTTGTCGTATGTGTTGCCGGTGACGACGCCGTGCTTGGAGACGGTCACGCCGCTCACAGCCGCACCGCCTCGCCCCGCAGTCGCCTGCGCTGCTCCTCGGTGTGCTCGCTCGCATCCCCCGCGCCCGCCTGCCCCGTGCCCGCCTCCCTCGCGCCCGCAGCCTCAGGCGGCGTTCCAGGTTCGTAGTGAGACGGCTCGACGCCGAGCTCCAGCTCGACCCGCCGGACCTGCTCGAAGACCTTCTGCGTCATGACCCGCTGCGCCGCGAGCAGATCGCCGATCACGCCCAGCGCCCACAGGACCACGGCCGCAATGAACAGCACCGCGCCGAGGATCAGCGACTGAACATGGCCCTTGCCGTTGCCTTCCAGATAGGAGACGGCAAAGCGGATCCAGACCCCTAACGCCGCCAGCCCGATCAGCAGCGCGAGACTCCAGAACACGCGCAGCGGCTCGTACTGCGCGTAGACGCGAAAGATCGACACTGCGTTGCGCCGCACGTATGAGCCCATCGACGGGAACAGTCGCGACTCCCGCGTCCTGGCGTTGGTGCGCACCGGCACGTGATCGATCGCGACCAGCAGCTTGCCGGCCTGGATGATCGTCTCGAGCGTGTAGGTGAACTTCGACACGACCAGCATCTGGATCGCGGCCTCGCGGTTGTAGGCGCGAAAGCCAGAGGTGGTGTCCGGCACCGAGGTCGAGGAAGCGCGCCGCACGACCCATGAGCCGAGGCGCTGGAGCGTCTTCTTCAGCGGCGAGAAGTGCTGGATGCCACCGACCTCGCGGTCGCCGATCACCATGTCGGCGCGACCGTCGAGAATCGGTCGCACGAGCCTCGCTACGTCCGCCCCGTAGTACTGGTTGTCCGCGTCGGTGTTGACGATCACGTCGGCGCCGAGCTTCAGCGCGGCGTCCATGCCCGCCTGGAAGCCCGCCGCGAGGCCCTTGTTGTTCGTAAGGCGAACGAGATGGTCGACCCCGAGCTCGCGCGCGACGGCGATGGTCCTATCGGTCGAGCCGTCGTCGATGACCAGCCACTCGACCACGTCGAAGCCCTCGACCTCGCGCGGCAGGTCCGCGAGCGTCTGCGGCAGCTGCTCCGCCTCGTTGAAGCAGGGAATCTGGATGATGAGCTTCATTGGCTTCGATTGCCTAGACTTGGCTCCCGGCAGTATCCCAAAGCGCAGGTCATGGTCTTGGCGCCAAGTATTGAGCCCACCGACGCGGCGCCGGTGCCGGCTGGGTGGGGCTCGATACTCCAAGGCTAGATGGAAAGCGCGATGCTCACCCGGCTGAGCCCGGGCCCGATCCGGCTGGAGCGGCTGCGCGCCGTGCGGCCCGCGAGCTGGGCGCGCATCGGCTTCGCAGTGATGTGCCTCGGCGCGATAGTCGGCTTCTTCGCCTTCCCGACGTATCCGACCTACGACTCCTTCTACGCGCTGCTGTGGGGTCGCGATCTGCTGCATCTCCACCTCCCCGACTTCAGGGTCTACCGAGGCCCCACCGAGCATCCGCTGGCGATCGCCTTCGGGATCTTCTGCTCGATCTTCGGCCAGAGCGGCGCGCGCCTGATGGTGCTCGGATCGATCGCCTCGTTCGTCGCCGTCGTCGCAGGCGTATACCGGCTCGGGCGTCTGTGCTTCGGCCCTGTCGTCGGGTGGATCGCCGCGCTGCTGGTGCTCAGCCGCTTCTTCATCGAGAACCTCGCCGCGCAGGGCTACCTCGACATCTCCTACATCGCGCTGATCGTGTGGGCGACCGTGCTCGAGATCGAACGCCCGCGCCGCGGGACGCCCGTCTTCCTGGCGCTCGCGGCCGCCGGGCTGCTGCGCCCCGACGCGTGGATACTGAGCGGCTGCTACTGGCTGTGGTGCTCGTGGAGGGCGGACAACAGCTCGCGCCTGAAGTACCTGGCGCTGGCATTGATCGCGCCGGTCGTCTGGGTCGGCGTCGACGCCGTCGTCACGGGCAACCCGCTCTACTCGCTGCATGCGACGGCGGAACTTGCAGAGGAACTCGAACGCACGCAGGGGTTCTCGAGCGTCGTCGGGTCCGTCGGGAGCTACGCGGTCCGCATCGACCACCTGCCCGTCGTCCTCGGCGCCCTCGTCGGCCTGCCGCTCGCCATCTGGCTTGCGCCGCGACGGGCGCTCGTGCCGCTCGCGGCGCTCGTGCTGTTGACCGGCGTGTACGTCGCCGAGGGCGCGATCGGCGCATCTGTCGTCGACCGCTACCTGCTCGGCGCGGCGACGATGTTGCTGCCGTTCTGCGCCGTCTCGCTTGGAGGCTGGGCGATGCTGCGGCCGCGTTCGAAGCTTCGCCGGTTTTGGATCGTCGGCGCCGCGGCGCTGCTCGCCTACGGCGCGGCCACGGCCGCGAACACCGTGAGCCTCTCGAACCTGCGCACGACGCTCGCCGAGCACGAGGAATTCCACCAGGGGCTCGCCGCCGCGCTCGCGAACCCCCAGGTCAAGGCAGAGCTGCGTCGCTGTCCGCTGCTGTCGTTGCCGAACAACAAGCTGATCCCCGATGCTCGCTGGATCCTTGGCAGCGTCGGCCAGCGCAACATCGTCGCCCGCAGCGAGGCCCGTGCCGACGTGGCGAAAGGTGCGCACGGGCTCGAGGACCGCATCCTCCGCGGGAGCGTGGCCGTGTATCCGCTCGGCAGCGCGGTGTTCGTCGAGGCGATCGTCGACGTCGGGGATGATCCGCGCGATCAGGTGCCGATCACCGGCTTCAGGCGGATCTACACGAGCCGCTACTACGCCGTCTATGCGAACTGCTGAGCTGCCGCTGCGAAGCGCGGTCGATCGGCCGTCTCGCCGGTGGGCGTGGTCGGGCCTCGCGGTGGTCCTCGCCGGCGGTCTCGGCCTGCGCCTGTGGGGCGTCAAGCAGGGGCTGCCCTACGCGTACAACACCGACGAGGCCGACCACTTCGTGCGTCACGCCGTCCGGATGTTCGCCGAAGGCACCCTCAACCCGCACTACTTCGCCAATCCGCCGGCGTTCACCTATCTGCTGCACTACCTGTTCGCCGTGTGGTACGGCGGCGGGGTGGGCGTGCAACACGCTTTCGCGCTGAATCCTGCCGGGCTGTACACGCTCGGGCGCGTCGCCGCGGCCGTGCTCGGCACGGCGGCGCTGTGGCTGTTGTACGCGACCGGAGCGCGCCTGTTCAGCCGCGGCATCGGACTGCTCGCCGCGGCGATCGAGGCTGTCGCCTTCCTGCCGGTCTTCTACGCGCACCTCGCGCTCAACGACGTTCCGACGCTCGCGCCGCTGACGCTGTCGCTGCTCGGCACAGCCGGCGTGCTGCGCAAAGGGCGCACCCGCGACTATCTGCTGGCCGGCGCCGGTCTCGGCCTGGCCTGCGCCAGCAAGTACACAGCCGGAATCGTGATCGTGCCGCTTGCCGCGGCCGCCGCTGCCCGCTACCTGGACGCGCACGCGGCGGCGAGAAGGCGCGTCCTCGGAGAGCTCGTCCTCTCGCTCGCCGTGGCGCTGCTCGCGTTCCTCATCGCGAACCCGTACTCGCTGCTCGACTATCAGAGCTTCCACAGCGAACTCGCGCACCAGTCAGCGCTCTCCGCCGAAGCCCAGGGCAAGCTCGGCGCCCCGAGGCACGGCGGCATCGCCTACTACCTGTGGTCGCTCACATGGGGCCTCGGCTGGGTGCCGGCGCTGGCGGCGCTGGGCGGCGCACTGAGCGTATGGCGCTCAGAGCGCCGGCTCGGCTGGCTGCTCGTGCCCGCACCGTTGCTGTTCCTCGCGTTCATGGGCCTGCAGGGGCGCTACTTCGGGCGCTGGCTGATGCCGATCCTGCCGATCATGTGCCTGCTCTCGGCCCTCTTCACCATGCAGCTCGCCGACGCGCTCGCCCGTCTGCCACGCAGGCTCCGCCGCGCGCAAGGCGTCGCGGCGCCCCACATATGGAGCGCCGCGAGCGAGACCGCGCAGCGGCCGCCATGGCTCAGAGCCACGCTCGTGGCCGTGCTCGTGGCGGCGTCGCTCGCGCAGGGGCTCATCTACAGCGTCCACTCGGGCCTGGTGCTCTCGCGCGCCGACACGCGCAACCTCACCCGCGCGTGGATGCTCGCACACATCCCGGCCGGCACGCCGATCGTGGCCGAGCCGGTCTCGCCGGACGAATGGGCGCACGAGACCCGACCGGGCACGTCGACCGCGCAGAACCCCGATCAATGGAACAAGTACCCCTCGCTGGTGTCGCGCATCGCCCCCTCCGGCGCGCTCGAACCCGAAGCCACGCGGCTGATCGGAATCGAGGAATACGAGCGCACGCTCGCGCCGGCGCTTATCGGCTACTACGTGAGCCACGGATACTGCTGGGTGGTGAGCGGCTCCACGCAATCCGGGCGGGCGTTCGCCGACCCGGCGGCCGTGCCGCATGCGATCGCCTACTACCGCGCGCTGGCGGCGCAGGGGGAAGTCGTCTATCGCGCCTCGCCGTACGGGCGTGGGCAGGGGCCGGTCCCGTTCGGCTTCGACTGGAGCTTCGACTATTACCCGCTCGCCTATGAACGGCCCGGGCCGCAGATGACGATCTACCGTCTGCACGGTCCTCGCTGCCCGCGTTGAGCTCGGGCGAGACCGTCGGGCAGGGTTATGCTGGAACACGACATGGCCGTCACGACCGACACAGACAACGCGCACCTTGCCCGCTCGATCGAGCTCGCCGCGAACGGAGCCGGCGCCGTGAAGCCCAACCCCGTCGTGGGCGCCGTGGTGGCGCGTGACGGCGAGATCCTCGGCGAGGGCTGGCACGAAAAATACGGCGGGGTGCACGCGGAGGTCAACGCGATCGAGGCCTGCGGCCTGGAGGATCTCAGCGGGGCGACCCTCTACGTCTCGCTCGAGCCCTGCTGCCACGAGGGCAAGACGCCGCCGTGCACCGACGCGATCCTTCAGGCGGGGATCCGGCGCGTGGTCATCGCATCTGACGATCCCACCGAGAAGGCCGCCGGCCGCGGTCTCGGGATCCTGCGCGACGAGGGGGTCGAGGTGGTGATCGCAGACGGCGAGCTCGCCGCCAGGGCTCGCCTGCTCAACCAGGCCTTTCGAAAGCATGCACGGGTCGGACGCCCGTGGGTGCTGTTCAAGTCGGCGATGACGCTCGACGGCAAGGTTGCCACCCGCACCGGCGACTCCCAGTGGATCAGCGGCGCGGACAGCCGCGAGCTGGCCCATCGCTGGCGTGCGTCCGTCGACGCGGTCGTAGTGGGGATCGGCACGGCGCTCGCCGACGATCCTCGGCTGACGGCCAGGCCCGACGGCCTGCTCGCCGAGGCCGGTGAGCAGCCGCGACGGGTCGTGTTCGATTCGCTCGCGCGCCTGCCGACGACCTCGCAGCTGGTGGCGGCCGCCGCCGAGATACCGCTGACGCTCATCGTCTCGCGGGCCGCTGCGCGCGCGGACACAGACGCCCTCGAGGTCGCCGGCGTGCAGGTGCTCGTGGCCACCGGCGAAAACGAGCCGGCGCGGGTGCGGTCGGGTCTCGACCAGCTCGGCGCGCTCGGCGTCAGCTCGGTGCTGCTCGAGGGTGGACCGCATCTTGCCGGTGCGTTCCTCGATGCTGGCGAGATCGACGAGATCCGCTTGTTCCTCGCGCCGTTGCTGCTGGGCGGAAGCGCCGCTCGCGATCCACTCGAGGGCGAGGGCGTCGAGCGAATCTCCGAGGCCCTGCGGGCGCTCAGCTTCGGCTGCGAGGGCATCGGCGAGGACCTGTTGATCTCCGCGCGCCTGCGCGAGTGGTGACGGCGCGGAGCGGTGCGGTCGAGGGTTGGCGGATGTTCACCGGGCTGATCGCGGATCTCGGCAGCGTGATCGCGCTCGAGCGGAACGGCGCGGGCGCGGTCCTGCGAGTCCGTAGCCGCCTGGCCGAGGAGCTCACGGAGGGAGGCTCGATCGCAGTGAACGGCGTCTGCCTCACCGCGACCGAGGTGAGCGAGGGCACGTTCGCGGCCGACGCGATGATCGAGACGCTCGCGCGATCCTCGCTCGGGCGCTTGAGTCCTGGAGCGCAGGTGAACCTCGAGCTGCCGCTGCGCGCCGAGGACCGCCTCGGCGGTCACGTGGTGCAGGGCCATGTCGACGGGACCGGGACCGTGAGCGCGACTCGCAGCGAGGGCTTTGCGCGCGTGCTCGAGGTCGAGCCCGAAGCGCGGTTGCAGCGCTACCTCGTGAAGAAGGGCTCGGTCGCGCTCGACGGCGTCAGCCTGACCGTCAGCGACTTGAGCGAGCACGGCTTCACCGTCTCGCTTATCCCCGAGACGCTGCAGCGCACCAATCTCGGCGGGATCGGCGAGGGCTCGCTCGTGAACATCGAGGTCGACGTGCTCGCCAAGCACGTCGAGCGCCTGCTCGAGGCGCGCGCATGAGCGCCCCGCAGACCGCGACGCCGTTCGCGACGGTCGAGCAGGCGATCGAGGAGATCCGCGAGGGCAAGATGGTGGTCGTTTGCGACGATGAGGATCGCGAGAACGAGGGCGACCTGACGCTCGCCGCGCAGTTCGCGACGCCGGAGGCGATCAACTTCATGGCGAAGGAGGGGCGCGGCCTGATCTGCCTCTCGCTCACCCCCGAGCGCTGCGACGAGCTCGGCCTCGACCTGATGGCGGCGAAGAACGAGTCGGCATTCGAGACGCCGTTCACGGTCTCGATCGAGGCGCGGGAAGGCGTCACGACCGGTATCTCCGCACACGATCGCGCGCACACGATCCAGGTGGCCATCGATCCCGAGAGCCGCCCAGTGGACCTCGTCCAGCCTGGGCATGTGTTCCCGTTGAAGAGTCGTGCGGGCGGCGTTCTGGAGCGGGCGGGCCAGACCGAGGCCGCGGTCGATCTCGCGCGGCTCGCGGGGCTCAACCCTGCCGGCGTGATCTGCGAGGTCATGAACGACGACGGCACGATGGCGCGGGTGCCGGACCTCGTCGACTACTGCGCCCGCCACGGCCTCTGCATGATCACCGTCGCCGACCTGATCGCCTACCGGCGGCGTCACGACAAGCTCATCGAAAGGGTCGTCTCCACCGGCCTGCCAACCGCGTTCGGCGAGTTCGAGGCGGTCGGATATCGCTCGCTCGTCGACGACAAGCATCACGTGGCGCTGGTCAAGGGCGACGTCGCCGGGCAGCCGGACGTGCTCGTCAGGGTGCACTCCGAGTGTCTCACCGGAGACGTGTTCCACTCCCTGCGCTGCGACTGCGGCGAGCAGCTCGAATCGGCGCTCTCGATGATCGAGCGCGAGGGCCGTGGCGTGCTCCTGTACCTCTCCCAGGAGGGCCGCGGGATCGGGCTGCTGAACAAGCTGCGCGCCTATCGCCTGCAGGAGGACGGCCTCGACACCGTCGAGGCCAACGAGCGCCTCGGCCTGCCCGCGGACCTGCGCGACTACGGCATCGGCGCCCAGATCCTGGTGGATCTTGGTCTCAGCTCGATCAGGATCCTGACGAACAACCCGAAAAAGATCCGGGGCATGGAGGGGCACGGCCTGTCGGTCAGCGGGCAGATCCCGATCGAGCATGCTCCCAACCCGCACAACGAGGCCTATCTGCGCACGAAGGCGGAGCGCATGGGGCACACGCTGCACCATCAGGGACTCAACCTCGATGAGGAGCTGCTGCACGCCGAGCGCGTTCGTGACGCAAGCGGTCGGCTCGCCGCGGATCCCCCGCCGGCGGCCGGCCAGCAGGACGGGCCAGCGGAGCGGCGCGAGCAGTGAGCGACTCATACGCGATCGCGGTCGGTCGCTTCTACGAGGATCTCGCCGATCGCCTGCTCGCGGGAGCGATGGCGGCCTTCGAGCTCGACGGTCACACCGACGTGGAGGTGTTCGATGTTCCCGGCGCGTTCGAGCTGCCGCTCGCCGCCAGCTACGCCGCGCGCAGCGGTCGCTTCCGCGGAGTGGCGTGTCTCGGCGCGGTGATACGCGGCGAGACCGACCACTACCAGTTCGTCTGCGTGGAGACCGCGAGGGGAGTCATGCGAGTGCAGCTCGAGACGGGTGTGCCGTGCGCATTCGGCGTACTCACGTGCGAGACGATGGAGCAAGCGCTCGCGCGCGCAGGAGGCGGCAAGCGCGACCAGGGCCGGCTCGCCGCCGAGGCGGTGCTGCGGATGGCGCAGCTACGGGCAGAGCTTGCGAGCGGCTAGACTGCCGCGGATGGCAAAGGTGTGTCACAGCTGCGCGAAGGGCCCGTCGTTCGGACAGAGCCGCAGCCACTCGATGGTCGCGACCAAGCGGCGCTTCGATCCGAACCTGCAGAAGGTCAGGATCCTCGTCGGGAAGGCACCCAGGCGCGTCTACGTGTGCACGCGCTGCTTGAAAGCAGGCAAGGTGACGAAGGCTCCCTGAGCCTGACGTCGCAAGCGGAAATCTCGACGCCCGTTCGGAGGATGTCTCCGAGCGGGCTCGCTTGGGGGGAGACCCATCTGCGCACTAGCCGCCGGCGGCCGGTCCGCCGCGCAAGAAGGTGATAGGAGTGTCGCTGTGACCGACACCAATCTGGTCCGCTTCCGCGTCGCGGTCGCCGGTGCGCTCGCCCATCTGGAATCACGCCGCGAGGAGGTCAACGACCTCAACGTGTTCCCCGTCGCCGACGGCGACACAGGCGACAACATGGCGCTCACGCTGCGCGCGGTGCTGGACGAGCTCGACCGCCTGCAGGGCGCCGACGAGCACCGCACGATCGACGAGATCGGGCGCGAGGACATCGTGCGGTCGGTCGCGCGTGCCGCGCTGCTCGGAGCGCGCGGCAACTCCGGTGTGATCCTCTCGCAGCTGATCCGCGGCGCAGCCGAGGAGCTGGTCTCGAGGCCAGGCCAGCTCATCGACGCGCCGCTGATCGGCGCAGCGCTCGCGAACGCGGCTGACCGCGCCTACTCCTCCGTCCGCGACCCCGCCGAGGGGACGATCCTGACGGTCGCGCGCGAGATGGCGCACAAGATCGTCACCGACGTCGCCCACAGCTCCGAGAATCCGCGGCTCGGACCCGCGACGGAGCCGCGCGTGCAGGACACAGCGATCGCCGACGCGCTCGAGCGCGCGGTCGCCGCCGGCCAGGAGTCGGTCAAGCGCGGTCCCGAGCTGCTGGCGGCGCTGCGCGAGGCGGGCGTCGTCGACGCCGGCGGCTACGGGCTGACGATCATGTTCGCGGGCGTCGTCGCCGCGTTGCGCGGCGACGCTCCGCCGGAGCTCGAGCACCATGCGCCCGCGCGCATCACCCACCCCGAGCACAGCTCGGCCACCTATCGCTTCTGCACCAACTTTGCGGTCACCGGCAGCGAGCTCGTGCCGGGCCGCTTCATCGAGCCGCTCGAGGATCTCGGCGACTCGGTCCTGGTCGTCGGGGACGCGACCACCCTGAAGGTGCACCTTCACACCGATCGGCCGGAGCTCGCGACAGCCATCTTCTCCGGCGTCGGCGAGGTCTCGCGGCTCGACGTCGCGGACATGCGCCTGCAGGTATCAGACCGCGACGAGCGCCTAGGAGCAGGCGCCGGCGCGGCGCGGGATCTCGCGGCCGGCGGCGACGCTGAGGCGGGCGGCGCAGGTGCCGGCCGCGCACGCTGCGGCGCCGTCGCCGTGGTCAGCGGCGACGGGCTGAGCGAGCTCTTCCGCGAGCTCGGCGTGCACGCCATCGACGGCGGACCGACGCTGAACCCTTCGACCTACGACCTGCTCGCCGCCATCCACGAGGTTCAGGCCGAGGAGGTCGTTGTGCTGCCGAACAGCGCGAACGTGATCATGGCCGCCGAGCATGCCGCGCGGCTGTCGGACAAGCAGGTGCTCGTCCTGCCCACGACCAGTCAGCAGGCGGGCCTCGCGGCGGCAGTCGCGCTCGCGGCAGACCGTCCGGTCGAGGAGAACGCGCGCGCGCTCACCGACGCGCTCAGGCGTCTGCGCACGGGAGCCGTCGCGCCGGCCGCTCGCGACGATGCGCAGGGGCGCTTCAAGCGCGGCGACGCTGTCGGCTTCGTGGAGGAGGAGGTGCTCGCATGGGGAGATCCGCGTGAGACGCTCGAGGCCGTGCTGAAAGAGCTTGCGTATGGCGAGAGCGCAGAGCATGAGCCGGAGCTGATCAGCGTCCTCGCCGGCGAGGCGGCGCCGCTCGGGCTTGGCGAGCTCGAAGGGATGGTCAACGGCAGCATCGAGCTCGAGTTGCGCCAGGGCGGACAGCCCGCCTACTGGTGGCTGCTCGCCGCCGAGTAACGGTTGCGAGAGCCTCGTTACGACCGCCGGCGCGATCAAGATGGGCGGCGAATGTCGGCGACCGAGCAGCAGCACACGCAGGACTCCACAGCGGCCGTCGCGCCCGCGAACGCGCGCGCCCGCGCGTTCGCGTCGACGCGCGAGCTCAGCTGCGCCGAGCTGATCCAGGCGCCGTTGCGCTGGCCGCGGCCCTCACGTCTGGCGGCGCCGCTTGGGCCCGCACCGAAGCGGATGGCGGCTGGGCTGCGCGCGCTCGGGCTGCACACCGTCGGCGATTTGCTCGAGCACCTGCCGAGCGACCGCCGCGAGGCGCGGACCGTCGCCGCGCTGCGGGCGGGCGAGCAGGCCACGGTGGCGGTGCAGGTGCGCGCGATAGCAGCGCGTCCGGTGCGCCGGCGCCGCATGCGCCCGTTGGTCGAGGCGAAGGTGTTCGACGAGACCGGGACGATGCGTGCGACGTTCTTCAACCAGCCCTGGCTCGTCGAGCGCTACCCGCCGGGCACGCGCCTGCTGCTCCACGGCAAGGCCGACGCGCGCGGAGGCTTCCGCGTCTCACACCACGCCGCCGCGTCGGACGGGCCGCGCGACGCGCCGGGTCTCGCGGCCGGCGACGCCGTCGCCCACTACCCGGCCGCGGAGGGGATCAGCTCGACGCAGATCCTCACGCTCGTGGACGAGGCGAGGGGCGCGCTGGGCGACGTCCCCGAGGCGCTGCCGGCGGCGACACGGATCAGCGAGCGGCTGCCTGCCAGGGCGGGCGCCCTCGCGGCGATGCACTTTCCGGCCACCGCGCAGGACGCCGAGGCCGGGCGCGGCAGGCTGGCGTTCGAGGAGCTGCTCTTGACGCAGCTGGCCTTTGCCTGCCGCCGCGCGCGGCGGCAGGCGACCGGCAGCGCACGCCGGCTGTCCGACGAGCCGACGCTGAGCGAGCGCTGGCTCGCGCACGGGCTGCCGTTTGCGCCGACGTGCGACCAGCGCCGGGCGATCGCGACGATCCGCGAGGATCTCGAGCGCGCGCGGCCCATGCAGAGGCTGCTGATGGGGGAGGTCGGCAGCGGCAAGACAGTTGTGGCGCTGTACGCGATGCTGCGCGCGATCGAGCATGGCCATCAGGCGGCCCTGATGGCGCCGACGGAGACGCTCGCCGAACAGCACTTCGCGACGATCCAGCGGCTGCTAGGCGCCGAGCCGGTGGCCGGGGCGCTGCTCACGGGCTCTACCCCCGCTCGCAGGCGCGAGGACATCCTCGGCAAGCTCGCAAACGGCGAGCTGTCAATGGTCGTCGGCACGCACGCCCTGATCGAGCCTGACGTCAGCTTCCGCTCCCTGGCGGTCGCCGTGATCGACGAGCAGCATCGCTTCGGCGTGCGCCAGCGTGCGGCGCTTGCCGAGCACGCGCCTGCGCACCCGCCGCACACGCTGCACATGACCGCGACCCCGATTCCGCGCACGCTCGCGCTGGCGCGCTACGGGGACCTCGACCGCAGCGTGCTGCGCGAGCTGCCATCGGGGCGCCAGCCGGTCGACACGCGCCTGGCGACGGGCGAGGACGCGCGCGCGCTCGCGTACGAGCAGCTGCGCTTGCAGCTGCAGGCCGGCCGGCAGGCGTTCGTCGTGTGCCCGCTGGTGGAGGAGCCAGAGGAGCCGACCGCCGGGGCCACGATCCGCAGCGGAAGCGGGCCTGGCGGCCCGCCGGAGATCGCCCAGCGTGCCGCCACGGCGGAGCTGCGGCGGCTGCGCGACGGCGAGCTCGCGGGATTCGAGCTCGCGCTGCTCCACGGCGCGATGCGCCCGCGAGAGAAGCAGGAGGCTATGGCGGCGTTCGCATCGGGCAAGGCCGACGTGCTCGTTGCCACGACGGTGATCGAGGTCGGAATCGACGTGCCGAACGCGACGGTGATGCTGATCGAGAACGCCGAGCGCTTCGGGATCTCGCAGCTGCACCAGCTGCGGGGGCGGGTCGGACGCGGCGAGCACGCTGCGAGCTGCCTGTTGCTCGCCGCGCCGGGCTCGGAGGGCTCGGCGCGGCTGCGGGCGCTGGTGGAGCACTCAGACGGTTTCCGGCTGGCCGAGATCGACCTGGCGCTGCGAAAACAGGGCGAGCTGATCGGAACCCGCCAGTCGGGCTTCGAGGAGTTCCAGGTCGCACGCCTGCCCGAGGACGCTCAGCTGCTCGAGCGCGCGCGGCGCCACGCGAAGATGATCCTGGCGGTCGATCCGCAGCTGCAGGCGCCCGAGCACGCGCTGCTCGGCATCGCGCTCGCCCGACGCTTCGGCACCGAGGCCCTCGAGCCGATCCCCGCATAGGCGAGGTCGGCCCGGCGGCGCGGCGAGGTCGGCCCGGCGGCGCGGCGAGGTCGGCCCGGCGGCGCGGCGAGGTCGGCCCGGCGGCGCGCACGGCGCCAGGCGCGCTCCGCCTGTGCGCGCCGCGGGTTAGGTTGCCGTCCTGTCTTTGGCCGCCGGTGAGCGCGTCATCCGGGTCGCGCCGAAGATGATGGGTGAGTCCCGCAGGGGGCAGCGCACCCGCGGCAAGTCTGATCCGATCGACGCTCTCGCGATCGCTCGTGCCGCGCTGAAGGAGGGGCCGGAGACGTTTCCCGGTGCGCATCTGGACGAGAAGGCGCTGGAGATCAAGCTGCTGCTCGACCACCGCGAGGATCTCGTCAAGGCGCGCTCTGAAGACCAGCAGCGCCTGCGCTGGCACTTGCACGACCTCTCACCGGAGCTCGAGATCCCCGCTGGCGCGCTGGACCGCCTGATCTGGCTCGAACGTATCTCTCGCAAGCTCGCCCGCACAGAGCAAAGCGCGCGGGTGCGCATCGCGCGGGAGCTTGTATGCGTGATCCGCCAGCGCACGCGACGTGCCGCAGAGCTCGAGCGTGAGATCGGTGCCCTGGTCAGAACACAGGCTCCAGGGCTCCTGCAGCTCCCCGGCTGCGGGAGACTGACGGCAGCGATGAGGGTGATCGCGGGACGCCTCGGCGGGAGGCGCTTGAAGGCGCCCAGGGGAACGGTCACGAGACCGACCTCGGACCGTGTGCGGGAGGCTCTGTTCGCGATGCTCGGCGAGCTCGACGGAGCGAGCGTCCTCGACCTGTTCGCCGGCAGTGGCGCGCTCGGCATCGAGGCGATCTCCCGAGGCGCGGCAAGCGCGGTGTTCGTCGAGCGCGATGCCCGCGCGGCGACCGTGCTGCACGCCAACCTGGCGGCGCTTGGGATCGGCGAGCAGGCCGCCCAGGTGCGTCGCGGGGATGCGCTTGCTGCGCTGCAGAGCGCACGGGCCGACGAAGAGACATACGATCTCGTCTTCATCGATCCTCCGTACAGCCATGCGCACGACTGGGGGCCCGAGCTGACGGCGAGCCTGCCGTCGCTGCTGCGGCCCGAGGCACGCGTAGTCGTCGAGAGCGACAGGCGCGCCCCGCTCGAGCTTCGGCTCGACGTGGAGCGACAACGGCGCTACGGCGACACTTTGATCACAATCCACCGGCATCAATGACTGAGCTCGCAAAATCGATAGCGGTGTGCCCGGGGTCATATGACCCGATCACGAACGGCCATCTCGATGTGATCCGCCGCGCCGCCGGCCTCTACGACGAGGTCGTGGTGGCCGTGGTCAACCGCTCGGTGCGCAAGAACAACGCGCTGTTCGGAATCGACGAGCGTGTGGCGTTCATCGAGCACGCGATCGATGGCCTGCAGGGTGTCCGCGTGGAGCCGTTCAGCACGCTGGTTGTCGACTTCGCGCGCAGCATCGGCGCGAAGGCGATCGTGAAGGGGCTGCGCGCGATCTCCGACTTCGAGTATGAGCTGGAGATGAACCAGCTCAACCGCCGCGAGGCACCGGAGGTTGAGTCGGTCTACCTGATGGCCAGTCCGCAGTACAGTTTCCTGTCATCAAGCGGCGTCAAGGAGCTCGCCACGTTTGGAGGTAGGATCGACGATCTCGTCCCCGACGAGGTGGCCAGACGCTTGCAGGAAGAGCTGAGGCGCTGACGAAATGATGCGACACCCGATGCCGAACCTCATCAACCGATCGCCGGGCTGGATGCCCCGTCGAGGTGGCCTCTAGATGGACGTTCTCGTACTGATAGACAAGCTGGACGACCTCGTCCACAACGCCAAGCCGGTGCCTCTGACCGATCAGGTGCGAGTCGACAAGGAGGAGATCTACGACATCCTCGACCAGATGCGTGCGACGATTCCCGAGGAGATCAAGCAGGCGCGCTGGATCGTCAAGGAGCGCCAGGAGATGCTCGCCGAGGCCAAGAAAGAGGCCGAGCGCATCATCAAGGACGCGCGCGAGCGCCAGGAGCGCCTGGTGGGCGAGGAGGAGGTCACGAAGCAGGCCGAGCGCGCCGCGGAGGACATCGTCGAGGACGCTCGCGCACGCGAGCGCGAGATCAGGCTCGGCGCCGAGGACTACGCCGACGAGATCCTGAACACGCTCGAGGTGAACCTCTCGAAGTTCATCGCCGCGGTCCAGCGCGGACGCGAGCGGCTGCAGGGCAAGGACGAACCGGCGGAAGTCAGCTAGAGCGCGGCTGCCAGCCGCAGGACGCGGGCGTGTCTCTTGATTAAGGTCCGCGCGTGAACGCGCACACGGCGAAGTACAGGATCCAGGTCGCCAAGACGCTCCTGGACACCGGCATGTTCGAGCCGATGCGCCCGGACAAGGCGGTGCGCTCGCTGTCGGCTCTGCGCCGCTGGGGACCCACGCCGGCGGCCGCCTACACGGGCGCGGCGATCCGGCATCCGGGACGGACCGCGGTCGTCGACGATCGCGGCAGCCTGACCTTCGAGGAGGTCCACCGGCGTACCAACGCGCTCGCGCGCGCGATGCACGAGGCCGGCATAAGCGAGCGGGATTCGGTGGCGATCATGTGCCGCAATCACCGCGGCTTCATCGACGCCACTGTCGCGTGCTCGAAGCTCGGGGCGAGCGCGCTCTACCTGAACACGGCCTTCGCCGGGCCGCAGATCACCGACGTGCTCGAGCGCGAGAACCCGCAGGCGGTGATCTATGACGAGGAGTTCACCGACCTGGTGAGCGAGGGGGCGGCCGGGAGGATCCGCTTCATCGCCTGGAGTGAGCCGAAGGCCCGCCCGTCCGCGGACGCGGGCGATCCCCTGCTCGAGGAGCTGATCGCGCACGCGGAGGACTCCGATCTGCAACCGCCGGTCGAGCGAGGCCGCGTCGTGATCCTGACGTCGGGCACGACGGGCACGCCCAAGGGCGCAGCGCGCAAGCAGCCCGAGTCGCTCGAGCCCGTCGCGACGCTGTTCTCGAAGATCCCGCTGAAGGCGCGCGAGACGACGATGATCGCCGCACCGATGTTCCACTCCTGGGGCTTCGCGCACTTCACGCTCGGTCTGCCGCTCGGCTCGACCTTCGTGCTGCGCAGGAGGTTCGACCCGGAGGAGACGCTGAGGGCGGTCGCCGAGCACGGCGCGAGCGCTCTGGCGCTCGTGCCCGTGATGCTGCAGCGGATCCTCGACCTCCCGCCCGAGACGATCGCGCGCTACGACGTACACAGCCTGAAGGTCATCGCCCTCAGCGGCTCGGCGCTCCCAGGCGAGCTGGCGACGCGCGCGATGGACGTTTTCGGGGACATCCTCTACAACCTCTACGGATCGACCGAGGTCGCGTGGGCCACGATCGCGACCCCCGAGGACCTGCGCGCCGCGCCGGGCACCGCCGGCAAGCCGCCGATCGGGACCGTCGTGAAGCTGCTCGACTCCGAGGGCCGCGAGGTCGCGCCGGGCGAGCGCGGCCGGATCTTCGTCGCCAACGAGATGGTCTTCGAGGGCTACACCGGAGGCGGCGGCAAGGAGATCGTGCGCGGGCTGATGAGCACCGGCGACGTCGGACGGTTCGACGCGCAGGGGCGGCTGTTCGTCGATGGGCGCGACGACGAAATGATCGTCAGCGGTGGCGAGAACGTGTTCCCGCGCGAGGTCGAGGACCTGCTCGCCCGCCACGAGGGGATCGCCGAGGCTGCGGTCATCGGCGTCGAGGACGCGGAGTTCGGCCAGCGCCTGAGGGCGTTCGTCGTGGCGCGTGACAGCGCCGGCCTGACGGAGGATGCGGTGAAGGACTATGTCAGGCAGAACCTCGCCCGCTACAAGGTTCCGCGCGAGGTCGTGTTCGTCGCCGAGCTCCCGCGCAACGCCACCGGCAAGGTCCTCAAGCGGGTGCTCGTGACCCGCGACTAGCGAGCGCATGAGGGACGCTAGCCTGAGGGAGGATGGCTGCGGAGACTCACGATTTCGATCTCGCCGGCCTGCGGCTGAGCGCCGGCGAGGGCCGGCGGCTGGCGCTCGACGTGAGGGTCGAGCCGCTGATCCTCGGCAGCGAGCGCTACGCGGCCTCGCCGGCGCGCGTGCCCGTCGAGCTGGGCGTCTCGCGGATGACCGGAGGCGGCTACGCGCTGCGCCTGCGCTTCACCGCCGCGGTGCTCGGGCCGTGCATGCGCTGTCTGACGCAGGCGAGCCCGAGCGTCGAGGTCGAGGCGCGCGAGGTGGACAGGCCCGGCGGGGGGGAGGAGCTCTCGAGTCCCTACGTCAGCGGGGAGACGCTCGATCTCGCGGCATGGGCGCGCGACGCCTTCGCTCTGGCGATGCCGGTGCAGGTGCTCTGTCGCCCGGACTGCGCCGGCCTGTGCCCGCTGTGCGCGGCGGACCTGAACGAGGCCGGTCCGGAGCACAATCACGAGCCCGCACCGGATCCGCGCTGGGCGAAGCTGCGGGAGCTGGGGCTCGAGTAGGCGCGTGAGGTCCCCACCCACCCTGGTAGCCTGTCGAGCCGATGGCGGTCCCCAAGAAAAAGCAGTCCCACAGCCGCACCGCGAAGCGGCGCGCCCAGCATAAGATCGGCGCGCCCGCGTTGAATAGTTGCCCTCAATGTCACAGCCCGCGCCGCCCGCATCGCGTGTGCCCCGTGTGCGGCACCTACGCGGGCCGCGAGATCGTGACGCCGGGGGCGAAGGCTCACGATCACGATCACGACCACGACGACGAGTAGGAGCCGGTGACGTCAGGGGCTTCGTCCTCGTCGTCACCCGTGCCCGCGAACGAGCACGCGGCCCGGGTGGTGGCTGTCGACTGCAACGGGGCGGACCTCGGGCCGGCCGAGGTGGCGGCCGGAGCCGCGATCGCCGCCGCGCAGGGCGTGCGGGTGATCCTGTTCGGGCCCGCCGCCGAGCTCGGCGAGCCGCCGCACGGCGTTCAGGTCGTCGACGCGCCCGTGTCGATCGCCAAGTCGGCTGACCCGGCAGGTGCGGTGCGCCGCACGCCGGAGGCGTCGATCGTACAGGCGGCCAGGGCGGTCGCCGACGGCAGGGCCGATGCGCTGGTGTGCGCCGGCGGGACGGGCGCGGCGCTGGCTGCCGGCACCTTCAACGTCAAGCGCGCGCCGGGCATATACCGTCCGGCGCTGGCGATCCCGTTGCCGGTGCCGCGCCGGCCGGTGACGCTGCTCGACGTCGGGGCGAACGCGGAGGCCAGGCGCGAGCATCTCGTGCAGTTCGCCTTCATGGGCGCCTCGCTCGCGCGCGCGGTGCTCGGCGTGCAGCGCCCGCGCGTCGCGCTGCTGTCCAACGGCGAGGAGGCTGCGCGCGGCAGCGCGCTCGTGCTCGAGGCACACGCCGAGCTGCTCGAGCGGGCGAGCAGAGCCCCCGACACGTTCGAGTTCGTCGGCAACGTCGAGGGGCACGACCTCGTCGCGGGCCAGGCGGACGTCGTCGTCACCGACGGACTCACCGGGAACATCGCGCTGAAGCTGATGGAGGGCGTCTCGCAGACGATCCTCGGCGCGGTCAGGGAAGCGGCGCTGTCGTCGCAGCGCGCGAAGCTCGGCGGCATGCTCCTCCGCGGGGCGCTCGCGTCCTTCCGCGAGGAGCTCGACCCGGAGGCGCACGGGGGCGCATACCTGCTGGGATTGCGCCGTCTGGGCGTCGTCCCGCACGGACGCTTCACGCGGAAGGGCTTCGCGCAGGCGATCCTGCGGGCCGAGCGCGGCGCCCGCGAGGACATCGTCGGGGAGACACAGCGCGCGCTGATGCAGGCGGGCGCGCTGCGCAAGGCACCCGTGTCCGCGCTGGCCGCTAGCCTGCGCGGGACAGGATGAGACGCTCCCTTCCGCCTAACGCAGCGCGGTGCTGGGCGACGCACGGCCCGTCGTCGCTCGCTGCCGTGGACCCGCGCCAGGAGCGATGAGCGATCTCGCCCGCGAGCAGGTGTTCGAGCTGATCCGTGCTCATCTCGCCGACGAGCTGGACGTCGACGCCGGCGCGATCGTCGAGGCGACCCGCTTCAAGGAGGACCTGGAGGCGGACTCGCTGGACCTCTACACGCTGGTGCAAGAGCTCGAGGACACCTACGGCGTGCGCATGTCAGACGAGCAGGCCGCGCAGATCCTGACCGTCGGGCAGGCTGTGGACTTCGTGCTTGCGCACAACGGGACGGCCGATGAGCCTGAGCATGTGTAGCGGCGCCGGATCGGCGTCCTCACCAGCGGCTTCGCCGTCGGTGCCGGCTCGCCTGCCAAGCTCGCCACGCTCGGGTGGGCGGGCATCAATCAATTGCCCGGCTTGCCCTTCGGGCTCAGCCTTGCGCCATCAAGATCAGGAGGGGGACGATCCGGATGATGCTGCTGGCCGAGCTGCTGGAGGAGCTGCCCGAGGAGCTCTCACGCCAGGTGTTCACGCACGCATCCTGGAGTCAGCGGCGCAGCGACTCCTACGCGAGGCTAGCGTTCCTCGGCGACAGCGTGCTGGCGCTCGCGGTCACCGCCCATCTGTATCCGCGACTCGAGGCCGAGCGCTTCGGCGCGGGGAGGCTCACGAAGATCAGGGCGCAGGCCGTCTCCGGCGTCTCCTGCCGGGCGGTGGCCGAGCGACTGGCGCTGCCGGAGCGTCTGCGCGCGGCAGCGCCGAGGGGCGTGCGCGAGAACGCCGCTGCGCTGCTCGAGACCGAGCGTGTGCTCGCCTCGGTGATCGAGGCGGTGATCGGTGCCTGCTACCTCTATGCCGGCTACGAGCGTACGGCCGAGGCGGTGGTCGAGGCGTTCGCTCCGGAGATCGAGCAGGCGCTCGAGCATCCGGTGGACTTCAAGTCGGCTCTGCAGGAGCTGCTTGCCCGCCGCGGTGCGGAGGTGAGCTACGAGGTCACCGGCGAGGACGGTCCACCGCACGAGCGCACCTACGTCGTTGCGGCGCGCGTAGATGGGCGCCAGCTTGGGAGCGGGCGCGGTCGGAGCAAGAAGCACGCCGAGCAGGAGGCCGCGCGCGTGGCAGTCGAGCGGCTCGAAAGCGAGTGATCGTGAATCGGAGGGGTCCGGCGTGCGCCTGAAGGCGGTCACATTGAAGGGGTTCAAGTCGTTCCCCGACCGCACGCGCCTCGCGTTCGGCCCCGGGGTGAGCGTCGTCGTCGGTCCGAACGGGTCGGGCAAGTCCAATGTCACCGACGCGGTGCTGTGGGCGATGGGAGAGCAGTCGCCGCTGGCCGTTCGCGGCCAGTCGATGCAGGACGTGATCTTCGGAGGCGGTCTCGGCGTGCAGGCGCGCAGCGAGGCCGAGGTGGAGATCGTGCTCGACAACTCCGACGGCGCGATCGATCTGCCGCTGAGCGAGATCTCGATCATGCGGCGTCTGGACCGCAGCGGCGAGGGCGGGTACCGCCTCAACGGCGCCCGCTGCCGCCTGACCGACGTGATCGAGGTGCTCTCCGACACAGGCCTCGGCAAGGAGACGCACTCGATCATCTCCCAGGGCAGGGTGGACGCGATCGTGACTTCCAAGCCACGCGATCGGCGGATGCTGATCGAGGAGGCCGCGGGGCTCGGAAAGCACCGCAAGCGCCGCCGCCGCGCGCAGCTGAAGATGGAGCGCACGCAGCAGAACCTCGATCGTGCGCTGGACGTGGAGCGCGAGGCGCGCACCCGGCTGCGCCCGCTCAAGCGCCAGGCCGAGGCGGCGCAGCTGCACGAGCGGCTGGAGCGCCAGACGCTCGAGGCGCGCTGGGAGCTGGCCGGCGATGCGGCGCGGGCGTGCCGGTCGGAGCTCGAAGGCGCCGAGGCACGCGTCGCGGCGGCGCGAGAGCTGCGCGCCGGCAACGAGCGAGCGCTGCAGGAGACGATCGAGCGGCGCGGGCACGCGGAGCGGGCGCTGGCCGAGCGGGCCGAGCGCCACGACGCGCTCGCGCGACGTCTGTATGACGCGCGATCCGCCCGCGAGCGCCTCGGGCTGCGCGCCGAGCAGGTCTTCGGCAGCGCGCAGGGGCTCGCACGGCGGATCGAGCAGGTCGAGGTGGAGCTGGGCGCGCTTGGCGAGGCGGCGGCGCAGGCCGGGGAGGAGCCGGCGAGCAGTGCGAGCTCCGATCGCATCGCCGCGCTCGAGACGGAGCTGGCCGCGCTCGACGCCGGGCGCGAGCAGGAGATCGAGCGCGAGATCGCCGAGCTCGTGCAGGCGCTCGAGCGCGAGACCGCGCAGCTGCAGCAGGCTGAGGCTGAGCTCGCGGCCGGGCGTGCAGCGCGCGAGCGAGCCGACGCGCAGGCCGATGACGTGCGCGCGCGGCTGACGGCGGCCGAGCGAGGTGCGCACGAAGCCCGGCGCGAGGCCGAGCGCGTCGGCGCGGAGCTCGCGGCGGCGAACCAGTTCCTGCGCGGTCGCGTGCGCGTGAGCGCCGATCAGGCGGAGGTGCCCGCCGCGCTCAGCGACGAGCTGCGCGTGCAGGACGGGTATGAGCTTGCGCTGGCCGCAGCCCTCGCAGGCCGGCTGGACGCGGCGCTGGTGGCTGACGTGGCAGGCGCGCAGGCGCTGCTCGACCGGGCCGGACCCGATGGCGGGACGGTGCTGCTTGCCAGCCGGCAGCGCGCCGGCGAGCGCGCGACGATCGCCGCCGAGAACGACGGCGAGCCGCCGGTGGCGGGTGCTCGCAGGCTGCTCGACGTCGTCGATGGCACGCCCGCCGTGCTCCAGCTCGCCGGGCGGCTGCTGGCGAACGCATGGGTCGTGGAGCGTCTCGAGGATCTGCCGGACGACTTCGCGGGGACGGCCGCCACGCGCCAGGGGCGCGTGTGGTTCGCCTCGTGGGGCGAGGTGCGCCAGCTGACCGAGGGCGGGAGCGAGCGGGTGCTCGCGCGTCGCAACGAGCGCGACCGGCTGCTCGGCGCCGCCGAGCAGGCCGAGCACGACGAGCAGGCCGCGCGAGACGCCTGCGAGCGGGCGCTGGCCGAGCTGCGGGCGGCCGAGGAGGCATGCGTGACAGCCGACGGCGGGCTGCGCGAGGCCGAACGCCGCGAGACCGAGGCGGGCGAGGCGAGGCGGCGCACGCAATGGCTGATCGAGCAGCGCCGCAGCGCCCCTGCTCAGGGTCCGCTGGCGGTGCGCAGGGCCGAGCTTGAGGGCGAGCTTGCCGCAGAGCGCCGGCAGGCCGAGCGGGCTGCGCGCGAGCACGAGGAGCGTCGGGCGCGCATCGAGCGCATGCGCGCCCAGCATCACGCCGACGTCGCCGTTGCACCGCTGGCACAGCGCCTGGCCTCCGCGCTGCAGGACGCCGCCGAGGCCGTGCAGACGCGCATGGCGGTGCTCGAGCAGGAGCTCGACCGGGACCGCGTCGCCGGTGAGGAGATGGCCGCCGAGCTGGCGGCCTGCGCGGCGCACGAGGCGGAGATCCAGGCGCTTCTGCGCGCGGCGGGGGAGCACGTCACTGAGGCTGAGGTTGCCGCGCAGCGCCTGCGCGACCAGGCCGGCGAGGCGGAGCTCGAGCTCACGGGCCTGGCCGCGCGGCTGGGCTTCAGTCAGGCGGGAGCGGGCGAGCCGGGCGAGGGCGAGGGCGGCGCGCTCGATGAGGAGCAGCTGCAGGCGCTCGCGGCTCGCGTGGAGCGTCTGACGCGCCGGCGCGAGCAGCTCGGTCCCGTCAACCCGCTCGCTCAGCAGGAGTACGCCGAGGCCGTCGAGCACGTCGAGCAGCTCGAGAGCCAGCGCACGGACCTGGAGACCGCGCTGCGCGAGCTGCGCGCGGTAATCCGCGACACGGACCGCCAGATACAGCAGAGCTTCGAGGAGACCTTCGCGGCCGCCGCGCGCTACTTCGCGGAGCTCGCGGGTGACGTCTTCCCGGGCGGCTCGGGGCGGCTGACGCTCGTCGCCGATGAGCATGCGCCGCGCCCCGTGCTCGGGGGGCAGCCCATGCCCGAGGGCGGCGATGGGGATGCGAGCGAGGCGGCCGCGCAGGCGGAGACGGAAGCCGAGCTCGGCGGAGGAGAGGGAGACGAGGAGGATCTGCTCGGCGTGGAGATCGAGATCACCCCGGCCGGCAAGGCGACCAAGCGCCTGTCGCTGCTCTCCGGAGGGGAGAAGTCGATGACCGCGCTGGCGTTCATGTTCGCCGTGTTCCTCGCGCGCCCCTGTCCGTTCTACATCCTCGACGAGGTCGAGGCAGCACTCGATGACGCGAATCTCGATCGCTTCCTCGCGCTGCTTCGCCGCTACGCCGATCGGGCCCAGTTCATCGTGATCACCCATCAGAAGCGCACGATGGAGGCCGCCGATTGGCTTTACGGCGTCTCGATGGGCAAGGACGGAGTCTCGAAGGTGCTCTCGCGCCGGCTGCCCGCAGACGAAGAGGAGCCGCCAGAGGTGGCCGAGGTCGCCTGAGCCCGGCGCTGCTATCGTCGCGCGGCCCGTGGCTCGCGACTGGAGCGAACTGTTCATCACCGATCAGGCCGGAGGCGAGGGCTCGGGCAGGCGCGGCGAGAACGAATCCGAAAAGGATCGCGGGCAGGATCGCGAGGCGGGATCGCCGGGCGCGAAGCGCCGCGGACTGCTTCGCCGCCTGCGTGAGAACATGGCGAAGACCCGCCAGGCGCTTGGCAGCGAGATCCAGGCGACGCTGTTCGGAACCCTCGACGCGCACACCTGGGAACGCCTCGAGGAGGCGCTGATCATGGCCGACGTGGGCGCGAGCACGACCGCCTCGGTGGTGGCGGCGCTCGAGAGCGAGGCGGCCGAGGGCAGGCTCGAGGGCGGCGAGGCGTTGAGCGAGCGGCTGATCGAGCTGCTCGCGCAGACGGCGCGCGTCGGAGACGGACGGATCGACGTCCGGGCCAAGCCGACGGTGATCGTGGCGGTCGGCGTGAACGGCACGGGCAAGACGACGACGATCGGCAAGCTCGCGTGGCACCTGCGCCACGAGCTCGGCAGCAGCGTGCTGCTCGCGGCCGCCGACACCTTCAGGGCCGCGGCCGGCGAGCAGCTCGAGGGCTGGGCGCAGCGGGCGGGCGCCGAGATCGTGTCCGGCGCGGAGGGCGCCGACCCCGGCGCGGTGGCGTTCGACGCGATCGCGCAGGCACGCGCCAGGGGCATCGACGTGGTGATCGTCGATACCGCCGGACGGCTGCACACCCAGGAGGAGCTGATGGGCGAGCTCGGCAAGGTGCGCAGGGTCATCGCCAGGCAGCTCGAGGGTGCGCCGCACGAGACGCTGCTCACGCTCGACGCGACGACAGGTCAGAACGGGCTCAGGCAGGCGCGGCTGTTCGCCGAGACGGCCGACGTCAGCGGCGTGGTGCTGACCAAGCTCGACGGCACTGCGCGCGGCGGGATCGCGCTGGCGATCGCACGCGAGCTCGAGCTGCCGGTGAAGCTGATCGGGGTCGGCGAGACCGTCGAGGACCTGCGGCCGTTCGACGCGGAGGACTTCGCTCGCGCGCTGATCGCGCAGTGACGGTCTCTCGCACCGCGGCGGGGAGGTAATAATCTGGAGATATGGATTGGATCATCTGGCTGGTGGCGGCGTGCATCCTCGGGGTCGGCGAGATGCATCAGGGCGGCTTCTATCTGCTCCCGTTCGCCGCCGGCGCGGGACTGGCGGCGCTCGTCAGCCTGCTTGGAGTCGGCGCGCTGCTGTCCGCGATCCTGTTCGTCCTCACCTCGGTGATCGTGTTCGGGGCGCTGCGGCCGGTCGCTCGCCGCCACCGCCGGCTGCCGCCGGCCATCCGCACGGGCGCGGCTGCGCTCGTCGGCCGGCGCGCCATGGTCCTGGAGCGGATCGCCAACGACGAAGGGGTCGGCTGCGTGAAGATCGACGGCGGCGAGGTGTGGACCGCGCGCAGCTACGACGAGGATGAGGTGATCGATGTCGGCGAGCGCGTCGAGGTGGTGGAGATAAGGGGTGCGACCGCGCTCGTGATGCACTGAGCCCGCGGGCGGCGCAGGCTCGGAGTCATCTCCGCGGCGAGCGTACATCGGAGATACGCTGTCAGTGGAGGTAAGCGAGAAAGGAAACCCGCCTCATGGCCGCTCTCATCGTCATCATCGTGGTCGTCGTGTTCCTGCTGATCGTCGCCTCGCGCGCGATCCGGGTCATTCCCCAGGCTCGTGCCGGTGTCGTTGAGCGGTTGGGCCGCTACAGCCGCACGCTCGAGCCGGGCTTGACGATCGTCACGCCCTTCATCGAACGCGTCAAACCGCTCGTCGACCTGCGCGAGCAGGTCGTCAACTTCGCGCCGCAGTCGGTGATCACCGACGACAACGTCGTCGTAGGCATCGAGACGGTCCTCTATTTCACGATCACCGAACCACGCTCGGCCACGTATGAGATCGCGAACCCGTTGCAGGCGATCGAGCAGCTCACCGTGACGACGCTGCGCAACGTCATCGGCGGCCTGACGCTCGAGGCTACGCTGACGGCTCGCGAGAACGTCAACACGGAGCTGCGAACGGTGCTCGACGAGGCGACGGGCAAGTGGGGCATAAGGATCAACCGCGTGGAGATCAAGTCGGTCGATCCCCCAGCGGACATCCGGACGGCGATGGAGAAGCAGATGCGCGCCGAGCGCGATCGCCGCGCGGCGATCCTCACCGCGGAAGGCGAGAAGCAGTCGCAGATACTCACCGCCGAGGGCGCCAAGCAGGCCGCGGTCCTCACCGCCGAGGGCGAACGCCAGGCCGCGATCCTGCGCGCCGAGGGGGAAGCCAAGGCGATCGACACCGTCTTCAATGCGATCCACGAGGGCAAACCCGACCGCGAGCTGCTCAGCTACGAATATCTGAAGATGCTGCCGCAGCTCGCCGAAGGCGACGCCAACAAGGTGTTCGTCGTGCCATCCGAGTTCGCGGAGGCGTTCGGCGGCATCGGCGAGGCTCTGCGAGGCCGCCTGGACGCGGGACGGCCGCAGCCGCGCCGCCCGCCGGCGCCGCCGGACGGCCACGAGGCCTGAGCGACGCCGCTGCCGCCCGGGCGCAAGGCGCCGCGGCTGCGAGAATCAACGTCGATGTTCGACACGCTCGCCGAGAAGCTCCAGGGGACGCTGGCGGACGTCCGCCAGCATGGAGCGCTGACCGAGCAGGACATCGACGCGGCGATGCGAGAGATCCGTCTCGCGCTCTTGGAGGCGGACGTCAACTTCAAGGTCGTGAGGCAGTTCACCTCGCAGGTCAAGGAGCGCTGTCTCGGGGCCGATGTCGTCGGCCGCCTCAACCCGGGCCAGCAGGTGGTGAAGATCGTCGCCGAGGAGCTGACCACCCTGATGGGCGGCGCCTCGGCGGGCCTGAGCTTCTCGCCGCGGCCGCCGACTGTGATCCTGATCGCGGGCCTGCAGGGTTCGGGCAAGACGACCGCAGCCGCGAAGCTCGCCTCCTACCTGCGCGAGGAGCACTCCTCCAGCGTCGCGCTGGCTGCCTGCGACGTGTACCGTCCGGCGGCCGTCGAGCAGCTCGTGAAGCTTGGCGCCCAGGCGGGAGCCGACGTCTATGAGCGGGGCACCGACGGCGACCCCGTCGAGATCGCCGCGTGGGCGCTCGAGCGCGCCAGCCAGGATGGCAAGGACGTCCTGATCGTCGACACCAGCGGCCGCCTGCACGTCGATGAGCAGCTGATGGCCGAGCTCGTGCGAATCCGCGCGGCCGTGACACCGACCGACGTGCTCCTCGTGGTCGACGCGATGACCGGCCAGGACGCCGTGAACGTCGCCGAGCGCTTCGCCGAGGCCGTTCAGTTCGACGGCGTGGTGATGAGCAAGCTCGACGGCGACGCCCGCGGCGGAGCGGCGCTGTCGGTCAAGGCGGTCACCGGCAAGCCGATCATGTTCGCCTCCACCGGCGAGAAGCTCGGGCAGTTCGAGCGCTTCCACCCCGACCGCATGGCCCAGCGGATCCTCGGGATGGGCGACGTGATGAGCCTGATCGAGAAGGCCGAGCGCCAGTTCGACGAGGACGACGCGGCGGCGCTCGAGCGCAAGCTGCGCCGCAACGAGTTCGGATTGGACGACTTCCTCGAGCAGCTCAGGGTCGTGCGCAAAATGGGACCGCTGACGGGGCTTCTCGGCATGATCCCCGGATTCGCCGGCCACCAGCTCCAGAACATGAAGGTCGACGAACGCGAGCTCGACCGGATCCAGGCGATCATCCTGTCGATGACGCCCGAGGAGCGCCGCAGGCCGGAGCTGATCAAGGGGTCGCGCCGGCTGCGGATCGCGCAGGGGTCGGGCACGAGCGTCCAGCACGTCAACCGGCTGGTCAAGCAGTTCGCCGAGATGCGCAAGGTGATGCGCCAGGTGGGACGCGGCAAGATGCCCGACATCGGCGCGCTGATGCGGGGCGCGCGCTGAGCGTGCGTCCGGGCTCGCGCTCGCCTGCGCGCACCGTCTAAGCTCTCCCGGCAGCATCCAAGCACCCGATCTCTTCACGCACAGAGAGGAAAACGTGGCAGTCAGGCTCAGGCTCACGCGAGTGGGCGGCAAGAAGGACCCGATATGGCGCGTGGTCGTCGCAGACCAGCGCTCCCCGCGCGACGGTCGCGTGATCGAGACGATCGGCCACTACAACGCGCAGACGGACCCCTCGACGATCGTGATCGACGAGGAACGTGCGCGCAGCTGGCTCGCGCGCGGCGCTCAGCCGTCGAACACGGTGCGCAAGCTGCTGCGCATCCAGGGCATCGAGACGCGGACCGGCTAGGAGCCCGCCCGAGCGCTCAGAAGATGCCCAGCGAGATCCCCAGGCGGCTTCTGGAGTACCTCGCCGAAGGCCTCGTCGATGAGCCGGAGGCGGTATCGGTCGAGCAGTTCGAGGAGGACGACGGCACGATCGTGCTCGAGCTGTGCGTCGCCGCCGAGGACTACGGCCGCGTGATCGGCCGCGGCGGGCGGACCGCCCACGCCCTGCGCACGGTCGTGAAAGCCGCCGCGGCCGGCGAGGGGTGCCACGTGCTCCTCGACATCGTCGATTGACGCGGCGAGTCGGCGGAGCGGAGAAGGACGCTACGGTGGCGGGCACGCCGGCACAGCTCTCGGCAGGTCGGGTCGGCCGGCCCCACGGGCTGGACGGAAGCTTCTACGTGACCCGCCCGACTGCGCGCCTGCTGAAGATCGGGACGGTCGTGAGCGTCGCCGGCAGCAGCGCCGCAATCGTGCGCCGCGCCGGAACCGAGCAGCGGCCGATCGTGCGCCTGGAGGGCGCCGCGGACCGTGCCGCCGCCGAGGCGCTGCGCGGGATGGAGCTGATGGTCGACGCCGGCGATGCGCCGGTGCTGGGCGAGGGCGAATGGTGGGCGCACGAACTGCAGGGCTGCGAGGTGCTCGACGGCGAGGAGCACCTCGGAACGGTCACCCGGCTGATCGAGCTGCCGTCGTGCGAGGCGCTCGAGGTTCGCCCGGCGGCGGGCGGGGAGCCGCTGCTCGTGCCGTTGGTCAAAGACGCCGTGCGCCGCGTCGAACCGGCCGAGGGGCGTATCGAGGTCAACCTCGAGTTCCTCGGTCTGGCGCAGCCGGCGCGGAGCCCGGCGGACCGCGAACCGGGCGCAGGGCGCCCGTGAACATCGACATCTTCACGCTTTTCCCTGAGTGGTTCGAGTGGTTCATCGGCCAGCGCCACGTCGGCAATGTCCTCGACGCCGGATCGCGCCTCGAGTGCGTCAACTACCGCGATCACACGCCGCTCAGCGGCGGGCAGGTCGACGACATGCCGTTCGGCGGCGGCGCGGGCATGGTGCTGCGAGTCGACGTGCTCGACAGCGCGCTGCGCGCGCGCTACGGCGTCGATCCGGTGGATCTGCGCGCGCAGCGGCGGGTCATCGCGCTCGCGCCGGGCGGCCGCATGCTCGACGAGGAGCTCGCGGACGAGCTCGCCGCCGAGCCGGCGTTGACGTTACTCTGCGGCCGCTATGAGGGCTTCGACGAGCGGATCCTCGAGCACTTCGCGAGCGACGTGATCTCGATCGGACGCTACGTCCTCAGCGGCGGGGAGCTCGCCGCGATGGTCCTCTGCGACGCGGTGTCGCGCAAGCTGCCCGGCGCGCTCAAAGACGAGCGGTCGGCAGCCGAGGAGTCGTTCAGCGCCGCGCTCGAGGGTCACCCCGAGTACCCGCACTACACGCGCCCGGCCGAGTATCGCGGCTGGCGCGTGCCCGAGGTCCTGCTTTCGGGGCATCACGAGCGGATCGCGACGTGGCGGCGTGAGCGCAGCCGCGAACGCGGCGCGGGCTCGCGGTCGGCTCAGGAGGGCTGAACTGCGCCCGCCGGGTGAGGCGGAGGTGGCCGGCTGTTCGCTACCATGGCTCATCGCGCCGGCCGGGAACCATCTCGGTACTTCCCTGGGTCCACAAGGCGTACCTCCTTCACGTTCATGAGCAGCGTCATCGAAACCATCGAGCGCGGGCAGCTGCGCCGCGTCCCCGACTTCTCGCCGGGCGATCGCGTCAAGGTCCACTTTCAGGTGATCGAGGGCGCGCGCAGCCGCGTCCAGGTCTTCGAGGGCGTGGTGATCAAGCGTCAGGGGCACGGCGCGCGCGAGACGTTCACCGTGCGCAAGCAGTCCTTCGGCGTCGGCGTCGAGCGGATGTTCCCGCTGCATTCGCCCAAGATCGACCGCATCGAGCTCGCAGCGCGAGGCGATGTGCGCCGCGCGAAGCTGTACTACCTGCGCGACCGTGTCGGCAAGCGCGCCCGTGTGCGCGAGCGCCGCTACACCGGTCCCGAGGATACGGTCGAGCCGGGCCTGCTGCACGAACCTGGGGAGGCGACCGACGCGGAGGGGATGACCGCGGAGGAGGCGGTCGCCGAGGGCAACCCCGATCTCCAGCTCGGGGAGGCCACCGTAGAGGATGCCGCCCAGGCGCCCGATGGCGAGGCGCCGCCGGCCGACGCTGCGACCGACGAGAGCGATGCTGCGGCGAAGGACAGCGCCGAGACGGAGCTCGAGCCGCCGGAGGCTCAGGCGCCGCCGGAGGCTCAGGCGCCGGCCGCAGGCGAGCGCGATCCCTCCTCCGATGCCGGTGACGCCGACGAGGGCGATCCCGCCGGCGCCGAGCCAGCGTGAGCGCGACCGCCAAGACCGCTAAGAAGCGCGCGAAATCGACGACCAGCTCGATCATCGAGCTGGTGGCGATCATCGCCGTCGCGCTCGGGCTCGCGCTCGGGATCCAGGCATTCATCATCAAGCCATATCGCATCCCAAGCGGCTCGATGCTGCCGACGCTCGCGATCGGCCAGCGCGTGCTCGTCAACCGCATCGGGATGGACTTCAGCGAACCGCACGTCGGCGAGATCGCCGTCTTTCATCCGCCCGAAGGCGCCGAGCAGGAGGAGTGCGGGCCGGTGGCGCATGTGATCAAACTTGGCGGCGCCGCGTGCGCGGCTCCGGTGCCGAAGAAGTCGAACGTGAACTTCATCAAGCGCATCGTCGGCGGCCCCGGAGACGTGATCTCGATCGTCGAAGGGCATGTGATCCGCAACGGCACGCGCGAGAAGGACTCCTACATCCGCCAGTGCGGCTCGAGCCCCGAGTGCAACTTCCCCACGCCGATCAGGATTCCGGCCGGGCACTGGTTCATGATGGGGGACAACCGTGGCGAATCCGACGACAGCAGGTTCTGGGGACCGGTCCCCACGGGATGGATCATCGGCGAGGCTATCGCCACCTACTGGCCACCCGATCGCATCGGGATCCTCTAGCGCGCCCGTCTCGCCGGCCAGCGCCCGCGAGGCTGCCGTGGGCAACGGTGCGTCGGCGCGCTCCAGGCGCCGTGCCCGCCGTGCCGGCAGCGGACGGCGGCTGTTCGCCTTCGACCGCCGTCTCGGCTTCCGCTTCCTCGCCGGAGCAGATGAGGCGGGCAGGGGCTGCCTCGCGGGGCCGCTGATCGCTGCGGGGGTGCTCTTCGACCACGAGCTGCTCACGGCGCGCGAGCTGCGCGCGCTCAGCGCGCTGAACGACTCCAAGCAGCACACCGCGGAGGGCCGCGAGGAGCTCTACCCGCTGGTCCTGCGCAGCGCCGCGCGCGTGGTCGTCGTGTCACGGTGCGTGCGCGGGATCGATGCCCGAGGGCTGCACAAGACCAACCTGGCCGCGCTGCGCGATGCGCTGCGTGGCGTGACGCGGAGCATCGCCGGCGATGTCCTCTGTCTCATCGACGGCTTTTCCGTCGCCGAATTCGAGCGGCCGCAGCGTGCGATCGTCGACGGGGATGCGACGAGCGCGGCGATCGCCGCGGCTTCGATCGTCGCCAAGGTGACACGCGACCGCTACATGCGCCACGCCGACGGCCAGCACCCTGGGTGGGACTTCGCTGAGCACGTCGGCTACTCAACCCCGTTGCACCGCGAGGCGATCCTGCGCAAGGGCGTCTCGCCATTGCACAGGATGTCCTTCCAGTCGCTCGCCTACCAGCAGCTTGCGCTATAGGCGCGCGGAGCGCTCGCTCACCAGGCCGCCTCGAGATGGTCCAGGCGAAGGAGCGCGTCGTTGTGGTCGACGACCACGCCGATGGCGTCGAAGCGGATCGTGCGCGCGGTCGGCCTGCTGCGGCGCTCGTCGCTCAACCACGCGGCGGCGAGGCGGCGCAGACGGGCTCGCTGACGGTGGCGCAGCCAGCCGAGCGGCTCCTGATCGGGACGGATGTGCCCGCTTCGCCGAGCGACGCGGCGCGTCTTCACCTCCGCAAACACGAGCACGCGTCCATCGAAGGCGATCAGGTCGATCTCGCCGTCGTGTGTGCGCACGTTGCGTTCGAGCAGCGCGAAGCCGAGCCGACGCAGGTGCGCTGCGGCGAGATCCTCGCCAATCCGCCCGAGAGCGCGCCGTCCGTCGACACCAGGGCCGAATCGCTGGGGGGCGCCTTCTCGTCGCGGGGGCCTCTCGGCGTGCACGCCCGGCAAGCTAGGGCGATCGGTGTGACGTGAGAGGTGCGTATGTGCCGACTTAGCCCGCCGATCGTGTCGACTCTGTGTCCTCTGGGCAGATCGATTCGCGGCTGCTCTCCCGGTCGCCTGATCGCGGCCGCGCGGTGCCGCCTCCGGGCCTAGCTCGCCTCGGTCGTCTCCTGCGAGACCTCGGCTCGAAGGAGCGCCTGGTCTACAGCTCGCGGCTTGTGCGCGACGCTCTGCACGTCCCGGCGGGTGATCGCGAGGTAGGCGACGAAGCAGAAGATAATGGCCCCGAGCACCAGCGCGACGGTTCCGTCACCCCAGCCAAGCCCTCCGACGTCCTTGGGCTTGCCGATCCAGTCGGCAAAGGAGGCGCCGAATGGCCGCGTGGCGACGTAGGCGAACCAGAAGGAGAAGATCGCATTCCAGCCGAACCGCCAGTAGCCGACCGCGGGAAGCGCGATCACGGAGGCGAACAGCAGCCCCGAGGCGAAGTACCCGAGATGGAAGGTCGTCGCCGTCATGTCTCCGAGCGCTGTGCCCATCGCGAACGTCGCCACCACCGCGGCCCAGTAGAACGCCTCGCGACGAGGGCTGTCGATGCTGTGAATCGAGAGCGTCTTCTCGGTCCTCTGCCAGGTGACGAACACCGTCACCAGCACGGCCGCGTAGAAGACGCTCGAGACGGGGTAGGGGACACCGAAGCCGACGTGGAGCACATCGGCGGCCATCGTCCCGAACACGCCGACCATGACCACGGCGAGCCAATAGGTCCACGCGTTGTAGTGGCGCATCGAGAACTGCACTGTCAGGGCCGCGACGAACGCGACAAACCCGAGGCCGACGGCGAGCACGGGCGCCATCGCATGGACCAGGTAGTCCGACGTCGACTCGCCCATCGCCGTTGACAGCGCCTTGATCACCCAGAAGTAGACGGTGATTTCGGGGACTCGCAGAGCGCCACGGCGCGTCAGTCCTCTGAGCAGCGCGCCGTCGGTCACGACGCCATTTTCTCACAGCTGGCGGAGCTACTCAGCCACTGCACCGGCCGTTCCGCTCGTTTCGGAGCCTCCTCTGCGCCCACGACCGGCACGCCAGGGCGACCGATTCGTCCGAGTGTCTGCTGCTGCGGTTGGCGTGCCGGCCGTATGGAGGCTCGCGTTCTCGGCGCGAACAGGCGGCTAGGTACGGGCCCCGATTGGAGCGCGCGGAGCGCGCGCGCGAGTGCGCGCCCGTAGTGGCCGCCTCGCGGACTGCGGCGCCGGGCGCGCGCGCCGGTCGGGGCGACCCTCGGCGTCCTCTGCGTCGCTGATCGCCCACGCGAGCCGCTCGATGAGCTGCGCTGCCGCGTGGCCGGTGCTCAGGTGAACCGAATGGACGGTCTCATCGAGCAGCACTGGGGCGTCGTCTGGGAGCTGCGAGTGGTCGGTCGTGACGATGATTCTCGGCATGGGGGAGGCTCCTTTGATTCGGCGATGTTCGGGTGCTGGGACGCGCTCGGGGAGCGGGCGCCAGGTCGGCGAGGCGTCGTACGGAGAGGGCCGCTTGGGGCCCTCCCCGTAACGCAGGAGGAGATCTACGGACGTCAGCTGCGTCGACATCGCCCGATCACGTCGAGCGGCGCCCTCGAGACGCCTGCCACGCTTCCCGGCGGAGTGGATCGGTCCGTCATGCGGCTGAACGTTGGATCGAACATTGTCCACTAATTATACCGAGATAATGAATAAAGCAAGGGGTGTGCGCCGCGGCGCGTCGAGGCTCGGGCCGCCGCGAGGCGTGGCCGGTGCTGCGCGCCCTCGCGCAGCACCCGAGGTCCCGCTCGCGTAGCCTCCGCGCTGTGTCGAACCAACCCGCCAGCCCGGACGCGCCAGATGAGCCGATCGGGCCTGCGCCGGGCGCGCCTGGCCCCGACGGGCCGGCGCGAGCAGGCGAGCGGGGCTCGCTCGACGGCGTCAGCAGCTTCATGGGCTTGCGCTGGGATGACCCTGAGACCGTCCGCCTGACGATCCGTCCTGAGCTCATCAACCGCGGCGGCCTGCTGTCGGGGGTCGTCAGCTTCGCGCTCGTCGACTACTGCATGGGCTCGACGCTGTGGGCGCAGACGACCGCGGAGGAGCGGATCGCGACCATCAACATCTCGATCAACTACATCCAGACGGCGACCTCCGGCGATGTGATCTGCAAGACGGTGCTCGACCGGCGCAACCGCACCATCGGCGTCATGAAATCCAGTGTTCATGCGGAAGATGGCCGTTTGCTCGCCACGGCGGTGGGGAGTTATTCGATCTTCGCGGCCAAACGCCGAGTCCGATCGGGTCCGACTAAATCCGATTGAAAACTGGCACGACTCCCGTTCCGGGCTGCGGATCCTGAGACGCACGTGGCGCGTCCGACGGGTTGCCCGGAACATCGCGGCTCATACGCGTGCAGCACGACGCCGGTGGCGGTGAGCAGGCTGGGCGGTGTCACGGCGATCGCGACGGGCGAAGAACACAGCCGCTCGAAGACGTCCTCGGCGTGTGGAAGCTCCCCAGCATGTCGAACAAACGTGGCATCGACCTGGCCTCGCCCGGGGAAGCAGCGCCGTTCGCGTACTTCAAGTGCGGGGCGACGCAGGTCTCGGTCCTTGGCTCGGTCATCCTCCCCGTTTCGCAGAACCTGATGAAGCTCAGCTGAACTTCAGCTTCACTTCCCGAGAGGCAAACAGAAACCAGAAAGCTTCGTGGAAGTCCCGATAGACGTCCCCAAAGCGCAATTTGGAGAAGAACCGTTCGCGCAGATTGGGCTCAACGTCCACATCACGTGGACAAACGAAGAAAAGATCCAGGCAAACGCGACCCTGTAGGCGGGTCCCGCGTTCACTGCGACTGCGTCGCGCTCGTTCAACGGCGGGAGATCGGCCTTCAAAACGGGGAATCTCGCGGGGCCTGAAATGCGTCGGAATGTGCGAGCCTTGACCCGATGCCTGCAGCGAACCACCGGCGCCGCGGCACGCCGACCGTGCTGTCGATCGCCGGCTCGGACTCCGGCGGCGGCGCGGGGATCCAGGCCGATCTGAAGGCGTTCGCGCGTTGCGGAGTCCACGGCATGACCGCGATCACCGCGATCACCGCCCAGAGCACCGCCGGCGTCAGCGCCATCCATCTCGTCCCGCCCGAGATCGTGCTCGCTCAGGTGCGCGCAGTTCTCGCCGACATCGGCATCGACGCGGTCAAGGTCGGGATGCTCGGCACGGCCGATGTCACGCACGCCGTGGCTGAGGCCCTGGACGAGCTGCCGGCGGGGACGCCGGTGGTCGTCGACCCGGTGATGGTGGCCGAGTCCGGCGCGCGGCTGCTCGAGCCGGACGCACAGCGCGCGCTCGTCGAGGAGATACTGCCGCGGGCGACGGTGCTCACGCCGAACATGCCCGAGGCGCGCGTGCTCGCCGGCGAGCTGGCGCCCGCATCCGACGAGGACGCCGAGGCCGAGGCGCTCGCGAGGGCGGTGCTCGAGCTCGGCCCGCAGATCGTCGTGCTCACGGGCGGCCATCGTCGGCGCGCCGCGGACCTGTTCATCGACTCCGCCGCCGGCGGGTCGATCGTGAGCATCGAGGGTCCGCGACACCCCTCCGGCGCCGCTCACGGCTCCGGTTGCACGCACTCCTCGGTGCTCGCAGCGCAGCTCGCCCTCGGCCGCCCGCCGCTCGCGGCCGCGCGCACGGCGCGCGAGCTCGCGGGGACGGCGGTCGCGAGAGGGCTGCGTGACCTGGGCACGGGAGCGGGGCCCGTCGACGTCATCGACCTGGAGCGGATGCGGCGAAGCTGAGAATGCGTGCGCTCTGTTTGCCATAATCCTTGAACTATGAAGCTGCTGCGCATGAAGCCCGGTCATGGCGAGATCGTGCTCGCGGAGGGTGACGTGGCGGTGCCGGAGGAGGAGGCTGAGCTGATCGAGGCGTTCCGGCGCGAGCTGGACGCCGGGATGTGGGCCGCCGTGCCGACCGAAGCCACCGGCGGCCGGCGCGAGGCCGAGCTCGTGAAGAGCTTCGCCGACGTGCCGCGGGACGCCGAGCGCGTGATCTTCTTTCCGCGGGCCGCCGGCGGGGCGCCCGCCGCGACGTCTTAGCCGTCATGGGCCTCGCGCTCGGCACCGCGGCGCTCGTGCTGATCGTGCTGCTGTGGGAGCTGAGCCGGCCAGGGCTGAGCGGCGCCTTCGCGCGCCTGCGCACGCGCTCCTCCGCGGGCCGTCGCGCCATCGCGCAGATGGGCTACGACCCCGGGCGGGAGCGGCGCGCCGAGCTGCGAGCACGTGCGCTGCTCTGCTCCTGCGTCGAGGCGGATGACTGGGCGATGTACCGCGACCTCGGGTTCCTGCGCGTGTGGGGCGGGCTCGGCGAGCGCGAGCGGGGCGCGAGTGCGCCGTACGCCTACCTGATCTATCCGCACAAGCCGATCGTCGCCTACGTGCCCGACACGCGCGAGCTGCTGAACGAGTACTGCGTGGCGTTCCCCGATCACTCCAAGCCCTACGGAAGCTCGCGGCTGCCGGACTCAGACGATGTCCTCGCCAAGTGGATGGCGCTCACCGGCGATGAGCGGCGCCTCATCGCCGACGCGAACATGCACCTCCCCGGACGGCAGGTCGATCCCGACAGGGTCCGCCGCGACCTGGCTCGCCTCTCGCTGTGGGAGCGCGAGCGCGCAGGCAACCGGGCCGATAGTGTCCGCGCCGCGTGAGTACCTCCAGCGCGTTCGACGTCAAGCACAAGAGCCGGACCCTCACAGAGGGGCCCGAGCGCGCCGCCGCGCGCGCCTACCTGTATGGCATCGGCTACTCCGCCGAGGACCTCGCCAAGCCGATCGTCGGCGTTGCGCACTCGTGGATCGAGACGATGCCATGCAACTTCAACAACCGCGTGCTCGCCGCGAAGGTGAAGGAGGGCATCCGCGCCGCCGGCGGCACGCCGATGGAGCTCAACACGATTGCGATCTCCGACGGGATCACCATGGGCAGGCCCGGGATGCGCGCGTCGCTGGTCTCACGCGAGGTCGTCGCGGACTCGATCGAGCTCGTCGCCTCGGCGCATCAGTTCGACGCGGTCGTTGCGATCTCGGGCTGCGACAAGACGATCCCCGGGAGCGTGATGGCGCTCACCCGCCTCGACGTGCCCGCCGTGATGCTCTACGGGGGCTCGATCCGTCCCGGGCACTTCAAGGGCCAGGAGGTGACGATCCAGCAGGTGTTCGAGGCCGTGGGCGCGGTCGCCGCGGGCAGGATCTCAGAGGACGAGCTGCACGAACTGGAGGAGGTCGCCTCGCCGGGCGCCGGGGCGTGCGCCGGCCAGTTCACCGCCAACACGATGGCGATGGCCTTCGAGGTGCTCGGCATCTCGCCAGCCGGCTCCTCGATGGTGCCCGCCGAGGACGGGCACAAGCTCGAGGTGGCCGTCCAGGTCGGGGAACTGGTCATGGACATCCTGCGCCGCGGCCAGCGCCCGAGCGACATCATCACCAAGCAGGCGCTCGAAAACGCGATCGCCGCGGTCGCGATGAGCGGCGGCTCGACAAACGGCGTGCTGCACCTGCTCGCGGTCGCTCGCGAAGCCGGCGTGCCGCTGGAGATCGACGAGTTCGACGGTATCTCCGAGCGCACGCCGCTGCTGTGCGACCTGCAGCCGGGCGGCCGCTACGCGGCCACCGACCTCTACGAGGCCGGGGGCGTCCCGCTCGTGCTCAAGCGCCTGCTCGAAGCAGGCGTCCTGCACGACGGCGCGCCCACCGTCACCGGTCGCACGATCGGCGAGCATGCGGCGGATGCGCGCGAGACGGACGGGCAGCGCGTCGTCCGTCCGCTCGAGGACCCGATCAAGCCGACCGGCGGCTTCGCGATCCTTCGCGGCAACATCGCGCCCGACGGCAGCGTCGTGAAGCTCGCGGGGCACGAGCGCCGTGTTCACACCGGCCCCGCGCGCGTCTTCGACGGCGAGGAGGCGGCGATGGCGGCCGTGCTCGCGCACGAGATAAACGACCGCGACGTCGTCGTGATCCGCAACGAGGGCCCCGCCGGCGGCCCGGGCATGCGCGAGATGCTCGCCGTGACTGCTGCGCTGGTGGGGGAGGGACTGGGGGAAACGGTCGCGCTGATCACCGACGGGCGCTTCTCCGGCGCCACCCACGGGTTCATGGTCGCTCACGTGGCGCCGGAGGCGGCCAGGGGCGGTCCGATCGGCGCGCTCGCCGACGGAGACGAGGTGACCATCGACGTCGACTCGCGCCGCATGGACGTCTCGCTGAGCGACGCGCAGATCGCCGAGCGGCTGCAGCAGTACGCGCCGGCGCCGCGCGCCGAAGAACACATCGAGGTGGCGATTCAGAAGTACGCGAAGCTCGTCGGCAGCGCGGCCGAGGGCGCGATCGCGCGCTGAGCGCTATTCGCCGAGGAAGTCGCTCAGCAACGCGTTGAACTCGTCCGGGCGCTCCAGCATCGCCATGTGGCCGGTGTCGGGGAACAGCACCTTGCGCGAGTTCGGGATCAGATCCGCGAAGACGTCGGCGTCCCGCACCGAGATCAACCGGTCGTGCTCGCCCCAAACGATCAGCGTGGGACACGCGATCTCCGGCAGGCGCTCGCGCACGTCATAGTCGATAACCGCCTGCAGCGCCTGGATGAAGCCCGGCTTGCCCGCGCCGCGCAGCTGCTCGGCCGCGAGCGTCGCCGGGAGTGCGCTCGGGTGGGCGACGACGAGGTTCAGCGTCACCTCGCGCAGCCGCGGGCGAAGCGCGACAGCGTCCGACTTCGATGCGACCCAGGCCGCGCTGGCCGCGGTGACCCTGCCCACGCGGCGCAGGACCGGTATCGCGCGCTGCGTGCGCGGATCGCGATAGGTCGAGATCCCGGCGGCGGAGACCAGCACCAGTCGCTCGACGCGCTGGGGGAAGGCGATCGCGAGCTCCGCGCCGATGAAGCCGCCCATCGAGTTGCCGACGACGGCGGCGGCGCCGAGCCCCAACTCGTCGAAGAGACGGTTGAGCAGGCGCGCATAGCCGGAGATCGTGATCTCCTTCGACGGCATCGGCGAGTGGCCGAAACCCGGCAGGTCGAGCGCGACCACACGGTGCTCGGCGGCGAACACCGGCAGCTGCTCGAGCCAGTTCGGCCAGGACCCGGACAGGCCGTGGACGAACACGAGCGGCTCCCCGACCGGGCTCTCCTGAGCCGCATCCTGCGGGCTCGATCGGCCGTGCGCGCCGTCGGATCCCGACGCCGGCGGCGCGCCGGGACCGAGATCGATCACGTTCACGGCCTCGCCGTCTACGCTGATCCAGCGCTGATGCTCACGCCAATCGATGCCCAGCCACGGCGCGCGGGCGCGCGAACGCTCGGCGGCGGGTGGCGGCGATCCGGGCGTCGCCGGCTCGGTGCGCAGGAAAACGCTCACGCCGTCAATCTACCCCAGCCGGCGAGCGCGGCAAGACGCCGGCATTCGGCGTCCGTCCGCGTCCGCTCGGATGCAGGCGGAGCAACGCCCGCGGCGAAAGTAGGGCTCGAATGAGCATCGAGCGTGAGGCAGCGCAAGGGGGCACGTCGCTCGACGCTGCGTGGGCGGCGGCGATCGCGCTGCTCGGCGAGGACCTGCACCGGCGCGACGCCGCAGAGCGCACGCGCCGCGCCTACCGCAACGATCTCGGACAATTCGCCCGCTGGGCGGTCGAGCAGCGACTCGCTCCGGCGGAGGTGGGGCCCAAGACCGTGCGCCGCTACATCGCGCGGCTATCCGAGCAGGGCGCCGCGCCGAGCACCTCGGCACGCAAGCTGGCCGCGCTGCGCGCGCTGTTCGCAAGCCAGCGCGAGCACGGCCAGATCTCGCACAACCCCGCCGACCTGGTGTCCACGCCGCGGCGCGGAGCGCACCTGCCGCGCGTGCTTAGCGCGCACGAGGCCGCCCGCCTGCTCGACGGGATCCCCGTCTCGAGCGACCTCGAGCTGCGCGACCGCGCCCTGTTCGAGCTCGCCTACTCGTGCGGCCTGCGCGCCGAGGAGCTCGTGTCGCTGGCGACGAGCGACATCGACCACGACGCCGAGCAGCTGCGCGTCGAGGGCAAGGGGCGCAAGACGCGGATCGTGCCCGTCGGGGAGCCGGCGATGGCAGTCGTGAGGCAGTACCTCGAGCGCGCCCGTCCCCGCCTCCTCGCGGCCGCACAGCCACGCGCAGGCGCCGGCGCACGCGCCGGCGTGACGCCGCGCGCGCGCGAGCGCCCAGGGCGCGAGGACGCGCTCTTCCTCAGCAAGACGGGGCGGCCGCTCGGCACCAGCGACGTTAGACGGCGACTGCGTACGTGGACAGCGCGGGTCGGTGCGGGTGCCGGCAGCTCGCCGCATGCGCTGCGACACAGCTTCGCCACCCATCTGCTCGACGGCGGCGCGGATCTGCGCACCATCCAGGAGCTGCTCGGTCATGCGAGCGTTTCGAGCACCCAGATTTATACTCGGGTAGAGTCCGCCAGGCTCAAAAGCGCATATGCGCGCAGTCACCCTCGGGCCTGAACAGGGGGATATGACCCTGGAGACGAATGTCAAACCGATCGAGCTGCGTGAACTGTGGCGCCGCTACAAGGCCGAAGGCGATAGTCGCGTTCGCGAGCGGCTCGTCGTCGCCTACTCGCCCCTGGTGAAGTACGTCGCGGGTCGCACCGCCGCGGGGCTGCCTCCGCACGTGGAGGAGGCGGATCTCATCTCCTACGGGCTCGTGGGGCTGATCTCCGCGATCGAGCGGTTCGACCTCTCGCGCGAGATCAAGTTCGAGACCTACGCGATCATGCGCATCAAGGGCGCGATCATCGACGAGCTGCGCTCGCTCGACTGGGTTCCGCGCAGCGTCCGGGCCCGCGCACGCGAAGTCGAGCGCGCGCACGCCAAGCTCGAGAACGCCCTACAGCGGGCGCCGAGCGACGCGGAGATGGCGGCGGAGCTCGGCATCACCGTCGAGGAGCTGAACGATGCGCTGCTGGCGATATCGCACTCCTCGATCGTCGCACTCGACGAGCTGTGGAGCGTGTCCGACTCCAGCGGCGACCAGGTCTCGCTGATGGACACGATCGAGGATCCCGGCGCGCCCGACCCGGCGCGGGCTCTCGACGTCGGTGATCTGAAGGACCGGATCGCCGACTCGATCGCCAAGCTGCCCGAGCGCGAGAAGCTCGTGATCGCCCTCTACTACTACGAGAACCTGACCCTCCGCGAGATCGGCGAGGTGCTCGGCGTGACGGAGTCGCGCGTGTCCCAGATGCACACCAAGGCCGTCCTGCGGCTGCGCTCGCGGATGCAGGAGGAGTCCTTCGACGACTGACCGGCGCTACCCGCCCCGATCCTGCGCGGAGCACGATGAGATGCCCTGGCGCAGGGCGCGCGGCAGCGGTATGGTGGCCGCACTGAAGGCAAAAGGAGGAATGCATGCCACCGCTCGGTGAGCGGCCCCCAGCGGACCGCATTCGCAACGTCGCCCTCGTCGGCCATCGCGGGGCCGGGAAGACCTCGCTGCACGAGGCGCTCCTGTTCGAGGCGGGGGTCACCACCCGGCTCGGCTCCGTCCCCGACGGCAGCACCGTCTCGGACTCCGACCCCGACGAGCAGGCCCGGCAGATGTCGATCTCGGCTGCGCTGAGCTCGTTCGACTGGCGGGAGCGCAAGATCAACCTGCTCGACACGCCCGGCGACCCGAGCTTCGTGGCGGACGCGCTCGGCGCCCTGCGCGTGTGCGAGTCGGCGGTGTTCGTCGTCAACGCGGTGATGGGCGTCGAGGTCTCGACGGCGAGGCTGTGGGCGCGTGCGGCGGAGCTCGACATCGCGCGGATGCTGTTCGTGAACATGCTCGACCGCGAGCGCGCCGACTTCTCCCGCGCGCTCGAGCAGCTCAAGGGCGCCTTCGGCCAGCACGTCGTCGCCACAGAGATCCCGATCGGCTCCGAGCACGACGTGCAGGGTGTGATCGATCTCGTCGACATGAAGGCCTTCCGCCAGGACTCAGCCGAGCGGGGCGCCTGGAGCGAGATTGCGATCCCCGACGCCCAGGCCGAGCTCGCACGGGAGTTCCGCGAGAAGCTCATGGACGAGGTCTGCGAAGTCTCCGACGCGCTGATGGAGCGCTATCTGGAGGGCGAGGAGATCTCGCACGAGGAGATCGTCGGGGCGCTCAAGGAGGGCACCAACCACGGCAAGATATTCCCTGTCGTGTGCGGCGTGGCGACGCGGAATCTCGGCACCACGCGGCTGCTCGACGCGATCGTCGAGGACCTGCCCTCGCCCGTCAAGCACGGCTCGCTACAGGTCGGCGAGGTCGAGCTGACGCCGTCCGAGGACGGCGAGCTGTTCGCCTACGTGTTCAAGACGCGTGCCGATCCGTTCGCCGGCCGCATCAACCTCCTGCGCGTCTACCAGGGCGTCCTGCGTGCCGACAGCCAGGTGCTGAACACGCGCGCTCACGTCAAGGAGAGGATAGGCCAGCTCGTCGTGTTCTCGGGCAAGGACGTCGAGCACGTTCAGGAGTTCGGACCGGGGGACATCGGAGCCGTGGCCAAGCTAAAGGAGACGCGCGCCGGCGACTGGCTGGCCGCGCGGGATGAGCCGATCGCGATGCCGCGGCTGAAGCTGCCGGCTCCCGTGATGGCGTTCGCGGTGGAACCGAAGAGTCGGGGGGACGAGGACAAGGTCCTCTCCTCGCTGCGCCGCCTGCAGGAGGAGGACCCGACGATCGACCTGCATCGCGACCAGCAGACCGGCGAGCAGATCGTGGCCGGCCTCTCCCAGGTTCACGTCGAAGTGATCGTCGACCGCCTACGCGACAGGTTCGGCGTCGAAGTGACGCTGAAGCCTCCGCGGGTGCCCTACCAGGAGACGATCCGCCGCCCCGCCGCCGGCCATGGCCGGCACAAGAAGCAGTCAGGCGGCCGCGGGCAGTTCGGCGATTGTCAGATTGCGATCGAGCCGCTGAGCGGCTCGGGCGAAAACGGGGGCTTCCAGTTCGTGAACCAGATCAAGGGCGGCGTGATCCCGAACAGCTTCATCCCAGCCGTAGAGAAGGGCGTGCGCGAGGCGATGGAGAGCGGCGTGCTCGCGGGCTACCCCGTGCAGGGCGTGCGCGTGCGCCTGTTCGACGGCGCCTTCCACTCCGTGGACTCCTCGGAGATCGCGTTCAAGCTCGCTGGGCTGCAGGCGATGAAGCAGGCGCTCGAGCAGGCCGACCCCGTTCTGCTCGAGCCGATCATGCTGGTCACGCTGTCCGTGCCCGAGGACTGCGTCGGCGACGTTATCGGCGACCTCAACGGGCGGCGGGGACGCCCGCAGGGGATGGAGCCGGTGGGCGCGATGACCGAGATCAGGGCCGAGGTCCCGATGGCGGAGATGCTGACCTACGCGCCGGATCTTCGCTCGATCACCCAGGGCCAGGGCGACTACACGCTCGAGTTCGTGCGCTACGAGGAGGTCCCGGGACACCTCGCGCAGAAGGTCGTCGAGCTGGCGAGCGAAGAGCGCGCGGCGACCCACGCCTGACGGGACCCGCGCCGCGCTGCACACCGCTCCGAGCTACCCTGCTGAGGCGATGGCCACGCGTTCGATCGTCACATCCCAGCCCGACGTCGCCTGCGACGTGTGCGAGCGGCGCATGCTGCGCGGCGAGCAGCCCGACGTGTTTCTCGACGCCGGCCGACGGCTGATCGTGTGCGAGCTCTGCGCCGCACGCGCCCTGCACGAGGGCTGGGTGCGGGAGACCGACCGGGAGTCGCTGAGCCTGCCGCCGCTTCGCCCGCGCCGCGGCCGCTCGCTGTTTGAGCGCCTTCGCCAGCTCGCGCGCCCCGCCGCCGGCGTCGAGGAGGCGCTCGAGACGGGCGCACCCTCCAGGGACGAGGTCGCGCAGCCAGCGGAGCCTCAGCCCTACGACTTCCTCGACGACGAGGGCGGCGCCGCGGCCGCGGCGAGCGCCCCGATCCCCGCCGTGCCGCGAGGCCCGTCGGGCGGCCTGCCCGCTCAGAGCTCTGGCGCCGGCGAGCCCACGGCGGGCGATGACGCGCCCGCGTTGGCCGCCGGCCAGGTATCCGAGCGCACAGGGGAGCAGCCTGCGGAGCCTGCGCCAGAGCTCGACCGCGCTCTCGAGGCGTTCAACGCAAGCGAGCACCCCCGGCGCGTGGCCGGCGTGGCCCGCTCATTGGGCATGCCAGAGGTGAACGTGCGCTCCGCGGAGCACGCGAGGAGCGTCGTGAGGATCGTCGTCGCGTGGGAGCTCTGCTGGTATCAGTACGAGGTCGACCTGGACGAACCGGAGGCGGGCACGCACGTGGCGGCGCAGGGCACCGAGCTTGGCGAGCTGGCGCGCGAGGATCGCCAGGTGAACGCGGTCGCCGACGACGCCGGCGCGCTGTCGCTGTCGGCGGCGTAGATCGTGCGTCGCTTGCGGATTGCTGCGGGCGGAGTAAGATCGAGCGATGCTGGGTGAGATACGGGGGGTGAGATGATCTACTGCGTGGTTCCCAGGCCGCTGGCGGACGAGCTGTATCCGAAGCTCGTCGAGCACTACAAGGACGAGGAGAACGTGACCGTGATCGTCGACCGGCGCGAGTTCGACCGGCGCGGGCGTTACGGGCGCTCGGAGGATCTCTCAGCGGCCGACGGGCGCCAGCGGCGAGTCGTACGCGACCGCCGCCGTGCACGCATCCCCGGGGACCTGCCTCCGCTCGCCCGCATCTGAAGGGTGGCGCCTGCGTCGCGGCGAGGTGCATAATTCCGCCGCGATGAAGCTGATCGTGCATGTCGACGGCGGTGCGCGCGGCAACCCCGGCCCCGCGGCGGCGGCGGCCGTGATCGCGACGCCTGCCGGCGATGTGATCGATGAACGCGCGCAGACGATCGGGACCGCGACGAACAACGTCGCCGAGTACCGGGCGCTGCTGCTCGGCGTGGAGCGCGCGCGCGAGCTCGGCGCCAGCGAGATCGAGATCGTCGGCGACTCAGAGCTGATCGCCAAGCAGGTGCGGGGCGCCTACAAGGTCAAGCACGAGGCGATGCGCCCGCTGCACCGCGAGGCGATGGCGGCGCTCGGGGCATTCGAGCGCTGGTCGATCCGGACGGTGCCGCGTGCGCAGAACGCGCGCGCCGACGCGCTGGTCAACGCCGCGCTGGACCAGGCGCGCGCCGCGCCGCAGGGCTAGTCTGAGCGCCGGCCCGAGGTCAGCGCAGCGCTCGCGCCGAGCCCGCGATCGCCAGCATCTGCGCGTTTGAGAGTTCCTCGAGCAGCGTGTTCGTCAGCCAGTAGAGGGCCCGCCCCGAGCGCCAGCCGATGACGTGTATGTGCGAGCCGTCGTCGACGAGTTTGTATGAGCGCCCGTCGATCACCTGGATGCGGGCATTGGCGAACAGCGGCGGGTTCAGCCAGTCCGAGCCCTCGAAGTCGTAGTAGCCGCCGAGCGGATTCTGCTCCCAGACGACGACGTAGGCGTGGCGCGGATCGCCCTGCTGGTCGGTCAGGGTGTAGGGGCGTACGGTCTGCTGTTCGGCCTGGCCCGTCTCGAGCCGCGGGTACATCAGCGGGAACGGCCCGCTGCCGGCAGCGCTGACCGCTTCGCTCTGACTCGCCGCCGGGGCCGGGTAGAGGTCAAGGGCGCCCGCTGAGAAGCCGGCGTCCTCGCCCGAGCGGTGGCCGCGTCCGGAGCCGTGGGCAAAGGTCGTTGCGGCGGGAAGGCTCAGCTTTTCCTGGCCGTTCAGGAAGCTTTCGAGCGTCGCCTGCTCGAGTTCCGAGGTGGAGGTCACGTAGGCGATCCCGTTCACTTTGTCGTCGACGTTCGTGGTCTGGAAGGGAACCTGGCGCAGGGGCTTGGACTGCGAGAAGGCGATCAGCTTCGCCAGTTCGATCAGCTCGCTCGCCGACGGCTGGAAGGTCGTGATGATCGCGTGCCCGACCGCTCTCGCGACCGCGTCGATCTGGCCGAGCACGTCCCCGGGAGAGATCTGCTCGCGCAGGTCGCGCAGGAAGTCCTGCTGGCGCGCGACACGCACGAAGTCCGAGTCGGTGTGACGGTAGCGGACGTAGTTGAGCGCGTTTTCGTAGCAGAGCTTCTGATAGCCCGGCTGCAGGTTGATGCTCGTGTAGTTCGTTTCACTCGACCCGGTGTTCAGGTTGAAGTAGCGGTGATCGACATTCACGTACGCGCAGCCGAGCATGTCGACGACTTTGATGAAGCCCTGGAAGCTCACGTCGACGATCCCGTTCAGCGTCAGGCCGGGGAACACTTCGCGCTCGATCGTTTCCGCCGCTAGCACGACCCCCTCCTTGGGGCCCCCCAGCTTGCTGCCGATCGTGTACGCGGCATTGATCTTTTCGCCCGGGTAGAACTGCCCGCTCGGGGTCGTGATGTTGACCATCAGGTCACGGGGGATCGAGAGCACCGAGGTCTGGCCCTGCTCAGGGTCGAAGCGCACGAGCAGCATCGTGTCGCTGTGCGGCGGGTCTTCGCGGTCGAACGCGTCCTTGGAGCCGACGCGCTGGTCGGAGCCGAGGATCAGGAACGTCTGGGGGCCGCCGTTGTATTCCGGCGTCACGACGGCCTTCGGAGCTTTGATCTGGCTGACCGCCGGGAACACCTCGCGGGCGATACCGCTGACGGTGTTGAGGGCGACCGTCGCGGTGGCGGCGCCGCTGAGGGCGGCGATCAGCAACGCTGCGATCAGGAATCGCCTCCACATGCCCCACCGGAGGCGCGGCGGACGCCCGTCATCCATCGCGTATCGGCAAACGGCGGCTCATAACGACCCCGAGCGGACAGCCACCTTCGCCCCGGCCAGCCCGCTCCATCCAAAAGCGTAGCTGCGGACCGGGGTGCACGCGCCGCCATGACGGGTACGCTCGATCCGTGCTCAGCCCCCGCAATCGCGAGCTCATGGGCCTGTTGCCCTCGGCGCTGCTGGTCACCGGCGGCTTCACCGCGATCTTCATCCAAGCCGAGAACAACTCGCCCGGGGCCTCCACCAATCTCACCCTCAACCACGCTTCGAGCGTCTCGCTCACCTATGGGGTGCTCTTCCTCGCGCTGTGCCTGGCGGCGCACCTCGTGATCCGCTATGCGCTGCCGGACGCCGACCCGTACCTGTTCCCGCTCGTGGCGGTGCTCGCGAGCGTGGGGATCGTGATGATCTACCGCATCGAACCGGTCCTCGCTCGCCAGCAGGCGCAGTGGATGGTGCTGGGCCTCGTCCTCTTCGCAGCCACGATCGTCGTGATGCGCCGCCGCGGCGTGGGAGTGCTAGAGCGTTACCGCTACACGATCGCAGCCGTTGGCATCGGAATCACCGTGCTGCCGCGGCTGCCCGGAATCGGCGAGCAGGTCAACGGGGCCTATCTCGACATCCACGTAGGCAGCGTGTCCTTCCAGCCGGCCGAGCTTGCGAAGGTCGCGATCGTCATCTTCCTCGCGAGCTACCTCCGCGACAACCGCCAGCTACTCGTCACGGCCGGACGGCGAGTGCTTGGCCTGACGATCCCGCCGATGAAGCAGTTCGGCCCGATGCTGATCGTGTGGGGTGCGGCGATGGCGACGCTGCTGATCACGCGCGAGCTCGGCACCTCGCTGATGTTCTACGGCGCCTTCCTCGCCCTTCTGTACGTCGCTACCGGCCGCTTCTCGTTCCCGCTGATCGGACTCGTGCTGTTCGCGCTCGGTGCGTGGTACCTCGCGGGGCACGTGAGCCATGTCCATGCGCGCGTGCTCGCCTGGGAACATCCCTTCGACCCGACCCTCTACCACCGCACGGTGGGAGGGAGCTATCAGATCGCGCAGTCACTGTTCGCCCAGGCCGACGGAGGGCTGCTCGGCACCGGCTTCGACCAGTCCCTCCTGCGCGGCGCCAACCACGGTCCGTCGATCCTGCCGGTCCCCGAAAGCGACATGATCTACGCGGTCATAGTCAACGAGCTCGGCCTGGTGGGAGGCGCAGCTCTGCTGCTCGTCTACCTGCTGCTCGTGGCACGCGGGCTCAAGACAGCGGTGCTAGCCCGCGATTCCTTCTCCAAGCTGCTCGCGGCGGGCCTGTCGTTCGTGATCGCGATGCAGGTGTTCGTGATCGTCGGCGGCGTCACGCGCTTGATTCCGCTCACGGGGGTGACGCTGCCATTCGTCGCCTACGGAGGCTCCTCCGTGGTGATGAACTTCGTCCTCATCGCGTTGCTGCTGGTCATCTCCGATCGCGCGCGCCGGCCGTACGAGCGAGCCGTTCGCACGTGAGCTCGTGAGTCGCGAGCTCGCCGCGCCCGTTGCGCGGCGCGACGCGTTGACGCTCGCCCTGCACGGCAGCGCTCGCCGCAGGTGCGCCAGCCGAGCCGTCGAAAGAGCCCCGGAGATGTTGAGCTCGACGAGGACCCACGCGACCCCGCGGCTCGTGCTGAGGCGCACCGCCCCGCCTGAGCAGGACTGCTACCGGAGCCCGCTCGCCGCCGGCGGCTTGTGCTCGCCCGCCGGGCTGGCCCGCCGGCCGTGGCTGGGGCGTCTTCGCCGCGCGCTCGCCGAGGACCTGTTCGTCCTGCATTTTCAGCCGATCGTCTCGCTCCGCGACGGGCGCGTGGCTCACCACGAGGCGCTGCTGCGCCTCGCCGATGAACCGGGCGGTCGGCTCGTGGCGCCGGGGAGCTTCCTCCCAGCCGCCGAGCGCTACGGGCTGATACGCGACATCGATCGGATGGTGTGCGGAAAGGTCGCCGAGCTGCTCTGCACGCAGGGCGGCGAGGCCAGCATCGCGATGAACGTGTCCGCGGTGTCGGTGACGGACGGCGAGCTGCTGCGCGCGCTCGAGCGCGAGCTTGCGCTGCGCGGCGTCGATCCCGCCCGGATCGTGGTCGAGCTCACCGAGACCGCAGCGATCTCCGACATGGCCGGCGCGCAGCGGTTCTGCACCGGCGTGCAGGCGCTCGGCTGCGCCGTCGCGCTCGACGACTTCGGGGCAGGCTTCGGATCCTTCCAGTACCTCAAGCACCTGCCCTTCACCTATCTGAAGATCGACGGCGGCTTCATCCGCGGCCTCACCCGCTCGCGCACCGATCAGCTCGTCGTCAAGGCGCTCGTCGGCGTCGTCCAGGGCCTCGGCCGGCAGACGATCGCCGAGTTCGTCGGCGATGATTCGACCGTGAGCCTGCTGCGGAGCTTCGACGTCGATTACGCGCAGGGATTCGAGATCGGTCGCCCGCGCCCGGCGCTGGCGCTCGCGGCCTGAGGCGGCTCGCGCTCGCTCATCCAGGCTGGGGGAACTGCCTTCGCATCGCCGCGTCCCAGACGCGGTCGCTCAACAGGCGCCTGGTCGCGATCGTGAGCTTGGCCGACGGCGTGATCGCGATGCGCGCCGGCGGGTGGCGCCGGGTGATCGCCCGTTCGATCACCCTCGCGACGCGATCGGGTCCCGCGCCGAGCAGGCGCATCGGGCCTTCGTAGGCACCCGTCGTGATGGCGCCGACCGCCGCGTTGAAGCGTGCGTAGGGCCCGTCGTCGCTGTCGCCCGTCGCCTGCGTCATGGCCGTGGTCGCCGCCGCCCCGAACTCGGTCGTGATCAGCCCAGGCTCGAGCAGGACAACGTCGATGCCGAAGCCGCGAAGCTCGAAGCGCAGCGCATCCGAGAGCGCCTCGAGCGCGTGCTTGGTGGCGTGGTAGTGCCCGGCGCCGGGGAACGACAGCCGGCCGCCCATCGAGCCGACGTTGACGATCCTGCCCCAGCGTTGCGCGCGCATCTTCGGCAGCACCAGCTGCGTGAGGCGCACTAGGCCGAAGACGTTGGTCTCGAACTGGCGTCGCACAGCATCGAGCGGGACCGTCTCGACCGCGCCGCTCTGGCTGTAGCCGGCGTTGTTGACGAGAACGCCGACAGCGCCCTCGGCCTGCTCGACCGCCTCGACCGCGGCGCGCATCGACGCCTCGTCTGTGACGTCCAGCGCGAGCGTGCGGCAGCCGGCCTCGGTGAGGTCTGCGATCGACTCGAGCCGACGCGCCGAGGCATAGGCCGTCCAGCCGTTGCGCGCCAGCCGCAGCGCGGTGGCCCGGCCGATGCCCGTCGAGCAGCCGGTGACCAGCACCGCCTTGGAGGGCTCGGACACCGGGCCAGCATACGGGTTCGCCTCGCCGGCGTGCTGTCGAGGTAGGCTCCGTCGATGACCACTCTCACCGCAGATGCCCTCCCCGGCGCGCTCAGCGCCGGCACCCGCGAATTCGTCGCGCAAACCCATCGTCTGCTGATCGGCTCCGAGCGCCCCGAGGCCACAGACGGGCGCAGCTTCGCAACACTCGATCCGTCCAGCGGGCGCGAGATCGCACAGGTCGCCCAGGCCGGTCCGGCCGACGTCGAGCGGGCCGTCGCCACGGCCCGCGAGGCGTTCGCCGAGGGTCCATGGGCCTCGCTGCCGGCGTCAGGGCGCGAGCAGCTGATGCTCGCGCTGGCCCAGGCGATCGAGGAGCACGATCTGGAGCTCGCCGAAATCGAGTCGCTGGACAACGGCAAGCCGGTCGGCCTCGCACGCTACGTCGACGTGCGCGGAGCCGCCGCGCACCTGCGCTACTTCGCGGGCTGGCCGACGAAGATCGAGGGCGGCGTGCTGCCGGTGACGGCGCCGAACATGCTCTGCTACACGCGTCGCGAAGCGGTCGGCGTCTGCGGCCAGATCGTGCCGTGGAACTTCCCGCTGCTGATGGCCGCGTGGAAGATCGCTCCCGCGCTCGCGGCCGGCTGCACCACGGTGCTGAAGCCGGCCGAGCAGACGCCGCTGAGCGCGCTGCGCCTCGGAGAGCTGGCGCTCGAGGTGGGCTTCCCGCCTGGTGTCCTGAACGTGCTCACCGGCGACGGGAGCACCGGCGCGGCGCTCGTCGATCACCCTGACGTCGACAAGATCGCCTTCACGGGCTCGACCGCGGTCGGGCGCGAGATCGGCGCGAAGGCCGGTCGAGCGCTGAAGCGCCTCACGCTCGAGCTCGGCGGCAAGTCGCCGAACGTGATCCTCGCGGACGCGGACATCGAGACCGCCATCAAGGGGTCCTTCCAGGCGATCTACTTCAACTCGGGACAGGCTTGCAATGCCGGCTCGCGCCTGTTCGTGCCGGCCGAGCGCTTCGATGAGGTCATGAGCGCGCTCGCCGAGCAGGCCCGCACCGCGCGGCTCGGTCCGGGACTCGACCCGGACACGCAGCTCGGGCCGCTCGTTTCGGCCGAGCAGCGCGACCGCGTGATGGGCTACATCGAATCGGGCAGGGAGCAGGGCGCCGAGCTGCTCGCCGGCGGCGAGCTCGCGCTGGCCGACAGCGGCGGCTACTTCGTCGCGCCGACGCTGTTCAGCGTCACCTCGGACGAGCTGCGCATCGCGCGCGAGGAGATCTTCGGCCCCGTGCTGGTCGCATCCCCCTACGAGACGCTCGAGGAGGTCGCGCGCCGTGCGAACGACAGCGAGTACGGGCTCGCGGCGGGCGTGTGGACGCGCGATGTGGCAAATGCGCACCGTCTGGCAGCGCTGCTGCGCGCGGGCTCGGTGTACGTGAACACGTGGGGGCTCGTCGACCCATCGGCGCCGTTCGGCGGCTTCAAGGCCTCGGGCATCGGTCGCGAGCACGGCCGAGACGGCCTCGACGCGTATCTCGAGACCAAGACCGTGTGGACGGCGTTGTGAGCATCGTCGCTTCGTGAGCGTCGTCGCGCAGAGCGAACGTGTCCTAGCGCGTTCACGCTCTGAGTGGCTGACGCCGGCGCTGGCCTCGCTGCTGGCGCTCGTGCTGATAGCCGCCACCGCCGAGATCGTGCTCGACGGCGCGGTCGGCCACTCGCCACTGATACCCAAGTCACCCCCGATCGCCGGATGGCTGCAGGGGATCGGCGAGCGCCTGGGATACCGCGTCTTCCTGATCGCGATCCTGAGCTTCACCGGCGCGTACGCGGGACTGTTGGCGCTCGCGCGGCGATCACGCCGCGCGGCCGTCTCCAAACGCTGGGCGCTGGTCCTCATCGCGGCGCTGCACGCGATCGTGTTCGCGGGTCCGATCCTGCTCTCGACCGACGTCTTCAGCTACATCGCGTACGCGCGCATGGGCGTGGAGCACGGGATCAACCCGTACCTGCACGGCCCGGTGGCGATCGTGGGCGACCCCGTCTTCAAGTACGTCGGCGAAGACTGGAGGCACGTCGCAACCGCCTACGGCCCGCTGTACACGCTGCTGTCGTATCCGCTCGCTCCGCTCGGCCTGAAGGGCGCGCTGTGGGCGATGAAGCTGGAGGCGCTGCTCGCGAGCGCAGGGACGCTCGCGCTGTGCTGGCGCTGCGCGCGCGCCCGCGATCTCGATCCGGTGTGGGCGATCGTTGCTGTCGGCGCGAATCCGCTGTATCTCATCTACGGGCTCGGCGGCGCGCACAACGACCTGATCATGATGCTGGCGATGATGGCGGCGGTCAGCCTCACGATCCTCGAGCGCCCGACCTTCCGCAGGGAAGCAGCCGCGGCGGCGTGCGTGATCGCCGGCGCGCTCGTGAAGGCTACGGTCGCGGCGCTGCTCCCGTTCATGATCCTCTCGAGGCGCAGGCTCGCCCCGATCGCCGGAGCGCTGGCGGCGCTCGTGATCGGCGGGCTCGTCGGCTACGCGGCCTTCGGCGTGCACGGGATCGACGTCGTATCGGCGCTGAACCGCGACGCCGCGTTCGTGTCGACCGACAGCTTCGCGACCGAGATCGCCCACCTTTTCGGCAAGCCCGGCGTCTTCCCGGTCGATCACGACCTGCTCAAGGCAGCGCTCGTGCTGGTGATCCTGCACCTGCTGTGGCGCACCTGGCGAGGATACGACTGGGTCGCCGCCGCGGGATGGGGCCTGCTGGCGATCTCGGTGACGAGCACGTGGCTGCTGGCGTGGTACATCCTCTGGCCGCTGCCGCTCGCGGTGATCAGCCGCGACCGGCGCCTGCTCGCCGCCACGCTCGCCGTTCAGGCGCTGTTCATCATCCACCAGATCACGCCGCTGCTGGCGCCGGTGCAGTGAGCGAGACCTCGACACCCGCAGGACGCGAGCCGTGGGCGCGCCTGCCTGCCTGGCTGCGCCCGCGTACCAGCGAGCTTCGCGGCTCCGGAAGCATGCGCCTGGTCGAGACGACGCTGCTAGTGCTCATCGGAATCGTGCTCGCTGTCGCCACCATCAACGACGACGTTCGCCAGACCCATGTCAACCAGCGCCTGATCGCCGATCTGCGCACCTGGCGCACGTATACCGGCCACGCGTATCGCAACCTCCTGATCGACGAGCAGCTGCTCGGGGTGAGCAGCCAGCAGGAGGTGGTCTGCGGGAACACGCGCCCTGGAGCACCGAAGGCCAGGACGCAGCTGTGCCTGGCCATCTGGGGGCCGATCGTCGACGGGCGACGCACCGTCCACGGAGGCTGGTATCTGCCGCCGAAAGCAGAAGATGTGCGCGCCGATCGCTACGGCTGCTTCGGCGAACCGCCTCCGGGGATCTGTCGAGAATGAGCACCGCCTCGCACCCTGCGCCGGTAAGGGCGCTCTCCCCGGCCGCCCGCCTGCCGTCGTGGTGGCCGCTCGCGGCGTTGACGCTGCTGGCCGCGGCGCTGAGGCTCTCCACGCTCGACCTGCAGAGCTTCTGGTACGACGAGGCTTTCACGCCGGTCCACGTCCTGCACCCGAGCCTCCTCGCCACCCTGCGCAGCGTCGTGCACACGGAGAACACGCCGCCGCTCTGGTATGTCGTGGCATGGGCCGACTCGCGCGTGCTGGGCACCGGCGAGGTCGCTCTGCGCCTGCCCTCAGCGCTTGCCGGGATCGCGACGGTGCCCGTGGCTTGGATGATCGGCCGTGAGCTCGCCGGCCGCCGGGTCGCGCTCCTCACCGCGGCGCTCGTCGCGGTCAACCCGCTGTTCCTCTGGTACTCGCAGGAGGCGCGCGCGTACTCGCTGTTCGTGCTGATGGCGGCGCTCGCGATGCTGTGCTTCCTGCGCGCCGAGCGCGAACCGACAAGGACGCGCATGGCGGCCTTCGCGGCAAGCGGCTCGCTCGCCCTACTTACGCACTATTTCGCGGTCTTCCTGCTCATCCCGATGGCCCTCTGGCTGCTCCGCGACCCTACCGACCGCGGCGATGGCGCCCGGCGCGTCGAGCCTCCAGCCGAGCGGCCGTCGGCGGGCCGCGGCACGGACCGGCCGGCCATCCGCCGCGAGGCGCTGCCAGCGGTCGCAGTGCTCGCGATCGTGGGGCTTGCGCTGCTGGCGCTGATCTCCGCGCAGGGAGGTCACGGCACGCAGTGGATCGGCCAGTGGCCCTTCTCGGAACGCCTGCAGGCAATCGTCCAGTACTACCTCACCGGCTACTCCGGTGCCCCGCTCGGTCACGGCGTCGAGCTGCTGGTCGCGCTGCCGATCATCGCCGGCGCCGGCCTCGGGCTGTGGCGGATGACGGAGCCGCTGCCGGCCCGCGCCTTGCAGACGGCCGCCGGGCGAGCGCGCATGCAGGCGCGTCGCCGCGAGCAGCGCGGCGTGATGATCGCGTTCGTGATCGCAGCGAGCGGCGTGCTGATACCGGTCGTGCTCGTGGCCTTCGGCGCCGACTACCTGGCGCCGCGAAACCTCGTCGCCGCGATGATCGCCGTTACAGCGCTGATTGCTGTGCTCATGGCCTCACCGCCGAGCGGTCGCTGGGGGATCGTCCTCGGTGTGACCGCCGCGGTCGCGTTCCTCGTCATCTCGATCGACGTCGATCTGAGCCCGCGGCTGCAGCGCGGAAACTGGCGGGCCGTCGCGCGGCTGCTGCGCGCTGGCGATCAGGACCACGTGATCACGACCGTCGAGCTCGGCGGGGCGCCGCTCGAGTACTACATTCCCGACCTGCGCAACCTCCCGCGCGGGAGGTCGGTGACCGTGACCGAGATCGACGAGGTCGGCTACGCACCGCTGCGCGCCTCCGCAGGGCTCCCGCCCGCTCCGGGGTTCCGCCTGCTCGGTCGCCAAGATATCGATGGGCTGATCGTGTATCGCTTCGTATCATCCATCCCGCGCGCGGTTCCGGAGGCGATCCTGCGCCGCCACGTGATCACGCTCGCGCACCCCGAGGTGCTCGTGTCCGCGGGCGCCGAGGAGTCCACGGTGAGCGCCAAGCAGCAGACAGCCGTCGCGCAGACATCGTTCCGAATGAAAAAGATCTAGCTTTCCAGCATGCCGTCGTCGACCGTGGAGGCTCGCAGCGAGGCTGAGGTGGCGCTCGAGCAGGCCTGCGAGCACCTGCTCACTCTCCAGGATCACGCAGGCTGGTGGCGCGGCGAGCTGCAGACGAACGTCACGATGGACGCCGAGGACATACTGTTGCGCGAGTTCCTAGGCGTCCGGCGGGCCGATGAGACCGAGCGCTCGGCCGCGTGGATCCGATCACAGCAGCGCAGCGACGGAACGTGGGCCAACTTCCACGGCGGTCCCGGCGAGCTCTCGACCACGATCGAGGCCTACTGGGCGCTTCGGCTGGCCGGCGATCTGCGGGAGGCCGAGCACATGCGCGCGGCCGCTGAGTTCATCCGCCGTGAAGGCGGCCTGGAGCGCGCGCGCGTCTTCACCCACCTGTGGCTCGCGCTGTTCGGCCTTTGGTCGTGGGATCGCGTCCCGGCGCTCCCGCCCGAGATCATCCTGCTGCCTGCGTGGATACCGCTCAACGTCTACGACTTTGCCTGCTGGGCGCGTCAGACGATCGTGGCCCTGTCGCTCGTCAAAGCGCACCGCCCCGCGCGCAGGCTCTCGTTCGACCTGCAGGAGCTGCGCGATCCGTTCTCGGCGGGGCTCGGACCCGGCAGGCGGCGCGACGGCCGCTGGCTCAGCCGCCGGGCCCGCTGGCTGCGGCGGCTCGATGGCCTCCTGAAGGCCTACGAGCACCGGCCGATCCGGCCGCTGCGACGGCTGGCGGTCGCGCGCGCGGAGCGCTGGATCGTCCGCCGGCAGGAGGCAGACGGCTCGTGGGGCGGCATCCAGCCGCCGTGGGTCTATTCGCTGATGGCGCTGCACCTCGGCGGCTATCAGCTCGATCACCCGGTGATGAGGCGAGGGCTGGAAGGTCTCGAGCAGTTTCTGATCGAGGACCGCGACGACTCGCACGGTGTAGGCGCGCCCGCGGGAGCGAGCAGGCGCCTGGAAGCGTGCCAGTCGCCGGTGTGGGACACCGCGCTCACGATCATCGCGCTGAACGACGCCGGCGTCCCTGGCGCGCACCCGGCGATGGTGAGCGCCACCGAGTGGCTGCTCGGCGAGGAGGTCGACCAGCGAGGCGACTGGGCCGTGGCCAAGCCGAGGCTCGAGCCGGGCGGCTGGGCATTCGAGTTCTGGAACGTGAACTATCCGGACGTCGACGACACGGCCGAGGTCGTGCTCGCGCTGCAGCGGATCGCAGGCGTGGCGGCCGTGAGCGACGGCGGCGGCGCCGTGGGGGCCGATCTCCCGAGCGCCAACGGCAACTCGCCGGCATCGCCGATCGCGCCGCGCATCGCCCAGGCGGTCGGCCGCGCGCTGCGCTGGGTCGAAGGGATGCAGAGCTCAGATGGCGGCTGGGGCGCCTTCGACGCCGACAACACGCGCCGCCTCGTGCGCGAGCTGCCGTTCCTCGACTTCGGCGAGGTGATCGACGAGCCGAGCGCCGACGTCACCGCCCATGCCGTCGAGATGCTCGGAGTGCTCGGGCTCGCGGACACCGACTGCGCGCGGCGCGGGGTTCAGTGGCTGCTCGACCACCAGGAGGCCGACGGCTCGTGGTATGGCCGCTGGGGCATCAACCACGTGTACGGGACCGGGGCGGCGGTCCCGGGCCTGATCGCCGCCGGCGTCGACCCCTCGCACGGGTGCATACGGCGCGCCGTGGGCTGGCTCGAGGCACACCAGAACGAAGACGGCGGCTGGGGCGAGGACCCGCGCTCCTACGACGATCCGGCGTGGATCGGCCGCGGGCCGAGCACCGCCTCGCAGACCGCCTGGGCGCTGCTCGCGCTGCATGCCGCGGGGGAGCGCTCGCCCGCGCTCGAGCGGGGCGTGAGCTGGCTGGTCGAGACCCAGCGAGCGGATGGCGGCTGGGATGAGCCGCAGTACACCGGTACGGGCTTCCCGTCGGACTACTACATCAACTACCACCTCTATCGGCTCACGTTCCCGATCATGGCGCTCGGGCGTTGCCTGGGCGCCGCCGCGGGCATCGGTTTGATCGATCCCGACGGGGGCTCCGTAGAGCGAAGGGGGTGACGCTCGTAGGGGATGCGCCAGGGTGCGCCCCGACCGTCGAGGCGGTCATGGCGCGCGCGCAGGGGGAGAACTTCCCCGTGGCCAGCCGCGTCCTTCCCAGGCGAGTGCGCTCTCATCTGCTCGCCATCTACGGCTTCGCGCGGCTGGTCGACGAACTCGGCGACTCCGCTACGGGCGACCGCCTCGCAGCGCTGGATTGGCTGGAGTCGGATCTCGATCGTGCGTTCGAGGGCCGCGCCGAGCATCCGCTGCTGGTCAGGCTCTCGCCGACCCTGCGCGAGCGCGCGCTGCCGCGCGAGCCGTTCGCCCGCCTGATCGAGGCCAACCGCGTCGATCAGCGCGTGAGCTCGTATGAGACCTGGGAGCAGCTGCGCGCCTATTGCGCGCTGTCGGCCGACCCTGTGGGCGAGCTGGTGCTCGCCGTGCTCGGCGTGGCCACGCCTCGGCGGATCGCGCTCTCGGACTCGATCTGCACCGCGCTGCAGCTCACCGAGCACTGCCAGGACGTGGCCGAGGATCTGGCTCGCGGGCGCGTGTATCTGCCGCTCGAGGACATCGAGCGCTTCGGCGCCACGAGCGAGGACCTCGCCGCCGAGCATGCCGGCGGCCCGCTGCGCGCGGTGCTCGCCTTCGAGGTCGAGCGGGCCCGGCGCCTGCTCCGCGAGGGTGCGCCGCTGATCGAGGAGCTGCGAGGACGGGCACGGCTTGCCGTGGCGGCGTTCGCCGCCGGTGGCCGCGCCGCGCTCGATGCGATCGAGCGGGCCGGCTACGATGTGCTGCCCGGCCCGCCGCGCCCCGCTCGGGGACGGCGCCTGCTGGCGTTCGCGGCGACGCTCGCCGGGTCCGGGAGGGTGCGCTCGTGAGCCCGTCGGCGGCCCTCGCCGAGGCCTACGCGCATTGCGAATCGGTCACTCGCAGGCAGGCCGCGAACTTCTACTACGGCATTCGCCTGCTTCCCCGCGACAGGCGCCCGGCGATGTGCGCCGTGTACGCGTTCGCGCGGCGCGTCGACGACATCGGCGACGGGACGCTCGAGCGGTTGCAGAAGCTGCGCCGGCTCGACTACGAGGCGCAGGCGCTCGCCGAGCTCGAGCTCGGCGCCCCTGATGCTGCGCCCGGCGACACTGCGCGCGGCGACGATCCGGTGATGGTGGCGCTGAGCGACGCGTACGCGCGTTTCGCGCTACCAGCGGGCGCGCTCGGCGAGCTGATCGAGGGCGTGCGCATGGACGTGAACGGCGTCACCTACGAGCGCTTCGACGAGCTCGTGCTCTACTGTCGGCGGGTCGCAGGCGCGATCGGACGCGTGTGCCTTGCGGTCTTCGAGCTGCGTGAGGATGCCGGCGCCCGCGCACTGGGCGCTGAACAGCTGGCGGACGATCTCGGCGTCGCGCTGCAGCTGACGAACATCCTGCGTGACGTGCGCGAGGACGCGGAGAACGGCCGCGTGTACCTCCCGGCAGAGGACCTGCGGCGCTTCGCGGTGATCACCGGCGATGAGGAAGCGGCTGCCGGGGACATCGCGCCGCGTCTGCTCGCCGCGATCGCGCCCCCGGGCGCGCGCTCTGACGGACGCGCGCCCGATCCGCAGGCCGGCGAGCGCCTTGCGACGCTCGTGCGCTTCGAGGCCGAGCGTGCGCGGCACTGGTTCGAACGTGGCCTCGAGCTCACGCCGCTGCTCGACAGGCGCAGCGCGGCGTGCGTGCTGGCGATGGCGGGCATCTACCGCAGGCTGCTCGAGCGCATCGAGGCAAGCCCCGAGGACGCGATGCGCGCGCGCATGTCGCTGCCGACGCGCGAGAAGGCGTGGGTCGCCGCGCGCGGGATGCTCGGACGGAGGGCCGCTTGAGCGCCGGGGAGCGCGTCGTCGTGGTGGGGGGCGGACTCGCCGGTATCACCGCCGCGCTCGACTGCGCCGCCGCGGGCGCGAGCGTGACCCTCGTCGAGGTGAGGCGCAGGCTCGGCGGAGCGGCCTACTCCTTCGAGCGGGAGGGACTGGAGATGGACAACGGGCAGCACGTGTTCCTGCGCTGCTGCCTCGCCTACCGCGCGCTGCTCGCGCGGCTGGGGAGCGAGCGGCTCGTGCGCGTCCAGCCGCGCCTGGACATCCCTGTGCTGAAGCCTGGTTCGGCGCCTGCTCGCCTGCGGCGCAACGCGCTGCCCGCGCCGCTGCAGCTGGCCGGTGCGCTCGCCCGCTACCCACACCTGACGCCGGCGCAGCGACTCGGCGCGGCACGCGCTGCGCTCGGCCTCCTGCGCCTCGGGCGCTCACGCGGCGGCCGAGGCGCCGACGAGCTGGAACGGCTGACGCTTGGGGAGTGGCTCGCGCGCCACGGCCAGGGTCCCGAGGCGGTCAGCGCGCTGTGGGACCTGATCGCGCTGCCGACGCTCAACCTGCCGGCCGCGGAGGCCTCGCTGGCGCTGGGCGCGTTCGTCTTTCAGACCGGCCTGCTCTCCCGAGCGGACGCCGGTGACATCGGCTTTCACGCCGCGACGCTGAGCGAGACGCTCGGCAGGCCGGCCGAGCGGGCGCTCGCTCTGGCCGGCGTGGACGTCAGGCTCGGCTGGCGCGCGGAGCGCCTGGCGCGAACGGCAACCGGCTTCGAGGTGCTTGGTCGCGGCAGCAGGGATGCGAACGGCGATCGGCCGAGGAGGGAGAAGACGCGCGCGGCCGTAGTGGCGGGCGCGGATCTCGAGGGAGTCAGTACGGAGGCGACGGTCCTCGCCGTGCCGCACGCCCGCGCCGCGATGCTGCTCGAACCGCTGTTGGGCGATGTCTCGCGCAAGCTCGGCCAGCTCGGAAGCTCGCCGATCGTCAACCTGCACGTCGTCTATGACCGGCCTGTATACGACGAGCTGTTCGCCGCCGGCGTGGGCACGCCGGTGCAGTACATCTTCGACCGCAGCGCGGCCGCAGGAGCGCCGGCCGGATGCCAGTACCTCGCGGTCTCGCTGTCGGGCGCCGAGCGCGAGATGCGGATGAGCGTGGAGGCCCTGGGCGCGCGCTACCTGCCGGCGCTCGCCGAGCTGCTTCCGCGCGCGCGGCAGGCGAGGGTGGAGAGCTTCCTGGCCACGCGCGAGCACGCGGCGACCTTCCGGGCGGCCCCCGGCGTCGCTGCACTGCGGCCGGGCCCGCGGACCGCTCTGGCGGGCCTCGTGCTTGCGGGCGCATGGACCGCCACCGGCTGGCCGGCGACGCTGGAGGGCGCGGTGCTGAGCGGGCACGCGGCGGCGCGGACCGTTCTGGGCGCGCTCGGGATCGACCCGGCGGCGGGCGGCTCGTGCGGAGAGTCGCCCGCCGCCGCGCGAGAGCCTGCAGCGGCCTCGACCGCAGGATCCGCGGCGTGAGCGGTCTTGTGATCGCGGCCCCGATGCGCGTCGAGGCCGCGATCGTCGCCTCCGCCACGCGCGGCGCGCTCGTGCGCAAGACCGGCATGGGGCCGCAGCGCGCGATTGCAGCCGCCGGCGGGCTAGCGCGGGAGGCGCCGGGGGCGCTGCTCGTGCTCGGCTTCTGCGGGGGGCTCGACGCCGAGTCCGAGCCGGGCGAAGTAATCGTCGCCGATGAGGTGTACTCGGCCGACGACGAGAGGCATCCCTCCACGCGCGTTCGCTGCGAGCACTCTCCCGAGCTCCTGAGCAGAGTCGCCGGACACGGCCTGAAGGTCCGCAGCGGCAAGATCGTGTGCGTCGCGCGGCTGGCGCTCGGCGAGCGCCGGGCCGAGCTGCGCGCCGGCGGGGCGATCGCTGTCGACATGGAGTCCGTGTGGCTCGCCTCCGGCGCGGGCGAGCGGCCGTTCGGGGTGGTGCGCGTCGTGCTGGACAGCCCCGGCCACGAGCTGCTGCGCCCGCAGGCCGCTGCCGGCGCGTGGCGCGCGGCGCGCGCGTTGCGTCGCGTGGCGGGCGCACTTCACGACTGGGCTCCGGCCGACTAAGGTAGGCCCCATGGCGGTGCGAATGAGGCAGAGCACGCGCATGGGGTGGTATCTGATGCGCCAGCGCCTCGCGAAACGGGAGAAGTTCCCGCTGATCGTCGAGCTGGAGCCGCTGTTCCAGTGCAACCTCGCGTGCTCTGGCTGCGGCAAGATCCAGCATCCGGAGCACGACCTGCGACGGCGGATGCCGGTGGAGCAGGCGGTCGCAGCGATCGAGGAGAGCGGCGCGCCGATGGTCTCGATCGCCGGAGGCGAGCCGCTGATCCACCCCGAGATCCATCTCATCGCGGCGGAGCTGATCAGGCGCAAGAGGTTCGTCTACCTCTGCACGAACGCGCTCCTGCTCGAGAAGAAGCTCGACAAATTCAAGCCCAGCCCCTATTTCGCGTGGGCGATCCACATCGATGGCCTGCGCGAGCGTCACGACGCGTCGGTCGAGCGCGAGGGGGTCTTCGAGAAGGCGGTCGCCGCTATCCACACGGCAAAGGCGGCGGGTTTTCGCGTCACGACCAACACCACGTTCTTCACACACGACTCAGCCAAGACCGTCCGCGAGGTGCTCGACTTCCTCAACGACGACCTCGAAGTCGATGAGATGATGATCTCGCCCGCCTACGCGTACGAGAAAGCGCCAGACCAGCAACACTTCCTCGGGGTGGAGCAGACGCGCACGCTGTTCAGCGAGGCGTTCGCCGACGGACGGCGCAAGAGGTGGCGCCTGAACCACAGCCCGCTGTTCCTTGATTTCCTCGAGGGGAAGGCCGAATTCGACTGCACCGCCTGGGGGATCCCGAGCTACTCGCTGTTCGGCTGGCAGCGCCCGTGCTACCTGATGGCGGACGGCTACACGAAGACCTACAGGGAGCTGATCGAGACGACCGACTGGAGCAAGTACGGCCGCGGCAGGGATCCACGCTGCGAGAACTGCATGGCCCACTGCGGCTACGAGCCGACCGCGGTCCTCAAGACGACCCGCTCGCTACGACAGTCCGTCCGCGCCCTCGCCGGCTGACTCCTCGGCTTGCGCCCGGAGGTCCTGCCAGGTGAGCCCCTCCCTGAGCAGCGCCGGGATGCCTAGTGAGAGCGCGGTCACGACCTCCACCGCCTGCAGGATGATGCCGTAGGCGATGGCGGGTCCGCTGCCGACGCCGTAGGCGGCGAGCACGACCAGGCAGGCGGCCTGGAATACGCCGACGTTCGAGGGCGTCGCGGGGAGGATCGCGCTGAGATTGACGGCAAGCAGGATGGCCGCCGCCGTCAGCAGGCCCGCGTGCGATTGCAGGCCGAGCGCGCGTATCACGCAGTAGCAGGCGAGCCATTGCAGCGCCCAGGCGAGCAGCTGCGCGGACACCGCCGCGACGCCGTAGCGCGGGCGTCCGAAGACCGCGAGGCCGCGCCGGGCGAGATGCAGCAGCCGGTTGATCGCGTTCGCGGCACGCGCCACGCGCGCGAAGCGCGAGCGCTGGGCGAGCGCGAGCAGGCGCGGGCCGAAGATCACGACGGCGCAGACGGCCGCCGGCACGGCGAGCGCGGCTGCGAACGCCGCGAGGTGTCCCTGGAACAGCGGCACGCTCGTAAAGGTCGCCGCAAGCAGAGCGCCGAGCGCGAGCAGGTTGATCAGAGTCTGCGAGAAGACCGTGCCCGTGACGACGGGCAAGAGGCGCCTGTTGGGGCCCTCGAGCCTGCGTGTGAGCACGAGGATCCGCGAGGGCTCACCGATCCGGCCGGGAAAGATCGCGGAGCCCATCACGCCGATCATCGTCGCCCGTATGACCGGGCCCCAGGGGATCGAAATGTCGGGCAGCGCGGCGCGCAGCGTCTCATGCCAGGAGATCGAGCGGAACAGCAGCGATGTCCCCATCAGCAGGAGCGCCAGAGCGATCCATCCGGGCGACGCGGTGACCAAAGCGTGGCCGACGCGGCTCAGGTTCAGGCGCGTGAGCGCGAACACGACGAGCGCGACGAGCAGAATCGCTCCAAAGAGGATGAACCAGCGTCTGGGGCTGACCCTGCGCCGCTGCAACCGAGGGGTCTCAGGTGCGCGCATCTGGCGGGTCTATCAGGTCGGCTCCTGCAGGCCAAGGGGGCGGACGGCCCGGCGGTCGCGGCCGATCTCGGGAGCCCCGGGCGCCCAATGCCGGACCGACGGCTGCGGCGACTCGCGCTGAGCGCGGCCGCCGCATCCGCCCTCGCTCACGCCTCCAGCAGAAGCGTCACCGGTCCGTCGTTGACCAGCTCGACCGCCATGTGCGCGCCGAACACGCCGCGCTTGGCGCCGGCCTGCGCGCAGAAGCGCTCATACAGCGGCTGCGCGTGCTCGGGCCTTGCCGCCCGCGTGAAGCTCGGCCGGTTGCCCCGCCGCGTGTCGCCATAAAGCGTGAACTGGCTCACGCACAGAATCTCGCGCTCGCCGAGCGGCTCGTTCATCTGTCCGGCGGCGTCCGCGAATATGCGCAGCGCCCGGACCTTCTGCGCGAGACGGTCAGCGGCCCCGAGATCGTCGCCGGCCGCGACTCCCAGTAGGACGAGCAGGCCCGGGCCGATCGACGCCACCGTCTCCTCGCCGGTCCACACCGCGGCGCGGCTGACCCTCTGAACGAGCGCGCGCATCCGCGTCCGAGTATGACATACTTAAGCGAGTGCTTAAGCAACGCAGCCCAGTCGACCTCGTCTTTCAGGCCCTCGCCGACCCGACGCGGCGTGTGATGGTCGACACGCTGAGCCGCGAACCGGCGACCGTCAGCGAGCTCGCGCGCGTACTTGCGATCTCGCTTCCGGCCGTCGTCCAGCATCTGCACCTGCTCGAGGACAGTGGACTGGTCGGCTCCGAGAAGCGCGGACGAGTTCGCACGTGTCACATCGAGCCGGCAGCGCTGACGACGGCCGAGAGCTGGATCGCCGATCGGCGGACGGAGTGGGAGCACCGCCTCGATCGCCTGGGCGAATACCTCGCAGAGCAGCCCGAGCAGCAACGACAACCACCACATCAGAGGAGCAAATCGTGAACGAGCGATCAGTCGCACACGCCACCTTCGCCATCGACCGGACCTACGACGCCTCGCCCGCGCGCGTCTTCAACGCCTGGGCTGACCCCGCGGCAAAGATCCGCTGGTTCGGGCCGAGCGAGCTTGCGAAGGGAGGACATGAGCTGGACTTCCGCGTCGGCGGCGGCGAGCGCCTCAGCGTCGCCGCTCCGGACGGCTCGACATACGTGTTCGACAGTCGCTACCAGGACATCGTGCCCGACAGGCGCATCGTCTACGCCTACGAGATGCATCACGACGAGAAGCGCATCTCCGTCTCGCTCGCCACCGTGGAGCTCGAGCCCGACGGTGCCGGCACCAGGCTGATCTTCACCGAGCAGGGCGCCTTCCTCGATGGCCTGGACACTCCGACCGAGCGCGAGCATGGCACAGGCATCTTGCTCGACAGGCTAGGGGACGAGTTGGGAGCTCGGACCGCGTGATGCGCGAGCCCTGCGACTCCCCGCCGGCGTGCCGCGCGCAGGCGCATCACGCCGCGCAGGTCCTCCCGCGCCGTGGCCCAGAGCTGCACGCGCGAGTCCCTGTCTTCAACCCAGCGGACGGGGACCTCGTGGATCGCGAGCTTGCTGCGCTGGGCGAGGTAGAGCAGCTCGGTGTCGAAGAACCAGGACTCGTCCTCGACGTCCGCGAGCAGTGCCTGGATGACCTCGCGCCGGCCGGCCTTGAACCCGCACTGCGCGTCCGCGAACCCGACTCCGAGAAGCATGTGCAGTAGCAGGTTGTAGCCGCGCGAGATGACCTCGCGCCTGACGCCGCGCGTTACCTGCGCGCCGGGAGCGAGCCGCGAACCGATCGTGATGTCGCCGCGGCCCTCGAGCAGGGGTGTCAGGAGCGGCGCGAGCGCAGAGAGCTCGGTCGACAGGTCGACGTCCATATAGGCGAGCACGTCGGCTTCGCTTCTGCTCCAGGCTGCGCGCAGCGCGCGGCCGCGGCCCCTGCGCTCGAGGTGAAGGACACTGACCTGCGGCAGTTTGCGCGCGAGCTCGAGCGCGATGCCGAGTGTCGCGTCGGTGCTCGCGTTGTCGGCGACGGTGATCTGAAACGGGAAGCTGAAGTGCCGTGTCAAGTAGCCGTGCAGCGTGCGCACGCTGCGCGCGAGCACCCGCTGCTCGTTGTACACCGGTATGACGATCTCGACTGCGGGCTGTGCGGCGGGCCGCACCAGGAGGGCCATGGTGGCGCGCATCGCTGCCGCCGGCGCCTCAGCTTGCGAGTGATGGCTGCGTGTGCTCATGCCAGAGATCATCGAGGGCCGCGCTCGGACGCCGCTGGGCGTGAGCTGTGAGTTGGCTGAGAGTGAGCGCCGGCGAGGGCTCGATGACCTCGTGGCTTTCGTCGTCCAGCACGATCAGGCCGCCGTGCGGCAGCCACGCGCGCGCGTCGCGAGGTCCGCTCAGGAGCGCGGCCTTGGCGCGGACCTCGGCCGTGAGCGCGCTCGGCGCCAGCGCCGTCACCTGCACGATGCCCGTGAACGCCGGCCTGCCGGTGGACGGGTCGAGCAGGTGATGGGCGGGGCGCCCGTGCGAATCCAGCCAGGCCCGCCGGCCGATGCCACTCGTGGCGACGCCGCTCCGCTGCAGCTCGAACGTGTGCAGAGTGCGCCCGTCGAACGGGCTTTCGACCTCGATCGGGCGCGTCACACCCTCGGCGCCTCCGATCATCAGATCGCCGGCGCAGTTGATCGCGAAGCTCGCGTGGCTCGCGAGCCGCTCGGCGAGCGCGTCGGCGAACAGTCCCTTGGCGAGGCCGCCGCTGTCGAGCTTGATCCCGGGCGGGCGTGCGATCGTTCTCTCGGCGAGGTTGACATCGACGTGCTGCCAGCGCGCCGCGGATCCGGCGCAGGCAGGCTTGCGCGGCGGGGCGAGCGCGAGTGCGATCGGGAGCGGAAGGGGGTGGCGCAGCTCGCCGGCGTAGCCCGCAGACTCGATCTGATCGATGAGGGTCGCGTCCACGAGTCCGCCCGTCAGCGTGGCAGCGCTCACCACGGCGTTCGCGAAGCGCGCCATCAGCGGCGTCACGGGCACCTCGCGGCGTGCATCGCCGTTCAGGCGCGAGAGCTCGCTGCCGGGAAGGAAGCGCGAGAACCGCTCGTGCCATGTGAGCAGCGCACGCCTGACGTCGTCCACCGCGTCCCGCGCCGAGCGCTCCACGCCGGCGCCGATCACGAACGCGGCGCAGGAGGAGCCGAAGCAGTCGAACCTGTCGCTGATCTCCGTCTCGCTCATCAGGACTGCGAGGTCGTCACCGAGGAGGCGGTTTTGCTGGATTCTTCGCTGCTCGACGAGGACGAGGCGCCGGAGCCGCTCGAGGTTTGGCTGTCGCTCGAGGTTTGGCTGCCGCTCGAGGTCCCCGACGATTCCGAGCTCGTCGAGGTTCCGCTCGAGGTTGATGCCGAGGACGCCTTGTCGGCCGTCGCGCTTTTCGCCGCTGCCTTTTTGGTGGCGGCTTTGGCCGTCGAGCTCGAGCTGTTGGCGAGGAGGGCCGCCGACGCTGTCGTGCTTTTCTTGCTCGAGAGCGCCGGGTCGTGTCCGGAGGCCATCTGGACGTAGATGGCCAGGAACGCAACGCTGAACAGCGCGGCGGCGAGGCTCACGACGGATCGCCGGATGCGGCGCGCCCGGCTTCGCGCGAGCGCCCGTGCCTCGAGCTGCTCGAGGGTATATACGGACGGGCGCTCCTCAGGAGAAGGTCGCTGCGGGGCCATGTTCGCTCCAGTCAGGCTCGTGGATTTGCATGCTGTGGCAGTCTCGCTCGCGCATGTCTGAGTTCCCTGTCGCGAACCTGGGAGGTTCCTGAGCGTCGATCGATCCCTCGCGTCAGGATGCGAACGAGCAGCAGCACGAGCGCGGGCACGACGACGATCGCGGTCATTGCCAGGAACCACGCCTGCCCGGCGTCGGTTCCCTCGCCGAGGGAGTGCGCGAGCCCGAGAACCCACGCCAGCGCCGTGAAGCGGTGCAGGGCTCGCCAGCGCCGCGGGCCGATGCGGGTGCGGGCGTAGTAGGAGATCCCGAGCGCGAGCATCGCCCAGAACGCGACGATGCCCATGCTCGTCCACAGCGTCTTGTAGCTGCTGAGGAAGGGAACGGCGATGTCGCCGACGCTTGGATGCAGGTAACCGTCGCCGAGCAGCGTGAGGCCGTGGACCGCGAGCGCGACGAGCGTTGCCAGCGACAGCGCCTCGTGAGTGACCCGCAGGTCGGGCTGGCGTCCTTTGAGGATGCGCCCGCCCATCAACAGGCCGATGCACACCGAGATGCTCGAGAGCACCAACGCGGCGATGCCCGCGGCCCTGCTCGTGATCCAATAGAGGTGCGGCCCGACGTCGGTCGCCAGGATGCCGGCCTGCGCGGTGGTGGTCATGGTGGTCATCAAACCGGAGCTTCCTGTGAGCTGGCTGTGAAACGGCTGGGCGCTCGATGAGGCTTCAGGGCGGGTACCGTGATTGCGGGCGGCGCTCGCTAGGTGTTGGATATGCGAGCGTGGCTGTAGAGGGGTCTGGCGAGCACCTCTGAAGGTGCCACTAGCAGCGGAGTAAGCGTCCGCTAAGACCGCTCAGACGCTCGCCGGCTCTTGCGCCTCGCGTGGAGACTTCGGCAGCCGCACGAGGAACACGGCGCCCCCGCCGGGCGCATATGGGCGCTGATCTGTCCGCCGTGCGCGTCGCACGACGCCGTCGACGATCGCCAGGCCGAGGCCCGCGCCGGCCTTGCCGCGCTCGCGCCCTCCCTCGGCGCGCCAGAAGCGATCGAACAGGCGCTCGGGCGAGCCGTCGGGCAGCCCGGGCCCGTGGTCGCGCACGCTGACGCGTGACGCTCGCGTCGTCCTGCCCGACCGAGACCTCGATCGGCGTCCCGGCCGGCGTGTGCACGAGCGCGTTGCGCAGCAGGTTGGCGAGCACCTGGCGCAGCTCGTGGGGATCGCCGGAGACGACCGCGTGCGGCCGGCGCGCTGAGGCCGATCGGCCGCTCGGGCGCGGTCGCGCGCGCGTCGGTCGACGGCGTCGCGCGCGAGCACGCGCGAGGTCGACGAGCTCGCGCCGCAGCTCCGGCGCCTCGTCGAGGCGGGCGAGCGTCAGCAGGTCCTCGACGAGCACCCCCATGCGCTTGGACTCCTCCTCGATGCGCCGCATCGCGAGCTCGGTCTCGGCCGCGTCGCGCGTGGCGCCGATGCGAAACAGCTCGGCGTAGCCGCGGATCGAGGCCAGCGGCGTGCGCAGCTCGTGCGAGGCGTCGGCGAGGAACTGGCGCAGGCGCTGCTCGCTTGCCCTGCGCTGCGCGAAGGCCTGCTCGAGGCGCTCGAGCATCGCGTTCAGCGCGAGGCCGAGGCGTCCGACCTCGGTGCGCGACGTCGCCGGGCTGACGCGTCGCGAGAGCTCGTCCGGCGGCGATCTCGCCGGCCGTCACCTCGATGCGATCGAGCGGGCGCAGCCCGAGGCGCACGACGAAGAACGCGCGTCACGCCGAGCGCGAGCAGCACGCCGACGATCACGAGCGCCCTCCACGCGCAGCAGCCGGTGCAGCGTCTGCTGGACTTCGCTGCAGCGGCACCGCGACGATCGTCAGCGCCCGTGTCCTCGGGTCGCGGTGGCACGAGCGCCCGGTAGTGCAGGCCCGAGGATCCGACCGAGCCGACCGTGAAGAGCCTGTCGAGCGGCACGCGCGCCGGGCAGCGACGGCGCCGGCGGGCGCGGCCTGGCCGTAGCTGATGAGCACGTGTCCGAGCACCTTGCCGCGACGCGTCCCTGCGCTGGCCGTAGGTGCCGGGCGGCAGGTTGGGGCTCGGGCCGCCGCCGGGGGGCGCCGCCGTGCGGGACCGCCCTGCGCCCGCCGTGCGGCGCCTGCTCGGCGGGCTGACTTCGCCCGGCGGGCCGATGCCCGCGTTGTCGAGCGCGAACGACAGCGCCGGCCCGGCTTCGCGCAGCTGCTGTCGACGCGTCCCAGCAGGAAGGAGCGCTGCTCGGCGTAGGTGACGGCCGCCAGCGCGACAGCCCCGCGGCCGAGAGGACGCAGCACGCTGACGAGCAGGCGGGTGCGCAGCGAGGCCATCAGGCGCGCGGCGCCTGCAGCGCGTACCCGACGCCGCGCACGGTCCTGATCAGCGAGGGCCGTGCGCGTCGAGCTTCTTGCGCAGGTAGCTGATGTAGGTCTCGAGCACGCGGCCGTCGCCGCCGAAGTCGTAGTTCCAGACGTGGTCGAGCAGCTGCGCGCGGGTCATCACGCGGCGCGGGTTGAGCATCAGGTAGCGCAGCAGGCGGTATTCGGTCGCGGTGAGCTCGATCGGCCTGCCGGCGCGCGTAACCTCGCGCGACTCCTCGTCGAGCTCGAGGTCCTCGAACACGAGGCGCCCCGACTCGGCAGCGGCCTGGCCGGTGCGGCGCAGGATCGTCCGGATCCGCGCGACGAGCTCCTCGAGGCTGAACGGCTTGGTCATGTAGTCGTCGCCGCCGCCGCTCAGGCCGCGCACCTTGTCCTCGGTCGCGTCGCGCGCGGTGAGGAAGATGATCGGCACGCCTGCGCGCTGGGCGCCGAGCCGGCCGCGACCTCGAAGCCCTCCATGTCGGGGAGCATCACGTCGAGCACCATCAGGTGGGGCTTGAACCGGCTGACCGCGGCGAGCGCCTCGCGGCCGGTCGCGGCCGTCTCGACGGTGAAGCCCTGGAAGCGCAGCGCCATCGAGACGACCTCGACGAGGTTCGGCTCGTCGTCGACGACGAGCACGCGATGAGCGCTGGAGGAGTCAGCCATCACATACCTCCCGTCGATGCGCGGGGGCCCGGAGCGCGGCGGCGGGGGTGGAGTTCGGTTCAGTCCTGAGGTTCATGTTCTCGCTCGCTTCGGTGAGTGAGCCTTCTCCCAGGATCGTCGGTCGATGTGAGCGTAGCCGGTGAGAAGCCTGAGAGCGTCCTGAGAAAGGCCGCTCGCGGGCCGTGCGCCGCCCTACGAGCGCTGCAGGTTCAGGTCGAATTCCATCGTCGCCTTTTCGGTCACGTTGACGAAGCCGCCGATGCTCGGAGCGGTCATGCCGAATTCGCCCCACGGGAAGGTGAGCGAGCCGACGGCCTCGAAGGTCGATCCCGACAGGCTCATTTCCACCGGAAGGGTCTCCTGCTTGGCGGCGCCGTGGATGTCGAACGTCCCGGTCACCTCGACGCGCGCGACCCTGCCTTTGAGCGCGCTCGCTGAGACGCTCAGCGGCTTTGAGAGGACGAACGTCGCCGTCGGATAGCGACTGCTTTCGAGGCCGATTTCGTGGATTTTTTCATCGCGCATCGAGCGATCGCTTTTGAGTGTGTTGACGGCCACGTCGAATGAGGCGGCGGTGATCGTCACCGTGCCGTTCGACTCGCTGAAGCTCGCGCCGCCGGTGATCTGTGACGTCCGTCCCACCGCGTCGCTCTCGGCGGGCAGGAAGGCGAGCTTCTCGCGGACACGGTATCCGGCCTGCGAGCCGCTGACGATCTTCCAGCTCCCGGTCAGCTCGCTCGCCGAGGTCGCCTGCGTTGCGGAGCCCGTCGTGCCCGTCGTGCCCGTCGTGCCTGTCGTGCCGGCGGCGCGGCTGGCGCTCGAGGCACTCAGGCTGAACGGCTTCGGGGATGAGGTCGGGAAGATCACGAAGTAGACGAGCAGGAAGGCGACGAGGAGAAACGTCACGAGTGCCCCGCAGATCGCGAGCACTGCTGCGCGCTTGGTCCTCGGGCGCTTGGGCAATCTGGCCACTGCTGTCGTCCTCTCGGTTGGAGTGCCGGCGGCACTTACCCGCCGGGGAGCCCTATCAGACAGCACGGGGCTGGGAGAGCTGTGGGGGATTGCTGAGAACTCGCTGAGCACCCCCTTGCGAGCTTGCCTGCAGCCGTGTCGCGGCGGAGCTCCGAGCGGCGGCCCTGACTGCGTCAGAGAGAAAAAAGACGCGGCCGCGAGCCGGTGAGGAACACCATCCGTTGGGCCCGAGGGCTCCCGGCTTGGGTGGCGCGGCCTCACACCTCGGTGGCCTCGCTCTTGACGGCTCGCAAACCGCGTGCCGGCAAGCTAGGAGCTGCGCTCTACGCTTTCAAGCTCCTCGCGCCGAGCTTCCTGCACCTTGCGAGGAAATCTCTGAGATCGGCTCACCGGTTCGCCGCCTTGCTCCGCAACCGCTGCACGCGCGGAGCGGCTAGGCTTGACGCGAGGCACACGACGAAGGGAGGGGTCATGACTCGCAAATACATCGATTGCCGCGAGATGCCGAGCGAGAGCAACTGCGATCTCGCGATGGCGGGCAGCGAGGAGCATGTCGTCGAGGCGGCTGCGATCCACGCGGTGACCGCGCACAAGCACGAGGACACGCCACAGCTGCGCGCGGAGATCCGCGGCGCGCTCAAAGAGGAGGCTCCGAGCTCGATCGCCTGAGCAGACGCATCGAACGGGGCGCGTCCGCCGGCGTCGCGCCCCGTTCAAGGCCCTGTGACCTTCGGCCCTCCGCACGGAGCGCGCTGGCCACACGGCCGAGAGGACCTAGCCGGCGCCGTCACCGGCGTAGCGTCGCAGCCCGCGCCTCACCCAGTCGGGGACCTCCGTCTTCTTCCACGTGTCCGTGGCCACGCACACGTGCCGCAGCCGACCCGCGACGAGGAGCTCCCGATCGCGCACCACGTCGATCGCGGTCGTGATGGCGGTCCTGCCCAAGCGCGTGATCTGCGCTCTCAGCTCGAGCTCGTCGTCGAAGCGAGCCGGCGCCCGGAAGCTCAGGCTCGCCTCCGCCACGACCGCGTCGATCCCGCGAGCGACCATCTCCTGCCACGGGCCCACCGATGCCCGCCACAGCTCGGTGAAGGCGACATCGAAGTAGAGCAGGTAGTTAGCGTTGAAGACGATGCCCTGCGGGTCGCACTCGCCGTAGCGCACGCGCAGCTCGTGTACGAAAGGTGCCGGCAACACGGACACACTAACGACGCCTGAGCCGCGCATTCGCCGCTGTCCGCGTGGCGTCCCCGGCGTGCGATTCGAGTCATGTAAGGTGCGGTGCCCCCTCCAAGGAGGCGACGCGTGTTCTCGTGGCTTGCGAAGTCGATCCTGAAGCGGAACATGGCGCGCCTGCGCGAAGGCGACTACGCCCCGCTGCTGCGTCTCGATGCCAGGGACATCCGCTTTCGCTTTCCCGGGGACAGCTCCTGGGCGACCGAGATCGACAATCGCGAGGAGCTCGAGCGCTGGCTTGCGCGGTTCGTCCAGTCCGGGCTGAAGATCTACCCCGACGAGGTGCTCGCCCAGGGTCCGCCTTGGAACACGACGCTGTGCGTGCGTGGAACCGATCACCTCGACACCGAGGATGGTCGCGTCTATGAGAACCGATACGTGATCTGGGGACGGATGGCGTGGGGGCTGCTGCGCGAGTACGAGGTCTACGAGGACACCCAGGCCACGAAGGCGCTCGATGAGTATCTCGCCGCGCGTGCAACGAGGGCCAGCGAGTCAGGCTGACCCGTAGAGGGCGCCCGCTAGCCGTCTCCTCGATCTCCGGCGTGAAGCCGGGCCGGCCGTCGCGGCTCCCGGCGGCTTCAGGGTGTGGCGAGTCGCGTCGATAACGGCACTGGGCGAGCGCTCGCCCGATGCCGATGAGAGTCTCTGTACGCAAAGCCGCCACCACGCCTGCCCGCGCCGCGACACGCGCGCGGCCGTGGCCGCGGATTGCTCCTGCGCTCGAGCGCCGGCGTCAACCGCCGTCGGCCGGCGAACGGCGCAGGGAGCGCATCTACATTCCACTGAGGCTGCGGGTCTTGCTCACGTTCGCGGCCGGCTTCTCGTGGCTCTGCTTCTCGCTGTGGCTCTCGCGCACATGGATCCGGACGCTAGGTCACGACATCACGCTGCCGATCTCGATCCTCGTGATCTTCGGTGTTGCGCTCATCCCCGGCTATCTGAACATCCAGCTGATCAGCTCGATCCTGCTCGACCGACCTCCGCGGCTGCGCTTCGACGTCTCCTTCCCTGACGTCACGCTCCTGATCGCCGCCTACAACGAGGAGCAGTCGATAGCGGAGACGCTCGACTACGCGCTGCGTGCCGACTACCCCGGCCGCTTCGAGATCGCGGTCGTGGACGACGGCTCGACCGATCGCACGCGTGAGATCGTCGCGACGTACGCCAAGCGCAATCGGCGCGTGCGGCTGGTCGAGGTCGAGCATCGCGGAAAGGCCGGCGCCCTCAACGCGGCCCTGGCGACCGTCAGGGCGCCGCTGGTCGCGACGATCGACGCCGACACGCTGCTGATGACCTACTCGCTCAAGCGTGCGGTCGCGCGGATGCTCGCCTCGCCGCCCGACACCGTCGCCGTCGCGGGCGCGGTGCTCGTGCGCAACTCGCGCGAGAACCTGCTGACGCGTGCGCAGGAGTGGGACTACTTCCTCGGCATCGCCAGCGTCAAGCGCGGCCAGGCGCTGCTGCAGGGCACGCTCGTTGCGCAGGGCGCCTTCAGCGTCTATGACACGACCGCGCTCAAGCTCGCCGGAGGCTGGCCAAACCGGATCGGCGAGGACATCGTGCTCACGTGGCGCTTGCTGCTGGGCGGCGGTCGCTGCGTGTTCGAGCCGACCGCCGTCGCGTTCACCGAGGCGCCGTCGAACTGGGGCGCGTTTGCGCGCCAGCGCCGGCGCTGGGCGCGCGGCATGATCGAGGGCCTGCGCGACCACGGCTTCGGTCTCGTCAAGCGACTCGACTTCTATTCGCATTCGGTCGCGAGCAACTTCATGTTCCCCCTACTCGACGCCTCGTTCACGTTCGCGTTCATCCCCGGCATCGTGCTGGCCGCGACCGGCGACTTCGCGATCGTGGGGCCGATGACGCTGATGGTGCTGCCGCTCAATGCGGTACTTGGCGGCGTCATGTTTGTTCACCAGCGCCGTGTCTTCGCCAGCGTGAAGCTGCGTGTGCGCAACAACCGCCGCGGGCTGCTGTTCTATTTCTTCTGCTACCAGTTCGTGATGTCGCCGATCTCGCTTGCCGGCTACGTGCTCGAGGCCACTCGCGCACGCCGCGCCTGGTAGGGCGCAGTTCAGCGCGAGCGCGCGAGCGCGGCCATCTGCTCGAAGGCCACGAGCGGATTCAACGGCTCCTGATCGCCGGACAGCTCGCCGTAGATATTGGCGATGTTGACGACGAGACGCTCAGACTCGCCCCAGTCCGCCCAGCGGTCGAGCGAGATCGAGCGCGCGGCCTGAAGCGGCGTCATCCCCTCCGCATGGCGGGCGCTGGCCTCGGCGTAGAGGTACTCGAAATACGCCCGCAGCTCACGCACCGCGTCGAGTCCCGCAAGCGGCCCGTGGCCCGGGACGATCACGTCGACGTCCATCGCGAGAATGCGATCACAGGCCGCTATCCAGTTCGACACGGGCCCGGCCCATGCGATCGGATGGGCCCCGGAGAAGAGGATGTCCCCGGAGAACAGGACACGCTCGGCCGGAGCGTGCACGAGGGTGTCTCCACGCGTATGCGCCGGGCCCACCTCCGTCAGACGGAGCTCGCGGTCGCCGACCTTCAGCACGAGCTCGCCGGTGAACGTCTCTGCGGGCAGCACGAGCTCGATCCCGGCGAAGTCGAATGCGCCGAAGCAGTCGAGGAAGAACGCGCCCAGCTCGCCCATCTTCGGCGCCTGCTCGACGAGCGCCGCCATCGCCGCCGGCGGCAGCTCGGTCATCTCGGCCGCGGTTGCCTGTGATGCGACGATGCGCGCGTCTCCGAGGAGCTGGTTTCCGTAACAGTGGTCGCCGTTGGCGTGCGTGTTGACGAGTGTGCCGATCCGCGCGGCGGCAGGCACCGCGTCGCGCATCGCGCCGAGCATCTCCTCGGTGAGCGCGAGGTCGAACAGCGTGTCGACGAGCAGCGTGCGTTCGCCGTCGACGACCAGTCCCGCATTGCTCCATCCCCAGCCGCCATCGGGCTGCAGGTAGGCGTACAGGCCGTCCCCGACCTCGTGCAGTCCCTTGACGTAGCTCATCTCACGAAGCGGTTGCGCAGCACGCCGATACGCTCCACTTCCAGCTCGACGACATCGCCGTCGGAGAGGAAGCGGCCCTGCTCGAGACCGCATCCGCTGCCGACTGTCCCCGAGCCGAGGATCTCACCGGGATGCAGAGTCTCCGAGCGGGAGACGAACGCGATCACGTCCTCGAAGCGGTGGTGCATGCTCGCGGAGCTGCCGCGACTCCACTCCTCGCCGTTCACGCGGGCGACCATGTCGAGCGCATACGGGTCGCCGAGCTCCTCGAGCGTGACGATCCACGGGCCGAAGACGTTGCCGGTGTCGAAGTCCTTGCCCTTGGCCGGGCCGAGCTGACCGCCCATCTCCCGCATCTGCGCATCGCGCGCGGACGCGTCGTTGAAGATCGTGAAGCCGAAGATGTGCGCGGCTGCGTCCTCCCGTGCGATGTCACGCCCGCCCCTGCCGATGACGCAGGCGAGCTCCAGCTCGTAGTCCATCAGCTGCGAGTAGGACGGCCACACGACGTCGGTGTCCGGTCCGCTGACCGAGAAGCGATTGGCCTTGTAGTAGATCGGCTGCTCGTACCAGACGGCCGGGATCTCGTGCTTCTCGCCTGTGAGCTTGACCGCCTGCGCGAACGCGTTCTTGAGATGCTCCTCGAAGCAGAGGAAGTCGCGGATCTGCGGTGGCTCGGGAAGCGGAGCACAGAGGCGCACGTCCTCCAGGCCGTGCCGGCATCCAGCGGGTGCGTCGCGGGCCAGTTCCGCGGCGAGCTCGGCGGCGAGCGCGCCGCCGCGGATCAGCGCGAGCATGCTCTGCAGCTGCGGCGAGGCGCCGCCACGTAACTGTTCGTGTGCGGCCTGCAGGGCCACGACGCACTCGTCATCCGCGACGATGCCGAGCATCGGTCGATCGGACCCCGTGGTGAACGTGGCGAGCTTCATTTCTCGAATACGCCCGCGGCCCATGCTCTCACAGCGACCGAGCCGATGGCCGGCCGTTGAGCCTTGCTATGAGGACCGCGCGCTTGCCGCGTCGCTATCGTGCGGAGCGGTGCAACGCTCGTCGCTGTCGCTGATCGAGTTCCCCGCCGACGATCCCGAGCGCGCGCGGCGCTTCTGGACGCGGCTCCTCGGCGTGGAGCTCGAGGTGCGCGCGGAGTCGGAGGGCGAGGGCTGGCAGACGCGCTCGCAGACGCCCGCTGTGGGTGTCCATGCCCGCGGCCGCGGGCCAGGCGACTCGTTTTCGCTGCCCTACTTCGAGGTCTCCGATCTCACCGACACGCTCGCGAGGGTGCGGGCGTTGGGGGGGAGCGTCGTCCACCCGGGAGAGAGGTGGGCGATCTGCAGGGACTCGGAGGGGAGCCCGTTCGGCGTGGGACAGGGCTCGCTCGAGCGTGATCGCGGGCGGGGCTAGCTTTCCGCGGCCGCGGCTTGCGCCCAGTGCTCCTGCGCCCAGCGCACGATCTTCCCCGAGCCGGAGATGACCTCGCCGTCGTCGAGCATGAGGATCGGCACGGCGCGCTGGCCGCTGAGCTTCTCGACCTCGACGCGGTCGCGCGCTCGCGCAGGCCACGTCCAGAGCTTCAGCGTGCCGCCTTTGACCTTCCTCCACTCATAGCAATGGCCGGCGTCGTCGAGTGCTTTGGCGGCCCTGCCGCATGGGTGGGCGAATGGTCCGGGGATGCCTCCAAACGACTTTCCATCGGCACACGTGTAGAGGATCACAGCCGACACCGTAGCGCGGCTTCCCACCCTGTTCCGTTTACGGCGAAAATCACGCGTCGGCGGAAAGCCGTCCGTCCGCGGCGTCGGATAGCGACCGTCGATCGTGTGTATGGGAGCGGGATCGTCCACCTCCTGTGTCGGTGCCGAGCCGTCCGTCCGGGCCGCCGTCTGTGAGGTTCTGGGCGACATCCGCGAGCGCCGCAACGAGGGGGTTGTGATTGTCTCGGCGCCACACCAAGGAGAGCAGCGCGGGGTGGGCGTCGCGCAGGGGAATCGCGACCACCCCGGGCAGGATCTTCTCGATCGTCGCAGCCTGGCATGCCGGCACCGTCGTGATGGCGCGGCCAGAGGCGATGATCGAGACGCTCGCCGGAAGGCTGAGTGCGCGGTCGGCCGTCATGCGCGGGGTTCGTCCCCTGCGATGGTCGTCGAGCCTCCAGAAGCCGGCCCATATGGGATCGACGGCGGGATCGTAGCCGAGGAAGGTCTCGTCGAGGACCTCCCCCACGGTGAGCTCGTGTCGCTCTGCAAGCGGGTGGCTCTCGTGCGCCACGACCGTCCGCCGTTCGCCCCAGAGCGGCTGAATCCGCACGTCCGGGTCGCTCGTCGGTGAGTGGCAGAGCGCGACGTCCACCTCGGCGAGCCACGACGCGGTCGAACCACGCGGAAACGACAGGCCGCGAAACGACAGCTGAGTTGCCGGGTGCGCCTGCGCAAACGCCGCGAACAGATGCGGAGCATCGACCATCGGCGGGGATCCGAGGAAGCCGAGCTCGAGCCTGCCGGTGCCGGCGCGCGCAAGTGACTGAGCCGTGAGCGTGGCGTCCCTGGTGGCGGCCAGCGCGACCTGCGCCTTCGCCAGGAACGTCTCGCCGGCAGCCGTGGGCGTAACCCCACGAGCGTGACGCGTCAGCAACTCGAATCCGAGCTCGGACTCGAGTTGCGCGACCGCCTGCGACAGCGCGGGCTGCGCGATATGGAGCTTCCTCGCAGCGCGGCTGAACTGTCCCTCCTCGGCGACTGCCACGAAGTAGCGCAGCTGTTCCAGCCTAAACGGCACAGGCTCCCCGTCTGGCGGGCAAAGGCGAGGCGCGATCAGCCGCCTGTCTGGCGAGCATCGTCTTGAGTTTCACGGGCGATACCTCGAGCAACTCTCTGCGCTCAGCGCGGTCTATCACCTGGCCAGTCTATTTATTAGGCGCCCCCCGGCTATAGAAACGCATCCCAGCGCCGAGGGAACCCCCGCCGCCTGTTTAGGTACCCGCGGGAAGTCGAGGCTAAGCTCGACGAGCTCGTGCGACTGGGCGCGGGAAGTCGAGGCTAAGCTCGACGAGCTCGTGCAACTGGGCGAAGGCCTATGCCGAGCGCACGGGCTGGTGTGCGATCTGCTCGCCTCGTAGGCGCGAGGCGTAACGCGGTGAGGTGCGGAGACACCGAGAGATTGGTGTCCCCGCACCTGTTCCAGCGCGCTGCAAGGGAAGGAGCTTAACCTCCGCGCTGCCCTGGCACCTGGTCCTGCGTTGCGGCGTTGCCCCCGCTCGCCGCCTGGACGTCATTCGAGCGACGTCATCGCCGTTTGCCGCCGCGCGAGCGGCTGCGACAAACAGCATCACGACGGTCAGCCATGCGGTTGGGAGGAGGACGAACAGCATGTCATCCAGCTATCCACACCGGCTGTCTTCACCGCGACCGCTTCGCCGCACGCAAGTCGCAGTCCCGTCGTGCTTCATATCCCCCCTATCGGCCCGCCGTCAGTGCTCTATGTAACGCTCATTTTCCGCCCGCTCCGGGCAAAAGTCCAATACGTCTTGGCTGTTTTGGTATAACGCGCGCTGATCGCACATGGGCGGACGCCGAGCATGCTGTCGGAATCGGTCACAGACGATGGCCGGGCCGCCGGTGCGCCCTGACGGAGCGGGTGAACATTCGCTCGCGGGCGGCCAGTTCGGATCCCAGCGTGTGGGGCTCGATGTCGTTTAAGCGAGCACAGCTTCAGTACTTCGTGACCGTCGCCGAAGACGGGCAGATGACGCGCGCCGCGAAGAAGCTCGATGTCGCGCAGCCAGCGATGTCGCAGGCGATCTCGCACCTGGAGGCGGAGCTCGGCATCCAGCTGCTCGACCGGCACGCGCGCGGAGTGACCCTCACGCGGGCCGGCGAAATCTTTCTCCCGAAGGCGCGCGCAGCGCTCGCCGCATACGCGGACGCCTCCCTCACGGCCCGGTCGCTTGCGCGGGCTGCGAGTGGCGCGATGAAGGTCGGATATATTGGACCTCCGCCGCTGGTCAACGCTCCCGAACTGTTCCAGGCGTTCGCCGGTGTCTACGACGAAGCGGACATCTCGTTTCAGGAACTTCCATTCCCGGGCGGTCCGGCGCAGTCGTGGCTCGAGGAGGTGGACGTGGCGTTCTGCCATCCGCCGGGCGCCGATTCGGGGGTCCGCGTCCAGGCGCTGCGGGTCGAGCTGCGCGCTGTTATCGCGCCCAAGGACCATCCGCTCGCGAGCCGAAGCGAGCTGGCGGTCGCGGACGTGCTCGACGAGACCTTCATCAGCTATCACCCGGCCGTCCAGGCGGAGTGGGCCGGATTCCACAGTCTCGATGACCATCGCGGTGGCCCGCCCACCCACGCTACCGACCACCGCGTTCGCACACCGGCGGAGATGCTCGCTGCGCTCGCGTCGCGTCAGGCGATCACGGCGGTACCCGCCTCGGATGCCACGCTCATCGAGAACGCGCTTCGCGGCATCGTTGCAATCCCGGTCCGCGACGCCGATCCTGCCGTGCTGTCGTTGGTCTGGCGCAAGGACGGTCACAACCCGCTCGTCGATGCGCTCACCGCGTTCGCCGAGAAGCGCGCAGCGGGCGAGGACGGTGGTCCGCGACCGGCGGTTCAGCACGACCCCGGCGCAGCGCGACGGGGTTGAGCGTCGCCTCCGCGACCCTGACCGCGAAGACTTCAGCTCGATGGGGTGTGCTGCGCGGGCTCTCCCAAGCCAAGAGCGAACGCGATCGCGTTGATCGCGGCCGCGTGCTCGGTACGTTGGACCGACACGCTCAACCGGTGCGCGCGCGGCTTCCAGGTCAGCTCGAAGAACGGGCAGCACTCCCGCTCGACCGCGAGCGTCTGCTCGACGAGCGCAGCGTCAACGTCCTCGGCGAGGTCGACCACGAGACGCCCCGCGGCACGCTCGACAGCATGGGCGCCGGAGCCGAGTTGTCGGTATCGCGCGTACTGAGCGCGACGTCCGGTTTCATCAAGCGCACAACTTGGCGCCATCGGTAGCCGGTCCATCCAGACAGCGTATGACGCTCTCGCTAATAGTCGAGCTCGCGCGCCACGAGCCGCAGGTGCACGGGCTCGCCGCCCCGCAAAACGACGACGTCGACCAAGGCACCGATCAGGTCGGCCACCATCAGCCGCTGGATGTCGTCCACACCGTGGACGCGCGTCCCTCCCAGCTCGACGATCAGGTCCTCCGCCCGCAGGCCGGCCCGCTCGGCGGGGCTGTCAGGGGTCACCTCGATGACCTCGACGCCCGTCTCCTGGGAGCGCTCGCGGCGCGCGCGTGCGGGTAGCGGCCGCGAACCGCCTGCGACACCAAGGTATGCGCGGCGCACGCGACCGTCTCTCATCAGCGCGCCGATCACCTTGCGCGTGGCGTCGTTGATCGGGACCGCCAGGCCCAGCCCGACGCCTGCGACCGCAGTGTTGATACCAACGAGACGGCCGAACGAGTCAACGAGCGCGCCGCCCGAGTTTCCGGGGTTCAGCGCCGCGTCGGTCTGGATCACGTTGTCGATCATGCGCCGCGCGCTGCCTGACTGGGCCGGGAGCGATCGACCCAATGCCGAGACCACGCCTGCCGTGACAGAGCCGGCGAAGCCGTGCGGGTTGCCGATCGCCACCACGAGCTGGCCGACGCGCAGGCGCGCCGCGTCGCCCAGTTGCGCAGGCACGAGGTCGTCGGCGTCCGCTCGCAGCACGGCCAGGTCCGAGAGCGGGTCCGCGCCGACGACCCGAAACCCGATTTCGCGCCCGTCGACGAACGTCGCCCAGCCGAGCCGGTTGCGCCCAGCCACCACGTGCGCGGACGTGAGCAGGAACCCGTCCGGTGTGAGCACGACTGCGCTTCCGGCCCCGGCGGGCGTGCGTCCCCGACGGGTGGCGCGCAGGACCCGCAGGTTGGCAACGCTCGGCGCAAGCCGCTCGACCACTCCGGCGACGGTTCGCGAGTAAGCGTCGAGTGCCTCGGCCTCAGCGGTCTCCGCGCCCGCCTCCTCGCGCTCGCCGTCGGGCCCATCATCAAAGGCCGCCTCGCCGGCGATCAGCGAAACGGTGCTCATGCGCTCTGAAGCCCGAAGTGGATCACGTGCGGCTGCATGGCCAACACGATAGGACGCGAACACTGGCCTCCCGAGCGGGCCGCCTCCACGCTCAAATCTCTAGACGAGCCTCTTCCAGGTCGAGCTCTTGAATGACGCGGTTCATCACCTCATTTGAGATCACGCCTTCATCGCGCAGGCCGACCAGAGCATCGCGTTGGGCCGCCAGCACGGCTTGGACCACTTGCTGATACGCCAGCGAACGGTCCTCGTAGCCGTCGTCCTCGATCTTTCCCGCGCGCGCAGAGAGACGCCTACGACGGTACTCGTAGGCGCCGCGCATGCGCTCGATCGTGTCATCGCGCGTCCAATCCTCGTTCGCGAGCTCGTCGATGCGCGCGAGCGCGGCGTTCGTCGCCGTAAAGCGTGCGCGCAGCTCCTCGTGTGCGTCGCTTCCGTCGTCGGTGACATGCAGTCGGCGGATGACGACCGGCAGGGAGAGCCCCTGAGCGATGAGGGTGGCGAAGATGACGGCGAACGTGATGAAGATGACGAGATCTCGCTGAGGGAAGGGAGCACCCGAGTCGGTCCGCAGCGGCAGTGCGAGTGCGGCGGCGAGCGAGACCGCGCCGCGCATCCCGCTCCAGGCGAGCACGAATCTCGCCTGGGCGGTGATCCTGCGAGCGCGCTGGCTCGCGCGACGATCGAGCAGGCGAATCAGGTACGGGATGCTGAAGAACCAGATGATGCGGGTGAGGATCACGACGGCGCTTATCGCCAGCGCGTAGCGAGCGAGCGTTCCCGCGGATGTTCCCGACAGGCCGTCGACGACCGTTCTCAGTTGCAGGCCGACGAGGACGAACAGGCTCGCGTTGATGATGTAGTCGAGGATGTCCCATACGAAGAATCCCTGCAGGCGCGTACGGGGAGGGATGATCCGTGGACCGCGGACGCCCATGTAGATGCCGCAGGTCACCGCGGCGAGCACGCCGGAGACGCCGATCGTGTTGGCGGGTATGAAGGCGGCGTAGCCGCTCAGCAGCGAGATCGTGATGCTGATCTGCGCATCGGCGATGCGCGCGCGGATCTCGGCGATCACAAAGCCGGCGAGGAGACCGATAGCAATGCCGCCGGCAGCGTCGAGGACGAACTGGAGCGTCGCGTGGCCGAGCGAGAACGTGCCGCCGACGACGGCCGCGACCGCGACGCGGTAGGCGACGAGCGCGGTGGCGTCGTTGAACAGCCCCTCGCCCTCCGCTGCGCTGACGATTCGCGTCGGCGCGCCGAGCCAGCGCATGATCGTGGCGCCAGCCAGTGGATCGGTCGGCGAGACGACTGCGCCGAGGGTGAACGCCACCGACCAGGGCAGGCCGTGGATCAGCGCGTGCGCCGCGACCGCGACGGCGCACATCGTGGCCACGACGAGACCGACCGAGGCCAAGGTGATGCCGCGCAGGTTCCTGCGGATGTCGCGCAGGTTGGCGAAGAACGCCGCCGCGTAGACCAGCGGGGGCAGGAAGATGACCAGGACAACGCTCGGGTTGAGCTTGACCTCGGGGACGCCGGGGATGAGCCCGAACAGCGCGCCGGCGATCACCAGCACGATCGGATATGGCACGGAAACGCGTCGCGCGAGCGCGCTCAGGCCGGCGACGGCCACGAGGATCCCGGCTATGAGCAGTTCTGCCTGACCCATGCCTGCCGAGTGTCCCTAATCGCTCTTGTTGTTGCCCGCTCGCGAGGGGTGGTTGCTCAGATTCCCGCCGCCGAGCTGAGGCTGCCCCCCGACGCGCTCCTCTACGATCGTCGAGGATTGGGAGATGCACGCACGCTCGCCCCGCGCCTCGCCGTCCGGGCAGCCGGACTCCGCCCTGCGTCAACTGGGGCTGGTCGTCCATCCGAACCGGTCGGTCGAGGCAGCGCTGGAGGCGGTCCGTGCGTGGGCGCTCGCCAATGGCGTGAGGGTCGGCCAAATACCACGCCAGGGCCAGACGCGGCAAGTGGCCGACTTCGTGGAGGCTGCAGCCTGCGACCTGCTGCTCGGGCTCGGTGGCGACGGGACGACGCTGAGCGCGCTGCACGCCGGTGCGCCGGGGTCGCGTCCGGTGTTGGGAGTCGCCTGCGGCAGCGTCGGCGCTCTGACGTCGGTGCGCGCCGATCGAGTGGCGTGGGCGCTCGATCAGGTTGCAGCCGGCAGCTGGACTGCGGTTGCGCTCCCGGCTCTCGACCTGGCATGGGGCCAAGCGCCCGGCGAAGTCGCGATCAACGACGTCGCGATCGTTCGCGACGGGCCGGGACAGGTCATCATCTCCATCACAGTCGACGGCGTGCTCTACGCCGAGTTGGCCGGTGACGGGCTCGTGGTCGCGACGGCGCTCGGCTCCAGCGCGTACACCATGGCCGCCGGCGGGCCGCTGCTGGCGCCGGGCGCGGAGGGCATGGTGATCACGCCGCTGGCGGCTCACGGCGGGTCCTGTCCTCCGCTCGTCGCCGGGAGCGCGAGCCGTCTCACGTTGACGGTCGAGGCCGGGTATGGCGGGGTGCGCTGCGAGCTCGACGGTCGCCGCACCGCGTTCGGCGGACCCGTGCTGACGCTCAGCGAGCGTCGCGATTACGCAAGGCTCACCAGGCTCGACGATGAAGAGCCGCGGCTGACCGCACTGCGTCGACGCGGGCTCGTGCTCGACAGCCCGCGCGCCGTGTTGCGAGACATTCGCAAAGCGCCCGTCTAAGGAATGGAAGATCTCGGGGCAGAGCTGCTCAGCTACGACGACAGGGTCGTTCGGGCTGCCAGCTCCAAGCCACGCCACGGTTGCTGACACTTTCGCCGACACCGTGACGACTGTCTGCCGACCTCCTAAAGACTACGAACTCTGAAACCCGCATCCCAATGCCGTTTTTAGGTGATGCCGGAGGAGGGACTCGAACCCCCGACACGCGGATTATGATTCCGCTGCTCTAACCGACTGAGCTACTCCGGCGGGGTCGGGCGACGCGACAGCCAACCAGCGCGGCTTCCGCTGCCTGCGGGCGTCATCGCGTACGCCGCGAACATCCGCGCACAGTCTACGCGCGAGGAAAGGCGCCCTGGCGGTAGGCGGCACGCCGTGGGTCTCGATGGCTAGCCTCCTGGCCAATGGATTGCTCGATCCTGCTCGCCGTGCCGAACGTGTCCGAGGGCCGCGATGAGCGCACGATCGATGCGATCGCCAGGGCGTTCGCGCCGAGCAGCGGCGTGTCCTCAGCAGGCGGTGGCAAACCTTCCGGTGGGCCCGGCTGGACGAGCCTGCTCGACGTCCACTCCGACCGCGACCACCATCGCTCGGTGTTCACGATCGCCGGCGCTTCCGGCGCGCTGGCGGACGCGACACTGAAAGGGGCGCGTGTCGCAGTCGAGCGGATAGATGTGATGAGCCGCGCAGGCCTCGAGCGCCCACAGGCCGGGCAGCATCCGCACATCGGAGCGCTGGACGTCGTGCCCGTCGTGTATCTCGATCAGCGATCGAAAGGCGCGGCGTGCGCTGAGGCGCTGGTCCTCGCCGACCGGATCGGCGAGCAGCTCGCGGTGCCGGTCTTCCTCTACGGCGAGCTGACCGCAGCCGAGCCGGGCGCAGGCAGGACACGCGCGGAGCTGCGGCGCGGCGGAGTGGCCGGACTCGGCGAGCGGATGGCCGGCGCCGCGGGCACGCAGCCGCTGATGCCGGATTTCGGGCCGCGGCGGCTGCACCCGAGTGCCGGTGCGACGCTGGTCGCGGCGAGGCCGCCGCTCGTGGCCTTCAACGTCCAGCTCGCACCGCCGGCCACCGAAGCGGACGCGCGGAGGATCGCGGCCCTGGTACGCGAGGGCGGGGGCGAGGGTCTGCCGGGCGTGCGCGCGATCGCGGTGACCCTGAGCGGAGGCGTCGCCCAGGTCTCGATGAACGTCGAGCGTCCGTTTGAGGTCCCTCTTGCGATGGTCGTCGAGGCGGTCGGCAGGCACGCAACCGTCGCGAGCGCCGAGCTCGTCGGCCTCGCGCCGCGGGCGGCGCTGGAGGGCTTTCCCGCGGAGATCTCGATCGATGGCTTCGATCCCGCGTGTCACGTCATCGAGAACGCACTACGCTGCTAGGTATGGCTCAGACCAAGCGCAAGCGCCAGACCAAGCACCGGGGCAACGCCGCCGGGGTGGTCGAGTCGCGCGGGCGCACCGGGCGCAAGCCCACGGCCGCCGAGAAGAGCGGCGATCCGCGCGAGGTGGCGCGCGCGAAGGAAAGGCTCCTCGACAAGCGCGACCGGCCGCCGACTTGGCGCGGAGCGTTCCTCAAGGGGATGTTCGCCGCCGTCGCGCTGCTGCTCGTGGTGCTCCTGTTCCTGAAGCACTCGAACGGGGCCGTCGCTCTCTTCCCGATCGTGCTCGTGATGTACACGCTGATCAGCTACTTCACCGACAAGCTGGTCTACGACCGCCGCCAGCGCAAGAAGGCCAGGCAGGGCGGCTCGAAGGCTGCGTCCAGATGAGCACGCTCGACGTGCGCGCGTTCACCGTCGGGCCGGTGCAGGAGAACTCCTACATCGTGCGGTCCGACGCGACGTCCGAGCGCGCTGTGATCGTCGATCCGGGCGAGGAGCCGGACCGGCTGCTCGCGGCCGCCGACGCGCTCGGCGTGAGGATCGAGGCGATCCTCGTGACCCACTGCCATTTCGACCACATCGGCGCGGTCGCGCCGGTGGCGCGCGCGACCGGGGCCGAGGTGTACTGCCCGGTCATCGAGCGGACGGTGTTGGCGGACGTGATGAGCTGGGTGCCACCCGGCTTCGGCCCATTCGAGAGTCACGAGGCCGAGCACACGGTCGCCGGCGGCGAGCGGCTGAGCCTGGCCGGGCTCGAGCTCGACGTGATCTTCACGCCCGGTCACAGCCCCGGTCACGTGACCTATGCGCTGCCGGGGTCGCTCCTGTCCGGTGACGTGCTCTTCCAGGGATCCGTCGGCCGCGTGGATCTGCCAGGCGGAGACTGGGCGACGCTCGAGCGCTCGATCGAGGGCTTGCTGACGGCGTTCCCGGCGGAGACGGTCGTCTATCCCGGGCACATGGGCGTTACGACACTGGGACGAGAGCGCGACACCAACCCGTTCCTCAGCGAGCTGCGCGCTCGCGTCCCGAGCGTGTCGGCGGTGGCGCCAGGCGGGGCGCCAGCGCGAAGTTGAGCGGCTCCAAGATCAAAGCTCCGCGTGGCACGTTCGACGTTCTCGGCGAGGATGCATCGGCTCGCAGCGTGCTCGAGGCGCGAGCACGGTCGATCCTCGAGGGCGCTGGCTACGAGCGCATCGAGACACCGGTGTTCGAGGCTACGGAGCTGTTCGCGCGGGGGGTCGGCGAGTCGACGGACATCGTTCGCAAGGAGATGTTCACGTTCGAGGACGGCGCCGGGCGCTCGTTGACGCTGCGGCCGGAGGGCACCGCGCCGGTCTGCCGGGCGTACGTCGAGCACGGCATGCACAAGCGCCGCCAGCCCGTGAAGCTCTGGTACCTCTCGAGCTTCTTCCGCCACGAGCGCGCTCAGGCGGGACGCTACCGCGAGTTCTGGCAGGTCGGCGCGGAGGCGCTCGGCTCCGACGACCCGGCCGTCGACGCCGAGTCGATCACGCTGCTCGCGACGCTGCTCGCGGAGATGGGCGTCGACGACGCGAGGCTGCGGCTCTCGAGCCTCGGCAGCCCGGAGACCCGGAGCGAGTACCGCGAGCAGCTGCAGGCGCACCTGCGGGCGCACGAGCAGATCCTCTCCGAGGACGTGAGGGATCGGATCGAGCTGAATCCGCTGCGCGCCTTCGACTCCGAGCACCCCGGGACGCGCAGCGTGATGGAGAGCGCGCCGCGGCTGCTCGACCAGCTGAGCACGGACGACGCAGATCATTTCCGCCAGGTGCACGAGCTGCTCGACGCGGCGAACGTCCCATATGAGGTCGACTCGACGCTCGTGCGCGGGCTCGACTACTACACGCGGACGATCTTCGAGTTCACATCCGACGCCCTCGGCGCGCAGAGCGGCGTCGGCGGCGGGGGCCGCTATGACCGGCTCGTCGAGCACCTCGGCGGCCCCGCGACACCCGGGATGGGCTGGGCCGCTGGCGTCGAGCGGATCCTGCTGGCCGGCGATCGAACCGAGATCGACGGAGCACCCGGCGCAGGCGGTGCTCACCCGGCGGCGTCGAGCCCGGTCGAGCTGTTCGTGGCGCTCGACGATCAGCATCCAGACGCGCGTGCCGCGGCCTTCGGCCTCCTCAGCGAGGCGCGCTCGGCGGGCGTGAGGGCTCAGATGGATCTCGGCGGACGCTCGCTCAAGGGCCAGCTCGGACACGCCAACGCGCTCGGCGCCCGCTTCGTGGCGATCGTCGGCGACGGGGATACCGTGCTGCGAGACATGCAGACGGGATCGCAGCAGCCCGTCGCGACGGGGTCGGTCGTGCACGCCGTCCTGCGCGGCTCGCACGATCTGTGAGGGCTTGCCGGCGATAGAACCGTTGCCGATTCGTGCGCGCGAGCGGCTGCTCTGTCAGAGAGCGTGCGTCCTGGCGCGCGTAAGGAGCACAGCCAGCAGCTGCTGCTCGGTCGCCGCCGCCACCGGCTGGGTGATGCTGGTCGCGCTCATCGCGACCTCAGCCGGTCCGATCGCGAAGGCCAGCACGTCGGCGTAGATCGGCACCGTGACTTCGTTGTAGGGGATCGTGAGGGTCGCGTTGATGCGGATCCCGACGGCTGCGTCTGCGCCGGGAGCCTGGATCGCGAGCGGCGAGACGGCGACGCGGCCCCATGTCGCACCTTTCACAGTCTCGCCCGCAAAGCGCCTGCTGAACACGCGCGCGACGCATTCGCGCACGCTCCGGCTCGCGAACAGGGCGACTTCCCGAGCAGCCGAGCGACCGGCGCCGACCACTGTGACGTAGGAGCGGATCTCTTCCGCTTCCAGTTCCTGGCCGCGGACGAATCTGGGCGATCCCGTCTCAACGAGCGCGCGGCCGTGTTTCGCCACCCGTTCGCACCGCGCGAGTTCGTCTCGCTCGCCGGGATCCGTCGAGTGTTCCGGCTTGCGTGAGATCGTCGCCCCGGGTATGTCGGCTGCGGTGAAGTCGACCGCCCGCGCAAACTCGAGCGCCTCGGTCTTTGTGAGATTTGGCGGCGCGACAGGTGCCGTCGTTGAGCCGCGCGGCGGCCTGCTCGCGGATGTGCCGGCGGCTCCGCTGCCCGCGAGGCCGGTGGATGCCTGCTGGCCGCCGCAGCCTGCAAGGAGGGCGCCGATCGCGCAGACGACCGTGACGCTTGTCGTCTGATGAACGGTCATGGGGCCATATCGGCACTGGCACGAGAGCCCTCAAACCCGTCGCGTAAGCCGTCCACGGCCCCTTTCGCCGTTCAACTTTTCCGCTGAGATGCCGAAAGAGGGGGGGATGGCGCAGCTCTCACGCCCCTTTCAGATAGCGCTTGGCGCGCTCGTCGTGTTCGCGGCCGTCTGGTTGCTCGCGCTGCACGGGCACTCGAGCACCAGCGGCTCAGGCTCGACGCCGGCCGCGTCGACGCCGGCGCCGTCAGCCTCCTCCGAGGCCCAAAAAGCGGCCGCCCCGAGCCGCATCTATCACGGGTCGGCCCCCGGCGTGACCGGCCTCACCCGGGCGATCGCCAAAGCGCATGAAGCGGTCGCGATCTCTCAGCAGAACGCCAAGCAGCTTGCGGAAAAATCGGCTCAGGCGTCGACAGCATCTGCGCCCGGCTCCTCGCCCGCTCCGGTCACAGAGCCGGCGGCAGCTGCCCGCAGCACCGCGCCGGCAGCCGTCGTCGCTGCGCCTGCGCATCCAACCACGGTCACCAAGACGCCTGCGGTTAGCGTCGCCGGCGCGCCGAAGAAGCATGCGGCACAGACCGGTCCTCAGCGCAAGCCCGCGATGCAGGCGCTCGTCGAACGCGCGCTCGGTGAAGGCAAGATCGCCGTCGTGCTGTTCTGGAATCCCAAGGGGACCGACGATGTCGCCGTTCGCAATGAACTGCGCCTGCTCGAGGCTGTCCACCATCTGATCGCCCCTATCGCCGGCGAGCCGGCCGTACGCAAGCTGCTCCAGGCCTCCGGCCTGGAACTGCAGAAGAAGTTCGCCGCCTTCGAAGCGAAGGCGAGCCAGGTCGCCTCGTTCGGCTCGATCACCAAGGGCGTACAGGTCTACACGACGCCCACGCTGCTCGTGATCAACAAGCGCGGCCAGGTCGCCACCCTGACGGGCCTTACCGACGCCTACTCGATCGAACAGGCGATCGACGAAGCGCGACAGTTCTAGCCGTACACTCGCTCGAGTGAGGAGCACTCGCGAGGAGCTGATCAACCACCTCGAACGGCCGCTCGGGCGGGGGCATTCGCCAACGGACGCCTTCACCGGTGCCGCCGGCGGGGCGGCGTGCGGCGATCTGGTTCGCATCTCGCTCGCCATCGACCCGCATAGCCCTGAGGGGCGCGTCGAGGATGCCGGCTTCGACGCGCGCGGCTGCGGGGCGAGCGTTGCAGCTGGCAGCGCGGCCGTTGGCCTGCTGCGCGGAAGCTCGCTGCTGGCAGCCGCGCGGATCGGCGCGCAGGAGATAGCAGAGGAGCTGGGCGGGCTCAGCGCCGCCAAGCGCCACGCAGCCGAGCTGGCGGCTGATGCGCTGCATCGCGCTCTGGGAGGTGCCGTGCGCGAGCGCGCCGCGCTCGCCTGGAGTGCCGAGCGCTCGCTCGTCGCGATGAGCGGCGGAGTCGACAGCGCCGTCGCAGCGATGCTCACCGCGCAGGGCGGAGCCGAGACGGTCGGCGTGACGCTCGAGCTGTGGTCTGATCCGGACAACGACGGCGATCTGAGCTGCTGCTCGGCGCAGGCGGTCCGCGGCGCGCGCGAGCTGGCGCATGGCCTCGGCCTGCCTCATCTCTCGATCGACCTGCGCGCGGAGTTCCGCGCCGGCGTCGTCGAGGCTGGCTCGCCGACCACGCCGCCGGGCTTACGCCGAACCCGTGCGTCCGCTGCAACGGCCATGTCCGCCTCGACGCGATGCTCGAGCTCGCCGACCGCCTCGGCTGTGAGACGCTCGCGACGGGTCACTACGCGCGCGTGCAGCGGAGCCGGCGCAGGAGACCGCCGCTCGCGAGCGGGCGCCGCTGTTACGGGTGGCGGCCGACGCGCGCAAGGACCAGAGCTACGTGCTCGCGGCGCTCGCGCCCGAATCGCTCGCGCGCATGCGCTTCCCGCTTGGGGAGATGCACAAGCAGCGTGTCCGCGAGATCGCAGAGCAGGGCGGGCTCGCCGTCGCTCGCAGGCGCGACTCCCAGGATCTGTGCTTCCTGGCCGGTACTCGCCACGGCGATTTCCTCGAACGCCACGCTGGTCTCGCGCGGCGTCCCGGCCCGGTCGTCGACCGCGACGGGGCAGTTCTCGGCGAGCACGGCGGAGCGCATGTCTTCACGATCGGTCAGCGCCATGGCCTCGGCATCGGCTCGGCCGCGCCGCTGTACGTGCTCGCGACCGACACGCGCTCGAACACCGTTACGGTCGGCCCGCGCGAGGGCCTGCTCGCGCACGCAATCGCAGTTCGCGAGGTCACGCTCCGCCGTGACGGACGCTGTGTCGATGGCGTGCGCGTCCGCTCGCACGGGCCGAGGCTCGGCTGCCGCCTGGCCGAGGAACTCGACGCCGGTAAGCACGCGCGAGCAGAGATCGAGCTCGAGCGGCCGGCCGAGCGAACGGCACCCGGCCAGATCGCGTGCCTGTACTCGGGTGATCTGGTCGCCGGCTACGCGACGATCGCGGCGTAGCCGGCCGAGCGCGGCCTAAGATCCGTCGCAGGATGACCTCCGACGAGATACGCGAGCGGTTCCTGAGCTTCTTCGAGGAGCGCGGTCACACGCGCATTCCCTCGGCGTCGCTCGTGCCCTCTGCACACGACCCGTCGGCGCTGCTCACCGTCGCGGGCATGCACCCCCTGAAGCCGTACTTTCTCGGCCAGGAGACGCCTCGGGCGCCACGTCTGACGAGTTGCCAGAAGGTCTTCCGAACTGTCGACATAGACAACGTCGGAAACACCGCGCGCCACCTGACCTTCTTCGAGATGCTCGGCAACTTCTCATTCGGCGACTACTTCAAGCGCGAGGCGATCGAGTACGCATGGGAGCTCTCGCTCAAGGTGTTCGGCGTCGCCGAGCAGGACGTCTGGATCACCGTCTTCGCAGGCGATGAGGCGCTCGGGCTCGGCCCGGACGAGGAGGCGATCGAGCACTGGCAGGCCGTCGGCGTGCCGCGCGAGCGGATCGTCGAGTGCCCGCGCTCTGAGAACTTCTGGCAGGCCGGCCCGACCGGCCCGTGCGGCCCATCCTCCGAGCTCCACATCGACCGCGGGCTGCAGCACGGCTCGGCCGAGGACCGCCCGGGCGGCGAGAACGATCGCTTCCTCGAGTACTGGAACCTCGTGTTCATGGAGTTCGACCAGCGGCCCGGCGAGGACGGCGCGAGCTCCATCCTCGAGCCGCTGCCGGCAAGGAACATCGACACAGGCCTCGGCCTCAACCGCATGGCCGTGATCCTGCAGGACAAGCCATCGGTGTTCGAGACCGACCAGTTCAGCCCGCTGATCGAGCTGGGAGAGGAGCTGTCGGGGAGGCGCTACGGCGAGAACTTCGCCACCGATCGCCCTCTGCGAATCCTCGCCGACCACGCTCGCGCGATGACATTCCTCGTGGCCGACGGCGTCGTCCCCTCGAACGAGGACCGCGGCTACGTGCTGCGGCGCGTGATGCGCCGCGCGATCCAGCAGGGCAGGGCGCTTGAGCTCGAGCCCGGCTTCCTCACGCGCTATGCCGAGCGCGTGCGCGAGGTGATGGGCGGCGCCTACCCGGAACTCTACGAGCAGGCCGACGCGATCGACATGTGGCTCTCCGCCGAGGAGGAGGGCTTCGGGCGCACCCTCGCCCAGGGTCTCGGCACGCTGCGCCTGCATATCGACCATGCGCGCTCTGCGGGACGCACCTCGGTGCCAGCGCTCGAGGTGTTCCGACTGCACGACACCTACGGCTTCCCGTATGAGATGACCAGCGAGCTGCTGAGCGAAGAGGGGCTCTCGGTCGAGGGCGACTTCGAGGGTCTGATGGAGGAGCAGCGCGCTCGCGGCCGGGCCGGCTCCCGCGTGGGGGTCGGCGCCGAGGACGCCGCGAGCGCTCGTGCGGCGGCGAGCTCATTCGCCGGCTCGAGCGGCTCCGCGACTCGCTTCACGGGCTATGAGACCGAGGAGCAGCAGACGACCGTCGCTGCCGTGCAGGGCATCTCCGCGAACGGCTCCAGGCACGATCCAGGCGACGGCGCCGGGGGCGCAGCGGCGGGCGCCCGCTACCTAGTTAAGCTGACCGAGTCCCCGTTCTATGCCGCTGGCGGCGGCCAGGTCGCCGATGTGGGGACGATCGAATGCGCGGACGGCGACTGCAGGGCGCGCGTGGAGGACGTCTTCCGGTTGGGGGACGATCAGGCGCTCGCAGTGGTCCTCGAGGAGGGCACGCTGCATGAGGGAGAGCCGGTCGTCGCGCGCGTCGATCGCGTCGCCAGGCACGCGACCGAAGCCAACCACACCGCGACGCATCTGCTCCAAGCCGCCCTGCGCGAGCGCGTCGGCGGCCATGTTCGCCAGGCCGGCTCATACGTCGGCCCGGACAAGCTGCGCTTCGACTTCAGCCACGGTCAGGCGCTGAGCGCCGAGGAGCTGCGCGACGTGGAGGATCGCGTCAACGAATGGATCGCGCGAAACGACCCCGTGCGGCCGATCACCACCACGCTCGCCGAGGCGAAGCGGCTGGGTGCGATGGCGCTGTTCGGAGAGAAGTACGGCGACGTCGTGCGCATGGTCGAGATCGGCGACGGCGAGTACTCGCGCGAGCTGTGCGGCGGCACGCACGTGCGCTCTACCGCCGAGATCGGCGCGTTCCGCATCCTCAGCGAGACCTCCAGCTCAGCCAACGTGCGGAGGATCGAGGCGGTCACTGGGCCCGCTGCCGTAGAGCTCCTGCGCGAGCACGACCGGCTGCTGAACGACGTCGCCGCCGTTCTGCGCACGCGTCCCGACGATGCCCCCGGCGCAGCGCGCGCGCTGGTGCAGGAGCGCAAGCGACTCGAGAAGGCGCTGAAGGAGGGCGCCGCCGCCGGCGGCACTGGGCAGGTCGACCTCGACGCGCTCGCTTCGCACGCCGATGAGCTCGCCGGAGCGCGAGTCCTCGCGGCGCGCGTCGACGTCTCCGACGCGAAGGCGCTGCTGGATCTCCTCGACCGGCTGAAGGGTCGCCTGGGCGATGCCGCGATCCTCCTCGGCACTGCCACGGACGGTCGCGTCCACCTGGTGGCGAGCGTCGCGCCCGAGCTCGTCGAGCGCGGCGTCAAGGCTGGGGCCGTGGTCAAGGCCGCCGCGGAGGTCGTGGGAGGAGGAGGCGGGGGACGCGACACGATGGCCCAGGCCGGCGGACGGGATCCGCAGAAGCTCGGGGCTGCGATCGACGCTGGGCGCAAGGCGATCGAGTCGGCGCTTGCGGGCTGATGTCAGGTGAGTCGCTGGGGCGGGTGCTTGCCCTGGACTACGGGAAGGCGCGCTGCGGCTGCGCGCTGAGCGACCCCAGCGGCACGATCGTCACACCGATCGCCGTCGTGTCGCAGCCGGCGACCAAGCGCGGCCTGGCGACCCTGCAGGAGCTCGTCGGCGAGTGGGCAGTCGAGCGCGTGGTGGTCGGGCTTCCGCTGTCGCTTGCCGGTGCAGACACCGAGCAGACCCGCGAGACGCGCACCTTCGCCAAGCGACTGTCGGCGCGCCTCGGCCAGGGCGTCCCGGTGGAGATGCACGACGAGCGGTTCACCACCCGCATCGCCCAGCGGATGGACGGTCCGTTCACCGCCAGCGAGGACTCGCGGGCAGCCGCCCACCTGCTCGAGAGCTGGCTCGCTGCCCAATCCAGTTAAGGTCCTCTTCTTGTCTCGCGGCAATCGATCACGGCCGACGCGCGAACGAACCGCCGAGGAACGCGAGCGGGCTCGCGAAGAGCGTGCCCGCCGCCGCGCGAGCGGCTCTTCAGGTGCGGAGGCGAACGGCCTGCGAGATGCTGCGCCTGCGATCGAGCCGCGCGCCGCCCCTTCACCTGCTCCGCCAGCGACACCGCCGATACCAGTGTCCGGGGCTTCGTCCTCGGTCCCGGCTGCGGTCTCCGCAGCGCTCGCGCCGGCGCACCCTCCTGACGGCCATGCAGAGGCGGCGCTGCGAGCGAGATCGCGCGCGCGGCGCTCGCCTCCCGTCCGGCTGGCCGCTGTAGTCGCGCTCCTCATGGCGGTCGCGGCTGTGTTCTTCGTGTTTCGATCGCTACTCGGCTCAACTCGCACGAGGACCCCGGCTCCTCCTCCGGTTGTGAAGGTGCTCATCCCCGAGGGCGAGACGCGGGCGCAGATCGCGCAGATCGCCAGTGCCGACGCGCTCACCGGCAGCTACCGAGCTGCCTCCAGGCGCGCGGCGCTGCTGGATCCCGCCCACTATGGAGCGCCTGCCGGCACCCCGGATCTCGAAGGCTTCCTGTTTCCCGCGACCTACGACATGAAACCCGGCGCGCCGGTGAGCCAGCTGGTTGATGAGCAGCTCGTCGCCTTCACGGAAAACTTCGGCGCCGATGAGATACGGCGAGCTCGCGCGCTGCACGTGACGCCGTATCAGCTGCTGACGATCGCGTCGATGATCGAGCGCGAGGCGGTGGTTCCAGGGGACCGGCCGAAGATCGCCGCCGTCGTCTACAACCGCCTGCGCCTGGGAATGCCACTGGGGATCGATGCCACGATCTACTACGCGGTCGAGCTGCGCGAGGGCATAGCGACCTACACCCACGAACTGAGCGAAGCGCAGCTGCACATCGACTCGCCTTACAACACGCGTACCCACACGGGCCTGCCGCCGACGCCGATCTCGAACCCGGGGCTCGCATCGATCTACGCCGCCGCGCACCCCGCGCACGTCCCATACCTGTACTACGTCGCCGGGGCCGACGGCTGCGGCGAGCAGGTGTTCTCGACGACGCTCGCCGCGTTCGAAGCCAATGCGGCTGCCTACAGGGCGGCGGTCAAGCGCAACGGCGGGCATCCCCCGATCTGCAAGAAGAAGTGATGCCCCGGCTGGGGGTTCTCGGCTGGCCTGTCGCACACAGCCGCTCGCCGGCCATCCACAACGCCGCGCTCGCGTCGCTCGCGATGGACGACTGGCACTACCAGCGGCTGCCGGTCCCGCCGCGGCTGTTCGTGGAGACGACCCGCTCGTTGCGCGACTCGGGGTTCGTCGGCGCGAACGTGACGATCCCGCACAAGCAGTCCGCGCTCGCCCTCGCGGACCGGGCCAGCGAGACGGCGAGCGCGATCGGAGCGGCTAACACGCTGACGTTCGCGCCTGATGGGATGATCGCCGCCGATAACACCGACGCGCCCGGTCTGATCGCGGCGCTCGGCGTCTCGCCGCGAGGAATGCGCGCTCTCATTATCGGTGCCGGCGGCAGCGCTCGCGCCGCCGCTTGGGCGCTGCGAGAGTCCGGCGCGAGCGAGGTCTCCGTCTGGAACCGAACCGCCGCCCGCGCCAGGGCGCTCGCGAGCGAGCTCGGGGTGAGGGCCGTACGCGCTCCCGAGCCGGCCGACCTGCTCGTCAACTGCACGTCCGTCGGCCTCGAGGTAGAACGCTCGGCTACTGAGGATGAGACGCTCAACCAACTCGGCCTGACGTTCGATCAAGTCGGTGAGTACTCCTATGTCGTCGACATGGTCTACCGGTCCGGATCCACCCCGCTGCTCGCGGCTGCGAGAGCCCACGGTTCGCGCACACTCGACGGGTTGCAGATCCTGGTCGCCCAGGGCGCGATCAGCTTCGAGCTGTGGACCGGCAGGCAGCCCCCCCTCGAGGTCATGCGCAGCGCCGCACGCGAGCAAGACCAGCCCGGCTGAGGGCGATCGCATTGGAGCGTGGCCGCTATGAGCGACGCTCCCCAAGAAGCCAGTCCCGACCTGCACGCGATCTTCGGCATAGAGGGCGACCCACTGGGGGACGCCGAACCGGTGATCTCGCTCGAGCGCAGCGAGCACGAGGACTCTGAGTTCGAGATCGGACCGAGCGCGTCCGGCGAGGTGGGCGTCGACCGCCAGCTGCGCGCGATCGATGACCCGCTGCTCCCCACGACCGAACCCGAGATCCAGGTCGTGGTCCAGTCAGAGCCCGACCTCGACGTCGAGAACCCTCTTCACACCGTGGACCTCGACCAGGCTTTCGAGCCGATAGGAGCCGAGAGCCCCGCCGAACCCATGGCCGAGCCGGCCGCCAAGGCCGATCGCGGCGAGCTCAACGGCATCACGAAGCCGACGCGCCGCGGCTCCTCGCCGCGCTTTCTCACCGACGTGATCGTCGACATGGGCCTCGCATCGCGCGCCCAGGTCGAGGATGCACTCGAGACCTCTCGCATCTCCGGAACCACCCCCGAGCGCGTGCTGATCGAGCACGCCGTGATCACCCAGGACGGGCTCGCGCGCGCGCTCGCCGAGCGCTACGGGCTGGACCATCTCGACCTCGGCGTCTTCTCGGTGGACATGGGCGCCGCAAACCTGGTCACGACGGCGATCGCGAAGCGCTATCAGGCCGTCCCCGTGGCGTTCGCCGACAAGCGCACGCTGCTGGTGGCGATGGCCGATCCATCGAACGTGCTTGCGGTCGACGACATCGCGATCATGACCGGCTACGAGATTCGCGTCGCGGTGGCCCCGCCGGACGACATCGCCGCCCTGGTCTCTCGCCTGGACAGGCTCGAAGACGTCGTCGGGGAGTCCGTCGAGCGCACCGAGGAAGCCGAGGACGAAGGCGGCGAGGTCGTCGCCCTGCACGACACCTCCGAAGACGCGCCCGTCATCAAGCTCGTCAACCAGATCGTCGCGCAGGCCGTCGAGCGCGGCGCCTCCGACGTGCACCTTGCGCCTGAGGGGCGCGAGCTGCGCGTGCGCTTCCGCATCGACGGGGTCCTGCAGGACATCACGACCGTTCCACGCAAGCTGGCCGCCGGCGCGATCTCGCGCATCAAGATCATGGCCGAGCTGAACATCGCCGAGCACCGCCTCCCGCAGGACGGCCGCGTCGGGCTCGTCGTCGACGGGCGGCACGTGGACCTGCGCGTCGTGACGATGCCGAGCGTCCACGGCGAGGGCGCGGTCATGCGCGTCCTCGACAAGGCCTCGGTCGTCGTCGAGCTCAACAAGCTCGGCATGGCCGACGGCGAGCGCGAGCGCTTCGAACACGCCTGCCGCGAGACCCACGGCGCTGTGCTCGTCACAGGGCCGACCGGCTCAGGCAAGTCGACGACGCTGTACGCGGCGCTGCAGCTGCTCAACACGCCCGAGAAGAACATCATCACCGTCGAGGACCCCGTCGAGTATGAAATGGCCGGGCTCACGCAGGTTCAGGTGGCCCCGAAGGTCGGTCTCACCTTCGCGGCCGGTCTGCGCGCGATGGTGCGCGCCGACCCCGACGTGATCATGGTGGGAGAGATCCGCGACCGCGAGACCGCCCAGATAGCGGTCGAGTCAGCGCTGACCGGGCACCTGGTCCTCTCAACCCTTCACACGAATGATGCACCGTCCGCGATCACTCGCTTGATCGAGATGGGGGTCGAGCCTTTCCTGGTCGCCTCCTCGATCGAGTGCGTGGTCGCTCAGCGCCTGGCGCGGATGCTCTGCGCGAGCTGCAAGCGACGCACGATCATCCCTGCGAGGGTCCTGCAGGAAAACGGCTACAAGGCGCGCGTCGAGCTCGAGGCCTACGAGCCGGTCGGCTGCCGGCGCTGCGGCGGGAGCGGCTTCCGCGGCCGGGTGGGGCTGTACGAGGTCATGGACGTGACGCCCGAGATCCAGACGATGGCGCTGGAACGGCAGCCGGCCGAGGCGATCCGCGAGCTCGCGATGAAGCAGGGGATGAGACGCCTTCGCGACGACGGCCTCGACAAGGTCAGGGAGGGCCGCACGGCGATCACCGAGATCGGTCGCGTCATCGGCAGCAACTGATTCACGACCGCAAGCTCGGCGGCAGACAACGCACAGCACTCGAATCTTCGTCCACTCTCTCGAGCCGCCGTGCGAACGCGGCGTGTCGTGGGTCGATGCGCCCAACCATGGACATCGATTTCGCAGATCTGCTGATGGAGGTCGTACACCGCCGCGCCTCAGACCTTCACCTCAGCGCCGGAGCCCACCCGAGCGTCCGCGTCCGCGGGCGCCTCGGGCCGCTCGAGGAATACCCAGAGCTGTCCTCGACGGACACGCGCGAGATCATCTACTCGATCCTCACCGGCGATCAGCGCCAGCGTCTGGAGACGAACTGGCAACTGGACTTCGCGTACTCGATCCCGGGCCACGCCCGCTTCCGCGTCAACGCCTACTACCAGCGCGGCGCGATCGGCGCCGCCTTCCGCCTGATCCCCTTCGGCCTGACCTCGATCGACGAGCTTGGGCTGCCGGCGACCGTCCACGACTTCACCCGCAGGCCGCGCGGCTTCGTGCTCGTGACGGGCCCGACCGGGTCGGGGAAGTCCACCTCGCTCGCGGCGATGATCGACGAGATCAACCGCACGCGCGAGGAGCACATCATGACGATCGAGGATCCGATCGAGTTCCTCCACGGCCACAAGAAGTGCATCGTCAACCAGCGCGAGCTCGGCTCTGACGCGCACAGCTTCGGCGACGCGTTGAAGGCCGCGCTGCGCCAGGACCCGGACGTGATCCTTGTCGGCGAGATGCGCGACCTCGAGACGATCTCGACGGCGCTGACCGCTGCCGAGACAGGTCACCTCGTGTTTGCGACGCTGCACACCCAGGACACCGCCCAGACGATCGACCGCATCATCGACGTCTTCCCCGCGCATCAGCAGGGGCAGGTCCGGGTGCAGCTGTCGGTCGCCCTGCAGGGGATCATGACCCAGCAGCTGCTACCCACCTCAGACGGCTCCGGTCGCGTCGTCGCCTGCGAGGTGCTGGTGCCCAACCCGGCCGTTCGCAACCTGATCCGCGAGGGCAAGACCCATCAGATCTACTCGGTGCTGCAGACCGGCTCGGCCGCCGGGATGCAGACGATGGACGCGGCTCTGGCGATGCTCGTGCGCCAGGGCAAGATCACGCAGAAGCTCGCCGAGGCACGCTCGGCGACCCCGGAGGAGCTGAGGCGCCTGCTGGGAGCCGGCTCCCTGGCGGCCGCCTAGGCAGCGGACATGAGCACCTACGTCTTCAAGGCCATAGATCTCACCGGCGCGAAGGCGCGTGGCGAGGTCGAGGCAGACTCCAAGCAGGCGGTCTCCGACCAGCTCAAGCAGCGCGGGCTGATCGTCCTCGATATCGCCGACAAGCACTCCTCGCGCGAGATCGAGCTCGCCTTCATGAAGAGGGTCAAGGCCAACGACCTGGCGATCTTCTCACGCCAGCTCTCGACGATGATCTCCTCCGGAATGAGCATCCTGCGCTCGCTCTACGTGCTCGAGGAACAGACCGAGAGCAAGTTCCTCAAGCAGACGATCGTCGCCGTCCGCAAGGACGTCGAGGCCGGCCTCTCGCTGAGCGACGCGATGGCTCGCCACCCAAAGGTCTTCAATCCGCTGTTCGTAGCGATGACGCAGGCGGGGGAGACGGGAGGGGTGCTCGAGGACGCCCTCATGCGCGTCGCCGACCAGCTTCAGAAGGACGCCGGGCTGCGTCGCCAGATCAAAGCGGCGATGGTCTATCCGACGCTCGTGATCATCTTCGCGGTCGGCGTGATGATGGCGCTGGTCGCCTTCCTAGTGCCGGTGTTCGTCGGCGTCTTCAAGCAGTTCGGCGGCGAACTCCCCACGCTGACGAAGGTTTCCGTGCTGCTCTCGGAAATGGTCACCGGCTACTGGTGGCTGATGTTCGGAACCGCGGCGGCCGTCGCCATCGCCTTCATCAAGTGGAAGAAATCCTCATGGGGACGGCCGCAATGGGACCATTTTCGCCTGCGCATCCCGATGAAGATCGGCGCCATCGTCCAGCAGGTCGCGGTCGCGCGCTGGTCGCGCACGCTCGCCTCGCTAACGGGCGCCGGCGTCCCTCTGCTGCAGGCGCTCGACATCACCGGAAAGACCGGCGGAAACGTCGCCGTCGAAGAAGCGATGGAGGGCGTGATCGCCTCGGTCAAGCGCGGCGGGACGATCGCGGCGCCGCTGGCTCGCGCGCCGATCTTCCCTGCGATGGTGACGCACATGGTCGGCGTCGGCGAGGAGACAGGTGCGCTCGACGCGATGCTCGACAGGGTCGCCGAGTTCTACGAGGAACAGGTCGAAGCGTCGGTCAAGGCGCTGACGTCGATCCTCGAGCCGATCATGATCATGGTGATCGGCGGCATGGTCGGGTTCATCGTGATCTCGATGTACCTGCCGCTGTTCGAAGTCTACAACCACATCGAATAGCCGATCCTCGGCTCAGGCGCCGGCCGGCCGGCCCTCCACGCGAACGCGTCGGACGCGGCCGGCATCGAGCACCGACAGCGACACCTGGCCGTCCAACAGTTCGAGCAGCTCGCCGCCCACGAGCTCGCGCCGCCACCCCTGCAGGGTTCGCACCTCGGCCTCGCCACCCGTCCGCCTGGCCGCGACAATCGCCTGCAGATCGGCGCGCGCCGCGAGCAGCTCGTAGGCGAGCCCCGCCTCGCGCGCTCGGGCGCGCAGGAGTGCCTCCGCCAGCGCCACTAGCGGGGCGTCGTCGGGCTTCGGCGGCGGGAGCCGCGAGCGCTCGGGCGGCGGTTCCGGCGGCTGCTCCCGGCCCCTCCGGACGGCGTCCAGCAGCTCCTCCGCTCGCCGCCGGCCGTTGCTCGCGCCGACGCCGCGTATCTTCTCGAGATCGGCGCGCGAGGACGGCGTGCGCTTGGCGATCTCCATCAGCGCCGCGTCGCTCAGGACGCTCTGCACGGGCCGGTTCTGGCGGGCGGCGGTCTGCTCGCGCCAGCTCACGAGCTCGCGGGCGACTGGGCGCGCGGCGGCGCTGAGGGCGGCGATGCGCGGCAGGCGTGAGAAGATGGTCTCGACGTCGCGCTCGTCGCTGGAGCGCTCGAGCGGCTGGCACTCTTCGCGTGCCCAATCCAGGCGGCCGAGGTCGACCAGGCGCCGCTCAAGCTCCGCGGCCAGCTCGAGCAGGTGCACCACGTCCTCGCGCGCGTAGGCGAGCTGCTCAGGCGAGAGCGGGCGGGCGTCCCAGCGCGTGAAGCTCGCCGTCTTCGCGACGCGCAGGCCGAGGATCTCCGCGAGCAGCGAATCGTAGGACGCCTGCGCCCCCAAGCCGGCGAAACCTGCTGCGATCTGCGTGTCGAAGACGTTCGAGACCTCGGTCTGAAAGCGCCTGCGCATCAGCGCGACGTCCTGGCGGCCGGCGTGCACGACGACCCGGACCGCGGGGTCGGCGAGCACGGCCGCGAGCGGAGCGCCGTCGACGTCCTCCGCGAGCGGATCGACCACCGCGATGCGCTCGGCGGCGTCCCCGCCCTCGGGAATCGCGAGCTGCACGAGGCACAGGAGCGTCCGGTAGCGGCCCTCGCCCATGAACTCCGTGTCGAGCGCGAGCCTGCCGGCTGCCCGAGCACCGGCGGCCAGGGTCTCGAGAGACGGCGCTCCTGCGCCTGCGCTCACGCCCGTGCCCCCGGCAGCAGCCACAGCACCTTGTCCTCGTGCAGCCCCGCCTGGCGCGAGACGTCGGTGCCGTGCGCACGCACCCATCGGGCCGGTGCCGAGCAGGCGGCGTTCAGCGATGCGCCCTGCGGGGCGCAGAACGTGTTCAGAAAGGCATAGCGGACCTGTCCGCGGGCGATCAGGCGCTCGAGCTCGGCGACCGTCGTGAAGACGCGCGCATTGTAGGTCGTCAGGACCACGATCGGGCGCGCGTCCTGGACGATCAGCGATCCGATCTGCGTCGCCGACTCGGCCGCAACCTCGTACTTTGCGCCGTCCTGGTGCGCGCGCAGGTAGGCGCTCACGAGGTGCTGCTCTTCGCTCGGCAGCGCGCCGACGTAGCCCGCGTCGCTGACGCCGTCGTTGATCGCCGTCACGTCGGCGCCGAGCGGAACCGCAAGGATCGCCGTCATCGTCAGCGCCAGCACGCCGGCGGGCATCAGGTACCTCCGCACCCTCGCCGCTGCCGGCAGGCGTGCAAGCCCGGCGCAGGCGACGGCGGCGAGCGCCGCGAGCAGCGTGACCCACCACGCGACCCGCGTGCCGTACAGCAGGCGCTCGGCATATATGACCACGATGAGCAGCGTCACGACGAGCACCGTGGTGCGCCAGCGTCCCCGCCGCGAGGCCCACGCGCCGCCAATCCCCAGCATCGCCGCGACCGCAGGCGTGAATCCGTCGACGTAGCGTGGGTGAAGGCGCGCCATCGCGCTGAACAGCGCGATGCCCGTCAGCAACCACAGCACCAGCCCAGCGGCCACCGCGCGGCGCATGCGCACCCGGTACTCGCTCGGCGCCTCGACACTCGCCGCCTCGCCCTGCGCCGCCTCGGCCTGCGCCGTCTCTCCATCCACCTCTCCTCGCAGACCCCACGCGAGCGCGGGAATCCCGAGCAGCAACGCCGCCAGGATCTCGAGCCCGAGCCGCTCGCCGGACAGCGGTCCGATCCGTGCGAGCAGGCGCGTTGGAGAGGGCGGCACGATCGGGATGTGGTCGCGCTCGGACTGCGTTGCTTCCGGGTAGTGATGCCCCGGCTGATACGCCGTGAACTGAGGTTCGGGCGATTTCCCGCCCAGCCTGTCGGTCCCGTTGAACACGAACGCGGCGTTCCACGCGCTGCCGTTTGTCGAGCCGATCGCGTACGGCCGGTCGTGAGCCGGGGCAAGCAGCGTCGCGGTCAGCCACGACAGCGCCACGACCACGTACACCGCAGCGGCCGCGCCGAGCCTGAGCAGGCGCGCGCGGCGCGGGCGCGGCATGCCAAGGTACGCGAACGCGAGCAGCCCCGGCATCGCCACGAGCGACTCGAGCAGCTTCACGTTGAACGCCACGCCCAGCACCGCGGCGGCGCCCAGAAGCCAGGCGCTGCGGCCGGTCTCGCATGCGCGCACCACCAGCAGCAGCGCAAGCACGATCAGCAGCATCATCACGCCGTCCATCGTGTCGCTGCGCGAGGTGATCACCTCGATCGGGAGCACCGCCAGGGCGAGCGCGGCCGCAAGCCCCGCCGCGCCGTTCCACATCCGGCGGACCGCCACAAACAGCAGCGGCACTGCGAGGATGCCTGAAAACGCCTCGGGTAGCTTGAGCGTCGTCGAGCTGAACCCGAACAGCTTCACGCTCGCCACCTGCAGCCACAGGTCGACCGGCGGCTTGTCGATCGACACGCTGCCGCCGGGCTCGAACGCGCCGAAGAAGAAGTTGTGCCATGAGAGGCCCATGCTGCGCACGGCGGCGTCGTAGAACGGGTCCGGCGAAACCCTGTCGATGTAGAGCAGCCGCAACACCGCCGCCCCGACTGTGATCAGCCCCACGGCTGCCCACTCCCACTCCCGCGGACGTCTTCTCATGTCCGGAACGCTAGTCTGGGCGGCTTCATGCCCAGCGACAGAGGCGACAGCGGCGATCGGGGCCGGAGCGGCGAGGATGGCGCGGAGTCTTCCCATCGGCCGCGGGAGTGTATGCCCTGCCGCGGCACGGGCCAGGTGATCTCCCACCTCGGCGGCGCGGCCAGCAGGGTGAGCTGTCCGTGGTGCGGCGGCAGCGGGGTCCGCTCGAGCGGGGTCAACGCGCAGGCGAGGTGGCTAAAGGACGCCGGCGAGGACGCGCCGGCGCAGGCGCCGTCCGGGCCCGGCTCGTAGCGGCCGAAGTCAGACTTCTCACGCAAGCCGTCTCTCACCTCTTGCCGCTGTGTAAGGATCGCGTAAAAAGTCATGCGTCCAAACCTTCGTGCAGTCGTAAAGATAATTCGCACGCGAGTCGATGCACGGGCTGACAAAGCCAGTTCCGAGGTGCCAAGGCAAGCATCTAGAGGTGCGTAGCAAAGCCGGCGGCTCTCGAAGTGGGGGACGCATCGTCGTTTGAGGCGATTTACCGAGGCCTGGCGCCCTGTAACAGGATCCAAGGAGGATTCAAATGTTGTATCGACTGCGCCAGCGCTCGAAGGATGAGGGTGGTTTCACGCTCATCGAGCTTCTGGTTGTCATCCTGATCATCGGCATTCTCGCCGCGATCGCGATTCCGTCGTTCCTGAACCAGAGGAGCAAGGCCTCCGACGCGCAGGCGAAGGAGCTCGTGCGCACGGCCGAGACGACGGCAGAGACGGTCGCGACGGACTACAACGGCAGCTACTCGACGATCAAAGAACCGAAACAGCTGAACGAAGTTGAAAAAACGATCCCGATCGCGGAAAGCAAAACCACCGCGTGGCTGAGTGGTGCGACCGAAGTCGAAGAAGGCAAGGGCTACGAAGTCACCGCGACCGCAGAGCCCGATGGCGACACATTCACGATCAAGCGCAACGCCAACGGCGAAGTGACACATGTTTGTAAAACCGCTAGCGGTAAAGGCGAAGGCGGCTGTCCGAAATCGGGCGGCTCCTGGTAGAGCCATCCGCGCGGGCTTGCCCGCGTGATGCAAGGCAGGTTTGAGGAGGCGGCCCCCGGGCCGCCTCCTTTTCTCTGTCAGAGCGGGGGGTATCTCCTCGCGCGCGATATCGCCCATTGGTCCAGCGGAGAACCGCCGCGCTCACAGGTATGTGGGAAGCCACCGATTGGCAGGACACAGCCAGTTCCGAGGTGCCAAGGTGAGCATCGTGAAGGTGCGTAGCAAAGCCGGCGGCTCTCGAGATGGGGGCCGCATCGCCGTTTGAGGCGATTACCGAGGGCTGGCGCCCTGTAACAGGATCCAAGGAGGATTCAAATGTTGTATCGACTGCGCCAGCGCTCGAAGGATGAGGGTGGTTTCACGCTCATCGAGCTTCTGGTGGTTATCCTGATCATCGGCATTCTCGCCGCGATCGCGATTCCGTCGTTCCTGAACCAGAGGAGCAAGGCCTCCGACGCGCAGGCGAAGGAGCTCGTGCGTACGGCTGAGACGACGGCCGAGACGATCTCGACGGACAACAACGGCAGCTACTCGACGATCAAAGAACCGAAACAGCTGAACGAAGTTGAAAAAACGATCCCGATCGCGGAAAGCAAAACCACCGCGTGGTTGAGCGCTGCGACCGAAGTCGAAGAAGGCAAGGGCTATGAAGTCACCGCGACCGCCGAGCCCGATGGCGACACCTTCACGATCAAGCGTAATGCCAGTGGCGAAGTGACACACGTTTGTAAAACCGTGAGCGGGAACGGCGAAGGCGGCTGTCCGAAATCGGGCGGCTCCTGGTAGAACCATCCGCGCGGCCTTGCTCGCGTCAATGATGAGGAGAGGCGGCCGAGCGGCCGCCTCTCTGCTTTTGGGAGGCCCGCTGGGCCCGTTTCACGCGACAAGGCCATCCGTCCACGGGGGCGCGCGGCAGTCACGAGCTGACATCGAGGCGCCGATTGGCATCACGAAGCCAGTGCCGCGGTCTGAAGGCAAGGCATCTCAGGGTGCGTAGCAAAGCCGGCGGCCCTCTGCATGGGGTACGCATCGCCACTTGGGGCGATCACCGAGGTCTGGCGCCCCATAACCGGATCCGAGGAGGATTCAATGTCGTGCCGAGTGTGCCAGCGCTGGAACGATGAGGGTGGTTTCACGCTCATCGAGCTCCTGGTCGTCATCCTGATAATCGGCATCCTGGCGGCGATCGCGATTCCGTCCTTCCTGAACCAGAAGGCCAAGGCGAACGACGCGCAGGCGAAGGAGCTCGTGCGTACCGCTGAGACGACGGCCGAGACGATCGCGACCGACAACGGCGGCAGCTACGCGACGATAACGGAACCGAAAGTGCTCGCGGAACTGGAAAAATCGATCCCGATCGCCGAAAGCACGACCACTACGTACCTGAGCACTGCCAAATCGATCGAAGAAGGCAAGGGCTACGAAGTGACCGCAAAAGCCGAGCCCGATGGCGACACGTTCACGATCACACGGAGTGCCAATGGCGAAGTGACCCACGTGTGCGAAACCCCGACCAAAAAAGCCGAAGGCGGCTGTGCGGCGTCGGGCGGGCCCTGGTAGACAGCGGGGCGCGGGATGAACGTGTCGTTGACCGCGGCATGAGCCAGCTGGGGCACGTCACGCCCGCGCTGCGGCGCGAGGCGTCCGCGCGCCGGCGCCCACCTCCGTCGCTCAAGCTTCGAAGCCCTGCTACCGATCAAGCCCCATGGAGGCAGTGACTTTCGCCGGCGTGATCGGCGCGGCCATGGGGTCGTTCCTGAACGTCGTCGCATATCGCCTGCCGCGCCACGAGTCGCTGGTGACGCCGCCGTCGCGCTGTCCCGCGTGCGGGACGCACGTCAAGCCCTACGACAATGTGCCGATCATCTCGTGGCTGATGCTCCGCGGCCACTGCCGCAGCTGCTCGGCTCCAATCTCTCCCCGCTACCCGCTCGTGGAGGCCCTCACCGCCGCCCTGTGCGTCGGCGCCGTCATCGCCCACCATTCCGCGGTTGCGATCGCGCTCAGCATCGTCCTCATCCTGCTCGTCGTCCCCGCGGCCCTGATCGATCTCGAGTACCGGATCATCCCCAACCGGATCACGGCGCTCGGGGCGGTGCTCGCGGTGCTCATCGGCGTCGCACTGGACCCCGCAGGAGAGCCGCAACGGCTGATCGCGGCGCTCGCCGCCGGCGGCTTTCTGCTGATCGCCGCCCTGGCGTATCCCGGTGGGATGGGCATGGGAGACGTCAAGCTCGCGGCCGTGATGGGGCTCCTGCTCGGGCCGGCGGTCGCAGCGGCGATCCTCATCGCGCTGCTCACCGGCGTGATCGTCGGAGCGCTCATCATCGCCCGCAAGGGCGCGCGCGCAGGCCGCAAGACGGCCATTCCGTTCGGGCCATTCCTCGCGATCGGTGCGCTCGTGGCCGTATTCGCCGGCCAACCACTCGTCGATCTCTACGTCAATCACTTCGTTCACTAAAGCGCCGCCGCCAGGACGCCGATACCCCCCGTGCGGCGAGCACAACAGCGCACTGAGGCGCCGCCACTGCAGATGCGACTCCCGTCACTGAACATGAACCTCGATCTCGGTCTAGGCCGCCGATCCGGCGCGGACATCGTCGGCCTGGACATCCAGCCGGGCTTCGTCGCAGCCGTCCAGGCACGCGTCAACGGCGCGATCGTCGCCGATCGCGCCGCCGCGCGGCCGCTTGAGGCCGACACGGTGCGCGACGGCGAAGTGGCGGACGACGGCGCTCTCAGCGACGCTCTGCGCGAGCTGTTCGCCGGCAGCAGCCTGAGCAAGCGCGTGCGCGTCGGTGTCGCCAACCAGCGCACCGTCCTGCGGACGCTCGAGCTGCCTCCGCTGACCGACCAGAAGGAACTCGCCGCGGCGGTCAAATTCCAGGCCCAGGACCAGGTTCCGATGCCGCTCAGCAACGCCGTCCTGGACTTCCACCCGCTGGGCGTGATCGACACGCCGGGCGGTCCCCGCCAGCGCGTGGTCCTCGTCGCTGCCCAGCGCGACATGGTCGAACGCCTGCTCGCCGCGGTGCGCGCTGCCGGCCTCACCCCCGAAGGGGTCGACCTGTCGGCCTTCGCACTGATCCGCTCTCTGTACCGGCCCGAGCCCGACGGCCCCGGGCGCGTGCTCTACCTGAACGTCGACGGGCTGACGAACCTGGCGATCGCCGAGGGAACCATCTGCCGCTTCACCCGCGTCGTGGGCGGCGGCCTCGAGGGGATGGCGAGCGAGCTTGCGGTGCGCCGTGGCATTCCCCTGAGGGAGGCGCACACGCTGCTGGCCTCGGTGGATCTCCAGCCCGCCGGGGCCGACGCAGCGGCAGTGGCTCCGGCTGAGCAATTGCCCCCGCAGGTCGAGATGCCCGAGGAGATCGCCCCCGAGGAGATTGCCCCCGCCGGCGACCCGCTCGACAGCGAGGCTGACCACGCAGCACGCGAGCGCGCGATGAGCTACGAGGAGATGGTCGCCGTGGAGCCGGCGCCTGCGCCCGCGCCGGTGGTGGCGGCGGCGGCGCAGCAGTCGCAGTCGGACTCGGAGGTCCGCGAAGTGCTCGAGAACGGCGTGCGTGAGATTTCCGGCGAGGTGCGCAACTCCCTCGACTTCCACCGCTCCCAGGAGGGCGGCGGCGAGGTCTCGCACGTCGTGCTGAGCGGCGCGGCACAGGACATCCCCGGCTTTGGCGCGGCGCTCGAGCTCGCACTCGGCGTCCAGGTGCGCACCGAGGCGGTCCCGCTCGCCGACGAGCGGCTCGCGGGAACGGTCTCCGCGCATCGGCTGGCCGTCGCCGCCGGCCTCTCCACAACGGAGGCGCCGCAATGAGAGCCGTAAACCTGATCCCCGGCGAGCAGCGGGCAGGTGCGCCTGTCGGCGCTGGGCGCTCTGAAGGCGCCGCCTACGCGGTGCTCGTCCTGCTCGGAGCCTTCGCCCTGTTCGCGTTCCTCTACGGCCGGGCGGACAAACAGATCTCGAGCGATCGCGGCCAGCTTACGACACTGACCGCGCAGGCGCAGCGGGCCCAGGCCGAAGCGAGCAAGCTGGCTCCGTACACGAGCTTCGTGTCGCTGCGCGAACAGCGCACGAAGGCGGTTCTCGAACTGGCCGGCTCGCGCTTCGACTGGGCTCACGTGATGCACGAGTTCGGTCGCGTGCTGCCCCTCTATGTCTCGGTCAACTCGCTCACGGGCACGATCGCTCCGCTCTCGGGCACCGGGTCCTCGACCTCCTCGACTGCGGCTGCCGGGACATCAGCGTCGAAAGCCGCGAGCTCGACCGTCACCTCGGCCACTCCGCCCGGCAGCGTCCCCGTCTTCACGCTGACGGGCTGCGCCACGAGCCAGCCGGCGGTTGCCGTGATGCTCAACCGCCTGCGCCTGATCGACGGCGTCAGCAACGTGACGCTACAGAGCTCCACCGCGTCGGTCTCGGCCGAGGGTGGAAGCGGCGTCAACGGTGGATGCGGACCCGGCCAGCCGGCCTACACCGTCCAGGTCACCTTCGACCCCATCCCCACGCCCTCGGTGAGCGCATCTGAGACGACCACCGTGGCCGATACGGGCTCGGAATCGACAGGAGGTGCCAAGTGACCGGCCGCGATCGCATGGTCGTCATCGGCGTGGTGGTCCTCGTCGCCCTGGCTGGCGCCTGGCTGCTGGTCGTATCGCCCAAGCGCCAACAGGCGAGCAAGCTGGCCGCGCAGGTGGCGGAAGCCAAGTCGCAGCTTACGAGCGCCGAAACTAAGCGCAGCGAAGCCCAGGCCGCGCAGGCCAAGTACGCCTCCGCGTACAGCTCGGTCATAAGCCTCGGCAAAGCGGTCCCCCCGACCGACGAAGTTCCGTCGCTGATCTACCAGCTCTCGCTGGCGTCCGACCGGAAGAGCGTGGACTTCTCCTCGATCGTCGCCTCCTCGACAGGCACCGGCGGCACGGGTGGCGCCTCCAGCACGTCGAGCAGCACGCCAACGACGTCTGGCGCCTCGTCTGGCGCCTCGTCTGGCGCCGCGGCCCCGACCGCCTTCACCCAGATGCCGTTCACCTTCGTCTTCAACGGAACCTTCTTCAACCTCGAACACCTCTTCCAGCAGCTCAACGACTTCACCGTGCGCAACGCGTCTGGCATCCTGGATGTCAGCGGGCGGCTGCTGACGATCCAGAGCATCAAACTCGGGCCGCTGACGTCCAGCTCCAGTCAGACGAGCGCCTCGCGCGGCCCGCAGCTGCTGACTGGCACGATCACCGCAAGCGCATACGTGCTCCCGGCGAGCCAGGGTCTGACCAGCGGCGCTACCCCATCCTCGCCCGCGGGCGCCACGACGCCCGTGAGCTCGACAAGCGGAGCCTCGAGCTCCCCGACCGCTCCGGCGGTCGCACGGGTGACCCCATGAGCGACTTCCTGAACGCCCTCAAGGACGACCTGCTGGACAGGCGCATGCTGCCGTTCCTCGCCCTCGTCGCCGTCGCGGTAGTGGCCGCGCTCGCCTACGCCGTGCTCGGCGGCGGCTCGAGCTCCGAAGCGCCAGCCGGGGCCACCGCGTCCAGCGGACCGGCGAGCCTGAGCGTGAGCGAATCCAAAGGCAACCCCAACGAGGCCCTGGCCGAGACGACGAACGGCACCGCTGAGCAGCGTCGCGGATCCGCGCATGACCCGTTCACACCGCTTCCCGGCACCGTGAGCCTGACCTCAGCCGGCACGTCCAGCACGGCTACCTCCAGCGCCACAACGAGCTCCGGCTCCTCGACGACGCCGGCCTCCTCGACCACGGTCGGCTCGAAGTCCGGCGGCGCCGCACCGGCAGAAGAATCGAAAGGCGAAACCAAGCCCGCGGCGCCGTCGAAGCCCTCGACACCGTCCAAGCCGACCACGGTCTATTACGTGACGGTGCAGTTCGGCGTCGCCCCCTCGCTGACTCCATATGAAGACCTCAAGCTCTTGACCCCGCTCCCCTCAGCCAAGCTGCCGCTGCTCGTGTTCAGAGGGGTGACCTCCGGCGGCAAGAGTGCGACCTTCACGGTCGTCGGCGAAGCGATCCTCCACGGCAACGCCGTCTGCGTGCCGAGCTCATTGCAATGCCAGGAGATCGACCTGCAGCCGGGACAGTCCGAGCAGCTCGAATACCTTGCGCCAAACGGCACTGCGACCACCTACGAACTGCACATCGTCAGCGTCACGTCAGCCACCGCGTCGAGCGCGGCGGTGACGAGCATCCGCCGCGCCGAGTCCTCAGCGGGACGCGAGCTGCTGAGTGAGGCGGGACTGGTCTCGGTCCCCGGTATGCGTGACTCCTCGGTAGTTGGCGTGCTCGCCTTCACGGGCGGCACAGCCGCCCGCGCCGGCGCCTGAGCCCCGGCAGCGCGACAGGCGCTGAGTTCTCAGCAAATAAGCTAGGAGCTGTGGCGCTCCGTCTGATAACCGCCGGCGAGTCGCACGGTCCCGGCCTGACATGCATCGTCGAGGGTCTGCCGGCGGGTCTCGAGCTGTCGATGGATGACGTCAACCACGACATGGCGCGCCGCCAGCTCGGGCACGGCCGCGGCGGGCGCATGAAGATAGAGCGCGACGCCGCCGAGGTCACCGGCGGGGTGCGCCATGGGCGCACGCTCGGCAGCCCGGTAGCGCTGCAGGTCGTCAACCGCGACTACGCCAACTGGGAAGCGCGCATGAGCCCGTGGCCGGTCGCCGAGGACATCGAGGAGGTCCACCTGCCGCGCCCCGGCCACGCCGACCTCGTGGGCACGCAGAAGTACAAGCAGAGCGACGTCCGCAACATCCTCGAGCGTGCCTCCGCGCGCGAGACCGCCGCGCGCGTGGCCGGTGGAGCTCTGTGCAAGGCGTTCCTCCGCGCCCTCGGCGCGTACGTTCACTCGCACGTCGTCCAGATCGCCTCGGTCCGCGCGCCCGCTCGCGAGCGTCCGCTCACGCCGGAGGACTTTGCCGAGGTGGATCGCTCGCCCGTTCGCTGCCTGGACCCCGAGGCGACCAGGGCGATGGTGGCGGAGATCGACGAGCTGCGCAGGGCCAACGAGTCGCTCGGCGGCGTCTTCGAGGTGCAGGCCTTCGGGCTCGTCCCGGGACTCGGCTCCTACGTCTCCTGGGAGCAGCGACTCGACGGGCGGCTCGCGATGGCGATCTGCTCGATCCAGGCCGTGAAGGGAGTTGCGATCGGCGACGGCTTCGCGGTAGCCGGGCTGCCCGGATCGGAGGCGCACGACGAGATCTTCTACTCACACGAGCGCGGCTACTACCGCGAGACCAACCGCGCCGGCGGCCTCGAGGGCGGGATGACGAACGGCTGCCCGCTCATCGTTCGCGGCGCGATGAAGCCGCTGCCGACGCTGACCAAGCCGCTGCAGTCCGTGGACACCGAGACCCATCAGCCGGCGCAGGCGCTGCGCGAGCGCACCGATTCGTGCACGGTGCCCGCCGCCGGAGTGGTGGGGGAGGCGATGGTCGCGTTCGTGCTCGCGGACGCCTACAGGCGCAAGTTCGGCGGCGACCACATCGACGACGTCCTCGAAGCCGTCCGCGCCTACGAGGAGCGGATCGGATGGCGTTCGTCCTGATCGGCTTCATGGGCGCCGGCAAGTCGACCGTCGCCGCCGAGCTCGCCGACGCGCTCGGCGTCACGCCGCTCGACAGCGACGCGCTGCTCGAGAGCCGCCTGGGCCATCCCCTCGCGCGCGAGTTCGAGCTGCACGGCGAGCCGGCGTTCCGCGCAAAGGAGGAGCAGCTCATCTGCGAGCTGCTCGCGCAGGCCGGCCCGCAGGACGTGATCGCGCTCGGGGGCGGCGCCGTCGGCTCCGGCCGCGTGCGCGATGCGCTCGCATCGCACCTGACCGTGCTGCTCGACGTCGATCCGCTGATCGCCTGGGAGCGCGTCCATGCCTCGCAGGACGGGACCGAACGGCCACTGGCGCGCGACCGCGAGGAGTTCCTCGCGCTGCATTCACGGCGCCTCGCGACGTATCGGGAGCTCGCCGACGCCTTCCTCCCCGACCTCCCCCAGGGCGGCGCACCGCGGACGCTCGGCGCGTTGCGCGCGCTCTCCGCCGCGCCAGAGGGCACGCGGCTGCTGTGGGCGAGATCGGCATCCGGCGACTATCCCGTGCTCATCGGCCGCGGCCTGCTCGGCGCCGGCGATCCCGACGAGAGCTGGCCGCTAGACCGATCGCTGTCGCGCTCGTTCTGCGTGAGCGACGAGACGGTCTGCGGCCTCTACGCGGACCGGCTGGGGGAGCTGGCGGCGACGATCGCGATCTCGCCTGGCGAGGCGAGCAAGACGCTCGCGAGCGCCGAACGCGTGTGGCACGCGCTCGCCGCCGCCGGCATGACCCGCGCCGACCACGTGGTCGCGCTCGGAGGCGGCGTCGTCGGCGATCTCGCCGGGTTCTGCGCCGCGACCTACCAGCGCGGCGTGGCGATCGTGCACGTTCCCACGACGCTCGTCGCGCAGGTCGACTCCGCCTACGGCGGCAAGACCGGCGTCGATCTGCCCGAGGCTAAGAACTACGTAGGCGCCTACCACCAGCCCGCGGGCGTTCTGGTCGATCCGGACACGCTCGCGACGCTGCCCGCCGCGGAGCTCGCGGCTGGTTGGGTCGAGGTGCTCAAGACCGCGCTGATCGCCGGCGGGAGCCTGTGGGAAGCGGTCGCGGCGCGGCGGGGAGGTGACGGAGGAGGTGATCCTCGCGTGCGTACGGACGAAGCTCGCGCTCGTCCGCGCGGACGAGCGCGACGCCGGTCGCCGCCAGCTGCTGAACCTCGGGCATACGGTCGGCCACGCGATCGAGACCGCGACCGGCTACTCCCGCTACCGCCACGGCGAGGCTGTCGGCCTCGGGTTGCTCGCGGCTCTGCGCCTCTCCGGCAAGGACGCAGCTGCGCGCGCAGCTGCGCGCGCTGCTGCGTCGATCGCGGGCTCCCGGTGACGCTCGACGGCGCCTGCGTGGATGACGTGATAGCGGCGACGGCGCGCGACAAGAAGCGCGTCGGCGAGACGTGCCGTTGGTGCTGCTGGAGGCGCCGGGCGAGGTGAGCTCCGGCCATGAGGTCGCGGTCGAGGACCTGAGCGCTGCGGTGGCGGAGCTCGCGGCATGAGCGGGCGCGCGCTACCGCATCGAGGTCATGCACGGCGTCAACCTCGACCAGCTCGGCCGCCGCGATCCGGCCGTCTACGGGACGCTGACCCTCGCCGAGCTCGAGCGCCAGATCGAGGACGACGCGCGCGAGCTCGGCCTCGAGACGACGCTTCTTTCAGACCAACCACGAGGGCGCATTCGTCGAGCGCCTGCATGCCCTCGGCGGCGATGCCGACGGCGATCCTCAACCCCGGCGCATGGACGCACTACGCGTGGGCGATCCGCGACGCGCTCGAGATAGCCGCGCTGCCGGCGCTCGAGATCCACCTGTCCGATGTCGAGCGCCGCGAGCCGTGGCGGCGCCTGTCGGTGATCCGCGATCTCTGCTTCGCGACGATCTCCGGGCGCGGCGCCCGCCGGCTACCGCGATGCGCTCGCCTGTCTGCGCGAGGAGCTCGAGCGAGGCGAGCCGTGACCGAGCGCTCCGGCGCGCACCCGGGCCCGGACCGCGTCGCGCGCGTGGCGCGGGAGCTCCGCGAGCGCCAGCGTGGACGCGCTGCTGGTCGAGGCGCCCTTCAACGTGCGCTACCTCACCGGCTTCACCGGCAGCCATGGGCTGGCGCTCGTGATTGGCGAGGCCGGCGCCGAAAGGCTCGGGCCGCACCGCTTCCTGACGGACTTCCGCTATGCCACGCAGTCCGCAGGAGCAGGTGCCGGAGACCTTCGCGCGCGAGATCGTCGCCGGCGATGCTGCTCGAGGCCGCTCGCGCGGGCTGCTGCGCCGGCGCGGCGGGCGGCTCGGCTTCGACGAGGCCGAGCCTCACCGTCAGAGCTCACCGGCGGCTGCGCGAGCTGCTGGGGAGGGCTGGGAGCTCGTTGCCGTCGACGGCGCCGTCGAGCGGCTGCGCGCCGTCAAGGAGCCGAGGAGATCGCGCGCATTCGCGCGCCGGCCGAGCTCGCCGACGAGGCGCTGCGCGGGCTGCTCGAAGCCGGGCTCGGCGGACGCACCGAGCGCGAGGTGGCGATCGAGCTCGAGCTGCGCATGCGCCGGCTCGGCGCCGAGGCGCCGAGCTTCCCCTCGATCGTCGCGGCCGGCGCGCGCGGCGCGCTGCCGCACGCCGAGCCGCGCGACGGTGGAGATCCCGCGCGACGTGCTCGTGACGATCGACTGGGGCGCCCTGCACGAGGGCTACTGCTCGGACTGCACGCGCACCTACGCCACCGGCGAGGCGATCTCCGAGCAGGCTCGCGAGATCTACGAGCTGGTGCTCTCGGCGCAGGAGCGGGGGCTCGACGCCGTGCAGGGCTGGGCCGAGCGGCCGCGAGGTCGACGCGCGTCGCGCGTGCGGTGATCGAGCACGCCGGCCACGGCGAGCACTTCGGCCACGGCCTCGGTCACGGCGTCGGCCTGGAGATCCACGAGGCTCCGCGCCTGTCGCGGACCGCGACGGAGGAGCCGCTGCGCGCCGGGAACGTGGTCACGGTCGAGCCCGGCGTCTACCTGCCCGGTCGGCTGCGGCGTGCGCATCGAGGACCTCGTGGTGGTCGGCGAGGACTGGCTGCGAGGTGCTGACGCGGCCTGCCGAAGGACGCTCACCGTCATCTCCTGAGCCTCGTGCTCGCCGCCCCGAGCCGTGAGCCCAGCCTCACTGGCACGGAGTCGAAGCTCGGGCTCAGTCGCACGAAGTCGAAGCTCGGGCTGCCCGAGCGAGTAAGGTCGCGTAGTGTCCGCTGGGTCAGTCCGAGTCCACCGTCAGGGAGGTGCTGGTTCGATCATGCCGTCGCTGTTAGATCTCACAAGCCAGGGGGATGTCGGCACCATCTCCGACGAGTCGAAGCTGTCATCGGTCACGCTGATGACGCCACAGCAGCTATACGAGCTGTGGGAGCGCCAGCAGTGGCAGTCGCACACGATCGACTTCACCCAGGACCGGCGCGACTGGGCGGCGATGGACCGCGAGCTGCGCGATCAGATGTCGTGGAACCTCTCCTCCTTCTTCGTCGGCGAGGAGCGCGTGACGACGCAGTTCTCGGGCCTCGTGATGGCCTACGAGAGCCAGGGCGAGGAGGCGTTCTTGACGACCCAGCAGGTCGACGAGGCGCGCCATGCCCAGCACTTCAACCGCTTCTACGAGCAGGTGCTCGGGCTGGACGGGAGCTTCGAGGATCGCCTCCGGAGCGCGCGAGCGACCTCAACCCGGCGTTCATCGAGATGTTCGATGGCGTGCTCGTCGAGTGGGGTCAGCGACTCGTGGAGAACCCGCGCGATATCGAGGCGAAGGTCGACTTCGTGACGCTCTACCACATGATCATCGAGGGCACGCTCGCGCTCACCGGGCAGTTGTTCCTGACCGACTACATGGAGCGCAAGCGAATCCTGCCGGGCTGGGTCGAAGGCTTCAAGCTCATCTCCCAGGACGAGCATCGTCACGTCGCCTACGGCACCTGGCTGCTGCGCGAGAAGTCCGCGGACCCGGCGCTCAAGCAGCGCATCGCCGACCGCGTCGCCGAGCTGATCCCGCTTGCTGCGGCGGTGCTGGTGCCGCCGGGCGCCGACCCGGACAGCTACGCGATCCTCGACTACAGGAAGGAGGAAACGAACACGTTCGCCTTCAACGCTCTGCACCGGCGCCTGAAGGTCATCGGGATCGATCTCGCGAGCCTCGCAGCAGCGGCGTAGCGCCTCGGGTGCCGCGGCCGCCTATGCGGCCTTCTCGAAGACCAGCCTGTAGTGGTCGAGCAGCCCGCGTTCAAAGCAGACCTTGTTGGCGCTGACGCCCGAGGTGAACGCGAGGCGAAAGTCGGCGCTCGTGAGCCAGCGGGGAACGAGCTGGAGCTTGAGCAGGCTCTTGCGGAGGCTTCGCGCTCCCGTTGCGCCTTCCCCACTCGGTAATTGTCTGGATGTAGTCGAGGCGACCGCTCGAGCTTGCCACCAGACGGAAGCTTGGCTGCGCGCAGCGAACGACCTGGTCCGCGTCCTCGGGTAGCCAGGAGCCCGGAAACTGGCGGCCCATGAGGGCCAGGTACCACGCGTCGGAGTCGCGGGGGGCGTGGACGTCGACGAGCTCCAGCGGGATCATGTTCGGCCCGAAGACCATCGTCTGCAGGTAGAAGCGCCCGTTCGCCGGCAGCACGCTCGCGATCCGGTCGAAGATCCCGCGATAGATCTCTTCCTGGCGTCCTGCGCGGTAGTCATCGGGAGAGCAGAAGTGCTCGAAGGCGCCGAGGCTCGCGACGGCGTCAAACGGGCCGAATGTGTCGCGATCGAGCTCACGTGCATCGTGGAGATGGACGTCGAGCCCATGCCGCCGACAGGCCGCCTCCTGCGCCCGCGAGAGGGTCACGCCGAGACCGCTCGCGCCCCGTTCGCGCACGAAGTTGAGCAGCGGCCCCCAGCCGCAACCGAGATCGAGGATGCGGCGCCCGCTCTCGATCCCGATCTGCTCCGCGACGTATTCATGCTTTCGCCGTTGAGCCTCCTCGAGACTCAGCGAGAAGTCCCCGTCGTACTTGGCTCCGCTGAAGTCAGCGAGCTCTCCGAGGCTGAGCCGGAAGACGCGGTCGGTCAGCGAGTAGGTGAAGTCGATGTCGTTGCGGTCGGCCATGGCGCCAGCTCAGACGAGACGAGCGTAGTCGCGCAGCCTATTCGTCATCCGTGCTACCGCTGCTCGTGAGCGGTGATCTGCGCCAGTTGCGCGGAGAGGCGTTCGTCCACACCCACGTTCGTCGTTGGTGTGATCGTGGTCAGCTGGTCGATGATGCGCCCCTGCCTGACGACCACGCCGTGGAGGGACCACGTGTACGCCCGACCGTCGTAGCTGAACGGAACCTCCACCTCGCCGACGAGCGCACCCTGCCCGATGGGCGCCGACGCGAAGGCCACCCGGGGCGTGCCGGTGTGGCTCCGACGATCACGCAGGGCCGATGCGAGAGACCGTGCAAGGCAGCCCAGGCTCGCTCGCGTCGGGTAACGCGCCAACACGTGCCGGGCCGCGGCGTTGCTCGTGTAGACGTCAACGCCGATCCGCAGCTCCAGGTCATTGGTGTAGTAGAGCGGTTCCGAGATCGCTGAACCGGTCAGACCGGCGCGTGCTCCGCTCCCGCTCGCACACGGGCCGGAGAGCTTGCCGACCGCGCCGTCGTACAGCGGCTCGCCGTCCGGCAACTGGCGTCGCAGCAGCACCAGCTGTTCGGCGAGCGTCTCCTGTGCGAGAGCCTGATCGTCCTGCGGATGGCACGCGGAGCCGGGCAGAGCGCACGCGAGGCCGTTCACGAGGGAGTAGGCCGCGCTCCTGCCCGACGGAGTGGCGCTGCTGCCCGCCCCTGCCCGGACGACGCCGACCCTGTAGACCCGCTCGCCGCGAAGCAGATAGACGTCCTCCTGCGCGAAGTCGTCGGGATTGCGCCACTCGAGGTCCCGTCCACCCGGCGGAGAGGATGCCGCAAGCGCGGTGCTCGACGGCCGGCAGCGGACGCTGGCGGCCTGTTCGAAGAAGTAGCGCGCCGTGTCCGCCGCGCCGAACATCCAGACATCGGCGACCACATCGTCGCGATCAGCGGCCCACCAGCGAAGCTCATAACCCGCGGGATCGCGGGTTCTTGGCGGCAGCGATGCGTGCTTTCCCGGTTCGTCATCCGACCACGCATAGCTGGAGGGCGCGAGACCCTGTTCGTAGAGGCGACGGCCCATGCCGAACATCACCCCGCGCAGATCTTCCCGGAGCCTCAGCAGCGTCGAGCGGCTCACGTTCTCGACCGACGGTGCGGCCTGAGCCGGGCAATCGGCCGCCGTGCCCGCGCCGCCCGCGCCGGCGCTGGCCGCAGAGCTGCCGAGGGCGCCCGATCGTGTCGCGAGGACATATACGACGAGCGCCGTCAGGAGCGCCAGCAGCAGCATCAGTCGGAGGCGCCCATCGGCCAACCATGCGAAGCTACGGTGCACGTTTTGACATCGACCGGTTTCGCCTGGTGCTTGAGGTCCCGGCCGGCCTGGCGACGCGGCGATCTCAACGGGTCCGGTTTGAACGTGCTCGGCCGCGGGTTTGGACGTGGTTGGCCGCTAGTCTCTTAGCCGGTCTGGCCGCCTCCCGTGGGGCGTGGTCGAAGCGATCGGGAGCACAGCTGTCGTGGCTCTGAGCACGAACCAGTTCAAGAACGGAAATCACATTGAGGTGGACGGCACGGTCTTCAAGATCGTCGACTTCCAGCACGTCAAGCCGGGAAAGGGCGGCGCGTTCGTGCGCACGAAGCTGCGTCGGGCCTCCGACGGCAACGTGATCGACCGGACGTTCAGGGCCGGCGAGAAGTTCCGCTCGGTCCGCACCGAGTCCAGGAAGATGCAGTTCCTCTACGCCGACGGCACGGACGCGCACTTCATGGACACAGAGTCCTTCGAGCAGATCGCGCTCGCCGAGCGCGTCGTGGGAGACGCGCTGCGCTGGATGACGCCGAGCAGCGATGTCGAGGTGCTGTTCATCGACGATCAGCCCAGCGACGTGCAGCTGCCGAGCGCCGTGGAGCTCGAGGTCACGCAGACCGATCCGGGGCTGCGGGGGGACTCGGTGTCGAGCGGCGGCACCAAGCCGGCGACGCTCGAGACGGGGGCCGTCATCCAGGTGCCGCTGTTCGTCGAGCAGGGCCAGCGAATCCGCGTCGACACCCGCTCGGGCGACTACCTCGCGCGTGCCTGAATGCGCCGTTCCGATCAACGCAGGGCCGCGGTGATCGCCGCTCTACCAACATGACCTGACCGGCCGCCCGCTGGCGCGAGCTTCTCGGGCCGGGCGACTCGCCGTTCGTGCATGCGCTCGCGCGCGCGGCGGCCGAGCGCGCGGCGAGCTCGACGAGGTGATCGATCGCCACGCCCACGGCTGGTCGGTAGAGCGGATCCAGCCGCTCGAGCGCAGCATCATGCGCGTGGCGCTGCTCGAGATGCTGCATCCGGACGCGGCGCCCGCCGAAACGCCGATCCCGGCGGAGGGGGCGATCGAGGAGGCGGTGGAGAGCGCGAAGACGTTCTGCGGCTCGGACGCCCCGGGCTTCGTGAACGGCGTGCTCGGCGCAGCCTTGCGCGAGGTGCGAGAGAATGCGCAGATCAAATGAGCAGCATCGAGCATCTTGACGATCTGATCACGCGCCTCGAGCGCGCCGCCGAGCAGCTGCGCTCGGGCGAGTTCTCGCCCGGATGCAGCCGCGACCATGGTCGAGGACTGCGCGTCGCTCGCGACGCAGGCTGCGGCGGAGCTCGAGCAGCTCACGCGCGCGGAGGTCTCCGCGCCGGCGCCCGGGCAGGACACCCTTCTGTAGGGGTCCACACGGCCGTGGCACTCGAGCTATCCGGAGCACCTGCGCGAGGAGGTCGAGCGCTACCTGCGAGGGGATGCGCTTCTCCGAGGAGGCCCTCACCGCCGGACTGGAGGAGGCGATGCGCTACTCGCTGCTCGCCGGCGGCAAGCGCATCCGTCCGGTGCTCGCCCTCGCGACGGCGCGCGCGGTGGGGCTCGACGAGCGCGAGGTGCTGCCGCTGGCGGGGGCGATCGAGCTGATCCACACCTACTCCCTGATCCACGATGACCTGCCGGCGATGGATGACGACGAGCTGCGCCGAGGAGAGCCGACCTGCCACGTGAAGTTCGGCGAGGGCGTGGCGATCCTCGCCGGCGACGGGCTTTACGCGGAGGCCTTCCACCACCTGCTGACCCACCAGCGCGCTGCGCCCGAGAGGCTGCTCGGCGCGGCCGCGGAGCTGGCCGCGGCGACCGGCGTCAACGGCATGGTGGGCGGCCAATACGCGGACGTCAGCCCGAAGAAGCCCTCCGGTCCAGCCGCGCTGCGGCGCCTGCACGAGCTCAAGACCGGGCGTCTGATCAGCGCTTCAGTGCTCTGCGTACTACTGTTGACGGGGATCGAAGATGGTCCTGCGACAGCTCCCTTCCGCCGCTTCGCGGCCGAGCTCGGAGTCCTGTTCCAGATCATCGACGACATACTCGATGTGACCGGCACCGATGATGCACTGGGAAAGCCACGAGGTAGCGATGAGCGTCACGGGAAGCGAACATACGTGAGCGAATTCGGAATCGATCGCGCGAGGGAGCTGGCGGCGGAGTCCCACCGGATGGCGCGCGAGGCGCTCGCCGAGGTGGCCGCCGCCCTCCACTGCGCGACGGCGACGCGCCGGCCGGCATAGGCGACCGATCTGAGCTCCGGCGCGCCGCCAGCAGCGCAGCCGCTCCGGTGACGGGCACCGCTGCTCACGCGACGGCGGAGCTCGAGGGGATCGCCGACTTCATCTACACCCGCAGCTCATGAGCCTGCTCGAGAAAATCGACTGTCCCGACGACCTGCGCGGACTGTCCGAGCAGGACCTCGCCTGCCTGGCGCAGGAGGTCCGCGAGCACATCATCGACACGGTCGGCGAGATCGGCGGGCACTTCGGCGCCAACCTCGGCACCTGCGAGCTGGCCGTCGCGCTGCATTCGCTGCTCGAGTCTCCGCGCGACAAGATCCTGTGGGATGTCGGCCACCAGGCCTACCCGCACAAGATCCTCACCGGCAGGCGAGAGCAGCTGAGCACGATCCGCCAGTACGGTGGCCTGGCGCCCTTCTGCTCGATCATCGAGTCACCCCACGACATCATGGGCGCCGGGCACGCATCCACCTCGATCGGCTACGCCGTCGGCATCAAGGAGGGCATGCGCCATTGCGGGGCCGACCCCGAAGGCAAGGTGGTGGCGGTGATCGGCGACGGCGCGATGACGGGTGGGGTGGCGTTCGAGGCGATCAGCCAGGCCGGAGGCCTCGGGACGCCGATCGTCGTCGTGCTGAACGACAACGGCATGTCGATCGCCCCGAATGTCGGCGCGCTGTCGCGCTACTTCAACCGCATCAGGCTAAACCCGAAGCTGTGGCGCGCGCGCGCGGAGGTCGAGGGCGGCCTGACGCGCCTGCCGGGCGGCATCGGCGCGGCGTTCGAGCGCCTTGGACCGCATCTGAAGGAGTCGATCAAGGCGTTCTGGGCCCCGGGGCTGTGGTGGGAGGAGCTCGACTGGGCCTACATGGGCGTCGTCGACGGGCACGACGTCAAAGCCCTGCGCGAGGCGTTGCGCGAGGCGCTGGCCGCGGAACGGCCCGTCGTGGTGCACATCGCGACGGTCAAGGGCAAGGGCTTCGGGCCCGCGGAGGACGGCGGCCTCGAGGGGATGGAGAAGTGGCACGCTGCCAAGCCTAAGTCGATCCTGAACGGATCGCCCACACACCCGCCTGCGCCCGCGGCCGGCGCCCCGGACAGCAAGTCGGCCGCGACTCCAGCCCCCCAATACACGCAGGTGTTCGGCGAGGCGCTCGTGCGCGAATGCGAACGGGATGAGCGCGTCGTCGGGATCACCGCCGCGATGAACTCAGGCACCGGCTTGAGCATCCTGCAGAAGGCGATGCCCGAGCGCTACTTCGATGTCGGGATCGCCGAGCAGCAGGCGATCCTCTTCGCGGCAGGCCTCGCGCTCGAGGGGGTCAAGCCCGTCGCTGCGATCTATTCGACGTTCCTGCAGCGGGCCTACGATCAGATCGTGCACGACGTCTGCCTGCAGAGGCTGAACGTCGTGTTCGCGATGGACAGGGCCGGCCTCGTTGGCGACGACGGACCGACCCATCACGGGGCGTTCGACATCGCCTATCTGCGCTGCCTGCCGAACATCGTGCTGATGGCGCCGCGCGACGAGGCGATGCTCGTCAACATGCTGCGCACGGCTCTCGAGTACGACCACGGCCCGATCGCGTTGCGCTACCCGCGCGGCGAGGGAACCGGGGTGCCGCTGCCGCTAGAGGGCCAGCCGATCGCCATCGGGACGGGCGAGATACTGCGCGAGGGCGACGTCGCCAGCCCGAGCGCGCTCGCGGGGCGCGCCGCCGCAGGCGGTCGCCGGGTCGCGCTGATCGGCTACGGCACCGGCGTCGGCAAGGCTCTCGAGGCTGCCGCCGAGCTGGAGCGGCAGGAGATCGCCGTGACCGTCGCGGATGCACGCTTCGCCAAGCCGATCGACGCCGGGCTGATGGCCCAGCTGGCCGCCGAGCACGATCTGCTCGTCACGGTCGAGGAGGGCGTGCTCGCGGGCGGGTTCGGCTCGGCGGTATGGGAGACGTTGAACGAGGCCGGGGCGACGCCGCGGCATCCTCAGAGTGGGGCTTCCCGACCGCTATGTGACGCACGGCAAGCCTGCGCTGCTGCACGAGGAGGTCGGTTTCACTCCTCAGCGGATCGCCGAGCGCGTGGCAGCGGCTATCTCCGACCGCGAGCACCCGGCGCGAGGGCCTGGATCGGCGATCATCGGCGCCTGAGGATCGAAAGGCCCCACGCCCGCTCTGGGGGGGCAAAGCAGCTCACCGGGGACCTGCGCCTGCCGTGGCCGCGGCCAATACGCGCCGCAGAAAAGGAAACGACCCGCCGGGGAAGCGGGCCGTTTCGAGGGAGGAGGGGTTCAGGAGAGATGATTCTCTCGATCGCCAATCATCTTGCCCCTCAGGCGGGCGATCATGTGTGACATCGGTCACAGTTATATCGCGATGTATCTGATGGGGGCCGAGGCTGCGCTCAGAACGCCACGTGTGCGCTGATCGACGGAACGTAGGTTGAGTTTCCGGCGAGCGATGCGCTGATTTCCGCGCGTCGGCACCCGCCGGCAGGCTGAACGGGCCGGCGACGCTGCCCCGGGATGACCGGAGTGGCTCGCCGGTGTGGGCTGCAGCCTATGCTTCGCCGCGCTCATCCACGGCGGAGGGTAGCGCGCGAACCCATCCGCCTTTGTGTAAGGGTTCGGCCGCGATGGCAAAGCGCCGACTCGACACCGTGCTGACCGAGCGCGGCCTGTTTCCATCGCGCAGCCGGGCGGCCGCAGCGGTGATGGCCGGGGAGGTGCGTGTCGGCACGGCCGGACGGCGAGCGCAGAAGCCGGGAGAACTGATCGACGCGCAGGAGCGGTTGAGCGTAGACGAGCGCGCCGCGTACGTCTCGCGCGGCGGGATCAAGCTCGCCAACGTGCTCGATGCGACGGGCCTTGACGTGGCTGGTCGGCGGGCCATGGACGTCGGCGCCTCGACAGGCGGGTTCACCGACTGCCTGCTGCAGCGCGGAGCAGCCGAGGTGATCGCGGTTGACGTCGGTTACGGAACGCTCGCCTACGGCCTGCGGACGGATCCGCGGGTGCGAGTGATGGACGGACCAACGCACGGGCGCTGACGCCGGCGATGCTCTCAGCTTCGCTCGAGAGGATACCGGCCACGGCGGTGGCGGCGCCCGCCGGCGGCGTCTCGGCCAGCGCACCTGCGCCCCCGGACCTCGCGACGATCGATGTGTCGTTCATCTCGCTTGCGAAGGTGCTCGGTCCCGTGCTCGGCTGCCTGGCGGCGGACCATGACGTGCTCGCGCTGGTCAAGCCGCAATTCGAGGTCGGCCGCGACAGGGTCGGCAAAGGCGGCGTCGTGCGCGACGCGGCCGACCGGCGGGGGGCGCTCGTACGCGCCGGCGAGGCGGCAGTTGCGCTCGGCGCGGTAGTGCTCGGGTACTACTCGTCCGGGCTACCGGGCCCGAAGGGTAACCGCGAGACGTTCATCTGGCTCGCCGAGACGGCGAGGGCGGGCGGCGCGCGCAGCGCGGCCGAGCTCGAGCCCATGGCCCGCGAGGTCGAGCCGCTATGAGGGAGATCACGGTGTTCACCCACCGCCAGCCGCAGGAGACGGCCGCCACGCTGACGCGGCTCGCCGAAGAGGCGTACCGGGCGGGCGTGAAGCTGCGCCTGGATGAGGAGGAGACGCGTAAGCACGAGCCGCCGCCGGGCGCGGGTCTCGCGCTGAATGCGCCGCTGAAGAAGGACGTCGAGCTGTGCGTCGTGCTCGGAGGGGACGGGACGATCTTGCGCGCGCTGCAGCGTATGCGGGAACGGGCGTCGCCGGTGTTCGCGATCAACTTTGGCGAGATCGGGTTCCTTGCGACGGTCGAGCGGACCGAGAGCGAGGACGGAATTCGCCGAGCGTTGTGCGGGGAGTTCGAGCTGCTGCGCCTGCCTGCGATCCTGCTCGGCGAGTCGCTGAGCGGCGCGCCGAGCGACCCGGCGCGGGGAGCTCAGGCGGCGATCAACGACGTGGCGATCCATCGCAAGGTCGGCGAGCGCGTCGCGGATCTCGCATACGCGCTCGAGGGCGAGGAGGTCGGCAACGTCCGCTGCGACGGGCTCGTCGTGGCGACCCCGGCGGGATCGACCGGCTACAACCTCGCGAACGGCGGACCGGTGATGGCCTGGGGGGTCGAGGGGCTGGTTGTGTCGTTCATCGCGCCGCATTCGATGACAGCGCGCGCGCTGGTGGTCGCGCCGGACGACCGGCTTACGATCCACAACCGCTCACACGAGCCGCTCGACGTCGCTGTCGATGGGCGGCCCGCCGGCGAGATCGCCGCGGGAGAGACGATCACGGCGCGGTTCGCCAACGACATCGCAACGATCGCACAGCTTCCCGGCACGTCCTTCTACCGCAGGTTGCGAGAGAAGTTCGGTCGCCTCGCCAGTTGAGCCCCGGTGCTGTGGCGAGGCTCGCGCTCAGGCGACGCTCGCGCTGTGGCGCTCGCCGGACGCAGCCTGGGCGGCGTGACCGCCGCGGTGCATCGAGGCGATGAAGCGGTCGAGCTGGTCGCGCGAGAAGCGGCGCTGGCCGCCCGGCGTGCGGTAGCAGCTGACGTGGCCGGCGTCGGTCCAGCGGCGGATGGTGGCCAATGAGACGCCTAGATAGCCGGCAGCCTGGGAGCTCGTGAAGACGAGCTGCCGCTCGTTGCGCGGTTGGGTGGGAGAGGCGGGGAGAGGCATACGACTGTCTCGTCCAAACGCTCGGAGAACTTGAGCGCAGCGCATCTTTGTGGACGTTTGGGAACGAAGCTCGCCGCGGGTAGCGCCTGAGCGGCAGGGCGTGTGAGCGGCGGGCGTCTGAGCCGCGGGCGTCTGCGTGGCAGGCCGCGCTCGCGCCGTCGAGGCGCCGTGCGCGATCCCTGCCCCGCGTCCGGAGCCTGTTCCGCCGCCACCGCTTCTCGGACAGAGGTGCGGGTTCAAATGCCGCACTGCGCCTCGAAAAACCGCGATTTCTCGCTGTCTACGTCGCCGCTGGTCTGCAAGCATTCCTGCATTGAGCTGGGCAAAACTGGACAATCTGTCCGAATCTGCTCTATGCTTCGCGAACCTACTCAAACGTAGCGGGCCCCTGTGGACGGAGACAAACGGGTGGCCGCCTCGAGAACGCACACCGAGACTCGGACAAGGAGCCACGATGGCGGAATACTACAGTCGATAGAGTTTGTCCAATAGGTCACAAAGTGGCCTATGTGCGAGAGCGCCGGCGCCGGTTGGGATTCGGGTGAACGGCGCTCTTGCCGTTTAACCGCGCTCGCTCGACGGCTTCGCCATCTCACGTACGCGCTGCTCGAACGCGAGCTCCGTCTCGAAGTCGGCGTGCTCGCCCGCGGCGAACAGCGGTCCGTGGCGCTCGAGCAGCGCGATGAAGAGCTCGACGAGCTCTCCATCCAGCTGTCCGTGTCCGGCGGCCGAGCGCAGCTCGGCCATCGTTTCCTCGGGCGTCGTCAGCGGGCGATAGCTGTCGCGCTTGGTCATCGTGTCGTAGATGCAGCAGATCGCGAGGATACGCGAGCTCAGCGGGATCTCCTTGCCGATCAGGCCAGCCGGATAGCCGCCGCCGTCGATGCGCTCGTGGTGGTAGAGGATCGCGTCCGCCACCGGCCCGTAGCCATCGAGCGCGCCCACCAGCTCGGCTCCGTCCTGCGGATGGCGCTTGACGATCTCCTGATCCCCGGAGCCGACAACGTCGGCGTGAAGGACGCGGTCCGGCCAGGTGAACTTGCCGATGTCGTGGAGCAGGCCGGCGGTGTGCACGGCGTCCTGCTCGTCCTGGCTGCAGCCGAGCTCCCTTGCGAGCTCCTGGGCGTAACGCGCCACGGCTGCGGCGTGACGGCCGGTCGTCTCGTCGCGCATGCCGAGCGCCCTCACCAGCGTTCTGAGCACGCCCAGCTGCAGCGAGACGAGGTGGATCGTGCGCGCTTCCAGCTGGTCTGCTCGGTCCTCCGAGCGCAGCAGCGCGACCGTCAGGTGCTGGAAGATGATGAGGAGCACGATCGAGCCGAACAGCACCGGCAGGCCGAGAGTTGGTGTACGCGATCGCAAGGATCGCCGCGAGCGCGCCCGTCGCGAGCTGACCTGGGAGCATCGGAAGGAAGATGTCGCGCGTCTGGCGAGCGATCGAAGGACCTCCGTCGAGGCGCACGTCGAGCGCGACGAGTAGGAAGTTGAGCACCACCGTCAGCAGGAACATCGCCAGCACGATCAGCCCGAAGGTCACGCTCCGTGTGAGGTGCTCGTTGCGCGGGTCGTGGACGTTGCCGGCAAGCGCCTGCACCATCAGCCCGCCGGCGAGGGGCATGACGGCGAACGTAGAGAGGTTGTTGAGCCACTGCGCTGGAGGTAGGCGCCTGAGCGCCGAGGTGAGGATCATCGCTGAGATCCCGAAGGCCACCGCCGGAGCGGGTCCGAGCAGGCTCATCGCGAGCACGAGCGCGACCAGCGAGGCGTTCAGCCGCCCGATGCGAATCGTGACGCTCAGCCAATGCCCCGCGAGCGCGAGCGCGAGCAGCACGCCGACGAGCGCCAGCGGATGCCATTCCTCGGTGTGGGACAGCGACGCGGCCGCGCCGACCGCTCCGGCGAGCAGCAGGACCTCGGCGATCCAGAAGGCGCGCTTCGGGAGCTCGCGTCCGCGCAGGTCCGGCGCGCGGCGCGTGAGGGCGCGGTAGAGCCTGCTGACCTCGGCGTCGGCGCCGTCGATGCGCTGCCTTGCGCGAATGTGCAGGTTCATGGTCCCGCGGTAACTATCGGCCGACGCCGTGTCGGACTTAAGGTGCAACGGCGTGGCGTCCCGTCGGGACCTGCTTCTGGATGAGCGTCTGCGGTGTCCGCCCGATCGTCGTGCGAGCTCAGCGGGCGCTGGGTCGCCGACCGGCGCGTTCGCCGCCCTCGCGGCGTCCGCGCTCTGCGTCGAGAAGACGCCAGCGGACGCCGCCGAGGCGTCCTCGGCGGCGTGTGCACCCAGGCGCACGCGCGCGAACGCGATCGTCGTGAGAGATCGCTCCGATGCCGACGACCAGAAACGCCGTGCGCGGCGAGCTGAGCGCGACGAGCGCCCCGCCGAGCGACAGGCCGACGGCGGGGCTGAGGGCGCCGAGCGATTCGAGCGCCCCCATCACGCGGCCCTGGAGAGCGCTGCGGCGTGAGCCGTTGGACGGCGCTGATCAGAGGCGCCCACTGCACGCCGTTGCCGAGACCGCCGAGGAGCGCTGCGGCGCATGCGAGGGCGAGCGTGGGCGCGATCGCGAAGCCCGACGTAGGCAAGGCCCGACGGCGAAGCGTTCCGGCGCTCAGCATCGCTCCGAGCGGCCGGCTCGGCGAGCGTGCGAAGACGATGCTCCCCAGGACCGCGCCGGCCCCCCACACGGTCACGAGCAGGCCGAAGCCGCGGTCGCCGGCATGCAGGGTCGCCTTCGCGTAGGCGACCTCGATCGGCGCGGCGGACTCGAAGAACACCAGCGCGACCGCCTGCGCGAGCAGCAGCGCCCGCAGCGCAGGCACCGCGTTGATGTGCCTCCAGGCGGCCCGCAGGCGCGCGCGCACCGAGGTCGCCGGCGGCCTCCTCGACATGGGGGTGCAGGTCGAGCAGCAGCGACGCCGCAGACAGGAACGAGCCGACGTCGATGAACAGCGCGGCCGAGGCGCCCGCCGCGGCGACGAGCGCGCCGCCGAGCACGGGACCGAGCACGAACGTGGCCGAGAAGGCGACGTTGAGCGCCGCGTTCGCCCTGCCGCTCGGCCGCCTCGGCCTCGTCCTCGGGATCTCGCTCTGCAGCGGCCGTCGTGCGCTGCGGATCCGGCGGTTCGGCACTGATCACGGGCCGCGCGCGCCGCCTCCGTGCGCAGCAGAGCGCTCGCCGCCAGCGCCGCGGTCCCGTCGAGCGCCACGAGCAGGAGCACCGCCGGCAGCCAGAAGTGCCACAGCAGGACGGCGAGCGCGGCGGTCGCGAACGCCTCGAAGAAGTACAGCGCGCTGAGCTCGCTGCGGCGGGTCGAGGCCTCCACGCGCGCGACGAGCGCCGGCACGGCGAAGGCGGGCAGCGCCTGCGCGGCGAACAGCGTCGCCGCGACGGCGAGCGCGCTGTGGGTGTGGTCGAAGACCGCGAGCGACAGGGCGACGATGCCGATCCACGTGCCCAGCCGGTTGACCGCGTAGGCGGCGATGATCCGGCGCAGCCGCGGCGAGCGGAGCGGGGATGGCACGCCGCCACGCTAGCGCCTGGACCGCGATGCCGTCGAGCGGTGCAAGCTCCGGCGCTACGGGCGGAGCCGGGCGCGCTCGCCCGACTCGTGCGACTGGGTCGCTCGTCCAGCGGGCATGCGATCGGTCCTGCTCGAGCCGCTACGGTGTCCACTGATGGAGGCCGGCACGCCAGGCGTCACGCGGCCGATCGACGTGATCATCGCAGACGACCACGCGGTCGTGCGCGACGGGATCCGCACTGTGCTCGAGCGCGAAGCCGGCGAGTTCCGCGTCGTCGCCGAAGCAGCCGACATCCCGACGATGATCCGCGAAGTGCGCGAGCACAAGCCCGACCTGCTGACGCTCGATCTGACGATGCCCGGCGGCTCGAGCCTCGCCGCGCTGCCCCAGTGCTTCATCGCCCATCCGACGCTCGCGGTCGCGATCCTCACGATGCGCGAGGACCCCGAGTACGCCCGCCAGGCGCTGCGGGCGGGCGCGCGCAGCTACGTGCTCAAGGAGGCCGAGCCGGCCGAGCTGCTGCAGGCGTTCCGCATGGCGGTCGCCGGCGGCAACTACCTGCACCCGCGCCTGGGTGCGCTGATGGCCGACCGGCGACGACGGCGCCAGCGACGGCGCGGTGCTCAGCGAGCGCGAGCGCGAGGTCGTGAGGCTGATCGCCGACGGCTACACCAACCCGGAGATCGCCGAGCAGCTGAAGGTCGCCGAGCGGACCGTCAAGACCTACCGGGCGCGCGCGATCGAGAAGCTCGGCTTCTCCTCGCGCGCCGAGATAACCGCCTACGTGCGGCGCACCGGCCTGGCGGAGTAGCGCCGCGCAGCGCAGCGTCAGGGCTGCGCGGGTCGAGACCGGACGGCCGGCGAGCGGCACGGTCAGGCGCACGATCGTCCCGCGACCCGGCGCCGGCACGAGTTCGAGCTCGCCACCCACGAGCTCGGCGCGCTCGCGCATGCCCGACATCCCGAAGCCGCCCTCCAGGCCGTCTCCGCGCGGCCCGAGCCGCTCGCGCGTCGGGCAGCCCGCGCCCGTCGTCGGTCACCGAGGCGCGGACCACGCCGTCCGCTCGGAGACGCTGACGACCGCCTGCGTGGCCTGCGCGTGGCGGCTGACGTTCGTCAGCGCCTCCTGCACGATCCGGTAGATCGTGCTCTCGAGCTCCGGGTCGAGCCGCCGCGCATCCGCAGAGCCGCCGGCTGTCACCGTTCTCCGCCGGCGGCCGCTGGCCGAGGTCGATCTCGGTCTGCACGTCCAGCCCGTCGATCGCCTGGGCGCGGCGCGCGAGCGCCTGCAGCGCGGCCTCCAGCCCGAGGTCGTCAAGCGCCGCGGGGCGCAGCTCGGTGATCAGGTGGCGCAGCCCGTCGATCTCCGTGTCCGAGACCCTCGAGCACGTCGTCGACGGTCTGCGCTCAGCGCCTCGCGGTCGTCGAGGTCGCGGGCGTTGGCCAGCTGCAGGCGCAGCGCGCCGATGCCCTGGATGCTCTCGTCGTGGATCTCCCGCGCCCAGCGCGTGCGCTCGCGCTCGCGCGCCTCCATGCCGTAGCGCAGCCGTTCGATCTCGACCGAGCGCTCCGCGGCGAGCCGCTGCGCGACGCTCGCCGCGAACGCGCTCAACGCCTGCCGGTCGGGGCCGCGGAAGCTGCCGTCGCTGCGCAGCGCGATCACCAGCCCGCCGCCCTGGCCCTCCATGCTCAAGCGGCTCCACGAGCGCTGCGCGGGCCTCGAGCCCCAGTTCGTGCAGCCACGCGGCCTCCTGGCCGCGCGGACGATCCAGCGCCACCGGCTCCCCCGCGAGGTACAGCGCGCCCAGCGCGCTGCCCTGCACGGGCATGATCCGCACGCGCACCGTGCCTGCCGCCGCTGGCTGCGGCCACGCGCAGCTCGCCGCGCTCCTCGATCACGATCAGCAGCGTGCCGGCGTCGAGCAGCGCGAGGCCGCGGTCGGCCATCAGCCGCAGCAGCCACAACTCCGATCCGGAGAGCATCGCCAGGGATTATGAAGGCCGGCGTCGACCCAGCGCGGAGCTGATCGAGCTCGAGCGCCGTGGTCGGCTGATCGGAACTACGGCTAGCGGGCAGGCGGCGTCGCGCTGCCGATCGCGTTGGCGCCGTTCTCGCCGTGCGAACGCGCGTCGCGGCTCGCGCCTGCGCCAGCAGGTCCTCTCCGCTGATGTCCCTGCGCCAGGCCGCAAGCCCGACCGATCACGCGCAGCGGCCGGCGGGTGCCGTCGGCTTCGACCTTGATCGTGCGCAGTCTGTCGAGCACGCGCCTGGCGACGATCTCGCCCGCGCGGACCGTCGGCGCCCGGGCAGCACGATCAGCAGCTCGTCCGCCGCTCGGCCTGCCGATCCGGTCGAAGCGCGCAGTCTCGCGCGCAGCGCGCCTGGCGATGTAGGCGAGCGTCTGCTCGGGCAGCTCGGCGCCGTGCTCGCGCGACGAGCTCCTGCCAGGTTGTCGATCACCACCAGCAGGCAGCTGAGCGGCGTCCCGTGGCGTTCGGCGCGGCTGATCTCCTCCTCCAGCCGGGCGCTCAGCGCAACAGCGGACAGGTACGCGACCCGCTCCGCCGAGGGCGCATCGGAGCGCGGATTAGGGTCGCTGGCAGCCATGCCGTTTTGCGGACGAGTGGTACGCGGCCGGCTCGGGTGTCCGTTCTCGACCGCCACGCCAGATTATGCCCGGCTGTGGTGATGCTCTGGCTAGTCCTCTGCCGGAGGGACCGTGGGCGCTCGCCGAGCGATCCCGCTCCGGCTCCCGCCGGCGGCGCGGGCGATCCGTCGGCGTCGCGCTGCTAGACCTGCGCGCGATGCTGCCAGAGCTGCGCGTCGAGAACCTGCTGCTGATCGAGCGGGCCGAGCTGCGGCTGGCGCCGGGGCTGAACGTCCTCACCGGCGAGACCGGCGCGGGCAAGACGGTGCTCGCCCACGCGCTCGACCTGCTGCTCGGCGGCCGCGCGCGGGCGGGGATCGTGCGCCCGGGTGCCGCCGAGGCCTACGTCGAGGGCGTCTTCGAGCTGTCCGACCGCTGTCGCGCGCGATGCTCGGCGAGCGGCTGCCGCGCCGATGCCGGCGAGATCGTCCTCGCTCGCCGCGTCGGCGCGGACGGGCGCACGCGCGCCTACCTCAACGGCCGCTCGGCCACGGTCGGCGAGCTGCGCGACGCTCGGCGGCGCGCTGCTCTCGCTTCTACGGCCAGCACGAGCACCGCAAGCTGACGCTCGCCGCCGCCCAGCTGCAGATCCTCGACGAGCCTCTGCGGCCCCGAGCAGGCCGCTGCGGCTGCGGGCGTGCTGCGCAGGCCTTCGGCGCAGGTGCGCGCAGCTGGAGCGGCGAGCTGCGAGCAGCTGCGCGAGCTCGCCGGCGCGCGCGAGCGCGAGCTCGACCTGCTCGAGCACGAGCTTGCGGAGATCGACTCCGCTCGCCCCGCAGGAGCGCGAGCACGAGCAGCTGCTCGCGGCGCGCGAGCGCCTGCGCCGGCTGGACGCGCTGTCGCGCGGCCGCCGGCGCCGGCGCCGAGGCGCTCGGCGCCCGAGTCACGCCGAGGCTCCCGGGGCGGCGCACGCTGCTCGCGGGCGCGGTCGCGCGCCTGGACGCGCTCGCCGGCGTCGATCCCCGCCTGGACGCGCTGGCCGAGCGCCTGCGCGCGCTGGCGCATCGAGTCGCAGGATCTGGCCGCGGAGCTGCGCGACTACTGCGCGAGCCGCGAGCTCGGCGGAGCGGCGAGCTCGGAGGCCTCGCCGGCGAGGAGCTCTCGCTGGATGCGCTCGAAGAGCGCCTGGCGTGATCGAGCGCCTGATGCGCAAGCACGGCGGCAGCATCCGAGCAGTGCTCGAGCACGCCGCCGCTGCGCGCGCGCGCCGCGAGGAGCTCGTCGGCGCCGAGGTCGCGCTCGCGCGGGTCAGCGAGGAGACTGCGCGGAGGCACGCGCGGCCGCTGCGGAGACGCGCGCTGCGCGCTGCGCCAGCGCGCGTCGCGCGGCCGCCGCGCGCCTGGCGCTCGGCCGTGCGCGAGCAGCTGGCCTCGCTGGCGATGGGCGACGCGACCTTCGAGGTGGCGCTGGCCGAACGGGAGCCCGGTCCCTCCGGCGGCGACGCCGTCGAGTTCATGATCGCGCCCAACCCCGGCGTGCCGGCCGGCCCGCTGCGCGAGATCGCCTCCGGCGGGGAGCTCTCGCGGGTGATGCTCGCGATCATGAGCGTCGCGAGCGCCGTCCTCGCAGGACGCGACGCTCGTGTTCGACGAGGTCGACGCGGGCATCGGCGGGCACACCGCGCGCGCCGTCGGCGCTCGCCTGCGCGAGCTCGGCGCAGCGCAGGCAGGTGCTGTGCATCACCCACCTGCCGCAGATCGCCTCGCTCGCCGACCGCCACTTCGCGATCGTCAAGGACACCTGCCGCCGACCACGCGCGCGACGGTCGTCCAGCTCGGCGAGCCGGAGGTCGTCTCCGAGCTCGTGCGCATGCTCGGCGCCGACGACGGCCGACACGCCGCGCGCCGCCACGCGCGCGAGCTGCGCCGCGCCGCCTGAGCGCCGCCAAGCGGTGCGCTTCGCGCCCGCGGGCGTTACTCTCGCTGTCGATGGCCGCGACGCGACCGCAGCGGGCATCTCGCGGCCGGCTGACGCCGGCAGGCCGGCCGCGGCCGCGTCGCAGAGCCGTGCGCTCCGTGCGCCCCGTGCGCACGCCGCCTGCGGCTGGTCGACGACGCTCGCGCCAGCCCGTGCGCACCGTCAGCGGCCCGGTGCGGCCGGGCGGCCGCACGAAGCTGCTGGTCAAGCATCTCGTGCGCGGCGACGTCGCGCTGATCGACCATCTCGACATCGACCGCGTCTCGGCCGAGGAGCTGATCGCGGCGGGCGCCGTCGCGGTGCTCAACTGCAGCCCCTCCTCGAGCGGCTCCTACCCGAACCTCGGACCCCAGCTGCTCGTCGAAGCGGGCATCCTGCTGCGTCGACCTGCCGGACGACTCGCTGTTCGAGCGCTCGTCTCGACGGCGACCCGCTCACGATGCAGCGTCCGGTCAGCGCGGATGGCGCGGAGCACGCGCGCGGCGAGGTGCTGCGCGACGGGGCTCGCTGCTCGCCCGCGGCGAGGTGCTCGACCTGGCTCGCATCGCGCGCCGAAACCGAGGCCGAGGCGGCGCGAGATCGGCGAGGCGCTCGAGCGCTTCGCCCACAACACGATCGAGCACATGCGCGAGGAGCGCGAGCTGCTCGCCGGGCAGGATCGAGCTGCCGCGCTTCGCGACCGACTTTCGCGATCGCTCGACGCTCGTCGTCGTTCGCGGCGTCGGCCACCAGCGCGACCTGCGCGCCCTGCGGCCGTTCATCCGCGACATGCGCCCGGTGATCGTCGCCGTCGACGGCGGCGCCGAGGCGCTGCTCGAGGCGGGGCTCACCCCCGACATGATCGTCGGCGACATGGACTCGGCCGGCGAGGCGGCGCTGCGCTGCGGCGCCGAGCTCGTGCGTGCACTCCTATCCCGACGGCCGCGCCCCGGGTCGCGAGCGCCTGGAGGAGCTCGGCTTGCCCTTCAAGCTCGTTCCCGGCCCCGGGCACGAGCCAGGACGTGGCGATGCTGATCGCCGCCGAGAAGGGCGCCCGCCTGATCGTCTCGGTCGGCTCGCAGTTCAACCTCGTCGAGTTCCTCGACCGCAACCGCAAAGGCATGTCCTCGACGTTCCTCACGCGCCTGCGCATCGGCGAGATCCTCGTCGACGCCAAGGGCGTGAGCCGCCTCTACCAGCCCCGGCCCGGCCTCACCCCGCTGCTGGTCGTGATCGCCGCCGGCCTGATCGCGATGATCGCCGTCGTGTGGATGACCCCCGCCCTGCGCGACGTGGCGGAACTGCTGTGGCTGAAGCTCCAGCTGCTGGCCGAGGTTCGATTCCTCGACGGCGGCGGCTGAGCCGGCGCGGTCGCTCCGGCGAATGTTCGACTATCGCTACCACGCGCTGTCGCTCGCCGCCGTCCTGCTCGCGCTCGCGTTGGGCGTCCTGATCGGCGTCGCGATCGGCGACTCGAACCTCGTCTCCTCGGCGAAGAGCGGGATCGTCCACGACCTCGACTCCGAAGTGAGCGAAGCGCGCCACCAGGTGGGCCAGCTGCAGCAGAAGCTCTCGGACGAAGAAGCGTTCGTCAGCGACCTGTACCCGATGGCCGTGCACGGACTGCTGAACGGGCGGAGCGATCGGGCTGGTGTTCTTCGGAGGCGTCCTCCGATCACGTCGACGCGCTGGTGCGCGACTGCCGTCACGCAGGCCGGCGGCAGATCTCTCGACGGTGTCGCCGTGCGCGAGCCGCTCGACCTCGCCGCGATCGGCCGCGAGGCGGCGGGGACCCACTATGCCGGCGCTCGCGAGCTCGACCCGACGCTCGTCGAACGCTTCGGCCAGCTCGTCGGCCGGCAGCTCGTCAGCGGCGGTCAGCTCGTCGACAGGGAGCTCCTCAGCCGGGTGCGCGGCAGCCTGCTCAGCGCCTTCGACGGCCAGCTCGGCCAGTCTCGAAGGGCTCGTCGTGATGCGCGCGGACCCAACCGGGATGAGCCCGGCTCAGACCGAAGCGTCCGCGGCGTTCGAGTCCGGCATGCTCGCAGGTGTCGCCGCTGCCGGCGTTCCGACCGTGGGCGTGGAGCTGAGAGCTCCGAACCCTCACAGGTGCTGTGGTACAAGAGCAAGGGGATCTCGAGCGTCGACGATCTCGACACCACCGCCGGCCAGACGGCGCTCGTCTATGCGCTCTCCGGAGACCGCGGCTCGTTCGGGATCAAGTCCACCGCCGAATCGCTGCTGCCGAGCGTCACTCGCGAGCGGCTCTGCAGCCCTGAGCGCGTCCGCGTACGTCGCTAGCTTCGGGGCCATGCACGCCCTACCTCTCGTGCTCGCGCTGGCAGCTGCCGCGATCCTCGCCCAGCCGCTGCTGAATGCCCTGGCAGAAGGAGGGCACGTGAAGCTCAACTACCGCGATCGCTCGCTCCCGTGCCCGTTTGGCGTGCTCGCGATCGCGGCCGGGCTGCTGGCGCTGATCCCGCTGACGCTCGTTGCGCGGCTGGCGTCCACCGACGTATTCGAAGCGCAGGCGCTGCCGATCGCGGTGTACGCGCTGGGCGTCCTCGCCCTCGGACTGATAGACGACACGCTCGCGCGCGGGGAGACGGACGCGGCCGGTTCGACTGCGCAGCGCGGGTGGCGCGGACACGGAGCGGCGGCCCTGCGCGGGGAGCTCTCGACGGGGGTGCTGAAGGCGGCGGGCTCACTTGGACTGGCTCTGTTCGCGATGAGCTATCTCGGCCTATCCAACGGGCGGTGGCTGCTGGCGGCGGGGGTGCTCGTGCTCGCGACGAACGTGTTCAACCTCCTCGATCTTCGCCCAGGCCGCTCGCTCAAGGCGTTCGTCCTGCTCGGCGCGGGTCTGACGATCGGCTCGACCGATGTGCGGCCGCTTTGGGCGCTCGGCCTGTTCGCCGCGCCGGCGCTCGTCGCCGGCATCTACGACCTGCGAGAGCGGGCGATGCTCGGCGATACCGGCGCGAACCTGCTGGGAGCGCTCGCCGGACTGTGGCTCGTGCTGACCCTCTCGGGCGTCGGCCAGCTCATCGCCCTGGCGCTGCTCGCCGTGATCACGCTCTATGGCGAGCTGCGCTCGATCTCCGCACTGATCGAACGGATTCCGGTGCTCCGCGCACTAGACTCTTGGGGCAGGCCCGCATGACCTTGCACCATTCCGAACGTCACGCCCAGGCTCCGAGCAAGACGCGGTTCATCTTCGTGACCGGCGGCGTGGTGTCTTCGCTCGGCAAGGGCATCGCAGCCGCGTCGATCGGGCGGCTGCTGGTCTCGCGCGGGCTCAGCGTCGGCCTGCAGAAGTTCGACCCCTACATCAACGTCGACCCTGGAACGATGTCGCCCTACCAGCACGGCGAGGTGTTCGTGACCGAGGACGGCGCCGAGACGGATCTCGACCTCGGGCACTACGAGCGATTCACCGACGCCAACACCAGCCGCGCGTCGAACGTGACGGCCGGAGGGATCTACGACACGGTGATCCGCCGCGAGCGCCGCGGCGACTATCTGGGGGGCACCGTCCAGGTGGTGCCGCACATCACCGACGAGATCAAGCAGCGGATCGCGCTGATCGCCGAGTCGAGCGACGTGGACTTCGTGATCACCGAGATCGGAGGCACGGTCGGCGACATCGAGTCGCTTCCCTTCCTCGAGGCGATCCGCCAGTTTCCGGTCGACGTGGGAAGGGGGACGGCGCGCTGGTCGCGCGGCCGCTGCATGTTCATCCACCTCACGCTCGTACCGTTCATCGGACACGCCGGCGAGCTGAAGACGAAGCCGACGCAGCATTCCGTCAACGAGCTGCGGCGCATCGGGATCGCGCCGGACATGCTCATGTGCCGCTCGGAGAGCCCGCTCTCGTCGGAGATCCGCAAGAAGATCGCGCTGTTCGCAAGCCTGCCCACCGAGGCGATCGTCTCGGCGCGCGACGTGGAGGACATCTACGAGGTCCCGCTCACCTTCCACGAGCAGGGCGTCGACGATTTCATCCTCGACCACTTCGGGATCGACGCCCCGGCGCCGGAGCTCTCGCGCTGGAAAGAGCCGATCGAACGCTCGGCGCGAAGCACGCGCAGCGTGCGGATCGCGCTGGTCGGCAAGTACGTGCAGCTCGAGGACGCCTACCTGTCCGTCTCGGAGGCGCTCCGCCATGCCGCGTCGCTGCAGGACAGCTGCGTTGAGATCGACTGGATCGACTCCGAGTGTCTGGAGGCCTCCTCCGACCGCGCGATCGCGCGCGAGGACGAGGTCGCAGAGCGCGACGGCGGCGATGCCGCGGGCGCCGGCGAGGTCGGGGAAGCGGTCGTCGCCGATGCCCATGAGCTGCTCGCCCGCGCCGACGGGATCCTCATCCCGGGTGGCTTCGGAGGGCGCGGGATCGAGGGCAAGATCGCCGCGGCGAGGATCGCGCGAGAGCAGCAGATCCCGTTCCTCGGCATCTGCCTCGGCATGCAGGTCGCGGTCGCCGAGTTCGCGAGGCACGTCGCCGGGATGGACGGCGCGAACTCGACCGAGTTCGACATCGAGACGCCCTTCCCCGTCATCGACCTGCTGCCCGAGCAGAAGGAGGTGGCTGACCTCGGCGGCACGATGAGGCTTGGAGCAGACCCGATCAAGCTCCACGAGGGAACACGAGCGCGCGAGATGTACGGCGAGGCGGTCATCTACGAGCGCCACCGCCACCGCTATGAGGTAAACAACCTGCTGCGCAAGCGCCTCACCGATCCGTCCGGCCTCGACGCCGGCGCAGGCCTGCGCGTCTCCGGCACCTCCCCCGACGAGCGGCTTGTCGAGGTGATCGAGCTCGACGATCACCCGTTCTTCGTGGCCTCGCAGTTCCATCCCGAGTTCAAGTCACGCCCCGAGCGTCCCGCCCCGCTGTTCCGAGGCTTCATCGAAGCTGCGCTCCGGCGAGCCGCGGAGCGGGAGCGGTTCGAGCTTCAGGACGCTCGTGCAGGCGCCGGCCAGGCGACCGGCGAGCCCGCCGGTCAGACGTGACGAGCGGCTCCTCGGTGTCAGGAGTCGGTGAGCTCGAGCACCGCTATCTGAGCGGCACGTTTGCCGAGCTCTGCCGCATCGAGAGCCCATCAGCGCGCGAGCGGGCGTGCGGCGAGCGGGTCATCGCCGAGCTGCGCGCGCTCGGGGTGGGCGTTCGCGAGGACGACGCCGGCGCGCTCGTCGGCGGCGATTGCGGCAACCTGCTCGCCCGCATCCCGGCGGGTGATGCCCCGGGCTCCCCGCGCCGAGCCGGCGAGCGGCGCTCGCTGCTCTTCTGCGCGCATCTGGACACCGTCCCGCTGCAGGCTCGTGTGGAGCCGGTGCTCGTCGACGGGTTCTGGGAGAACGCCAACGACGGGATCCTCGGAGCGGACAACAAGGCCGCGGTCGCCGTGCTGTTAGCGCTCGCGCGCCACGTTCGCCGCGAGGGCGCGCCGCTTGACGTCGAGCTGCTGTTCACGGTCGGCGAGGAGACAGCCCTCGCCGGCGCGCGTGCCTTCGACGCCTCGGCCCTGCAGAGCGACTTCGGCTACGTGTTCGATCACGCCTCGCCGATCGGCGAGGTGATCGTGGCCTCGCCGAGCCATTTCCGCATTGAGGCGAGCTTCCACGGCGCGGCGGCGCATGCAGGCATCCGCCCGGAGGCGGGGCGCAGCGCGATCCTCGCGGCCGCCCGCGCGATCGCCTCGCTGCGCCTCGGGCGCATCGACGATGAAACGACCGTGAACGTCGGCACGGTATGCGGCGGCACCGCGATGAACGTCGTGCCGGAGCGCTGCTCGCTCGTGGCGGAGGTGAGGAGCATGCGCGATGCGCGCGCCGAGACCGCCGTCGCCGAGGCCGTCGATCGGATCCACCAGGCTGCGAACCTGCCGGACTGCGATTGCGACGCGGACGTCAGCGTGCAGCGCACCTTCTCCGGCTACCGCCTCGCAGCGAGCGCACCGGCTGTGCGCGTCGCCGAGGCTGCCCTGCGGGCCTGCTCGATCGAGCCGGTGCGGATCTCGAGCGGCGGCGCCTCGGACGCCAACGCTCTGCTCGCTCAGGGCTTTCAGACCGTGAACCTGGCCAACGGAACAGAGCGAAACCACGAGCCGGGCGAGCGCGTGAGCGTCTTCGCGCTCGAGCAGATGCTCGAGGTCGCGCTCGCCCTGCTGGACGGGGCGGCGGCGCTCTCGGCGGACGCGGCGCGGTAGCTTCTTGCGCCATGCTGAAGCTCCGCCGAGCGACCGTCATCGAGATCGACGGCCCGGACATCGAGGCTGTCAATTCCGGCGGTGAGGATCCGTCGCGCGGCGAGCAGCAGCTCGTGGTCGAGCTGAACGGCGCTAGAGGCGGCGAGCGCCGAGCTGCGATCGCCGACGTCGCGCTCGTCGGGCGCGCCGAGGTCGGAGATGAGGTGATCGTGAACGTGCAGGCGCTCGACCTGAAGCTCGGCTCCGGTGGCTTCGACGTCGTCCACGTGAACCTCACGCGCGGCCTCGCCGGCGACGGCGCGCAGGGGGCGAACGTGATGAAGCTCAACTACACGAGCCTCCAGCACGCCGTCCTCCCGGTCGAGGACGAGCGGCTCGAGCTGCCGCTGGAGCGAGCTGTGGCGGTGCTCTCCCTGCACGGCCAGCTGGCGGCCGTCGCATGGGCGTTCGCGCGGGACGCGCCGACGCTGAGGCTCGGCTACGTGCAGACAGAGGGCGGCGCCCTGCCGGGCGGGCACTCGCGCACCGTTCGCGATCTGCGCCGTCGAGGGCTGCTCGCGGGTCATCTGACCGCCGGCGCCGCGTTCGGGGGCGACGGCGAGGCGATCACGACGGCCGGCGCTCTTCACCACGGACTGCGCACGCTCGGCTGGGATGCCGCTGTCTGCGGTCCCGGCCCGGGGATCGTCGGCTCGCGCTCATCGCTCGGGCACGGCGGTATGTCCGCCCTGGACTCCGCGCATGTCTCGCTCGCGCTGGGCTGCCGCACTCTCATCGTCGCGCGGATGTCCTCGGGCGACGACCGCTTGCGCCACCGTGGGATCTCGCACCACACGCTGACGGTCCTCGACCTGCTGCTCGAGCCTGTGACGGTGGCACTGCCTGCCGGCATGCGCTCGCCGGTGGGGGCCGACCTGCGCGCCGGGCTGGGCGCGATCTTCGGCGGGGCGGTGCCCGGTCGAGCGAGCAGAGCGCGGCCAGCGCTGGCGCTGGACGTGGAGCGGCCCGTGCGCATCACCCGCCACGACTGGCGGCGCGCTTCGATCGATCTGCCGGCCTATGCAGCAAGCGGCCTGCCGACGGTCACGATGGGGCGCGACCTGGCCGAGGACCCGCTGTTCTTCGGCGCGGCGCTCGCCGGCGGTGCGGCGCTCGCGGAGCTCGCCGGCCTGACCACGGTCGAGCAGCCGAGCGTTGAGGGCGGCGAGGCGTCGTGAGCTGCTCGCCCGATGACAGTGCGGACGCGACCCGCGCCGGTGAGCCCAGCGAGGGCGCGAGCCGCGCGTTCGAGGGGCTCGGCGGCGAGAGCGTGTATCGCGGACGGTTCTTCGACGTGCGCGTCGAGCGCTTCCGCCACGCAGACGGAGCGGAGGTCACTCGCGAGATCGTGCGCCACCGCGGCGCCGTCGGGATCGTCGCGCACGACGGCGAGCAGGTGTGGCTCGTGCGCCAGCCGCGTGAGGCGGTCGGCGAGCCGGATCTGCTCGAGATTCCCGCAGGCCGTCTCGACGTGGACGGGGAGCGCCCGGTGCAGGCCGCCCGGCGCGAGCTGGCCGAGGAGATCGGCCGGGGCGCACACCGATGGGAGCCGATCCTCAGCTACTACGCGAGCGCCGGCTTCACCGACGAGCGCGTGCACCTGTTCCTCGCGACCGAGCTCTATGAATCGACGGCGCAGAGCGAGGAGAACGAGCGCATCGAGATCGTGCCGTGGCCCCTGCGCAGGCTCGAGCAGGCGATCAGAGAGTGCGAGGACGCGAAGACGCTGATCGGCCTGCTGTGGCTCGCGCGCCGGCTGAAGGTCTGATTGCAGGGGCAAGGAGCCGGCGCCGCGGAGGCGAAGCTGGGTGAATGACTCAAACTGGGATCCCGCTGCCGTCCGCGGCGGCCGGGATAGAGCGCCAGATCCTCGACTTCCTCGCCTACCTTGAGCTCGAGCGCGGGCTCTCGCGCAATACGCTCGAGGCCTACCGCTCGGACCTGCTCCAGTTCGGCGAGTTCCTCGAGCGCCGCCGGCTGACCGTGACCGGGGCCGCTCACGGCGACATAGCAGGGTTCCTGTCCGAGCTCGCCGCCGGGGTCGGCGGGCGTGCGCCCGTGGGGGCTGCGACGCTGTCGCGCAAGGTGGCATGCCTGCGCTCCTTCTATCGCCACCTGCGCCGCGAGGGCACGATCGAGCACGATCCGACGGCGGACCTGCGCGGACCGCGCAAGACACAGCGCCTGCCGCGGGTGCTCTCGCGCGACGAGGTGCTGCGGCTCCTGAGCCAGCCGAAGGGCGCCGATCCCCGCGCGCTGCGCGACCGCGCCCTGCTCGAGCTCATGTATGCGTGCGGGCTGCGCGCCTCCGAGGCGATCGGGCTCGAGCTGGCCGACGTCGACCTGGAGGAGCGCATGCTGTGCGCGCGTGGCAAGGGCTCGAAGGACCGGCGCGTGCCGATCGGGCGAGACGCCGTGGCGGCGCTGCGCGCATACTGCTCGCGCGGCCGGCCGCTGCTGGCCGGCAACGGTGTCGAGACGCGGCTGTTCCTGAACCGGCGCGGCGCCGCATTGACGCGCCAGGGCCTGTACAAGATCGTCCAGGGCCACGCGCGCCGCGCAGGCCTCGAGGAGAAGATGAGCCCACACACGCTCCGTCACACGTTCGCGACGCACCTGCTCGCCGGCGGCTGCGACCTGCGCTCGCTGCAGGAGATGCTCGGACACGCCGATCTCGCGACGACGCAGATCTACACGCACCTCTCGGCCGATCGGCTGAAGGACGCCTACTTCAGCGCGCATCCGCGCGCGACCCGTTGAAGGCGCGGCGCCAGCCGATCTGCGGCGCCGGCGGGCGATCGTGCTCGTGATCGACGCTTGCGGCGTCGGCGCGCTTCCGGACGCGGCTGCGTACGGGGACACGGGCACGAACACGCTCGCACACCTCGCCGACGCGGTTGAGGGCCTCGAGCTCCCTGCGCTCGCGTCGCTCGGCCTCGGATCGATCGTGGCGCTGCGCGGTGTGCCTCCCGCGGCGAACCCGGCCATCCACGGCCGCCTGCACCCGCTCGGCCCTGGCAAGGACTCGGTGACCGGCCACTGGGAGATGATGGGAGTCGTGCTCAATGCGCCGCTGCCGACCTACCCGATGGGCTTTCCGCGGGATACGATCGCGCGGCTCGCGCACGCGATGGGCCACGAGGTGATCGGCAACCGTCCGTACAACGGGATCGCGGCGATCGAGCAGCACGGCTCGGAGCACCTGCGCACGGGCGCACTGATCCTCTACACCTCGCAGGACTCGGTTCTCCAGCTCGCCGCGCACGTCGATCGCGTCCCGGAGCATGAGCTATACCGCGCGTGCGCTGCCGCACGCGCGGCGATGACCGGCGAGCACGCGGTCGGACGCATCATCGCGCGGCCGTTCACGGGTCCGCAGGGCGCGTTTCGCCGCACCGGCGGGAGGCGCGACTACGCGTTGCGTCCGCCGGGGCGCAGCTATCTGGAGGAGCTCGAGGGCGCCGGCGTGCAGGTGCATGGCATCGGCAAGATCCACGACCTGTTCGCTGGCGTTGGCTTGACGCGATCGCATCCCGGAGCCACGAACGCGCAGGCGCTCGACAGCCTCGACGAGCTGCTGGCGTCGCTCGAGCACGGCCTCGCATTCGTCAACCTGATCGAGACCGATCAGGTCTACGGCCACCGCAAGGACGTACGTGGCTTCGCGGATGCCCTGAGTACGTTCGACGGGCGGCTGGCTGAGCTGCTCGCGAGCATGCGCGATCGGGATCTCTTGATCGTAACCGCCGATCACGGCGTCGATCCGGCCCATCCGGGTAGCGACCACACGCGCGAGTATGCGCCGCTGCTGGCCTTGACCGGGGCGATGGCACGCCGCCGCGCGGCGGGCGAGGGCGCTGGCGCGGCGCGCCACGACGGACCGCTCGCCGACGTCGGCGCGAGCGTCCTGCGCTGGCTCACGGGCCGCGATGCCGGCGAGCTCGCTGGAGGCGCGTTCATAAGCTAGTAGGCGGCAATGCCGGAGCTTCCCGAGGTCGAGACGATCAGACGCCAGCTCGCGCCGCTCGTCGAGGGGCGCAGGCTCGAGCGGATCGAGATCCTCGACGCCCGCTGGTCGCGTCCGCTCGCACCGCAGGAGCTCGAGGCCGCGCTCACGGACCGCACGGTCGACGGCCTCTCGAGGCGCGGCAAGTACCTGCTGTGGAGCTTCGAGGGAGACGTCCACCTGGCGCAGCACCTGCGCATGACCGGCGCGGTTCTCTGCGATCCCGAGCGCGAGCCCGCGCACACCCGTGTTCGCCTGCGGCTCGGCCCGGCGCCTGGGCGCGGCGGCACGCGCACGGAGCGGGGCAGGGCCGAGGGCAGCCGGCATCTGGTGATCGTGGACCCTCGCCGCTTCGGTACGGGCGAGCTGCTGCTGGGGTCAGACGCGCTCGAGGCCTTCTTCGCCGCGCGCCTCGGTCTCGAGCCGTTCGACGAGCGGTTCACCGGCGAGCATCTGCGGTCGATCGCAAAGGGGCGGAGGTCTCCGATCAAGGCGCTGCTGCTCGATCAGCGCAAGGTCGCAGGCGTAGGCAACATCTACGCCGACGAGGCTCTCTTCCGAGCCGGCATCCATCCGCTGCGCGCGGCGGGTGCGCTGTCGGCCCGCCAGACCGCGCGCCTGCGCGAGACCGTGATCGAGGCGCTCAGCGCAGGCATCGACGCGCGCGGTGCGTCGATCGACGACTTTCGCCACGTCGACGGGCTGCGCGGCTCATTTCAGGACCGGTTCCTCGTCCATCGCCGCGCCGGCGAGCCGTGCGTGCGGTGCGGCGCGACGATCGTCAAGATTCTGGTCGCCGGGCGGGGAACCTACGTTTGCGAGGCCTGCCAGCCGCGTCCACGGCGAAGGCGGTGAGGCCGGCGCGTTCGGACGCTGAGCTGCAGCGCTCAGGCGGCGAGCAGCTCGTCCAGGCGCCCGCTCGCGGCGGCGGCCTGCACCTCGGCAAAGCCGCCGATCAAGACGTCGTCGACGAGCACCTGGGGAAAGCTCATCATGCCGGTCTGCCTCGAGAGCTCCGCACGACCGGCTGGGTCCCTGGAGAGGTTGATCTCAGCGAACTGCACGCCGCGCGCCAGCAGCAGGCCCTTGACGCCGCTGCAGAACGAGCACGGCTCGGTCGTGTAGATGGTGATCTTGCTCATTACTTCACAAAGTATAGCCGCGCGCAACGCGGGTGGTGCCACACCGCCACGCGGTATGGCCCCGGGCTGCGGATCGCGTCTGGACCCTTCGAGAGATCGCCGCGCTGCTGGGCTAAGGTCATCCCATGAAGAGGTTCAACACCTACCAGGCGTACACGGTGGGGTGCGTGATCGCCTGGGCAATCCTGTGGATCGTCGTGGGTGCGCAGTCGAGCAAGGCCACTCAGGAAAATGTCCTTCTCGTCTTCCTCGGGTGGCTGCTCGGATGGACCTCGGCAACCATCGCCAGAGCCGTGTATCCGCCCCGCGCGAACCGCCGATCAAACTGACCGCGCCGGCGGGCGTCGGGCGCATGGATCACCATAGATGGCATGTCGAGCAGATGCGTCAAGACCGAGGCGGTGGTGCTGCGCTCGATGCGCTACGGGGAGGCCGACCGCATCCTGCACCTCTACACGCCCGATCGCGGGCGGGTGGGCGCGATCGCGAAGGGCGTTCGGCGCGCGCGCAGCCGCTTCGGGGGTCGGCTCGAGCCGTTCTTCCGCCTGCGCATCGAGCTGCACGAGGGGCGCGGGGAGCTGCTGACGGTCACCGGCGCGCAGACGGTCGACGGCTATGCGCGCCTGCGCGGCGATGAGCGCGCGCTCGACGCGGCAGCGCGAGCATGCGACGCGGTCGGTCGCCTGTTCGAGACCTCAGAGCCCCATCCGGGCGTGTTCAACCTGCTATGCCGGCAGCTCGCGCTGCTCGACGAGCGGGCCGCGGCCGGCGACGGCAGTCGCGCGCCCGCAGGGTGGGCGGCCGCGCTGGCGTTCCGCCTGAAGCTGCTGCTCGCGGCCGGTCTCGCGCCGCAGCTCGGCGCCTGTGCGAGCTGCGGCGAGCGCGAGCATCTCGTGGGCTTCTCGGGAGCGGCCGGCGGCGTGGTGTGCGGGGCGTGCGAGGCGGGCTCGTTTCCGCTGGGCGAGGATGGGCACGGCTTCATGACCGAAGCGCTCGCGCGCAGCCTGACGGACGCGCCAGATGCGCCCGAGCGCGCGCTGGGGCAGGTCGAGCGGGCGATCGCGGCGACGCTCGAGCATCACGCGCACGTGCGGCTGATGCCCGCGATCGGCCGGTCGCGCTGACCGGCGGCGGTATTGTGAGGGCCATGGACGAGGGCCAGCCAATCGCCTACGAGGTGCTCGAGAAGGGCGTCCCGGTGCTGGCATCGGACGGAGAGCAGGTCGGCACCGTCCACCATGTCGTCGCGGCGCCCGAGAAGGACATCTTCCACGGCCTCGTGATATCCACGCCGGCACATGGCCGCAGGTTCGTGGAGGCGGCCGACGTCGCGTCGCTGCACGAACGCGGCGTCGATCTGCGCATCGACTCGGCGGCGGCGCAGAGCCTGCCCGAGCCTGGAGGCGGCGCGCCGGTATACGACGAGGACCCGGGGGAGATGAAGGGCTGGCACCACTGGGTGCATGTTGCAACGCTGCGCGGGGATTGGAAACGCGAGCGCTGAGCAGGCTCGCCGCGATCGCTGGAAGGATCGAGCGGTGAGCACGGCCGGCGAGCAGGACCTCGTCGCAGCCGCCTTCGCCGCGCGCTTCAGCGAGCAGGAGGAGCAGCGGCTCTCGCCGCTGGCGGCGCGCTCCTATCCCGCGCGGAGGGCGCGGGCGGAGGAGGACTGCGCGCTGCGCACGCCGTTTCAGCGCGACCGCGACCGGATCGTACACTGCAAGGCGTTTCGCCGGCTGACGCATAAGACGCAGGTGTTCGTCGCGCCGCGCGGCGACCACTACCGCACGCGGCTCACGCACACGCTCGAGGTGACGACGATCTCGCGCACGGTCGCGCGCGCGCTGCGCCTGAACGAGGACCTGGTCGAGGCGATCGGCCTCGGCCACGACCTCGGGCACCCGCCATTCGGGCACATCGGCGAGGAGGTGCTCGACGTCTGCCTGAAAGAGCGCTTCGGCGAGGACTTCCGCCACTACGAGCACTCGCTGCGCATAGTCGAGCGCCTCGAGCGCGACGGCGCCGGTCTGAACCTCACAGAGCAGGTGCGCGACGGGATCGCGCGCCACTCGAGCCGCACGCCGCCGCCGGCGACGCTGGAGGGGCGGATCGTGCGCGTGATCGACCGCGTCGCCTACATCAACCACGACATCGACGACGCCGTGCGCGCGGGGCTGCTGCGCGAGGACGAGCTGCCGCTGGAGCCGATCGCGGTGCTCGGCACGAGCGGCTCGGCGCGGATCGACGCGCTCGTGCACGACATGGTCGAGCACTCCGAGCGTGCCGGCGAGATCGTCCAGGGGCCACAGGCGGGCCCGGCGATGCAGGCGCTGCGGGAGTTCATGTTCGAGCGCGTGTACCTCGGGCCGGCGGTCCGCGCCGAGCACGTGAAGATCTCGGCGGTGATGAGACGCCTGTTCGAGCACTATGTCGAGCATCCGGAGCTGCTCCCGCCGACACCAGCGGCGTCCGGGTCCGTCGCGGAGGATGGCCTCGCCAGGCGCGTGACCGACTACCTCGCAGGCATGACCGACCGCTACTGCATCAGGGAGTACACCGAGCTTCAGGTGCCGCAGGCGTTCGCCCGCTAGCGTTGCGAGCGTGGCCCTCTACACCAGCGATTCCAGGGACCGCGTGCGCGACGCGGTCGACTTCGTGGAGCTCGTCTCCGCGCGCACCGAGCTGCGCCGCGCAGGCCCTGCGCGCTATGAGGGGCTGTGTCCGTTCCACGAGGAGCGGACGCCGTCGTTCGGGATCGACCCGGCGCAGAAGGTCTACCACTGCTTCGGCTGCCAGGCCTCGGGCGACGTGTTCACGTTCGTGCAGGAGACGGAGGGAGTGGACTTCAAAGGCGCGCTCGAGCTGCTGGCCGAACGCTACGGCGTCGAGCTCGAGCGCGAGGAGGAGGATCCGCGCCAGGCCGAGCGGCGACAGCGGCGCGCACGGCTGCTCGAGCTGCTCGACCGCACGGCCGCCTACTACGAGCGCTACCTGTGGGAGTCCAGCGAGGCGGCGCACGCGCGCGAGTATCTGCGCGAGCGGGGACTCGGCGAGGAGATCCTCAGAGAGTTCCGCGTCGGCTACGCGCCCAGCGCCTGGGACCGCGTGCTGCTGGCCTCGCGCAGGGGCAAGTTCTCAGACCGAGAGCTGTACGACGCCGGGCTGGCGCAGCGCTCGCGCCAGAACGGGCAGCCCTATGACCGCTTTCGCGCGCGCATCATGTTTCCGCTCGCCGACATCCGCGGACGCGTGCTCGGCTTCGGCGCGCGCGCGTTGCGCGAGGGGCAGCGGCCGAAGTACCTGAACACGGCCGACAACGACGTCTACCACAAGGGCCTTCACCTCTACGGCGCGAACCTCGCACGCGCCCATGCGGCGCGCGCCGGTGAGGTGATCCTGTGCGAGGGCTACACGGACACGATCGCCCTGCACCAGGCCGGCATGCGCAACGCCGTCGGTCTGATGGGCACGGCGCTCACCGGCGAGCAGGTCGGCGAGCTGGCGCGGATGGCGCAGACGGTGCTGCTCGCGCTCGACGCCGACAGCGCTGGCCAGGAGGCGATGCTGCGTGCGTCGAGCGTTGCCGCACGGCGGCAGCTCGAGCTGCGCGTGGTGCCGCTGCCTGCGGGCACCGACCCGGCGGAGCTGATCCAGCGCGACGGGCCGCAGGCGATGCAGGCGCGCGGTGGAGGCCTCGGTGCCGTTCGTCCGCTTTCGCGTCGAGCGGGTGCTCGCCGGCGGCGACCATTCGAGCGCGGAGGGCCGCGACCGCATGATCGAGGAGCTCCGCCCGATGTTCGCGACGCTGCCGCCGAGCGCGATGCGCATGGAGCTGACGAGGATGGTCTCCGGCCGCCTCGAGCTGCCGGAGAGCCTCGCAGAGACGCTGCTCGGGCGGGGCGCCGGGCGATCGGCGGGCGCGCGTCGCGAGCAGCAGGCGAACGGCTCGCATGCGCGCGCCGCTGGCATGTCGGGGCGGGAGGAGACCGAGCGGGCGTTCCTCGCGCTGTGCATCGCCTCGCCCGCGCGAGGGCAAGCAGGCGCTGGACGGCCTCGACCTCGACGAGCACTTCACGAGCGAGCTGCTGCGCCGTGCGGCCACTCACCTGCGCGAGGGGAGCCTGCGCGATCCGATGGCCGGCGGAGCCGCGCAGCCGGGAGACCTCGACGACGACCCCGAGCTGAAGGCCCTGCTGGCGGAGCTGATCGTCGAGGCCGGCCGCGAGCAGACACACCCGGCGATGCTCGAGGTCCAGCGCCTGCAGCTGGAGCTCGCTCGCCTGGACCGCAAGATGCAGCGTGCGCGCGGCGCCGGCAGCGGCGACGTGAGCGGGCTGGCGCAGCAGCGCGCGGAGGTCAAGCGCGAGTTCGACCGGGCCTACGAGCGCGTGCTCGAGGAGACGGGGGAGAGGGAGGACTGATCGCTCTCGGGGCCGGAATGTGCACGCGTTCCGTCGGCCGCGTCAGGACACGAAGTTGGCACGAAATCGGCGCTCAGCTGTTCGTGTTTGCGAGCCGTTCCGTCCCAGGCACCGTAGACAATGCAGTGCATGGATCGTACCGTCCTCGAAGGGTTCTTGAGCCAGGGCCTATCGCTTGCCGAGATCGGCAGGCGCGTCGACCTGCACGAAGCGACGGTCGGCTACTGGGTCAAGAAACATGGGCTGCAGGCGGTCAATCACCGCAAGCATGTGCGCAAGGGACGGATTCCGCGCGACGAGCTGGAAGCCCTCGTAGGGAAAGGTGCTGTCGATCGCAGAGATCGCAGAGGCGGTCGGTCGAAGCAAGGCGACGGTGCGGCACTGGCTACGAAAGTACGGACTGCGGACGGCAACGGCGTCGGCGGACGCTCACGCGATGGCGCCCGAGAGGCCCGCGAAGCAGGGCTGACTGAGGTCGCGCTGACGTGCCTCGTCCACGGTCCCGTCGGGCAGCGCTGGAGCCGCGCGGCTACTACAGATGCCGTCGCTGTCGCTCAGAGGCGGTGCTCCGGCGACGCCGCAAGGTGAAGCAGATACTCGTTGAGCGAGGCTGGCGGGCGCTGTACGTTATGTGGCTACGACCGGTGCGTCGCGGCGCTGGAGTTTCATCACCTGGATCCGGCTGCCAAGGAGTTCGCGAGTGGCCCAGAATGGCATGGCTCGGAGCATCGACAGGCTGCGGGCGGAGGTCCGCAAGTGCATGCTGTTGTGCTCTAATTGCCACGCTGAGGTGGAGTGCGGGTTCAGCTCCATGTTCCGGGGCTAGTCCCGAACACGGGACGGTCCGGGGTAGCTCAATGGCAGAGCGGGATCGGCTGTTAACCGAGAGGTTGTGGGTTCGAGTCCCACCCCCGGAGCTTTGTCTCTAGGCAGCAAGTCGCTCCACATGTCGGCTGCGGCGGCATCTCCGGCGTCGTGTCGCGGCTCGCCCACTCGGCGATCTCGCGCGCGCGCGCCCTGATCGACGGATCGCCCAACGCGCGCTCGACCGCCAGGCGGAGCGGGCGCGGCGAGACGAACCGCCGCGGCACGCGCACGCCGGCGCCGGCCCAGTCCAGCCGCGCGGCGTTCTCGTTCATGTCGCCGACGGCGGGACAGGCGACGACGGCGCAGCCGCTCGCGAGCGCGCGCACGAGCGTGCCGTGGCCGGCGTGGCAGACGACGACGTCGCAGTGCGGCATGGTGCGCGAGTAGGAGACCCAGTCGACGACGCGCGCGTTGGCGGGCACTGGCAGCGGGCGGGGCGGCAGCCGGCGGTTCTAGGTCGCGAGCACGCGCACGGGCGCGTCGGCGAGCCCGCGCAGCGCGGCAGGCAGCAGCCGGTGCTCGGGGTCCTGGGCGGTCGAGGGCGCGATCAGCACGAGCGGCAGCTCGTCTCGCCGCGGGCCGTAGCCCCGCTCGGCAGCTCGACGTCGCGCGCCGGCGGCTCCCACATGAGCGGACCGACGACGTGCACGTGCTCGGGCCACGCACGCGGGTACTCGAGCTGGGGGAAGGTGGCGACGAGCGCGAGCTCGCGGCTGATGCCGCCGTGCACGTGCGCGAGCGCGGGCAGGCCGAGCCGTGCGCGCGTCGCGTTGAGCTCGCGGCGTCCGCGCTCGAGGCCGCGCTCGACCGGGCGCTGCGCCGCGGCGCCACAGCCGCCGGCCGGCGGCGGTGCGCGGCAGGCGCGCGCCGAGCGAGTAGATCGGGAGAGTCGGGCTCTGCCGTGCGGGTAGACGTGGGGGATGAGCGTCGCCGATGGCACGCCTCGCAGCTCGGCGGCGAGCGCGGGTGCGAGCGTGAGGATGTCGGCGACGACGACGTCGGGGCGCAGCTCGCGCACGAGCGGGAGCGTGTCGAGCGGTGGCGTGCACGACGGCCTCGTAGAAGTCGAGCGGCTCGGGGCCGGAGGGAAAGACCTGGTACTCGGGTGCGGGCGCGAAGTCGAGGCCCTCGGCCTCGACGTGCTCGCGCCAGCGCGTCCAGGTCTGCAGCGTGACGTCGTGGCCGCGGTGCGGCGAGCGCGCGGCCGAGCGCGATCATCGGAAAGGCGTGGCCGGGGTCGCCGAAGGCGCCCAGCAGCACGCGCCTCGGCGGACGTGCGGCGTCGCTCACGGTAGGGCGAGTCAGTCTGCGAGCTCGGCGAGCAGCCGCAGCTGCTCGAGGCGCTCCTCGGCTGTGAACGCGGTCGGGGTGACGCCGAGCGTGCCGACGCCGGCGTCGCGGTAGACGGCGAGGCGCTCGCGTACGACGTCCTGGGGGCCGCACAGCGAGACGGTGTCGATCAGCGCGTCGGGTATCGCGGCCATCGCCTCCTCGCGCTTGCCTTCGAGGTAGAGGTCCTGGATCTCCTTGGCCTCGGCCTCGAAGCCGTAGCGCTGGACGACCTGGTTGTAGAAGTTCTGCTTGCGCGAGCCCATCCCGCCGACATACAGCGCGATGAATGGCCGCATCGTGTTGCGCGCGCTCTCGAGGTCGTCGGTGACGAACACGTTGACGGTCGGCGCGATGTCGAAGTCGTCGAGCGATTTGCCCGAGCGCTCGGCGCCCTCCTGCAGCAGCGGCCGCAGCTCGGAGACGTGCTCGGGGGAGAACAGCGTGGGGATCCAGCCGTCGGCGATCTCGCCGGCGAGCGCGGTGTTCTTCGGGCCGATCGCGGCGAGGTAGATCGGGGATGCGCTCCTGGACGGGGGAGATCGTCAGCTTGAGCGCCTTGCCGGGGCCGTCGGGGAGCGGCAGCTCGAGCGTCTCGCCGTGGAACTCGACGCGTTCGCGCGCGAGCGCCATGCGCACGACGGCGACGTACTCGCGCGTGCGCTGCAGCTGCTTGGCGAAGCGCTGACCGTGCCAGCCCTCGGCGACCTGCGGGCCGGAGGAGCCGATGCCGAGGATCATGCGCCCGTTCGAGAGCTGGTCGATCGTCGCGGCGGTCATCGCGGTCATCGCGGGCGAGCGCGCGGGCATCTGGAAGATGCCGGAGCCGAGGCGGATCGTTGAGGTCTGCCCGGCGAGCCAGCCGAGCACGGTCGCGGTGTCCGAGCCGTAGGCCTCGGCGGCCCATACGGAGTCGTAGCCCAGCCGCTCGGCCTCCTGGACGATCGTCAGCTGGTCCTCTGAGCTGAGGCCCAAGACCCCAGTAGCCGATGTGCACGCCGAGCTTCATGTGCAAGTTTCCTTTCAGCTGAAGGGAATTCGTTGCCGGGCAGGAACGCGTCGCCTAGGCTTGGCCCGCGCACCGATCGCACGGCGAAGGGCAGTCCGGCGGCGGGCACAGCCTATGCGAAACCGCCGCCATCACGGGCGTCAGCTCCATCGAGCAGCCTGCGCCTGGCGATCGACTGCATGCCGGTCGCGACGCGCGAGGCGATGCTCGACGGCGTGCGCAGCAACGAGCGGATCATCGCGGGCGCATACGTCGATCGATCGCGGCGGCGTGTGCCCGATGCTCGCGGCGCATCGCTGCGGTGGGCGCACGGACTTGCTGTCGTTCGCGAAGTCATGGGACCGATTCACGCGCGCCACGGCAAGGCGCGCGCGGCGACGCGAGCGCGAGCTCGCGATCCTCATCGGGCAGCTCGAGGACAGCCTGATGAGCGCCAGCGGTCTCGAGCTCGACCGGGCGATCGCCGAGCACCGCGAGCTGCGCAGTCGCCGCATGCGCTCGCGCGGGCAGCTCGCGCGGGCGTGGGAGCCGGCTGGTGAGATCGTGGTCCGGCGGCTGCGCCGGGCACAGTCCGGCGCGGATCTCGGGCGACAACTCGCCAGCGGGACCGCTCGCCGGCTGCTGTCGCCGGTCTCATCGCGCGGCTGACCGAGCCCACGCAGCCACGCGCGCGGCCTCAGACCGCCTCGCCGGGACGGACGAACATCATCTCGGGCACGACGCAGGCGGGGGAGACCTTCAGCAGGTAGCGCACGGCCTCGGCGATGTCCTCGGGGCGGATCATGTCCTCGGCGGAGACGTGCTCCTTGACGAAGTCGGTCATGGGCGTGTCGACGAAGGCAGGGCAGAGGGCGGTGGACTTGATGCCTTCGCCGCTCAGTTCCTTGTTCATCGACTTCGGTCCAGCCGACGACGCCGTGCTTGGCCGCCGAGTAGACGGACAGCCAGCCCTCGCCGCGCTTGCCGGAGATCGAGGAGGTGTTGACGACGAGCGCGTTCCTGTGCTCGGCGGCGGCCTCGCGCAGCATGGCGATGCATTCGCGGTAGAAGAGGATGATCGAGCGGAGGTTGATGTCGAGCTGCATGTCCAGGCGCTTGGTCTCGATCTCGGCGAGCGGCGCTCCGATGCCGACGCCGGCGTTGTTCACGAGCACATCCAGGCGGTCGATAGCGGCTCGCGGTGTGCCTCGACGACCTTCTTGATCTCGGCCTCGTCGGCGACGTTCGCGGCGAGCGCCTGAACGTCGAATCCGTCGGCGGCAAGCCCGCCGACGGCAGCGTCGAGCTTCTCGGGCCTGCGCGCGGCCATCGTGACGCTGAAGCCCTCCTGCGCGAGCACCTTGGCGATGGCCAGTCCTATGCCGCTGGACGCCCCGGTGACGATCGCTGCGCGCTCTACTGACATCTGCGTCCCTCCTCGTTGATGAGCGGTCGAAACCGCCGCCCTGATGACAGGACGGCGGGCGGGAGCATTCCACATCTCGCTGGTAGCGTCTGCTCGATCGCGCGCATCTCGCGCGAGCGGGCCCGTAGCTCAGTTGGTCAGAGCTGCCGACTCATAATCGGTAGGTCGCTGGTTCGAGTCCAGCCGGGCCCATTGAAGATCGCGGCGAGGCGTCGGCCTCAGAAGGGCTCTCCTAGCAGCTCGACTCGTCCGGTGGGCCAGCTCGCGTCGCCGCCGAGGGCCTTCCACATGGCCGACATGGGTATCTCGATTCGCCCGCCCGGCTGGTCGGCCCACACGGGCGACTCGATCGGGCTGAAACCGAATTTGCGGTAGAGCGGCACCAGCCGTGGCATGCAGAAGAGCATCGCTCGCCGGGGCCCTATCTCGCCTGCGAGCTCGAGTAGGCGCAAGAGCAGCAGGCGAGCGAGTCCGCGTCCTCTCGCGCTGCGCGTCACGATCACACCGCCGAGGCCGACGACCTGGAAGGGCGGCTCCTGTCGGACCCGCACCTCGGCCAGGACCACGCCGCCGGCAGCCAACAGCCTGCCGTCGTCCTCGCGCACGCCTAAGTTCCAAGTCTTATCCCGCCATACGAGCTGTTCTCCAATGCCGCCGAACGGCTCGTGCTCACCGGCTATGAGCTCCTCCCAGTACGGCTCCGCGAGCGCGTCCAGCTCGACCAACTGCATCACGTAAAACTGTAGTGCGACCGCTACCCGACAGTGCGGGCACGCCCATCAGTCGACTTCCGCCGCCAGCCATTCGCTGCCCAAGCCGGGGGTCGGAGCCTCATGCGGGATACTCGGGACGTGGCGAGAGAGCAATCCATGACCCGCGGGCTCGTGGAGCTGGTCCGCAGGAGCACCGAAGCCGCGAAGACCGGCGACTTTGAGACGATGGTGAGCTTCTTCGACCCCGGTGCTGTCTGGGACATGTCGCCGATTGGACTCGGCACCTATGAGGGAAGGGGCGGCCATTCGCCGCTTCTTTGAAGACTGGATAGGCGCTTACGAGGAGTTCGAGATCGAGCCGGAGGAGGTCGTCGATCTCGGCAACGGCGTCACGCTCGCCGTGGTTCACCAGAACGGACGTCTGGTCGGCAGCACCGGTCGCGTTCAGCTGCGCTACGGAGCGGTCAGCAAATGGGTGGAGGGCGTGGCCGTGCGGACCACGAACTACACCGACATCGACGAGGCACGGGCTGCCGCCGAGCGGCTTGCCGAGTGCAAGGGATAGGCGATCTCCGAGTAGAACGTGGAGCTGGTCTGATTGGCGCTTCGAGCCTGAGCGCTTCACCGACGCTGGCGACCGCGTCGTGGTGTGTTCCAGCGCGTCGTGGCCAAGGGCAGGGCGAGCGGGCTCCCAGTCGAGCTGGCGAGCGCGCTCCTCGCGACGATCGCCGACCATCGCATTACCTCGCGTGGGCTGTACCGAGATCGCTTGCGGGCCCTCGAAGTCGTGGGGCTCGAGAAATAACTCGCGAGGACGGACTACCCGCACTGGCGGGCCACGCGGGAGGCCGGCGGCGTACCCCCGGACCAGAAAAGGACGGCGAGGGGTTCCACCGCTGAGTGGATCAGGGGGCGTTTGTGATCTGCTCGAGCTGTCGCAGATGGGTCGATGCCATCACGAGGAGTCCCCCTCCGGGCCGAGACCGAGGTCGATGAATGCATTTTCGCGGTCTACGTACACGATGAGCCTCGTGACCTTGCTGCCACTACTGTCGAACACGCGTGCTGCACGTGCCGCTTGCGTCTCCACGAGGTCCAGGCCGCTTGTCCTGCCGCGGCCGCTCAGTCGATCGGGTCTGCCCACTCGACGTGCCTCCACTCGCCGCGCTCCCAGTCGGCATAGATCGATCGCACGAGGTCGACGTCCGCCGAGGACGTCATCTGGCGTCCGGCGTGAGACCGAGGTCGGCGAGGGCGTTGTCGCGATCCCAGTAGAAAACGAGCTGGACGACCCTGCCGCCGCGGATGTGGAACAGGTTCGCTGCGGGCTCGGAGACCGCCAGCCCGCTCGCCTTGCCACGTCCGCCGCGACGGGTGAGAACGAGTATCCGCTCCTCGTCCAGCTCGCGGAGCTCCTCCGCGTCCAGCCGCCAGTCGCGCCATAGGCTGAGAAAATCGCGGTTGGCCTCTGCCATCTCTGCGACGCCGGTCCGCCTGTCCGGGTCGGGCCCGTCGGCGCTGACCCACTCGATCTCCGGGTGCGCCCACTCGGCTGAGCGGAAGTCACCGCGTTCCCACGCCGCGTAGATCGAGCGGACGAGCTCTACGTTCGCCGACATTGCTAGGGCCTCGACTCGCCGAGCCGTTCGGCGTCAGCGCGAGCCTTCTCGATGTCCTGATAGGCGGTCCAGCGCACGATGAGCTCGTCCTCGAAGCGAAAGATGTATGCGTTGTGCAGGCGAAGAGGCTCTCCGCTGCCCGGCAGGTGCCCGATCAGGGTGTTGACGACCAGGACGACGTCCTCGCCGACCTGAGTGATCTCCTCAGGCGCGTTTTCGTACTCGTCGTAGGTACCCCACCAGTCCTCGAGAAACGCCCGGATCGCGTTCGCGCTCTCGAAGGTGCCGAGCCCCGCGTCGGATGCGTCGAAGACTGCGTTGCGAGCGTAGAAGCTCAGCACCGCGTCGACGTCGCGGCGGCTCCCTGCCTCAAACCTGCGTCGTGTGATCCGGACGAGGTCGGGGGTCGTGGACTCCTCCGGCATCCTCTGCGCAGTATCCCGCAGCGCCCGATAGCAGGCCGGAGGAACCTTGGGTCCACCGAAGCCGGAGAAATCTGCCCCGCCGAGTCTCGTGCGGACGAAGAGGTTCTTCCGCCAGACGCGACTTGCGACGCGTGGTTCGTGATCTATTCACGAATATGCGCGGCCTCACCGGCCGGGATACCGAAGCTCAACCGAGGGGAGTGTCATGCCCTACGTCACCGTCGGTGATGAGAACTCAGGGTCGATCGGCCTGTATTACGAGGATCACGGTTCAGGAGAGCCGATCGTCCTGATCCATGGCTACCCGCTCAGCGGCCGGGCGTGGGACAAGCAGGTCCCGGTCCTGCTGGACGCGGGCCGCCGGGTGATCACGTATGACCGGCGTGGGTTTGGGAAGTCCAGCCAGCCGGCGACCGGCTACGACTACGACACCTTCGCCGCGGACCTGGACAACCTCATCGAGAAGCTCGACCTTCACGACGCGACGCTCGTCGGCCACTCGATGGGCACCGGCGAGGTGACGCGCTACCTTGGCACCTACGGCTCTGCACGGGTGGCGAGGGCTGTACTGGTGTCCCCGATCCCGCCGTTCCTGCTTCAGACCGACGACAACCCCGAAGGGCTGCCTGCAAGCCTGTTCGACGGGTTCAAACAGGAAGCCAAGGCCGACACCCCGGCGTGGATGAAGGGCTTCCTCGACAACTTCTACAACTTCGACGTCCTCGGCGGCAAGCTGGTCAGCGATCAGGCATTCCAGGCCAGCTGGAACCTCGCGACCGGCGCGTCGGCGATCGCCGCCGTGGCGTGCATCTCCACGTGGGAGACCGACTTCCGCCAGGACCTCGCGAAGATCGACGTGCCAACGCTGGTGATCCAGGGCGACGCCGACAGGATCCTGCCGTTTGAGAAGACAGGCAAGCGCCTGACTGGCCTGATCAACGATATGGAGCTCGTTGTCATCGAAGGCGGGCCCCATGCGATCTCGTGGACGCATGTCATGCAGGTCAACAACGCCCTGCTCCAGTTCATCGGGGCGCAGGCGCCGGTGACGGCGGCCTGACGCTCTCCGTCGATCTCGGTTGTGGTCCCGCGGCAGCCGTGCGGCGGGACCCAGCCGCCCAACCAACGAGGGCCTGCGGCGCTGCGTGGCCCCGGCCGCTGCCGCGCCGTCGCCCGGACGGCACTCGAACGGCGCTACGCGTATGATTGCCGATGCCGGACAAGGCGCTCGCAAGCAGGGGGGCGTCCGCGCGCTTGCAGGCACGAACCTGAGGGGGTTTTATGAAAGCGAGAAACGTCGTCGCTGTCACGGTGCTCGCCACGCTGTGCTCCGCTCCGGCGGCGCTCGGACAGACTGCGTATCACTGGGGCAGCTACATGGGCGGTCCGCAAGGCACGGCCTTCACACAGACTTCACCCGCGCCTGCGTTGACGGAAGTCGTCGCCGTTCAGGCAAGCAACAGCAGTGGCTACGCGCTTCGCGCCGACGGGACCGTGTGGGCGTGGGGCTACGGGGCACGTGGCCAGCTCGGCAACGGCGAACTCGAAAACTCGCCTGAAACGCCGGTCCAGGTCGCATTCCCGCCGGGAGTCAAGATAGTCTCGCTCGGCGAGGCAAAGAACGAGGCGTTTGCCATCGATAGCGAAGGCCACGGATGGGGATGGGGCGCCAACAGCAGCCAGGCGCTATGCACACCGGGGCTCGTTCAGCCAAACCCCCTCAGGGTCCCTGGCCTCGAACATCTCGTGCAGGTGCAGGGTGGCCAGGAACATGTGTTCTGGCTTACCCGAGAAGGCAACGTCTACGTGTGCGGCCGCGATCAGCACACGCTTGGCCTCGGCGAAAACGTCATCCGCACGAAAGGCCCGACACAGCTGAACCTGTCGAACATCGTGCAGGTCTCCGCCGGGGCGGACTACACTGCCGCGCTCAACAAGCAGGGCCAGATCTACACGTGGGGCGACAACCTCCACGGTGAGGTCGGAATCGGCTCGCGAGAAGAAACGATCTGGACCCCGCATCGCGTCGAACTGCCCGAACCCGCCAAGTCGGTATCGGCCGGAGGGGACCTCGATGAAAACGGAGCGACTCTCGCGCTCAGCACCAGCGGAGCGGTCTGGGGCTGGGGCGATGACCACCACGGCGAGATCGGCGATGGCAGCATGATCGACAAACCGCTGCCAGTGAACACCGGGCTGCATTTCGTGCAGGCGGTGACCGGCGGCGCCGAGTCCTTCGGCCTCACCGGGGAAGGGAACCTCTACGGCTGGGGCTCCAACGTCGGCGGTGACCTGGGGATAGGAAACGAAGTCGCGGAAAAGGTCCTCGAACCAATGCTCCTCCAGACAGGCGTGAGCAGCGTCTCGGCAACCGCCAAGAACGTAGAGGACCTGCGCTAGGACGGCTGACGGCCAGGAGGGAGCCGCCGTCTTCTCGCGCGGCGGCTCGCACACCCGCCAGCTGGCTTTCGGGCTCATAGGCATGCCGAGCGGCTGAGCTGCGTGCAGTCTGCCCCTTGCCTCGATCGCGCATTGCAGAGCCGTTCTTGCCGCTTCGAGCGAGTCGGGGTTGGCACGCAACGGCGATGCCGTTAGGATGTGATCCACGTTTTCATGCTCCGAACGATGGGGCGCGGGGGCGGCTCTATCAGTAGGAGGGACGCACGGCATCGGGGGTGCCGGGCCGGACCGCCACACACGGCCAACCGCTGGGTGCGCAGGTCACCATGTCCGTTTCCTCCCACGAGCATCGCCGAGCAACGCGCTTCTCACGCGAGCTGAACCCTTGGATCGTCGGGCGCAACCTCGGGGTGTGGAGGGTCCCCGACGGGCTCGCGGCGCGTCCCGAACCCCCCGGGCGCGTCGCGAGTCAGCCTCGTCTGGCCAGATACGTGAGGCGGGCCGGCCACAGCGGAACGGTGCTTCGGCGTCGTCCCGGTACCACGAAGGATCTCAATCCTTCGCGACGGGGTCTCGCTCGGGCGTGCCGCGCACGAGCAACGAGAGCGGAATCACGCGCATCAGCGGCGCGATCACAGCCCACGGGAAACGCGGGACCGTCGCGTAGGCGACGCCACGCTCGATCAGATCCGCCATCGCCCGCCCGCCCGTCTCGACGTCGATGAGGAACGGCCGGCTCTTCATGTCCTCGTTGATCGGCGTGTCGATGTAACCCGGCGCGATCGTCGTGACCGTGATCGGCTCCCTGTAGGTCTCCGCGCGAACCGACTCGAGATACACCGAGACGCCCGCCTTCGAAGCGCTGTAGGAGCTCGAGCCTGGCAGGCCGCGGACGCCGGCCACCGAGGAGACGCCCACGATCTGCCCGCCGCCCTGGCGTCGAAACAGCGCCACCGCGGCGTCGATCGTTGCGATCGCGCCTATCAAGTTGGTTTCGACGATCAGGCGAGCACGCTCGACGCTGCCCTCACCAACGCGCCCCGAGTTGCCGATACCCGCGTTGGCCACCACGATGTCGCAACGCCCGAATCTCTCCGCCGCCTCCGAGACCGCTGCCGCGACGTCGGCATCGTCGGTCACATCCAGCTCGCGGACCTCTACCCGCCGCGACGGGTCCGCCTTCGCGATCTCGGCGCGAAGATCCTCGAGGGCGTCGAGTCTCCTGGCGGTTATGAAGAGGTCATATCCGCGGCGGGCGAGCTCGAGTGCGAGCGCCCGGCCGATGCCGGAGCTCGCGCCGGTGATGAAGACCGTCTTCGCCACTGGCGCCCGAGAATACTGGCTCCGGATGCGACTCGGCCGTCGGGCCCGGCGCTACGATCTAGGCGATGCGCCTGTACCGGGATCTCCTCCTCCGGCTCGGGAGAACCCGCTGGTTCTCCTGGATCTCGATCGCCCTCCTGGTGCCGATCGACCTCTTCCTCGAGTGAGCGTCCGCAGCGCCCTGTCGGTAGGGCTAATCTGCCTGCTCGCCGCCGGCGGCGTGGCCGGCTGCGGCAGCAGCACGGGCGGGAGCAGCGCCAACCAGACGCCCGAACAGAGCGAAGAAGCCAACGAACGCTCCGAAGAATCCGCTCAAAAGCGCGAAGAAGCCGCCGAATCCTCCAAGGACCGCGAACTTCTCTCCGAGATAGAAGCCAAGAAGAAAGAAGAAGCCGCAGAAGCGAGCGCGCAGGGCCGGGAAGCCGCCGCCGAAGTCTCGGCGAAGAAGCGTGAAGCGGCCTCGAAGCTGGAAGCCAAGAAGAAGCTCCAAGCCGCTGAAGCGAAGGCGAAGAAGCGCGAAGAAGCGGCCCTCGCTGAAGCGAAGAAGCACGAAGCGGCCGTGAAAGCCGAAGCGAAGAAGCGCGAAGAAGCAGCCCGTGCCGAAGCCAAGAAGCGCGAAGAAGCAGCCCGTGCCGAAGCCAAGAAGCGCGAAGCTGCGCGCAAGCGCCCGGCGCCGCGCGGGCCTGCTCAGGAACCGATCCTGGTGCTGCCGCCAGGTTCCTAGCCGAGACACCGGCTGCGCAGTGCGGCGTGGGCGATCGCTGCAGCAGCCTAAACTGCGATGGGTGAGAGCTCGAGGGAGCAAGCTGAGGACGATCGTGCGAACGGGGCTCGCGTGCCTTGTCTTGCTGGCCGGAGTCGGTGCGATCGCCGGCTGTGGCGGCGGCTCGAGCGCTGCAGGGGAAGCGAGCGAATCGGAATCGAGCGGCGGCGCGGCGAGCAAAAGCGCTGACAACGGCCAGGAAACGCTCGAAGCAGAAGCCAAGAAGCGCCTGGCCGAAGCGAAGAAGCGCGAAACCGCCACCGACGCCGAAGTGAAGAAGCGCGAGCAAGCGCTCGCGAAGGCCGAGGAAGCGGAAGAAGCTGAAAGGGCGAGCAAGCACAAGCACGCGGGTAAAGGCGCGAAGGGCACGAAAAAAGCCGCGAGCCGGACAAAGACGACGCGGGCAGGCAAGCGCTCGACGAAGGCCGGCTCGTCGACCGAAACCGCCGCAGAAGCGAACGCTCGCAAGCAGTTCGCTCGTGAAGAAGCAGAAGAAGCCGCGGCTAGCAAGAAGCTGGAAAGGCAGGAAACGCGGCGCTGAGGCAGCGGCGCCGGCCTGCCGGTCGAAGGCCTTTCCTAGCGGCGGCGCGCCGGCGGCGGCGGCGCTGGAGGCACGCTCGCCCGCCGCGCGCGGGTCGTGCGCGCACGGCTCGAGCGCTGCCGCGGCGCGCGGATCTCGCCTCCCGATGCGGGGTCCGCCTGCATCGCGAGGAAGGCATCGACGACGCGCGGATCGAGCTGACTTCCGGCCGCGTGCTGGATCTCGGCGATCGCCTGCTCGACAGGCCAGAGTGACTTGTACGGTCGATCGTGCGTGAGCGCGTCGAAGACGTCTGCCACGGCAACGATTCGGCCGACCAGTGGGATCGCCTCCCCGGCCAGGCCGGCCGGATAGCCCTCGCCATCCCACCTCTCGTGGTGGCTGGCGGCTATCACGGCCGCCATCTGCAGCACCGGCGAGCTGCTGCCGGAGAGCAGGCGCGCCCCGAGCTCGGCGTGAGTCTTCATGACCTCGTACTCATCCGCGCTCAGCGTGCCGGGCTTGAGCAGGATCGTGTCGGGGATCGCGAGATTGCCGACGTCGTGCAGCGGCGCGGCCTCGCGCACGAGCTCGGCCTGCTCCGCTGCGAGTCCGAGGCGTGTGGCTATGTCCGCGGCGACCACGCCGACGCGTTCGGTGTGCTGGGAGCTTTCATCATCGCGAGAGTCCGCCGCCAGGGCGAGCCGCTGGAGGGTCTCGGCGCGAGCCGCCTCCAGCTCGCGCGTGCGCTCGGCGGTCATCGCTTCGAGCATCTGCGCACTGCCGGCGAGCTGCTGCTCGGCTTCGATGAGTGCGGCCACGAGCGTTGCGGTACGTCCGAGCGCCGGCGAGTGGTGCTGTGGATGCAGCGACCGCGGGTCGCTATCCGCGCTCATGTTCTCTCATCGTCCGCTCGTCCCGGCACGTGAGCGCGGCGCGCGGAGTGGACCAATGGTGGAGCGCTGCGCGTCAGGGAGCGCCCTGCTGAGGCGACGCACCGCCCAACACGAGCGCTGCGGGATCCGCGCGCGAGCCGACCGGCGCGCGGCAAGCGAGCTCTGCGCGGCGAGCGCGAGGGCGCCGAGACCGGCCAGCACGTATGCGTCTGCATACACGAGCTGCAACGGGTCGAGGTGCAGCTCGGAATGAGGCGGCCGGTTGATCGGCACCCACCAGATCATGTGCGAACAGGCGATGATCGCCAACGCGCCCGACCCCGCCAGGGCTGCGATCGACCGCCGCCGGTAGGCGCCGAGCGCAAACGCGACGAGCGCCGCGACGGCCAATGCCCACTGGTGTGACCAGGAGACCGGTGAGACGAGGAGGCCGGTCAGGGCGCAGAGGCCGAATCCGCGCGCCTCATTACCGCGCCGCGCAGCCGCGACGGCCATCGCCAGGCCCGCGACGCCGACGGCCACGGCCGCGCACAGCCAAACGCCGTCGACATGCGTCGTGTGCAGCAGCCGCGCGAAAGCACCGCGCAGCGTCTGGTTGGCGGCATTCTCGATGCGCCCGACGCGGCCCGAGTCGATGAATGCGCCGCCCCAGTATTCTCGCGAGTCGCCGGGAAGCGCCAGGAACGCGAGCGCGAGCGTTGCACAGAACACCGCCACCGACACCGCCGCCGCACGCCAGCGGCGCGACAGCGCGAGGTAGAGCACGAAGATCGCGGGCGTGAGCTTCAGGCCGATCGCCAGTCCGATGCCCGCGCCCTTCCACCGCGAGCGCTGAGGGCGGCCGAGGTCGTACAGGATGAGCGCCGCGATCAGCAGATCGATCTGTCCGTAGCGCAGCGTGCTCCAGATCGGCTCGAGCCAGATCGCGCCGGCCGACGCGAGCAGCGCGAGGCGAAGCGCCTGCTGGCGCGAGAGCCACGTCGATATCGGCGCCAACCGCAGGGCCAGCCCGAGGACGACCGGCAGCAGCAGCACGTTCGCCCCGGTCGCCAAAGGCTCGAGGACCGCCATCGCCGGCACGGTCAGGCCCGTGAACAGCAGCGCCGCGAACGGCGGGTAGGTGAATGCCAGCGCACCAGGGAAGCGCATGGCATAGAGGTGCGCGCCGTCGGTGGCCGCTTCGCCGCCGTCTCGGTAGATCGACAGGTCGATGAACCCCCAGCCATGCCCCATGTGGCTGAGCAGCAGCGCGGCGGTCGAGATGGCGTACAGCGCCACACAGACCGCCACCGCCGGCAGCCGCAGCGAGATTTCCTCCGCGCCGAGCGACCGACGCGGATCGGGCTGCCTCGGTGATCGTGATGGGCGATGCGCGGCGCGAACCAGAGCGCGCCTGATACTACGATGCGCGCATGGGGCGGAGGACGAGCACGCGAAGCGCACGGAGCGGCGCGCGAGCAGGCCGCGATCTCATCACGCCGAGCCGTCAACCTCGCGTTTGCCGCGTCCCGCCGACGGGCATCAGCCGAGCATGAGCATCTCCATGGCGGATGTCCCCACGATCGCGCTGCGCGGTGGCGCGCAGATACCGCAGCTGGGCTTCGGCGTGTTTCAGGTGCCGGCGCGAGAGACGGCCGAGGTCGTCTCGCAGTCGCTCGCGGCCGGCTACAGGCACATCGACACCGCAGCCGCCTACGGCAATGAGCGAGGAGTCGGCGAGGCGATCCGCGCCTCGGGGATCGACCGCGGTGAGATCTTCGTCACGACCAAGTGCCCCAACGACGATCACGGCTATGACGAGGCTAAACGGGCGTTGCACCTGAGCCTGGAGCGGCTCGGGCTCGACTACGTCGATCTCTACCTGATCCACTGGCCTGTGCCGGTCCACGATCGCTACGTCGAGACCTGGAGGGCGTTCATCGAGATGCGCTCCGAAGGGCTCGCGCGATCGATCGGCGTCTCGAACTTCCTGCCCGCGCACCTGCAGCGCGTGATCACCGAGACGCGCGTGACCCCTGCGATCAACCAGGTCGAGCTGCATCCGTACTTCCAGGAGGTCGATCTTCGCCGTGAGCACGAGCGCCTCGGGATAGTCACCGAGGCCTACAGCCCGCTTGCGCAGGGGCAGGTCCTCGATGATCCGACGATCGTCGCGATCGCCGAGAGGCACGCGAGGACGAGCGGCCAGGTCGTCATCCGCTGGCACCTGCAGATCGGCAACGTCGTGATCCCGAAGTCGGTCACGCCCAAGCGCATCAAGCAGAACTTCGAGGTCTTCGACTTCGAGCTCAGCGACGCAGAGGTCGAGGCCATCAACGGCCTGGACCAAGGCCGGCGCATCGGGGGAGACCCCGAAACCTTCGTGCGTCAATGACCGCCGCGACTGCGTCGCGCACGCGACGGTAGTGTCGGCATCGAACGCCCCGCGGGCGATGAGGTCGAGAACGGTCAAGCAATCGGCCGAATCAGCCGATGGTTAGACCGTGTCATCGCGGGCTGTGCAGGACAACCTCCGGGCAGATCCGCTTTTGGCTGGCGCCGAGCAGGCTGCTGCAGCCGCTCTGCACGAGCTTCCCGAGGCGCTCATCCTCGTCTTCGACAGCGAGCTTCGCTTCGTTCTGAGCGCCGGCCAGGTGCTCGAGCGCGTCGGCGACAGCGCCGTCTGCCGCGAGGGAGAGTTCGCGGGGAGCGCCTTTCCGGACGATCTGTGGGCGTCGATCGCGCCGCTGTTCGAATCGGCGCTCGACGGGGAGACCCGCTCGCGCGAGATCTGGACCGGCGGAGATCGCCACTGCCTGATGGTGGACGTCGGGCCGTTGCGCACGGACGCCGTCGAGGACGCTGAGGAGGGCTTCGGCCGCGCAGGTGGCGTCGCCGTCGTCGTCGACATCACCGCGCGCAGGCGCGCCGACCTGCTCGCGCAACACCCTCGGGGAGGTTTTGAGGAGGTCTTCGAGCGAGCCCCGATCGGAACGGGGCTGCTCGACGCCGACGGCCGCTGGCTGCTCGTCAACCGCACGCTCTGCGACATAACGGGCTACACCGCCGAGGAGCTGATCGGCACCCGCTTCGAGGGGATCGTGCACCCCGACGACGCCGACGGCGACCTCGAGCAGCGGGCGCGTCTGCTTGCCGGCGAGATCCCGGCATTCCAGACGGAGAAGCGCTACTTCGATGCCGCCGGCGAGACCGTCTCGGCGATCCTCTCGATGTCGCTGATTCGCGACCGGCGCGGCGCGCCGCTGCACTACATCGCCCAGCTGCAGGACGTCTCCGAGCGCAAGCGGCTCGAGGACGACCTGCGCCAGCTCGCCGACCACGATCCGCTCACAGGCCTGCGCAACCGCAGGCTGTTCGAGCACGACGTCAAGCTCCAGGTCGCACGCTCGCAGCGCTATGGCGAGACGGCGGGCCTGCTCGTGGTCGACCTCGACTCCTTCGACCGCGTCAACGCCCGCCACGGCGAGGCAATCGGCGATGAGACGCTCAAGGCGGTCGCCAGGGGGCTCACCCGCCGCCTGCGGCAGACCGACCTGATTGCGCGCCTCGCCGCAGACGAGTTCGCGGTGCTGTTGCCGCACATCGACGTCGAGGGTCTCGCGGTCGTCGCAGATGGGCTCCTGCGCGTAATTCCCGCGTGCAGCGTCGACGTCGGTGCCGCCGTGCTGCACCCGTCCGCGAGCATCGGCTCCGTGCTGATCGACGGACGCACCCCGAGCGCCGAGCGCGCTCTCGCCGAGGCGTACCGCGCGATGCATGTCGAAAAGCGCGCGAAGCTGTCCTCGTAGCGCTGATCCGTCCGGCATACCGCTGATCCGTCCGGCATACCGCTGATCCGTCCGGCATACATGTCCGTGCGCGCCTGCGCGCTGCAGGTTGCGCCGGAGCCCTCCGCCGCTGTCAATACGCTCACAGAATGAAGCCAGGCGAGCGGCTAGCCGTCATCGACCTCGGGTCGAACTCCTTCCGCCTGGTCGTCTTCAGCGCCGGCGACGGGTGGTGGAAGCGCACCGATGAGATCTATGAGCCCGTCCGCATCGGCCAGGGGCTGATGGCTACGGGCAAGCTCGGCGAGCAGCCGATGGAGAGGGCGCTCGCGACGCTGGACGTGTTCGCCCACTTCTGCCGCGCGAGCGGCCTCGACGCCGACGCTGTCGACGCCGTCGCGACGAGCGCGATTCGCGACGCCGAGAACGCCGCGGACTTCCTCGCCCGCGCCGGCGAGCGCCTCGGGTTGCCGATCCGCGTGCTCAGTCGCGAGGAGGAGGCGCGCTACGGCTATCTCGCGGCCGTGAACTCGACGACGCTTGAGCGGGGATGCGTGCTCGACCTCGGCGGCGGCTCGCTGCAGCTCGTCGACGTCGCCGAGCGGCTCGAGCGCCAGTCGGGTTCCTGGCGGGTTGGGACAGTGCGCATGAGCGAGCGTTTCCTGCCGCCGAACGGACCGGCCAAGCGCAAGCAGCTGGAGGAGCTGCGCGCGCATGTCGCCGCCGAGCTCGAGGACGCCTCATGGCTCCCCGGCGCCGGCCAGGCCACGGACGCCGGACGCCTGGTCGGGATCGGCGGGACCGTGCGCAACCTCGCCGCCGCCGCCCAGCGTGCTGCCGGGCTTCCGTCCAACGGCGTCCAGGGGATGGTCATCGAGCGAGGCGCTCTCGACGAGCTCGTGCAGCGGCTCGCCGCACTGCCGGCGGACGAGCGCGCCAGCGTCCCAGGCATCAAGCCGGCGCGCGCCGATTTGATCCTCGCCGGCGCCGTCGTCGTCCAGGGCGTGCTCGAGGCCGGCGGCTTCGAAGCCCTCGAGGCCACCGAGGCGGGCCTGCGCGAGGGGATCTTCTTCGAGCGGCTGCTCGCAGGCCGCTCGCGCGCAGTCGAGGAGTCGCCTCTGTTCGACGACGTGCGGCGCACGAGCGTCCTGAACCTGGCTGCTCAGTACCACGTCGACGTCGAGCACACGCGCCACGTCGCAAGCCTCGCGCTGGGGATGTTCGACGAGCTCGCCCGCCTCGGCCTCCACCAGGGCGACCCGCGCGAGCGCGAGCTGCTGTGGGCAGCGAGCATGCTCCACGACATCGGCATGTCGATCGACTACGACGACCATCACAAGCACTCGCGCTACCTGATCCTCAATGGCGGCCTGCCGGGGTTCACGCCGGTCGAGATGGCGATCGTCGCGCAGGCGGCCCGCTATCACCGCAAGGGCATGCCGGTGCCCGGACCGATGCAGGCCCTGTTCGGCGAGGGTGACGCCGAGCGCCTGGACCGCTGCGCGGCGCTGCTGCGTCTCGCCGAGGATCTGGAGCGCTCGCGCGATCAGCTCGTGCGCCGGACGAGCATCGCGCTGTGCGAGGGCGAGGTCGAGCTGCGCCTGATCGTCGACGGCGAGGCGGCCGTCCCGCGCTGGGCGGCGGGTCGCGAGCGCGAGCTGTTCGCCCGCGCCTTCCATCGCGGGCTGGCGGTCGCCGCCTGAGCGTACGGCGCGGCCATCCCTCCAGCCCGTCGGGGGAGGCGATCGCGCGGTGCGGGCACCGGCGGCGTCAGGATGCCGCGAGCCGGCGTTCACGCCCGGCGCAGTCGAACAGCGCGAGGCCGTCGGGCGAGATCTTCGGACCGTGCCACAGGCGCGGGTCGATGAGCCGGCACGCGCGCAGCACCGCGGCCGTCGCGCGGTTGCCGCCGCGCGAGGCGAACTCGCCTCCGAGAAGGACGTACCGGGCTTCGCGCCGCGCGATGAGGCGCGCAAGCCCGGGCCCGTCGATCGCCGGGTCGGTGCCGCTGTACCCCGCCAGCGCGCCCGCGTTCAGGCCGAGCAGGATGAACGGCGCGGCGGTCGGGGCCGAGACGGTGAACAGGCCCCAGCGCGAGCCAGTGCCGTTCGCCTCGACGAACCGGACCAGCCCACGGTAGCTCGCCAGGTGCGAGCCGCTCACACCCACGCCGCCGGCTCCCGCTGCAGCCCTCGGCCCCGCCGCCGGGAACGTCCCCTCGACCGGCGCGAGCCACGTCGTCGCCGCGTAAGCTGCAGGCGCCACAGCCAGCAGGCAGAACAGGAGCGCCACAGCCGGCGCGGCGACGCGCTGCGCGACAAGCAGCGCCACGAACGCGCACGCTGCGCCGATCATCAGCACCGGGACGAACCACAGCATGTAGTGCTCGCGGTGCAGCAGCACGATCTGCGCTGCGAGCGTCGCGACGATCGCGCCCGCGAGCAGCGCGAGCGCCCACCAGCGCGTGCGTCCGCGCGCAAGCGCCACGAAGGCGACGGCTCCAGCGCCCGCCATCGCGCCGGTGCCCGGCGCGAGCGCGGAAGCGTAGTAAGGGTGGACGATGCCCTTGGACAGGCTGAGCACGACCACCTCGACCGCGAACCAGCCGCCAAGCACGAGCAAGGTCGCAAGCCGCGGGTCGCGGCGGCGCTCGGCGATCTTCGATCGGTCGGGCGCTCGCCACTCAGCTAATGCAAGCAACGCCAGGGCGATCGCCCCGAACAGCGCGAACGGGAGCAGCCAGCCGGCCTGGTCGCCGAGCCCTGTTCCGAACAGCCGCAGCGGCCCGACGGGGCCGCCGAACGGGATCGGGTTTTTGTTGCGGTCGTTCCCGAGGGCCGACGGCGTGCCGGTGAATTCGGCGGCGGAGCCCTTCGATTTGCGTGGCGGGTGGTAGTTATGGATGGCCAGCAGCGCCTTGTGCGAGAACGGGACGAGTGCCCCGGGACGCACGGGCACGGCGCCCGGTCCCCCCGTCTGTCCGCTGACGCGGCCGAAGCCGTTGTAGCCGAACGTCAGCCCCAGCTCGGAGTTGTTCGTCGAGCTGCCGACATACGGTCGCCTGGCGGCTGGCGTCGCTTCGACGAAGGCGATCCACGAGAAGGAGACGACGAGCATCACCGCGCCGGCGGCCAGTAGCTGCAGCAGGCGCCGCGCGATCGAGCCCGGGGCGCACACGAGGTAGGCGACGGCGATACCCGGCAGAACGAGGAAGGCCGCGAGCGTCTTCGTGTTGAACGCGAGCCCGACGAGCGCGCCGCACCACAGCAGCGTGCGCCAGCGTCCCGTTTCGACCGCGCGCAGGCCCGCGCTGCAGGCGAGGAGCAGCAGCAGGATCAGCAGCGGGTCCACGCCGTTGTCCCGGGACACCGCCACGAAAGAGGGGAACACGGCCATCGCGAGCGCGCCGGCGACGCCGGCGGCCGGACCGAGGCGCAGCGCGAGCAGGCGGTAGAGCAGCGCGACGGCGAGCACCCCTGCGATCGCCTCCGGCAGCAGCAGGCTGAGCGGGGAGAAGCCGAACAGCTTGGCGCTCGCCACCTGCAGCCACACGCCCGAGCGGCGGCTTGTCGATCGTGATCAGGCCGCCGGGGTCGAAGGAGACGAACAGGAAGTTGTGCAGCGAGAGCAGCATCGACTTCACGCCGGCCGAGTAGAAGACGTTGGCGTAGCCGTTCTGCGAGAGCCTGTAGGTGTTCAGGACCGCCGACAGCGCGAGCACGCCCGCGAGCGCGAGATGGCGCGGGTGCACGCGCGTGGCGAGCACGCGTGAGCGCAGTCGCGCGGCCGGAGCCACAGCGGGCGCGAACTCAGCCGTCGCCGGCGCGCCCGCAGGCGGGGTGACGGTCTGCTGCGCGGAGTTCATCTGGATGTCGATCGTTTCGCGGGGTGCTCTGCTCGGGCGTCCCGGCGGCGGCACGGCCCGCCGAACTGCGATGTCATCTGAAGAGCGTCCCCAGCAGCCGATCGAGGTCGCTCTCGTCGTTCCACGCCCCGACCGACGCTCGCAGCCAGGGGCGCGCAGGAATGTTACGCACGATCACGCCGTTTTCGGCGAGTCGCTCGCGCTCGGCGGCCGGGTCGGGGCTCGCGAAGGACACGAGCGTCGTCTCACCGCGCGGTGCCGGCTCGCGGCCGTGCTCGGCGAGCAGCTCTGCCAGACCGCGCGGCCAGCGAGCGCGCGCGCTCGTGTACCGCAGCCCAGCCGGCGGACTCGAGCACGCCGACCGCCGCCAGCGCGCAGGCCACGCGTCTCGGCGTTCAGCGACAGCGTGTCCAGCCGCCTGGCGTCCTCGTGCAGCCGCGCGTCGAGTCCCTCGTTGGGGTCGGCGAGGTTGGCGTAGCCGCGCCGTGGCACCGCCAGGCGCTCGCGCAGATCAGGGCTGACGTAGAGCATCCCCGTGCCGTCGGGGCCGCACAGCCACTTCTGGCCGGCGCCCGCGTACGCGTCGCAGCCGAGCGCGCGCACGTCCACGGCGATCGCGCCGACGCCCTGCGCGCCGTCGAGCAGCGACCGGCACATCGACGCCGGCGAGCTCCGCTGGCGCGAGCATCCGCTCATCCAGCCCACGTGCGAGCAGGCCACCAGACGCGTGCGCGGCCCGATCGCGTCGGCGAGCTCGCGCAGCGGCACTTCGCGAACCTCCACGCCGTGCAGCTCGCGCGCGGCCGCCAGCGCGCCCGAGCAGGCCGGGATGCTCCTCGTCGCTGGTGAGGATCTCATCGCCGCGGCCGCAGCTGCAGGCCGCCGATCGTCTGCGCGATGCCCTCGCTCGTGCACGTCGTGAGCGCTACGTCTGCCGCCTCGCAGCCGAGCGTCCGCGCGTAGGCTGCGCGCAGCGCGTCGGTGAGCTCGGCGCGGCGTTCGAAGTGCGCCTGGGCCCGTCCGTCCTGGAGCTCGCGCTGCAGCTCGCGCGCGCCGCCCCGACGGCCTGCGCCGGCAGCGGCCCGTCGGTGCCCGCGTTCAGGTATGCGAGCCGGCCGAGGACGGGAAACTCGGCGCGCAGCGCGGACAAGCTCACAAGACCGCGAGAATACCCGCATGCCCAGCGACCACCCGCACGCGCCGCTGTGGGAGCCCTCCGCGGATCATCTGAAGCGCGCCGAGATGTCGCGCTTCATGCGCTGGGCCGGAGAGCGCCACGGCCGCGCGTTCGCCGACTACGACGAGCTGTGGCGCTGGTCGGTGCGAGGAGCTCGAGGAGTTCTGGGCGAGCATCTGGGAGTTCTGCGGCGTGCGCGCGTCGCGGCCCTACGAGCAGGTGCTCGGCTCGCATCGCATGCCCGGGGCGAGCTGGTTTGAAGGGGCCGAGCTCAACTACGCCGAGAACCTCCTGCTGGGCGCGCTTGGATCGCTCGGCCGGGACCCCGACGACGGTGGCCGTGCTGCACGCCTCCGAGCTGCGCGAGCTCGGCAAGATCACGCTGGGGCGAGCTCGCCGTGCAGGTCGCAGCCGCGGCGGGCGGCCTGCGTGCGCTCGGCGTACGTCGCGGCGACCGCGTCGTGGCCTACATGCCGAACATCCCCGAGACGCTCGTCGCGTTCCTTGCCGTGGCGAGCATCGGCGCGATCTGGTCGAGCGCGGCGCCGGAGTTCGGCGCGCGCAGCGTGATCGACCGCTTCGCCCAGATCGAGCCGAAGGTGCTGCTCGCGGTGGACGGCTACCGCCACGGCGGCAAGGACTTCGACCGCACAGCTGTCGTCGAGGGCATCCTCGCGGAGCTGCCGACGGTGGAGCACGTGGTGATGGTGCCCTACCTGTCCGAGCGAGCAGCGACCGGCGGCCTCGCGCTTCATCGAGGCCGGCGCCGGGCGCCTGCGCTGGAGCGAGCTGCTCGAGCTCGGCGCCGGCGCCGAGCTGCGCTTCGAGCAGGTCCCGTTCGAGCACCCGCTGTGGGTGCTCTACTCCTCGGGCACCACCGGCCTGCCGAAGGCGATCGTGCACGGCCACGGCGGGATCCTGCTCGAGCAGCTCAAGAAGCGCCTGCACCTCGATCTGCGCCCGGGCGACCGCATGTTCTGGTTCACGACGACCGGCTGGATGATGTGGAACTTCCTCGATCGGCTGCCTGCTCAGCGAGGCGGCGATCGTGCTCTACGACGGCAGCCCCGCGCACCCCGACCTGGGCGTCCTGTGGAGCCTCGCCGAGCGCGCCGGCATCACCTGCCTGGGCGTCAGCGCGGGCCTGCTTGCGAGCTGCGAGAAGGCGGGCGTCGAGCCCGGCGCGCGACTACGATCTGCAGCGCGCTGCGCGCGATCGGCTCGACCGGCTCGCCGCTCGCGCCGGAGAGCTTTCGCTGGGTCTACGAGCACGTCGACCGCGACATCTGGCTGTTCTCGACGAGCGGCGGCACCGACGTCTGCACGGCGTTCGTCGGCGGCTGCCCGCTGCTGCCGGTATACGAGGGCGAACTGCAGTGCCGCGCGCTCGGCTGCGCGGTCGAGGCCTGGGACGAGCACGGGCAGCAGCCTCACCGACGAGGTCGGCGAGCTCGTGATCACCGAGCCGATGCCCTCGATGCCGCTGTTCTTCTGGGGCGACGAGGACGGCGAGCGCCTGCGCGAGAGCTACTTCTCGATGTACCCGGGCGTCTGGCGCCACGGCGACTGGATCCGCATCACGCCGCGCGGCGGCGCGGTCATCTACGGCCGCTCGGACTCGACGATCAACCGCCAGGGCGTGCGCATGGGCACGAGCGAGATCTACCGTGCGGCCGGCGCCGTGCGCGAGGTGCTCGACGCGCTCGTCGTGCGACATCCCGCGCGCGGGACGGCGACGGCGAGCTGTGGATGATGCTGTTCGTCGTGCTGCGCGACCGGCGCGGTCGCTCGACGAGGAGCTGACGGCCGAGATCAAGCGGCGCATCCGCGAGGACTGCTCGCCGCGCCACGTGCCCAACGAGGTCCTGCAGATCGAGGAGGTGCCGCGCACGCTGTCGGGCAAGGTGCTCGAGGTGCCCGTCAAGCGCATCCTGATGGGCGACCCCGCCGCACGAGGCGGCGAGCGTCGACTCGCTCGCCAACCCGCGCTCGCTCGACTACTTCGTCGAGCTCGCCGGCGGGCTGGCGCAAGGGCCGCTGGACTCGGCCGGCACCCGCTGAGGCCGGCGAGGCTGGCCGTCGTTGCGGGATCCCGGCGGCCTCGCCTCCTCTACAGCCCCATCGAGCGCCCGACGATCTCCTTCATGATCTCGTTCGCGCCGCCGTAGATGCGCGTCACGCGGGCGTCGGCGAACGCGCGCGCGATCGGGTACTCGAGCATGTAGCCGTAGCCGCCGTGCAGCTGCAGGCAGCGGTCGACGACGCGGCCCTGCAGGTCGGTGCACCACCACTTGGCCATCGCCGCGTCCTCCGCGCGTCAGCTCGCCCGCGTTCGAGCGCCTGCGCGCAGCGGTCGATGAACGTCGCGCGCGATCTCGGTTTCGCGTGCGCAGCTCGGCGAGCGTGAAGCGCGAGCTCTGGAACGAGCCGATCGGCTGGCCGAACGCGTGGCGCTCGCGCACGTAGTCGAGCGTCCAGCCGAGCGCCGCCTCCGCCGCCGCGCACCGCTGAGGCCGCGATCGACAGGCGCTCCTGGGGCAGGTTCGAGACCAGGTAGCGGAAGCCCTCGCCCTCCTCGCCGAGCAGGTTCTGCGACGCGGCACGCGCACGTCGGCGAACGACAGCTCGGCGGTGTCCTGCGCGTGCTGGCCGATCTTCTCGAGGTTGCGCCCGCGCGCGAAGCCCTCCATGCCGCGCTCGAGCACGATCAGGCTGATGCCGCGGTGGCGCTCGCTGCGGGTCGGTCTTCACGGCGACGATCACGAGGTCGGCGTTGATGCCGTTGGTGATGAACGTCTTCGCGCCGTCCACGACGTAGTGGTCGCCGTCGCGCGCGCGCGCGCGTCGACATCGCGGCGAGGTCCGAGCCGATCCCCGGCTCGGTCATCGCGAGCGCGGTGATCAGCTCGCCCGAGGCGATCCCCGGCAGCCAGCGCTCGCGCTGCTCGTCGTTGCAGTAGCGTCAGGAAATAGGGCAGGCAGATGTCGTTCTGCAGCGTGATCCCCAGCCCGAAGCTGCCCACGCCGGCGCGCTGGCGTCTCTTCGCCGATCACGAGGTTGAAGCGGAAGTCCTCGGCGCCGGCGCCGCCGTAGCGCTCGGGCACGGCCATCCCGAGGAAGCCGCCGCGGCCGGCCAGCGCGAAGACCTCGCGCGGCACGATCCCCGCGCGCTCCCACTCGCCGTAGCGGCCCTCCTCGCCGATCACCTCCCGCTCGAGGAACGTGCGAAAGCTCGCGCGGAAGTCTTCGTGCACATCCTCGAACAGCGTGCGTCTCATGCAGCGCGCAGCATATTGCCCGGCTTGCGCAGAGGCCGCCGGCCGTCACGGAAGCTCTGGTCCGCAGAGGCGTCGAATCGCCGCAGGGAGGAGTGAGAGGTCGCGGCGTCGAACAGAAGCGCCGAATGAAGCGCGCCTCCGCCGACACCACCGAGCGCCTCTCCACCGGCCCGCAGCCAGCTAGGCCGGCGGCGCCGCCGATCGGCGGCACGAGCGAGCACCAGAGCCTGTCGAAGTACATCCAGGCGCGCTTCGACGAGTGCTCTCGCTCTCAGAAGGACGTCGCGCAGTACATCGTCGACCATCTCGACGAGGCGGCGTTCCAGACCGCCGAGGAGCTCGCGCGCCGCGCGAACACGTCGAGCTCGACCGTCGTGCGCTTCTCGCAGGCGCTCGGCTTCGAGGGCTTTCCCGAGCTGCAGGCGGCGGCGCGCGAGGAATACCGGCGCGTGCAACGCGAAGGCGCTCACCAACGGCCAGTCCGCAGGCTCCACGCCGCTGTTCTCACTCGACCAGAACGAGTTCGAGACGGCGCTCACCGCGGACCACCTGAACGTCGAGGAGACCGCCCGCAAGGTCTCCAGAAGCTCCGTCGAGGCGCTGATCGAGCGCGATCGTCGCCGCCGAGAAGGTGCTCGTCGCGGGCACCGACCAGATGGCGTTCTTCGCCAGCTACCTGCGCCACCTGCTGATGCTGCTCGACCTGCGCGTCGACGTGGTCGCCAGCCCCTCGCAGGAGGCGCTCAGCCGCCTCGGGCGGATCGACGCAGCGACGCTCGTCGATCGGGCCTGTCGGCCGGCCGGCCGCACCCGCTGGTCGTGCGCGCGATGAAGCTCGCGCGCCATCGCAAGGCGCAGCACCGCCGCGATCACCGACGCGACCCTCTCGGAGGTCGCGAAGCTCGCGCAGATCAAGCTCTACTACTCCTCCAACAGCCCCGCCTACGTGCGCTCGCACACGGCGCTGCTGAGCCTCATCCAGGCGCTCGCCTACGGCGTCTACGCCCAGCGACACCGCGCAGTACGACGACCGCATCAAGGCCTTCCGGCTGAAGTAGGCGGCGCGATACTCGGGCATGCTTCGTGCATGCAACCTCTCTCCGCTACTAGCGAGCGTATAACCATAGCTATACGCTCGCGGCGGCGATGAATGCAAACCCGGCGGCGGCGGATCCAAGCCGATCTAAGAACTCTAGGAGCGTATAACGATGGTTATACGCAACTGCTACCAGTATGAACGCCTCCCGCCGGCCGCGCCAGGCGGCCTGCGATCGCGACAGGCGGACGGCCGTGGGCAGCGAAGAGTTGCACGCTGGCGAGACCTCGCGCGGTGGCCAACTCGTTGATCGCCTGTCAAACTAGGTGTTGATGCGGGACGAGGCTACATTCGCGGTCAAGAGCGGCCTGGCGGAGATGCTCAAGGGCGGGGTGATCATGGACGTGGTGACTCCCGCGCAGGCGGTCGTCGCCGAGGAGGCGGGGGCTGCAGCGGTGATGGCGCTCGAACGCGTGCCCGCCGACATCCGTCGCGACGGCGGCGTTGCGCGCATGTCCGATCCGGAGATGATCGCCGGCATCCAGGAGGCGGTCAGCATCCCGGTGATGGCCAAGGCGCGCATCGGGCATTTCGTCGAGGCGCAGGTGCTGGAGGCGCTCGAGGTCGACTACGTCGACGAGTCCGAGGTGCTCACGCCGGCCGACGAGAGCAACCACATCGACAAGTGGGCGTTCAAGGTCCCGTTCGTGTGCGGTGCAACGAACCTCGGCGAGGCGCTGCGGCGGATAGGCGAGGGGGCGGCGATGATCCGCTCCAAGGGCGAGGCCGGCACGGGCGACATCGTCGAGGCCGTGCGCCACATGCGCCGGATCAACGGCGAGATCCGCCGGCTGGCGACGCTCGGTGCAGGGGAGGCGGCAACCGCCGCCAAGGAGCTCGGCGCTCCGCTCGATCTCGTCCGCGATGTCGCCGAAACCGGCCGCCTGCCGGTCGTGCTGTTCTGCGCCGGCGGGATCGCCACTCCTGCCGATGCCGCGCTGATGATGGCGCTCGGCGCGGAAGGCGTGTTCGTGGGCTCGGGGATCTTCAAGTCCGAGGACCCGCCGGCGAGGGCGCGGGCGATCGTCGAGGCGACGACGCACTGGCAGGACCCGGAGCGCGTGGCCCGGGCGTCGCGTGGGCTCGGCACGGCGATGCTCAGCCTGGAGAGCTCCAAGCTGGAGGATGAGCAGCTCCTCGCACAGCGCGGCTGGTAGCTGCGGGTCTCCGACACGCGATGGCGCATGCGGCGATGGACGATGCCCCGCTGATCGGCGTGCTCGCGCTGCAGGGCGGGTTCGAGGCGCATGAGCGCGTGCTGCGGCGACTGGGGGCGCGGACGCGCCAGCTGCGCACGCCCGCCGACCTCGACGGGATCGATGGGCTGATCCTGCCGGGCGGCGAGTCGACGACGATGACGCTCGGGATCGCGCGCGAGGGACTGGCGGAGCCGCTGCGCGAGCTCGCCGCGAGCGGCATGCCGATACTCGGCTCGTGTGCAGGCTTGATCATCCTCGATCGCGAGCACCTTGGCCTTATGGACTTCCGTGTCGAGCGCAACGCGTTCGGACGTCAGACCTCGAGCTTCGAGACCGACGTCGAGCTCAGCGGCATCGATGGCGGGCCGATCCGCGGGATCTTCATCCGTGCGCCGTGGATTGCCGAGCACGGCGACGACGTCGAGGTCCTCGGCAGCGTGGACGGGCACGCGGTGGCGGCGCGCCAGAGGAACATGCTCGCCGTCTCCTTCCACACCGAGCTCGCCGGCGACGACCGCCTGCACCGTCTTTTCCTGGAGCGGGTCGCGCAGGAGCGCTGATGCGGATCTCGGTGTGCGCAGATGAGCTCACGGGCATCGCCGGCGTGCTTGTCGCCGAGCTCGAACGTCGCGGGCACGAGCCGCTCGCGCATGGCGCGCTGGGATCGGGGGAGCGCAGCGACTGGGCGTGGGCAGCGGAGTCGGTTGCGCGCGACGTCGCCGAGGGGCGCGCGCCGCAAGGGATCGTCTGCTGCTGGACCGGCACAGGCGCCTCGATCGCCGCGAACAAGGTCGCCGGAGTACGCGCTGCCCTGTGCTTCGACGCGGCCACCGCGGCTGGAGCTCGCAGGTGGAACGACGCGAACGTGCTCGCGCTCAGCCTGCGTGCGACCTCCGACGCCGAGCTGGCGGAGATTCTCGACGCCTGGCTTGCCGCGCAGCCGAGCGACGACGCGGTCGACGTCGCGAACGTCGAGCATCTCGGCGAGATCGAGCGGACATAGTCTGATCGGCCGAATCCCGGCCGATCGCACGGATCGGCCGCTGTCCCGCGCCGTGGCCATGCGCGTCGCACTAGCCGAGGCCGGAGGCTTCGGCTAGTGCTGTGTAGGAGGGCTTGTGTGTGCGGTTGGTGTGCTCGATGCCGTAGTAGTCGTTGCTGCCGTAGTCGACGTAGTTGAAGATCGTGACGTCGTCGATGTAGCCGGTGCCCCTCGCCCAGCGGATGAAGTTGGCGATGTTTTCGGCCTGCTGTGCTTCGGTCCACTGCTGGGAGTCGCCGGTCGGGGGCTGCCCGACCGCGGTCGGCCAGCCGACCTCCGTCACGTACACCGGCAGCCCGGACGCGGCGTGGTCTGATTCGATCTCTTGGCGGTCGGCGTCCGCACCGCCGTCCTGGCCGCTCGAGCCGCCGTAGGCGTGTGTCACGACGCCGTCGGCGACCGCGCCGACGTGCGCTTGAAAGACGCCACCGTCGTTGCTGACCAGCAGCTTCGGGCGCAGCGAGGGGGCGAAGTTGGCTTCCAGCGCGGCGTAGACGAGTTTCGTGATTGCTGCGTAGAGCTGGTTGCTGTAGCCCGACAGCAGCCGCGGCTCGTTCAGCAGCTCGCAGGTCGTGGCGCCGAGATCGACGGGCCTGCCCGCCCAGAACGTGCCGCCATAGCCATAGCGCTTGAACCAGGTGACGATTTCGCTCACGAACCCGCCGTTGTCGTATTCCGACAGCGAGCCACCTTCGCCGAACAGCGGCAGCAGCTTCACACCGTACTCGGCGAGATAGCCCACATGCGTGTCATCGCTGTAGTTGCGGTAGCTAGACCGCACGAACCTCACGGCACCCGAAAAGTCCCTCACCGACGATTCATCATCCCAACCCCCCGCATCCAACCCCACAACCATCCCACCAGAGGGCGCCTCACGTTCCTGGTTGAGGACAGTCGCGCCAGGCACTGCCAGCGGTGCCACTGCTGTGCTCACAATTGCCGAAGCCGCCTGTTTGCGGGGCCCTCTGGCGACGTGCTCGCAGCCGTTCCAGCCTCTCGCCCGCCTGCGATGGCGGCTCCATTGCTTCGTATTCTTCGCGTTGTGGCTCCGGCGTTGCGCGTGATTCGAATGCCGGTTCGAGCATTTCGCCTGCTTGCGGTGATGGATGCGCTTCGCAAGGGGAGTTGGCAGGTTGCTCGGGCGCTTTGCGTGCGTTTGGCCGTTGCTCAACCGCTTTGCGTGCCGTGGGCCGTGGTTCAACCCCTTGGCATGCGCTGGTCCGCGGCTCAGCCTTCGTGCGTGCCGTGGGCCGTGGTTGAGCCCCTTGGCATGCGCTGGTCCGCGGCTCAGCCTTCGTGCGTGCCGTGGGCCGTGGTTGAGCCCCTTGGCATGCGCTGGTCCGCGGCTCAGCCTTCGTGGGTGCCGTGGGCCGTGGTTCAACCCCTTGGCATGCGCTGGTCCGCGGCTCAGCCTTCGTGCGTGCCGTGGGCCGTGGTTGAGCTGCCTTGCGTGCCCTGGGTGCTGAATCCGCTGCCTGCCGTGCGTCGGCTGGGGGTTAGGGCAGCCCGCCTGCGCATTGCTGTGCTTCGGATGCTTCGCATGCTTGCGCCGCCGACCCTTCGTCAGGGTCCGTGCGTGCGATCGAGGCGAGCTTCGATGGCGTGCTCTGCTCGCCACGCGGGGTCTTCTGGGCCGCCGATGCTTGGCGGCCGCCGAGCATCCGGGCGCGACGGGGTGCGCGACGGGCACGGTCCGCCGACCGGTCTTGGCGGCGATGGCCGGAGCGATCGCACCCACCGCGAGCAGCACCATCACGAGCCCGAGGAGCCTGCGTGATCGTGATCTCGGACCTCGTCTTCGACCGCCGGGCACGGCTGCTAGCCCCGGACTGCGGGGCCCACGTCTCAGCATCGAATCCCCTTACGCTGGGTTTTCAAATCGCAGGCTCGAGGCCGATCGTGCGGCTGGCCTCGACGCGGCGAAGCGGGCACCCTAGCAAAGCCTCCGGCTGGATAGTGACGAGCCGATCTGGCGCGATTTCGCGTCTCATGAGCCCAGATATGGCTCTAGCACGCCAAATGTGGCTTCTGGACGCCGATGACGGGGATCTCGAACGCCCTGAGAAAGCGAGGCCTAGCTGGACTCGAAATGAACCACGCCGTCCTCCTCATGCTCGACGACGACGCCGTCTTCGAGCAGCAGGTCGACGTGTCCGAGCACCTCCGAGAGAGTGAGATAGGCCTGGGTCACCGCGACGTTGCCCCACAGCTCCTGCGCGATCTCGTGCGCGGTGCGCGGCTGCGACGCGATCAGACGGTGGATCCTCTCGGCGCGCCGGCGATGCATGCGCAGACGTTCGTCGATCAGCGACACGTGGTCTCTGATCGGCTTGCCGTGGCCCGGGAGGACGAGCGCGAGCTGCATCGTCCGAGTCGCCTTCATGGAGGCTATGTAGGTGAGCAGCGCCTGCGGGCGCGGGCCTGTGTAGTCGCCCTCGACGCCGAGCGGCCGTGCGAGCAGCGGGTTGGAGGAGATGTGCTCGATCAGGTGGTCGGCGGCAAGCAGGATCCCGCGCGGGTCGTCGAGGAAGACCGTGTCCGACGGGCTGTGACCAGGCCGGTGCAACACGCGCAGCGTGCGGTCTCGGAGGACCAGCTCGCCGCCGTCGGCGAGCGGGCGGGTGACCTCGACGGCGGAGCCCCACGCGCGGAAGCTCGCCGAGACGGTGCGCAGCGCGGTGACGATTTCGGGCGGGATGCCGTGTCGCAGCATGGTGCGCTCGGCGAAGCGGTCGTCGAGGTCGGCCTCGCGGCCGAAGCTCGCGAGGAACGGCGCGAGCCGGTCGAGCGCCGCCACCTCCGCGCCGGAGCGCCGCGCGAGGATCGATGCGAGCCCGAAGTGGTCGAGGTGCTGGTGGGTTATCACGAGCAGCTCGATGTCCTCGACGGCGTGTCCACGCGCAGCGAGGGCCTGCTCGAGCTCGTCGAGCGCCTTGGCGGAGTTGGGGCCGGAGTCGACGAGCGTGAGCGGGGAGTCCTCGATCAGGTATGCATTGACACGGCCCACCTGAAACGGGGTCGGGATCGCCAGGCGGTGGATCCCTGCCTCGGCGGCGAACGCCAGTCCCTCCGTGTCGCCGGCTTGGTGCGCGCCGCTCACGAGCGGATCAGCGCCAGCACTTCGTCGCGGCGGGCACGCATGTCCTCGCGCGAGATGAGCGACTCGAGGCAGAGGCGGAGCAGCGGCTCGGTGTTGGAGGGGCGCACGTTGAAGTGCCAGTCCTCGTATTCGATCGAGATGCCGTCGAGGCGATCCTGGCGGGCGTCGGAGAAGTGGGCGGCGATCTCCTCCATCTTGGCGAGGGGATCGGAGACCTCCGAGTTGACCTCGCCGGAGATGAAATAGCGTTCGCGGAAGGGCGCGAGCAGCTCGGACAGCGTCTTGCCCTCACGCGAGACGAGCTCGAGAACCAACAGCGCCGGGATCGTGCCCGAGTCGGCGCAGTAGAAGTCGCGGAAGTAGTAGTGGCCCGAGACCTCGCCGCCGAAGAGCGACCCCTCGGCGCGCATGCGCGTCTTGAAGAACGCGTGGCCGACGCGGTTGACGTAGGGGATCCCGCCGGCCTTCCTCACGGTGTCGGGGACCGCCCACGACGCCCGCACGTCGTAGAGAACCGCCTCGGGCGAGCCGAGCTCGCCTTCTGCGCCTGTGCGTGCCTTGTGCAGCAGCGACTCGGCGAGCAGTGCCGTCATGAAGTCGCCGTCGACGAACGAGCCGGTCTCGTCGATGAAGAAGCAGCGGTCGGCGTCGCCGTCCCAGGCGATGCCGAGGTCGGCGCCGCTAGCGGTGACCTGCTCGACGATCAGGCGTCGATTCTCGGCAAGCAGCGGGTTGGGTTCGTGATCGGGGAAGTTGCCGTCCGGGGTCCAGTAGGACTTGATCAGGTCGAGGTCGAGACGGTCCAGCAGCGGGCCGATCATCGGGCCGGCCATGCCATTGCCGCCGTCCACCACCACCTTCAATCGCCTGCCGTTGCGGGGGCGAATGACGCCAGGGTCGATGAAACGGAGGATGCTCGCGCGGAAATCCTCGTAGACGTCGATCTTCTCGCACTGGCCGCGCTGCCCCTCCTGTGTACGCGTTGGCCCCTCGGGATGTGCGGCGTAGTCGGCTTCGACCGCGCTGCGGACATCCTGGATCCCGCTGTCGCCCGAGAGCGGAAGCGCCCCCTCTCGCACGAGCTTGGCGCCGGTGTAGGCCTTCGGATTGTGCGAAGCGGTGCACATCAAGCCCCCATCGAGCTCGCGCGAGCCGACGAGGAAGTAGAGCATCTCGCTGCCGACCTCGCCGGCGTCGAGCACGTTCGCGCCAGCCTCGAGCAGGCCGTCGCGGTAATGCGCCGCGAGCTCCGGCGAGCTCAGGCGCATATCGTGTCCGAGGCTGACCGTGAGCGCCGAGACGGGCTTGCCGGCCAGCTCGGAGAGCACCCTGGCGAAGGCCTGGCCGATCCGCTCCGCGAGGTCGGCGTCGATCTGCTCGCCGTAGATCCCGCGGATGTCGTAGGCCTTGAAGATGTCGGGAGAGGGCTTGGCGGACATGCGCGAGCCAATCCTATGTCTCCGGCAGGGCGTCCGATTCGCCGTCCGGAGTGCCGTGCCGCGCATGGATTCGTAGACTTGCGGACATGTCCGGGCACTCGAAGTGGGCCAGTATCAAGCACAAGAAGGCCGTCGTCGACTCGCGCCGGGGCGCGCAGTTCTCGAAGCTCACGCGGGCGATCACGGTCGCGGCGCGCGACGGTGGCGGCGCTCCCGACGCGAACGCGCCGCTCGAGAACGCCGTGCGCAAGGCGAGGGAAGCGTCGATGCCGAAGGAGAACATCGAACGCGCGATCGCCAAGGGCACGGGCGAGGGGGGCGAGGCGGATGCGATCGAGACGGTCGTCTACGAGGGTTATGGCCCCGGCGGGGTGGCGGTCCTCGTCGAGGCGCTGACCGAGAACCGCAATCGCACGAGCGCGGACGTGAGGCACATCTTCTCCAAGAACGGCGGCAGCCTCGGCGAGCCCGGCTCGGTGGCCTACCTGTTCGACAAGAAGGGCACGATCGTGATCGACGCCGGCAGGTACTCCGAAGACGATCTCATGCCCGCGGTCGAGGCCGGAGCGCAGGACATCTCGACGGATGAGGGCGTCTTTGAGGTGGTCGCCGAGCCGGCTGACTTCACCGCGGTGCGCCGGGCGCTCGAAGAGCACGGTGTGGAGATGGAGAGCGCCGAGATGGCCTACCGCCCGTCCAGTCTCGTGCCTGTCGATGAGGCGCGTGCGCAGCGGCTCATGAGCTTGATCGAGAAGCTGGAAGACAACGATGACGTCAGCGCCGTGTACGCCAACTTCGACGTCGCCGCTGACGTCCTCGAGCGTGTCGCGGGTTAGGCGTTGAGCCGCCCGCCGGTCGTGATCCTCTGCGGCGGACGCGGAACCCGCCTGCAGGAGCACACCCAGGAGATACCGAAGCCGCTCGTCGAGATCGGCGGGATGCCGATCGTGTGGCACGTGATTCAGCTCTACGCGGTGCAGGGATTTCACCGCTTCCTGCTCGCCACCGGTTACAAGGGCGAGCTGATCGAGCAGTTCGTCGCCACGCACCCGTGGCCGCCGGGCGTGAGCGTGCGCTGCGCCGAGACCGGCCTCGAGACGCAGACGGGCGGGCGGATCAGGCGGCTTGCGCCGCTGCTCGCCGGCGAGCAGGTCTTCTGCGCGACCTACGCCGACGGCGTCGCCGACATCGACCTCGCCGCGCTGCTGGCATTCCACTCCGCCCACGGCGCGCTGGCAACGATGACCGTCGTGCGCCCGGAGCTGCAGTTCGGGGTGACCGAGCTCGCGCCGGACGGCCGGGTGAGCGGCTTTCGCGAGAAGCCGCGCTCGGATCACTGGATCAACGGCGGGTTCTTCTGCTTCGGAGCCGGCGTGCTCGAGTACCTCGATGCGGACAGCGTGCTCGAGCGCGAGCCGCTCGAGCGGCTGGCGGCAGCCGATGAGCTGCACGCCCACCGTCACGAGGGTTTCTGGGAGTGCATGGACACCTACAAGGATGCGGTGCAGCTCAACGACCTGTGGGCCTCGGGCGCCGCTCCCTGGCGCCTGTGGGACGGTGACGGCGAGCGCCGCCGGACCGCGAGCGCGGCACCGGCGTGCCCGGCGCGCTCTCGCGCGAGCGTGTAAAGCTGTAGCATCCGTCTGCCATTTGCGCCTGTAAGCTTGGCGCGACTTGGGCACGGTGGTAGAAAGGAATCGTTGACGCCGGGTCAACCCCGGAGGGAGAAGGAGAATCTCGATGATTAGACGCCTTGGGAGTCTGGTCGTGCTTGCCGCCTGTACCGTCGCCGCCGCAGCGGGTGCGGCAACGGCGTCGGCCCATCAGTTTACGGGCAGCGAATCCGCGTCGCCGAGTGTCATCGGTGAAGGTGCCCAGGAATTCTCGTTCAAGCCCTTCAAAATCACATGTGAAGAGGCAAAATCGGTGAAACTGGAAACCACGCCGACGTGGCCCTCGCCGACGTTGTACGTGGCGATGAAATACTCCAAATGCACGACCTTCGCGGGGAAATTCCACAAAGTTGAACTGCCGCCGATCAAAACGACGTTCCTGACGCCGGTCGATTTCGAGTATCACGCGAACGGCTTCGTCGAAAGCGGGGCGGGAAGCGAATCGAGCAGCGAAATCAAGAACGCGGGCGCGCTCGAAATTTCGATCAAAGGCGACTACAAATGCGTCGTGACGTGGGAAGCGCAGACGACCCCGGCCAAGGCTGTGAAAAAGCCGACGGAAGAGTATGAAGCGGCGCTTTACGAAAAAATTGAAGAAACAACCGAAAACCTGAGGAAGTTCCCGACCGGGATCCAGGACAAGCTCCTGATCAAGAACCACCTCACGAAAATGAAATACTCCCTCTCGGAAGGGATCTGCGAAGAATTCGAAACGACCGAAGGCAAAGCGGGCTCGTACACCGGCACGCTGAAGGCCGAATTGAAAAAGGGCAATTTCGGGTGGGAATGACTCAGTCCGAAAGCTCGCGCTGATGTGAACACTCGCGGCGAGGGTGGGGATCGATCTCAGCGAGGATCCGGTCTCCCGCCCTCGGCCGCCATCCGCCGCACGCGGAACAGCGCGACCCGTTCGCGGATTCCGCGCAGGCGACGTTCGCCGGCGTAGGACCAGCGGTAGCCGTCGACGGCGGACTCGCGCAGTTCGCGCTCCGCCAGAAGGCTTCCGGGGCGGGCGATCTGCGTTATGCGGCTGGCGAGGTTCACCGGGCGGCCGAACCAGTCGCCGGCGCGCGGAAGCGCCATGCCGAGGGCCGTGCCGGCGCGCAACTGGGGAAAGCTCTCGCCCTCGGCGTCCGCCGCGTCGATCAGTGCAAGCGCCGCGTCGAGCAGCGGCTCCGGCTCGGGCGAGGCGAGCATGGCTGCGTCTCCGATCGTCTTGACCAGCCTCACGGGCCGCTCGGCGACATCCGTTGCAAGCGCTTCCAGCCGCACCGCCAAGCGCCCGAGCTCATCGGGCGGGACTTCCTCGCCGAGGCGGGTGAAGCCGACGAGGTCGGCGAAGCAGACGGCGACCTCGCGCGACCCCGGCAGGCGTCCGCCGCTGCGCTCCAGCGCGCTGATCACCTCCGTCTGGGTGGCGTGGCGCAGGTGCAGCGCGAGCACGTTGCTCAGCATCGGATCGACCAGCGGGTAGAGCTGGGCGGCCGCCTGCGCGTAGCGGCCCGCGAGATCGCTCTCGCTGATCCCTGGCTCAAGCACGAGTTTCAACGGAAACGCGAGCAGGCTTTCGGCGGCCTGGGAGAGGCCGCGGCTCAGCACGCGCAGGAGATCGAGAGTCTCCTCGTCGGAGATGCCGGCGTCGCGCGCGATGAGAATCCTGCGGGCCGATTCGAGGTCGGCCTCGGTGTAGAGGGCCTCGTCCGGGTCTGGGACGGGAAGCCCCATCGCGCGGCGCGCGGCAACGAGGAACTCGGGCTCGACTCCGCTCAACTCAGACACTTCGGCGGCCGTGAACCGCTCATCTCCGACGATCACACGGTCCGCGCTCAGGAAGAGGATGCCGCCGCTGGCCGTGCTCCGCCGCAGCTCCGCGAGCGACACGCCTTCGGTCGCGAGCTGCTCGAGCAGCGCCAGACGTTCGGTGCGCTGCGCGCCCTGCAGCCCGTCGAGCAGGCCCTCGGCCTCGAAGTCGATCGGCTCGGCGGGCATACCGCCGCAGGGTAGGGCAGGCAGGCGTCCGATGACCGGCGCAGAATCACAGGCCGTGATCGTCCTCGGTATCGACCCCGGCCTGGCCAACACCGGCTACGGCGTCGTCGCCCGCCGCGATGGGCGGCTGATGGCGCTCGACGGCGGCGTGATCCGCACGCGCGGCGGAATCCCGCCGGAGCGGCGCCTGGCCGAGATCCACGCCGCGATCGATGCCCTCCTGTGCGAGCACGCGCCCGACGCCGTGGCACTGGAGGAGCTGTACTTCGGTCAGAACGCGCGCACGGCGTTCGCGGTGGGGCAGGCCAGGGGCGCCGCCATGCTGGCGGCCGGCCGGCATCGCGTGCCGTGCGCCGGCTACACCCCCCAGCAGGTCAAGGGCGCCGTCTGCGGGAGCGGGCGAGCGGAGAAGGATCAGGTGGCGCGCATGGTCAAGGCGCTGCTCGGCCTCGATGCGGATCCCACTCCCGATCACGCCGCCGACGCGCTCGCCGTGGCTATCTGCCACGCCAACTGCGTGCCGCTGTCGGCCGCGCTGGCCCGGGCGGGCGCATGATCGCGGTTCTGCGTGGAGAGGTTGCGGTGCGGCGCACCGATCACGTGGTGATCCTGTGCGGGCCCGTCGGCTACCGAGCTGCGGTCTCGGCGGAGACGCTGCGCCACGTTCCGGCGCTCGGCGAGCAGGTGACGCTGCACACGCAGCTGATCGTGCGCGAGGACTCGCTGACCCTTTACGGCTTTCACTCCGAGCAGGAGCGCGATCTGTTCCTGATGTTGCTCTCGGTCCAGGCGGTCGGCCCGAAGGTGGCGCTCGCGGTCCTCTCGACGGGGCCGCCGCGAGAGCTGATCGGCGCGCTCGCGGCCGGCGACGCCGTGCGCTTTCAGGCGGTGCCGGGCATCGGCAAGCGGACCGCCGAACGGATCATCGTCGAGCTGCGCGAGAAGGTCGGCGTCGCGAGCGGATCGGTCGCAGGCGCGCGCAGGCCGATCGTCGCGCGGCGCGGCGAGGGGCATCATCCGCGGATGCTCGCGCGCGAAGGCTTGCTCGAGCTCGGCTACGGTCCGGAGGAGGCCGACGAGATGCTCAGGGACGCCGACGGGGACAGCGCCGAGCAGCTGATCGCCGAGGCGCTGCGCCTGGCCCGGGCCGGGTCGTGAGCGGATGAGCGGGATCGCTCCGCGCATCCAGACCCCCTACCTCGTGGCCGAGGACGAGCTCGACCGCTCGCTGCGCCCGCGCAGGCTCGAGGAGTTCGTCGGCCAGGAGACACTGCGCGAGCAGCTGACGGTAGCGATCGAGGCCTGCCGCGCACGCGGCGACGCGCTCGATCACGTGCTGCTCGCCGGGCCGCCGGGGCTCGGCAAGACATCGCTCGCGCAGATCGTCGCGGCGGAGCTGGACGTCCCGTTCGTGCAGACAGCCGGACCGGCGCTCGAGCGCAAGGGGGACATCGCCGCGTTCCTCACCGCGCTGGAGCCGAGGAGCGTGTTCTTCGTCGATGAGATTCATCGCCTGGCGCGCACGCTCGAGGAGACGTTCTACCCCGCGATGGAGGATCACCGGCTGCCGATCACCGTCGGGCCAGGGGGCTGGGGCGCGCGTCGTCACGCTCGAGCTGCCGCCGTTCACGCTGATCGGCGCGACGACGCGCACCGGCCTGCTAACGACCCCGCTGCGCGACCGCTTCGGCATCCAGGCGCGCCTCGAGCCCTACGCGGTGGACGAGCTCGCCGTGATCGTGCGCCGCTCGGCCGGGATCCTGGACATCGAGCTGGAGGATGATGGGGCTGCCGCCATCGCCGCGCGCAGCCGCGGCACGCCGCGGGTGGCCAACCGCCTGCTCAAGCGCGTGCGGGACTTCGCCGAGGTGCGCATGGAGGGCATCGTCACGGCGCGGGCGGCGCAGGCGGCGCTCGAGATGCTGGAGGTCGACGAGCGGGGCCTCGATCGACTCGACCGGGACATCCTGCGCACGATCTGCGCCAAGTTCGCCGGCGGGCCCGTGGGCCTCTCGACGCTCGCGGTCGCGGTCGGTGAGGAGCAGGACACGATCGAGGACGTCTACGAGCCGTACCTGCTGCAGGAGGGGCTCATCAAGCGCACGCCGCGAGGACGCGCGGCGACCCCGGCGGCGTTCGCCCACCTGGGACTCGAGGTCCCGGCGTCGGCGGGTCCGTCGCTGTTCTGAGGATCGCCGTGCGCGATCGAGGCTCAGAGGGAGGCGGCGGGACATCGCGGCCAGGCTTGCGTAGTCTGTGTGGTGAACGATGACCCATCCTTTCATCTGCCCGAACTGCGGGCACCGCACGAGCGAGCTCGATCGCAACCTCGGCTTCACCCGCGAGCGCAAGGGCTGCGCGAAGTGCGGCTTCGCGTTCCTGTTCGAACTGCTCGACGACTACTTCCCTGCGCCCGATGCCGCGTTCTTCGTATGCGACGGCGAGGGTCGCGTGGTCGGATGCGGCAAGAACTCCTTCGCCTTCACCGGCCTCGAGGAGGAGGACGTGATCGGCCAGCGCGTCGAGCCAGGTGCTCGGCCTGAAGTTCGCCAACGGCGACGACCCGGTCGCGACGGTCCTGGAGTGGGGCGTGCGCGCGCTGGAGGTGCCGGTGACGGTCAGCGGCGAACGCGACATCGAGGCGAGCGCGAAGGCGGACATGTTCCCCGCCTATGACGACGATGGCGGGCTGCTGCTCGTGCTGACACCCGACAAGTAGGTCTGCTCAAGGTCGATGACCGACCGTCGCCGCAACGCCCTCATCCTCCTGATCGTCGCCGGTCTGATCGCAGCTTCGGCCGCGGTCGATCGCGACGAAAACGACGCGCCTCGGACTCGACCTGAAGGGCGGCGTCGAGCTCGTCTACCAGGGCAAGCCGACGGCGCAGTCGAAAGTGGACGCCGAATCGCTCGAACCGCGCGATCGACATCATGCGCAAGCGCGTCGACCAGCTCGGTGTCGCCGAGCCGGAAATCCAGCGCTCGGGCGCGAGCGAAATCGACGTCGCGCTGCCCGACGTGACCAACGCGACGCGAGCCCAGGAAGAGGTCGGCAAGACCGCGCAGCTGTACTTCTATGACTGGGAGCCGAACGTGATCGGCGCCGACGGCAAGCCGGCGCCGACCGAAGGCACGGTCACCGGCGATGCGACGACCACGGGCGGGCGGCGTGACCGCCGGCCTGCCCGAGTACCAGGCGGTGCTGCGTGCCGCCAAACGCGCGCCGATCCTGCGCTCAGACCGACACCACCTGGACGCCGGGGTGCACCCCGCAGCAGGTCGGCGGGTGCATCTACGGCAGCTGGTACCTGCTCGACACCACGAACGAAACGGTGCTGCGCGGCCCCGAAGAAACCGAACAGAACCTCTACGCGGACAACTACAAGCCGCCCGCCGGCGCGAAGGTGAAGGCGGTGCGCGTCAACCCGGGGACGGTGCTCGTGCAGGCCCGCCCGGTCGAAACGGCCACCGGCAAGGTCACGAACCCCTCGCCCAACAGCTGGTACGTGCTCAACGACGAACCGGTGCTCAGGGGCGCAGACATCACCAACCCGCAGCAGGGCTTCGACGAAGGCGCCGGCGGCAATGGGCAGCCGAACGTCAACTTCGGCTTCACCTCGCACGGCAAGACCGTCTTCGAACAGGTCACCAAGGAAATCGCCCATCGCGGCCAGGAAGCGCAGCTCCCCGGGGTGAGCAAGGAAGCCGCCCAGCAGCACTTCGCGGTCGTGCTCGACGGCCAGCTGATCACGGTGCCGTCGATCGACTACACCAAGTACCCCGAAGGGATCGACGCCTCCAACGGCTCGGAGATCTCGGGCGGCTTCACGATCACCGCCGCGCAGAACCTCGCCAACGAGCTGCAGTCGGGCGCGCTGCCGATCAAGCTGGTGCTGATCTCCCGCTCGCAGGTCTCCGCGACGCTCGGCAAACAGGCGCTCAACCAGGGCCTGATCGCGCTGCTCGCGGGCTTCGCCGTCGTGTGCGTGTTCCTGCTGCTCTTCTACCGCGTGCTCGGCGTGATCGCGGTCGGCGGCCTGCTCATCTACGGCGCTCTACTTCTTCGCGCTGATCAAGCTGATCCCGATCACGCTGACGCTGCCGGGCATCGCCGGCCTGATCCTCACGATCGGCGTCGCCGCCGACGCGAACATCGTGATCTTCGAGCGCGTCAAGGAGGAGATCCGCGGCGGGCGCTCGATCATCTCGGGCATCGCCACCGGCTACAAACGCGGCTTCGCGGCGATCGTCGACGCGAACGTCGTCACGTTCATGACCGCGTTCATCCTGTTCGCGCTGGCGACCGCGGAAGTCAAGGGCTTCGCGTTCACGCTCGGCATCGGCACGCTCGTGTCGCTGTTCACGGCCGTGCTCGCCACGCAGGCGGCGCTCGGCGCGATGGGCCGCTCGCGCGTGGTCGTCCCACCCGGCCGCGCTCGGCGCGGCGCGGCGCGGGCGCGGCTGGACGTTCGACTTCATGGGCGCCTCGAAGTGGTTCTTCTCGCTGTCGGGCACGATCCTCCTGATCGGCGCCCTCGCGATCGGCGGCAAGGGGCTGAACTTCGGCATCGACTTCAAGTCGGGGACGCGCATCCAGACGGCGTTCATCAAGCCCGTCGAGCGAGGCCAAGGTAGCCGAACGCGATGACGGCCGCCGGCTATCCGAACGCCGCAGGTGCAGAAGTTCACCAACGCGAGCATCGGCGGCACCGGCTACCAGATCTCGACCAAGACGCTCGACCCCGAAGCCGTCAAGAAGGTCGAAGGCGCTGCTCGACACGACGGTTCGGCAACGGCCCGAACGCGCCGGGCACGAAGAACTTCTCCTCGACGTCGATCGGCCCGACGTTCGGCAAAACCGTCGCCAACAGCGCGGTGATCGCGATCATCGCCTCGCTGCTGGTGATCTCCGCCTACATCGCGCTGCGCTTCGAGTGGAAGTACGCGGTGCCGGTGCTGATCGCGCTGATGCACGACCTGCTGATCACCGCCGGCGTCTACTCGCTGACCGGCCGTGAAGTGACGACGGCGACGGTCGCCGCGCTGCTGACGATCCTCGGCTATTCGCTGTACGACACGATCATCGTGTTCGACCGCGTGCGCGAGAACGTGCCGCGAATGCCGCGCGCCGCGTTCTCGCAGATCGTCAACCGCTCGATGTCGGAGGTGCTGACCAGGTCGCTGGCGACGAGCTTCTGCACGCTGCTGCCGGTGCATCGCGCTGCTGCTGTTCGGCGGCGAAACGCTGAAGGACTTCGCGTTCGCGCTGATGGTCGGGATCGCCTCCGGCGCGTACTCGTCGATCTTCATCGCCTCGCCCGTGCTGACGCACTGGAAGGAGCGCGAGGGCGGCTACCGCACACCGCCGCGCGCGGATCGTGCGCGAACTCGGCGCCGTGCCGGCCTATGCGACGACCGTCGACGGGCGCGCCCGAGGACGTCGAGCCGGCGCAGAAGCGCCGGCGCACGCGTCGCGGCAGCCTGATCGCCCCGGAGCAGCCCGGCGAGCAGATCTCCGCGAGACGAGTTCCAGGAGCTCGTGCGCGACCTCGACGTCGAGGGCGAGCCGCGCGGCTCCGGCGAGCCGGCGCCCGTGCGCGCGGACCGGCGCGGCGCGGCGTCGCCCGGCGGCGCGCCCGCGGCGGAGCCCGCGGCCGGCGCGCGCCCGAGCGCGACCCGGCGGCCGACCTCACGCCCGAGGACCTGGTGCTCAAGGAACCGAGCCGCAAGCACGGCGCGAGAACGCCGCACGGCGGCCGCGGCGGCAACCGGCGCCACGGGAGGTCGCGCTGATGGGGATGCTCGGCTGGGTGATCATGGGCCTCGCGATCTGGCACTACACGATCTTCCTGCCCGACCGCTTCTGGGGCGGGCATCGTGGGCGCCTTCGTCGGCTCGCTCGATCGGCTCGATCGTCGTCGGGCTGATCATCTACGGCGTGAAGGTCTCCGCGCTGCGGATTCCCGGCGAAAAGGCGACGGACATCGGGGTCGTGCTCTACGCGGTGCCCGGCGCGCTGATCGGCATCGCGCGTCGTCTACCTCGAGGGCATGCGCCGCGAACGCGCGCGCACTCGGCGGCGCGCGCCAGCTGACGACGCGGCGCCGCGCCGCGGCGCCTGCACGCGCCGCTGCGCAGAGCGCACGGCATCGCGGTTCCGTCCCGGGCCTGGCCGTAGTGTGGCCGGGGTGCACGAGCCTGCGCTTCGAGATCTCCGCGTGCCCGCGCGCGGAGCGTGGAGCGGCTGCGCGCGCGAGCTGGGCGTGAGCGCGGCGCTGGCGCAGGTGCTCGTGCGCCGCGGGTTGGCCGAGCCGGCGCGCGCGCGCGCGTTCCTGCGCCGCCGAGGAGCAGCACGCCGCCGAGCGCGTTCGGCGGCATCGGCGAGGCGGTCGAGTTGATCCTCGCGCACCTCGCGCGCGGCGAGCGGATCACGGTCCACGGCGACTACGACGTCGACGGCGTCTGCTCGACGGCGGTGCTCGTGCGCGCGCTGCGGCGGCTGGGCGCGGACGTCGACTCCTACCTGCCCGACCGCGCGAGCGACGGCTACGGGCTAAACGCAGGCACGGTGCAGCGGCTCGCGGCGCGCGGGACGCGCCTGCTCGTGACCGTCGACTGCGCGATCACCGCGGTCGAGGAGGTGGCGCGCGCGCGAGCGCTCGGCATGGAGGTGGTGGTGACCGACCACCACGCGCCGCGCGCCGACGGCGCGCTGCCGCGGGCGCCGATCGTGCATCCGCTGCTGTGCGGCTACCCGTGCGCCGAGCTGTGCGCGACGGCGGTCGCCTACAAGCTGGCGCAGGCGCTGCTGGCGAGGCGCTCGCGCGGCGCGCGAGCGAGCCGGCGCGAATGCTGCGCGCGCTCGAGGAGGACCTCGAGCTCGTGGCGCTCGCGACGATCGCGGACGTCGTGCCGCTGGTGGGCGAGAACCGCGCGCTCGTCCGCCGCGGTCTGCGCGCGCTCGCGGGCACCGCCAAGCCCGGGCTGCGCGCGCTGATGGCGGTCGCGGGGGTCGACGCCGGCGAAGGTCGACGAGCGCGCGGTGGCATTCGCGCTGGCGCCGCGTCTGAACGCGGCCGGGCGCCTGTACCGCGCCGACGCCGGCCTCGAGCTGATCCTCACCGAGGACCGCTCGCGCGCGCGGCAGATCGCCCGCGAGCTCGACCTCGCCAATCGCGAGCGCCGGGAGCTCGAGACTGCGCATCCGCATTCAGGCCGAAGCGCAGATCGCCGAGCTGGGGGAGCGCGCCGCCTACGTGCTCGCGGGCGAGGGCTGGCATGCCGGCGTGATCGGGATCGTCGCCTCGCGGCTGGTCGAGCGCACCGGCCGCCCTGTCGTGCTGATCGCGCTCGCGGGCGAGACCGGGAAGGGCTCCGGGCGCAGCATCGAGGCATTCGACCTGCTCGCCGGCCTGACCGCCTGCGGCGCGGCACCTGCTGCGCTACGGCGGCCACCGCGCCGCGGCAGGGCTCGAGATCGAGCGCGGGCGCATGGCACGTGTTCGCCGCGGCGCTGTCGCAGCACGCCGAGGGCGTCCTCGCCGGCCGCGACCTCATGGCCGGTGGAGCGCGTCGACGCGGTCGTCGGCGGCGAGGAGCTCGGGATGGACGCTCGCGGAGGAGCTGCAGGCGCTCGCGCCCTTCGGCCGCGGCAACCCGGCGTGTCGCTGATGGTGGCGGACGCGACGCTTCACGGATGCGCGGCCGATGGGCGAAGGCAGGCACGTCCGCTTCACGGTGCCTCGCACGGAGCCCGCGCGCGCGCCGTCGCGTTCGGCGGGGGCGCGCGGCTGCCGGTCGCAGACGGCGAGCCGGCAGAGGCGACGTTCACGCTGGAGGTGAACGAGTGGAATGGCGTCAGCGAGCCCCGCCTCGTGCTGCGCCGGGCATGCCCGGCATATCCTGCGATCAGGGCCGCGGAGGAGGTGTCCGAGGACCAGACCGGCTCCCGCGAGGAGCTCGTCCTTTTCGCGCTCCCGTGAGGATCGCTTCAATCCGGTTCTCGGCGGTCCCCTACCCTTTGATCATGGCCATCGCTGAGGATCCCAAGAGCTCACAGGCCACGAAGGTCCCCGACGAGGCAGGGATCGTCGATCTGGCCGGTCCCGTCGCGCCGGATCAGGCCGGCGAGGCGGCCGCTGAGCGTGCGCAGGCGTTTCTGCGCCTGAACGACCCGGAACGCCGGCTGCTCAGCGACCTGTTCGCGATCGTCTCCGAGCACGCCGCCGACTCCGCCGTGGAGATCGACCGCGGCCGCGTGCAGGATGCATTCGTGTTCGCCTACGAGCATCACGCGGCCCAGCGGCGCAAGTCGGGCGAGGACTTCATCGTGCACCCGGTCGGCGTGGCGCGTATCTGCGCGAGCATGCGGCTCGACACCGAGACGCTCTGTGCGGCGCTGCTGCACGACACCGTCGAGGACACCTCGGCGTCGATCGAGGAGGTGCGCGAACGCTTCGGCGAGGAGATCTCGGGGGTGGTCGACGGCGTCACCAAGCTGACGGGCATCACCTTCCAGTCTCGTGACGAGGCGCAGGCGAACAACTACCGCAAGATGATGGTCGCGATGGCCGATGACCCGCGGGTCATCCTGATCAAGCTCGCCGACCGCCTGCACAACATGCGCACGCTCGACGCGATGCCCAAGCAGAAGCAGCTCGAGAAGGCGCGCGAGACGATCGAGATATACGCGCCGCTGGCGCATCGCCTGGGCATCCACGCGATCAAGTGGGAGCTCGAGGACCTCGCGTTCGCGACGCTGCACCCGCGCAAGTACCAGGAGATCAAGGCCCTCGTCGCCCAGCAGCGTGACGAGCGAGAGCGCTACGTCAGCGAGGCGGGCGAATACCTGTGCGAGGAGCTCGCGGAGGTCGCGATCCAGGCGCAGATAGCCGGCCGCGCGAAGCACTTCTACTCGATCTATTCGAAGATGACGAAGAAGGGGCGCGAGTTCAACGAGATCTACGACCTCACCGCGATGCGCGTGCTGGTCGACTCGGTGAAGGACTGCTATGGCACCGTCGGCGTGATCCACTCACTGTGGAAGCCGCTTCCGGGGCGCTTCAAGGACTTCATCGCGATGCCGAAGTTCAACATGTACCAGTCGCTGCACACGACGGTGATCGGACCGGAGGGGCGGCCGCTGGAGATCCAGATCCGAACGCATGAGATGCACGAGATGGCCGAGTTCGGGGTGGCCGCGCACTGGGTGTACAAGCAGCCGACCGCCCCGGGCAAGGGCGCGCGAGAGGTCTGGGCGGGTCCGGGCGAGGACGCAAAGCTCAAGTGGCTGCGCTCGATGCTCGACTGGCAGAAGGAGCTCTCCGATCCGCGCGAGTTCATGGAGACGCTGCGAACCGACCTGTTCGAGGACGAGGTTTACGTGTTCACGCCGAAGGGGGAAGTCAAGTCGCTGGCCGCCGGCGCGACGCCGCTCGACTTCGCCTACGAGGTGCACACGGAGATCGGCCACCGTTGCGTGGGCGCCCGCGTGAACGGCAAAATCGTGCCGCTGCACTACGAGCTGCGCTCTGGGGACATCGTCGAGATCCTCACCGCCAAGCGCGAGCGCGGCCCGTCGCGCGACTGGCTCGCGATGGTCAAGACGACACGCGCGCGCAACAAGATCAAGCAGTGGTTCAAGGCCGAGTCGCGCCAGGACACCGAGCACACGGGGCGCGAGCTGCTGCAGGAGGCGCTGCGCAAACAGGGCCTGCCCGCGCAGAAGATCACCGGGTCAGCGCTCCTCGCGGACGTGATCCGCGAGGTCGGCTTCCGCAAGGCTGACGATTTCTACATCGCCCTCGGGGCCGCGAAGGTATCGCCGAAGCTCGTCGTGAACAAGGTGATGCAGCGCCTGAAGCACGGCGAGTCCGCGGACGGCGACGAAGGCGCGGTCGACCTGCTGCGCGTCGGCCGCTCGAGACGGCGCCCGACGAAGTCAAGCGGCCAGTACGGGATCAGGGTGGAAGGCGTGGAGGACGTCATGCTGCGCTTGGCGAAGTGCTGCCGCCCGGTCCCGGGTGACGGCATCGTCGGCTACATATCGCTCGGGCGCGGCATCACGATCCACCGCGAGGACTGCCCCAACGCGGTGCTGCTGCGCAAGGACCCCGAGCGCTTCACGAGGGTCGCCTGGGAGGGCGAGCAGTCGACGGGCTTCGTCGTCGAGATCCAGATCGACGCGTGGGATCGCCATCGCCTGCTCGAGGATCTCTCAAGGGCGTTCTCGGAGTCCGGCGCGAACATCCTCGAAGCGCGTTGCCTGTCGACGCCGCCGATGGTCAAGAACCGCTTCGTCGTCGAGGTCGCGGATACGCACACTCTCAAGGGCGCGATCACGCGCCTGCGCAACATCGACTCGGTGTTCGACGCCTACCGCGTGACGCCCGGCGGAGCTGCCTAGCAGCGCTCGCCTCAGGCGACCACGGTCAGCGCGTCGGGCAGGATCGAGTAGCGCGCCTCCTCGACGTCGCCGACATAGTCGCCGTCGACCTGGAGCGGGAGCGCACGCCCGTCGGCGCTGCGCACGGTGAGCTCGGTCATGCTCGGCAGGCCGGTGACCTGCCGGTGGCGGACGACGCGGGCGTGGCTGGAGAGCGCGCGCCAGGCGATGAACGGCATCGACACCGGCGTCGCGCGGTGCAGCACGCCGCCGGCGAGCGAGCCCGAGTTCAGGGTCGCGCCCTCGGCGATCTCGATCGGGCGGTTCTGGAAGTAGGTGAACGGCGAGCCGTTCTGCACGACCGCCGTGACCCCATCGAGCGTCCTGCCGCTGGCGTCGACCTGCAGCCGCGGCGGCCTCAGCAGATAGCGGCGGATGAACGTCGTGACGGCGATCCAGGTGAAGTAGTAGGCGCCGAGCCGCGCCTTCAGGCGGGGATTGGAGTCGACGCGCTCAACGACGCTGGCGTCGAGCCCGAGACCGGAGGCGAACGTGAAGCAGCGCCCGTTGACGACTCCGAGGTCGACCCTGCGCGGGTGCCAGTCGTCGGCCATCGCGAGCAGGTGCTCGGTCGCATCGACGAGGTCCCCGGGGATGCCGATCATCTTGCCGAACACGTTCGCGGAGCCGCCCGGCAGGCAGCAGAGCGGGGTGGAGGAGCCGAGTAGGCCGTTGGCCGCTTCGTTGACCGTGCCGTCGCCGCCGAAGGCGACGACCACGTCATATCCCTCGTGCGCGGCCTCGCGGCACAGCTCGATCGCGTGGCCGCGCGCCTGCGTGTCCACCGCATCGACCTCGAAGCGGCCCTGCAGCGCGTAGACGACCAGATGGCGCAGGCGGTCGGATACGGTCGTGGCGTACGGATTGACGATGATCAGCATTCGTCGTCGCGGGGCCGTCGAGGCGGGCTCGAGGTCCTCTGGCGCGGCCGCAGGCCGCTCGTCGCGCTCGCGAGTGGAGATGCTCACCGCCAACGCCTACACCGCCCGCGCAGAGCAGTTACCGCGCGCGAGCGGGCGCGTCGTGTTGCACCCGTCACGATCGTTGCTAGACTCCCACGCACATAGCTGGACACATCCAGAGGGGTGGAGGGACTGGCCCTACGAAACCCCGGCAACCACCGCAACGTCACGGCGGGAAGGTGCCAATTCCAGAGAGATGTGTGGCGGGCCCTCGCGCTCTTCGCCACACCGGTGACACGGCGAAGACGAGAGCGAAGGGAGCCCTAATGGCGGTCAGTCATCTGGAGTGCAAGGAGTGCAAGGCCGAGTATCCGCTCGAGGCGCTGTATGTGTGCGAGCGGTGCTTCGGGCCGCTGGAGGTCGCCTACGACCACAGCCGCCTGAAGCTCGATGTCGGTGAGCTGCGTCGCCGGATCCAGGGCGGGCCGCAGAACATCTGGCGCTATGCGGACTTCCTGCCGCTCGCGGGCGGGCCTCCCGGTCCTTCCGGCCGCCTGGCCTCGCGCGTCGGTCTGCCGGCGGGCTGCACGCCGCTGATCCGCGCCGACAGGCTGGCCCAGCGGCTGGGGCTGCGCGAGGTGTGGGTAAAGAACGACGCCGCCAACCCCACCCACTCGTTCAAGGACCGCGTCGTTTCGATCGCTGTCACACGGGCGCGCGAGCTGGGGTTCGAGACGATCGCCTGCGCCTCGACCGGCAACCTAGCCAACTCCGTCGCGGCCCACGGCGCGGCGTTGGGGATGGAGTCCTACGTCTTCATCCCCGCGGATCTCGAGGAGCAGAAGATCCTCGCCACAGGCGTCTACGGGACCAGGGTCGTGGGCGTCGAAGGCAGCTATGACGACGTCAACCGTCTGTGCACCGAGCTGTGCGCCGAGCGCGAATGGGCGTTCGTGAACATCAATCTGCGCCCCTACTACGCCGAGGGCTCAAAGACGCTGGCGTTCGAGATCGCAGAGCAGCTCGGCTGGGAGCTGCCCGACCGCTGCGTCGTCCCGGTCGCCTCGGGGTCGCTGTTCACGAAGATCGCGAGAGGCTTCGTCGAGTGGGGCGAGCTGGGGCTGCTCGGGGGCCACGGCGCGCAGGGAGACGTGCAGCTGCCGCGGATGAACGGCGCCCAGGCAGACGGCTGCTCGCCGGTGGCGAGCGCGTTCGCAGCGGGCCACGACGTGTGCCGGCCGGTGAAGCCCGACACGATCGCCAAGTCGCTCGCGATCGGCAATCCGGCAGACGGACCCTATGCGCTCGATCTGGCGCGGCGAACGGGCGGCTCGGTGGACTCTGTGAGCGACGAGGAGATCCGTGCGGGCATCGCGCTGCTGGCGCAGACGACTGGCATCTTCACCGAGACCGCAGGCGGGGTGACGACCGCGGTGCTGGCGAAGCTCGCGCAGCGTCGAGACATCGATCCGGACGAGCGCGTCGTCCTTGTGATCACCGGCGAGGGCCTGAAGACGCTGGACGCCGTGCGTGGGACCTTCGAGACGTGCACGATCAAGCCGAACGTCGAGGCGTTCCACGCAGGGGTGCCGGAGACGCTGGCGGTCTGATGACGGTCGTGGTCAAGATCCCGACGCAGCTGCGCGCTGCGGCGGGCGGCGCGGCCGAGACGGAGGTCGACGGAGCGACCGTGCAGGAGGTGCTCGACGGCCTGTTCGAGCGTTTCGGAGAGCTGCGCACGCGCATCTCCGACGACGACGGCTCGCTGCGGCGCTTCGTCAACGTCTACCTCGCCGGCGAGGACATCCGCTTCCTGGACGGTCTCGCGACGCCGGTCGCCGACGGCGCGGAGCTGACGATACTTCCGGCTGTCGCCGGCGGCTAACGCGCCTGCGGGGCAGCCGCAGCGCCGCTATGGATCGCGGCGGCGGACTGTGCGGCGTGCGCCGAGGGCGCCGTCGATCCGCTGAATCCGATCGTCGAGACCAGGCCGGCGGCGCACATCGCCGCGATCGTCAGCGAGCGCATCCTGCGCGGCGTTAGCCAGCCGAAGTGATGGCTCTGCATCCACGTCCTGAAGCCGGTCGCGGCCGAGGCGGCGCACATCGCGCATCCGACGCACATGCCCTGCAGGATAGGACCTAGAGCGGCTCGGCTGCGCCGGCGCGTCCTTCCAGGCGCCGGCGCAGCTCGGCGCCGCGGCCAGCAGCCACGGCGCGGGCGGCGCGAGCCTCGGTCAGCTCCAAACCGCGCGATCGCGCAAAGTCGAGCAGGTCCTGGCGTTCCTCGCCCTCGCGGGCGGTGCGCAGGAACAGCCAGCAGAACAGGCATATCGTGAGGATCGACTCCTCGATCATCATGATCGCTCCGGCGAGGTTCTGGTCAGCGATCGGCGAGATGTGAAAGTGCGCGTCTCCGCGGAGGTAGAAGGGATAGAAGACGGTCCCTGACCAGAGGAAGATGTTGCCGAGGATCGTTCCAGCGAGGCGCACGGCGATGATGTAGATGAGCTTCGCGAGGTTTCCGAACCAGCTCGGGGTCGGCAGAGGTCCGAACAGGCACATCCACATGTTGATCCCTGCGCCGAGGAACATTGCGTGCTCGAGGGCGTGCACGCCGGAGTGCCGAAGCGCCGCCTGATAGAGCACCGGCAGATGCCACATGTAGAGGTCGACGATCCACAGCGGCAGCGCGATCGCCGGGTGAGAGAGCACTCGCAGGCGGTCGAACAGCCGGATGCGGAGGACCGGCGCGAGCAGCGGGCCGGTGAGGCCGAGCACGATCAGCAGGGCGGCGATGTCGCCCAGCAGCAGGTGCTCGATCATGTGCACCCACAAGAGTTCCTGGCTTGCGCTGCCGAGCGAGCTGAGCGCAGCGCCGATGACCAGGAAGCCTGAGTAGAAGCACGCCTGGCGCCAGCCGGGAACAGGATGCCCGGAGTTGGCGAGTGTGCGCGCGCGGCGCGCATACAGCAGCCCGAGCAGGGTCAGCGGCCCGAGCTGGAAGGCCGCGGAGGCGTCGGTCGAGATGGCGAGCGGCGGGCCGGGCATCGAGCTTCAGGGTACGCCTGCCGGTGCCGATCGGCGAGCGCCTGCAGCCACGTGGGCGGCCGCGCCGAGCCTTGCGGAGCCGGGCGAGCGCGCGGGTCGCGGTCGGGTGGGAATCGGGCCTGCGGGCGTGGTAGATTGTCGGCGATGGCGCCGGTCGCTTGCCTGTATCACTGGTACGTCTCGATGCTCTACGTCGTCCCCGTTGGCGCGGTCGGCGGGTGGGGATGGTGGAGCTCCAAGCGGACCGCGCGGCGGAAGGCCGCCAGGGAAGCGCTGCGCCAGCCGAGCCCGCGCCACTGAGGCCGATCGTTAGCGCGGGTCGGCCCATCGCTGTCGCGGCTCGGTCCCTGCGCACGCGCACGCTTTCGAATTTCCGCAGGCTTTCGAGTTTTCTTAACGTGGCTTGAGCTCGGCGCGAGTACCATGAGCTGTGCTCGACACCATGTCCGCCCCCACGCTCATCCGCTCGGCCGCGGTCGATGGGTTGACCGAGAGGTTCGACCCGATCGCATGTCTCGACGCTCGCGTCCGCCATCAGGCGGCGATCGCGGGTCCTACCCAGCCGGGCCGTTACGTCGAAATCCAAGGGACCGACCAGTCGCTGCTGATCCCGCTCGGCAAGGATGCGATGCACGTCGGCCGTGGCCTGAACGCCGACCTGCGCCTCGACGAGAGCTCGGTCTCGAGGCGCCACGCGATCCTCGTGCCCCGGCCATCGGGTGCGCGGATTCTCGATGACCGCAGCTCAAACGGTACGTTCGTCAACGGTCGTCGCGTGCAGCAGGCCGACCTGAGCAATGGCGACGTGCTCGTCATCGGGCGCGTCGTGCTGCGCTATCTCGAGGTCTGAGCGACCTCGCCGAGCCGCCTCGGCGGAGCGACGCGCGCTCCTCCCGTGCGGCACAGGGCGTAGAACATTTGTCCAATCTCGTGCGTTTTGCTGGATCTGCGCGTAGACTGTCAGGCTCGATCGGATAAGCCAACACTGCAAAAGGCAAACTCGTCGCGAGGCGAGGGCGCAAAGTCAGGGATCTCCACGAGATAGCTCGGCCGCCAGCGGACGCCACGGAGGGCTATCGTGTGTGAAGACTCGTCGCAGCGCAGCGTGAGGGGGTTCCGCCGGCCCGAGTGCCCTACGGGCAGCCGGTGGGGGCTGTCCAGGAACGCAAGGCGCGTCACGCGCCGGAGCTCGCGCTCCTCATTCCGATCGTTGGCATCCGCGACGCGCTCGACGTCTCGTCGACCAGCGGCCAGAGCGCAGCGCCGTGGACGCTCGTGCAGGTTCGGCACCTGTCTTAGCCCGGAAAGCGAGACCGGGTGGGCGGGGGGAGCCCAAGCCGGCTGACAGCGCGCGAAGGCGCGGCCGGCCGGGGAACCCGGCCGCGCGGGGGGCGTGACTCCAGCTGGTAGGCGCGGAGATGCCCGGTCGGTAGGGAAGCCGGCCGGGCACCTCCAATTCTGGCCGCCGCTCGGCCGCTGATCGCTCGGCGAAGGCTACGATCGCGCTCATGTCAGCGCCGGACGGGGATCCCGATGCCCGCGCGGAGCGCTCGCGTGCCGGCAGGCCCTACGCGGGGATCGGCTCCCGCCAGACGCCATCTGAGATGCTCAGCCTGATGGAATCGCTCGCCGGCAGGCTCGCCGCCGACGGCTGGGTGCTGCGCAGCGGCGCCTCGCCCGGAGCCGACCAGGCGTTCTTCAGGGGCGCGCGCCGTGCGCGGACGCGTCGAGCTCTACCTGCCGTGGCCGGGCTTTGAAGCGGGCTCATGGCGCGAGGCTGACCCCCGCGAGGTTCGCGTGAGCGTCCGGCCCTCGATCGCCGCCTACGCGCTCGCTGCACGCTTTCACGCCGGCTGGGAGGGGCTCGCTGACGATGCTCGGCGTCTGCTCGCCCGCGACGGCCACGAGGTGCTAGGCGGCGACCTGAGGAGCCCCGCGGCGCTCGTGCTGTGCTGGACCGCCGACGGGACCGTGGACGGGACCGGCGAGGGAGCCGATGGAACCCGCCAGGCGCTGCGGATCGCCGACGGGCACGGGATCGCGGTGCTCAACCTCGCGCTCCCCGAGCATGTCCGGCGCATCGCCGAGCCGCCAGCCGGCGCGGTGTAGCGTGCCGGCGATGACGGACGCCTTGAACCCGCACGCCTTCGCCGTTGAGCGCAGCGACGTGCGGCCGGGGGTGAGCATCGCATACATCCGCGCCGGCGCTGGCGGCTACCCGTTGCTGCTGCTTCACGGCTGGCCGGAGACCAGGCGAATCTGGTGGCGCAACATCGCTGCGCTCGCCGAGGCCGGCTTCGAGGTGATCGTCCCGGATCTGCGCGGGTTCGGTGACTCGGGCCTAGCGCAAGACGGCTTCTACGATCTCGCGGCTCATGCGCGCGACATGCACGCGCTCCTGCACGACGTGCTCGGTCACGAGGCCTGCGCCGCCGCCGGCGGTGACCTCGGGGGCGGCGTCATCCAGGACCTCGGTCTGCGCTTCACCGGGTTCGTCGAGCGACAGGTGCTGTTCAACTGCGTCATGCCGCTGCTCCCCGACGCGTATGAGGCCGCGGGCATAGCGTCCGCGCCCTCGCGCGAGACGCGGATGGCCGCCGACTACTTCCTGCGCCAGGGGCGCGAAGCGAACGCGCTCGCCGCCGAGCTCGACACGCCGCAGCGCCGCCGCCGCTACGTCGGCGAGTTCTACGGGCACCGCTTCTGGGCCACCCCGGGCGCGTTCTCGCGTGCCGACGTCGAGTTCATGACGGAGCCGTTCGCAGACGGCGAGCGTCTGCGTGCGGGATGGGGCAACTACGAGAGCGCGCTCGGCACGCGCCCGCTGTCCGAGGCGCCGCGCGCGTTCGAGGTGAGCTCGGTTCCTACGCTCGCCCTCTACGGGCCCGACGACCACGTCATCTGGAGGAAGTTCCCGGAGATGTGCGAAGTGGCGTTCCGCGAGCTGATCGGACCGTTCGTAGTGCCGCGCGCAGGGCACTTCCTGCAATGGGAGCGCGCCGAGCTGTTCAACCGAGCCGTGGCGTACTTCCTGCGCGACCTCGCGGCCGGTTAGGAGGCCGGCTCGCTCGATGGCTCGCCGAGCGAAAAGCGCACCCCGGTGAGCTCTTCCGATAGCGCCCACAGGCGCGTGGCCGCCTGCTCATCGCGGGCGGCGCGGCTCGGCGAGGCCAGGTGGGGGTGGCCGCGGAACTCGCCGATTCCGTCCGGTCCGATGTAGCTGCCGCCCTCGAGCCCCGGCTGCGTGGCCGCATACAGCGTGGGCAGGGCGCCCATGTCGGCGCTCTGCGCCATCAGGAGGTTCGTGAACTGCATCACGACGCGGTCGAGCGCCGGCGCGGCGGCCGATTGGAGGTTCGTCGCCGCGTAGCCCGGATGCGCCGCGAGGCTCTTGATCGCCGAGCCCCCGGCGCGCAGCCTGCGGTCGAGCTCGAGCGCGAACATCAGGTTGGCGAGCTTCGACTGCCCGTAGGCCGACCAGCGCCTGTAGCCGCGCTCGGATTGCAGGTCGTCGAAGTCGATGCTCCCCATCTTGTGCGCATTGCTGCTCAGCGTCACGACGCGTGCGTCCGCGCGGCCCTCCATCACGCCGATTAGGCGAGCAGTCAGCGCGAAGTGGCCAAGATGATTGGTGCCGAACTGCAGCTCGAAGCCGTCCGCGGTCTGCCGGCGCGGCGGTGCCATCACGCCGGCGTTGTTGATCAGCAGGTCGAGGCCGTCGCCGTGAGCAGAGCGAAAGGCCTCGGCGAACGCCTCGACCGACGCGAGATCCGCGAGGTCGAGCTCTGCGAGCTCCAGCTCCGCGCCCGGCGCGGCGGCTTCGATCGCGCTCACCGCATCCCCGGCCTTCGCGGTGTCGCGGCAGGCGAGGACGACGCGTGCGCCGTGGCGCGCCAACTCGCGGGCACTCGCCAACCCGAGGCCGCTGTTGGCGCCGGTTACGATCGCGGTGCGGCCGTGCTGGTCGGGGATCTGCTCGGCCGTCCATCTCGCGCTCATCGCCAACAGCCCCCGGTGCTGCTAGCTCGCGTTCAGCGCGGCGCCGCCAAGGGCGGCGGCGAGCAGCGCCGTCCCGGTCACGAGCGCGCTCGTGAGCTTCGGCAGGTACCCGCCGCGCCCGCCGGCGATGCCCGCGATTGCGTCGGCGACGTCGCAGGCGACGCCGGCCGCAAGCCATTGCCGTTGAGTGTCGCCCTCGCTCGTGAGCGCGCCGCATCCGAGCGCTACGTCGCGCGCGCCGAACAAGCGGGCGAGATACGGCGCCTGCGGGTTTTCCTCCGCGTCGAGGCCGAAGACCCTGCCGGCCAGCCGCGGCGTGGCCCACGATGAAACGCCGATCGCGATTCTCAGTCCCGCCAGCGTCTTGACCGTGGAGGCGCGGGTCACGCCGGCGACTCTAGCGCAGTGCCGTGGCAGCAGCGAGGTTCCGCTTGGCGGCGGATCGGCCCGCGAGCCCCGTCCTCGCGGCGGCCGGGCGCCCGCCGAAGACAACGATCGTCGAGCCGCCGGCGGCGGACTTGCGCTCCGCGGCGCGACGCTCGATGAGATCACGAGCCTCGCTCCATCGGCGCGCGCAGCGCCGGCCGATCCGCGACCTGGCCGATCGTTGCCGCGGGGTGCAGCGATTCTCGAATCGCCGCGCGGGGGACCCGGCGGCGCGATCACGACACGAACGACTGTTCGAAACACCGTCCTTCGGGGGCAGGCGATTCGAGCGTAGAAGGGACCGAAAATGCAGTTTCAGCTGGTCTACACGAAATCCGGCTACCACGCCCGCCTCTTCAACGGCAAGGGCGAGCTGATCCTCTGGACGAGGGAGTACGACTACAAGCAGGAAGTGATCGATGTCTGCGCCGAGGTCAAGATGGGCGTTGCGTACGCCAGCATCACCGACGACGCGCAGTAGCTAATCGGCAGCGCCCAGCTGGATCGTCTCGCACGGCGGGATCTCCGCCGCGTATTTCAGCACGCAATCCCAGGTGCAGAAGTGCAGCGATTCCTCGGCGCCCTCGTTCACGCTGAGGAACAGCGGCGGACGCAGCTCGCTCGTCTCGACGTGGTGGTTGCACTCTCGCCAGTCGCAGCAGTAAACCCGTCTGATGCTCATCGCGTGTCCTTTCGGGTCGTGGGCCGTCCCTGCCGATTCTCAGCCGGTCAGGGCTATCGTCTGGGCGCTCGGCTCGCCGAGACCCTCGGTGAGCGAACGCTGATCGCGCTCGGCGCTGTGCACCGGGCAGTACACGCCGCGAATGCGGCCGTCCCTGAGGGCGTAGGCGAGCCATACGGCCCCTTGCCATGTGAAGTGGAAGTAGCGGTCCCCGCATACGCCAGCGCGCCGCTCACGGGCCCACGCGTCGGTGACCGCGCTGGTGGGGATCGACGAGCGGCACGAGCAGCCGTCTGACAGATAGCCGGACGACACGCACCGCAGCCGCGGATCGGAGGGGTTCTCGCGCAGCATCCTGCGGCTGGCGATGTCGATGACCGGCGCCGCGAACTCGACGTCAACTCCCTGTCGCTCGTCTGCCGGATCTGTTCGCTTGCGTTCCATGTGACGCTCCCTTCGCCTGCTCCCCCAAGGTCAGGGCCGGTTTTGAGGGCGGCTGCCCTCTTCGGGCAATTCAATGTCGTCCTTTTCGGGCACGACGGGCGCGACGATGAGCGCCACTCGAACGATTTGGACGCTTGTACCAATCAATCGCCTCGTGGCCGATGCCCATGGCCGCGCCCCCTGGGCCCGCCGGGCCGAGGCCCCTGACCGCCCACGGCTCCCAGCGGCGCGCCTTCCACTTCGGGCTGGCCGCCCTTCGGCGGGGGCGTCGGCGGCGAAGAGCTCTGGATCGCCGCGGTCAGGCCGGCGAGCGATGCGTCCAGCGGCGCTGCGGCGGCGGGGGCGATCTGGCCCTGTTCCTGCAGCATCGCCGCCTTCTGTGTCAGATCTGCGAGCTTGTGCTCGGCGTCCGTCGTGTGACCCGTCTCGTAGGAGGTGAGGATGTCGGCGAGCCCGTTCGTGATCTGCTGGGCGGCCTGCTGTTCGATGGTGCCGGACTGGACGTCCTGGGCAACGAGCGAGGTCAGCGCGCCTGCGGCGCCTGCGACGGTGATCGCCGCGGGTGGCGCGCCCTGGGCTGCCGTGGGCGCGGTGGCGCTCTGCGCGGGCTGGGGCGCAGCCGAGGGGTGGGACGGGGGCGACGCCGTCGTCGCGGCGGACGCGGAGGCAAGGCCTCGCTTGGACGAAGTCGCGACGTGACCGGTGCGCGCCCTGGGCTTGCGAGGGCCTGCGCCGAGGGCGAGAGCGATGACGGCGATGGTCAGCAGGGCCGCGAGCGCCACCGCAGCTGCCGCCGGCGCGCGATGTCGGCGCCGGGCCTTGGCCGGAGCGCTCAGGACGCGCGTGCTCGCGGTCCGGTCCACGCGCGCCGTCGGCGCTGTCGACGCGAGCGGCGGCTCCTCCGGCGACGCGCCGAGGACGGCGTTGAGCTCTGCGCGGACCCGTTCGGCGCTCTGCGTCCGTACGTCGGGGGACTTGGCCAGCATCCGCATCACGATCGCGTCGAGCGCAGCCGGCACCTCGCCGTTGAGGGTAGACGGCGCTCGCGCGTCGCTGTTGACGTGCTGATGCAGCACCGCCGCGGGCGCATCGCCGTCGAAGGGCGGGCGGCCGGTGAGCAGCGCATACAGCAGGCAACCCAGCGAATAGATGTCCGAACGCTCGTCGGCGTGGTCTCCGAGGGCCTGCTCCGGGGCCATGTAGCCGGCGGTGCCGAGCACGGCGACGCCCTGCGTCGTCGAGCTGCCGTTCAGCGACCGTGCGATGCCGAAGTCGAGCACCTTGACGGCGCCGTCGCGGGCGAGCATCACGTTGCCGGGCTTCACGTCGCGGTGCACGATGCCCGCGGCGTGTGCCGCCGCAAGCGCTGCGGCGATGCGCGAGGCGATGCTCGCCGCGCGCGCCGGCTCGAGCGGCGCCTCATCGCGCAGCACCTCTGACAGGCTGCGACCGGCGACGCACTCCATCACGATGAAGCGAGTCGCTTCGTCCTCGCCGGTGTCGTAGACGGCCACGACCCCCGGATGGGTCAGCGAGGCCGCGGCGCGTGCCTCTCGCTCGAAGCGGGCGACGTGGCGCGAGTCCTCCTCGGCGATCGCGGCAGGGAGCAGCTTGACCGCGACGGTCCGGTCGAGAACGAGGTCGGTTGCGCGGTGGACGGTCCCCATGCCGCCGCGCCCGATGATCTCTGCGAGCTGATAGCGGCCGGCGAGACGCCTTGGTCCCTCCTGCATCACGACATCCTTATGTTGGTGCAAGCCGGAACCAAGGACCTTTGAGTCGCCGAGGACGGCTGAGCTGTTTATATACCCGGCGCAGATCGGGCGAACCCTGGCTGGCGTGCCGCGAGGCGCCCGCGTGCGGCCGATCGGCGGGGAGGACGAGTCCCACATTAGGTTTTCTTCAGGTTTGGTATTGTCAACCCCGGGTAAGACGGGGCGATGTTCCGATCTTGGGTCCGCGATCGGACCCCGGCCGTGCGGCACGGTCGAGAACAGGCTCGAATACGCAGCATCATTTGCGTCCTCCCGCTGCTGGCGGCCTTGGGCGTCCCGAGCGCCGCCGCGGCCGAAACGAGTCGACGTACGCCACTGCTGAGGGTCCACGGCGAAACGCTCGAGTGGACGGCAAGCGGACGGCATCACGTCTATAAGCTGCTCATGAGAGCGCGCGGCGTGAGCGACGTCTCGACGATCGCGCACAGGACTTCGATCACGCCGCCGCCGATGCCGGGCGAGACCGCGACCTACGAGGTCAAAGCCGCCTACGACGAAAGCGCGTGGTCGAATCGCGTGTCGATCAGCTACCCGGAAACGGCGCCGAGGGAAGAACAGCCCAAGGAAGAACAGCCCAAGGAAGAACAGCCCAAGGAAGAACGGCACAAGGAAGAACACAAAACCGGCGAATCGCCGCGCGAAGAAGAAACCGGCGGGTCGGGGATGGTTGTGGGGTTGGATGCGGGGGGTTGGGATGATGAATCGTCGGTGAGGGACTTTTCGGGTGCCGTGAGGTTCGTGCGGTCTAGCTACCGCAACTACAGCGATGACACGCATGTGGGCTATCTCGCCGAGTACGGTGTGAAGCTGCTGCCGCTGTTCGGCGAAGGTGGCTCGCTGTCGGAATACGACAACGGCGGGTTCGTGAGCGAAATCGTCACCTGGTTCAAGCGCTATGGCTATGGCGGCACGTTCTGGGCGGGCAGGCCCGTCGATCTCGGCGCCACGACCTGCGAGCTGCTGAACGAGCCGCGGCTGCTGTCGGGCTACAGCAACCAGCTCTACGCAGCAATCACGAAACTCGTCTACGCCGCGCTGGAAGCCAACTTCGCCCCCTCGCTGCGCCCGAAGCTGCTGGTCAGCAACGACGGTGGCGTCTTTCAAGCGCACGTCGGCGCGGTCGCCGACGGCGTCGTGACACACGCCTACGGCGGCTCGAGCGGCCAGGACGGCGGTGCGGACGCCGACCGCCAAGAGATCGAATCAGACCACGCCGCGTCCGGGCTGCCGGTGTACGTGACGGAGGTCGGCTGGCCGACCGCGGTCGGGCAGCCCCCGACCGGCGACTCCCAGCAGTGGACCGAAGCACAGCAGGCCGAAAACATCGCCAACTTCATCCGCTGGGCGAGGGGCACCGGCTACATCGACGACGTCACGATCTTCAACTACGTCGACTACGGCAGCAACGACTACTACGGCATCGAGCACACCAACCGCACACACAAGCCCTCCTACACAGCACTAGCCGAAGCCTCCGGCCTGACGAGCGCAGCCATCGACGCGCCGGAACTATGACGAGTGCGAGTCGGAAAATCCCCGAGCGCCACCGAGACGGGGGATGCTCTGGCGGTGCCGCCGGCGAAAGCGGGCCGAGTGCGATCGAGCTTCGCAGCCTGGTAGCCTGCCGGCCTTGGCTCGGCCGAGCGGGCGCACCAGCAGATCAGGTTCGTCCCGGCCGAGTACCCCTCACCGGGCAGCTGGACCGGGACGGCCGGCATGGCGGAGGGGTGATGTCACCTCCTGAGCGTATGGGAGGGCTGGCGCGGCGTTGACGAAGCGGGACCGCGAGCCGGACGGCGAGCGTGTTCTCTGACTCGGGAGCGGCCGTGGAAAGACGAGTGGACTGGAGGCCGGACAGATGATTGCGAATGGCACGAAGCTGTTTCACATCCGCAGCGGCAGGGAGTGGTGGCTCGAGGTCTACTTCGACCGCGAGCATGCACATGCGCAGCTCGGTCTCGCTCCCGCAGGGGTGACGTCTGACGGCGGAACTACGGTTCTCGCGTGACGAGCAACAGGGTCCTCACAGCGCTAGCTGTGGCCGTGTTCGCCGCCTTGGCCGTTCCTGCCTGGGCGATGGGATCGACGGGCGTCATCCGCAAGGTGTCGCATCGTCCCAGGCGGCGCAAGACGGTCTGGGACGTACCCAAGTCTTGCCCGGGCGCAGACCTGATGCCCACCGAGCAGGATCTCAGCAGCGTCCGCGCCGCGACGCTCTGCCTCGTCAACCGCGAACGAGCCCTGCGGGACGAGAGCCCTCTGGCAGCGAACGGGCGACTCGAGCTAACCGCGCAGGGTCACAGCGACGACATGGCGACGGGTCGCTACTTCAAGCACGTCGGACCGGGGGGCGACACGCCGCTCAGTCGCATGCGAGCCGTGGGTTTCGTCGCGAGTTCGCGGACCGGCTACGAAGTCGGCGAGAACATCGGTTGGGGCACGCTCTGGCTGGCGACACCGCGCGCGATCGTGGCGACCTGGATGGCCTCGCCGGGCCACCGCGCCAACATCCTCGACGCCCGCTTTCGGGACACCGCCGTCGGCGTCGCTCCCGAGGCTCCGTACTCGCTGGCTCACGGCCAGGCCGGGGCGATCTACACCCAGGATTTCGGTGGCTATTTGGGAGGGTCGGACGGTTCTACTGTATGGGCCAGAGGACGTAGCTCGCCGACATCTGTGCCGGCAACGAGGAGCGTTCGCGATCGCTGCCGATCTTGCCTCTCCGCGGCCGCACGAGCACGAGCTCGGCGGCGACATCGGCGTGTAGGCGCAGCCCGCGTTCGACCCCGCGCGGCGCGTGTTCGACCCCGGCAGGCCACTCCAGACGTCATCGAGATCCCCGGCTGACGGCTTGGCCTACACGGGATCTGACCTCGCGGGGCCGACTCGCGGCTCTTGCGGCTTTCCGTTGTCGGCGCTCGGAGCGTGAGGCTGGTGGTCGCTGAAGCGAGTGTGGAGCGCCTCGATATCGTGTGCGAGCCTATCCAGACGCCCCTCGATGTCCGCGATGCGCTGCCCGAGTAGCGCGTGCGAGCCGATTGGCGCGCTCGCGAGCGGCTGGAGCTCCGGCCGGCGGGCCTGCCCGTCATCACGAGTGGGAGCACGCCCGTTTTCCGCGAGTGCGTTGCGCCGGCGCCGGCCGGTCGACGGCTGCTCTGCTGCGCTTCGCTGGGGCTCGGTCTGCTCGGGTGCGCACTCGCGCAAGTGCGCCTCGCCCTCGGCTCTCGCGGTCGCGTCGTGAGCGAAGGAGATGCCTTCCCATCCACATTCGCAGCGGGCGCGGTAGGTGTGTTCCCACCGCTCGCGACCGAGCCCGAGCGGAGCGACGTCGACGGACAGGCCGTGCTGCCTGCCTGGATCGCTCTCCATCCGAGGGCTCACGCAGGAGACGGTACTCCGAAAGTGGCGCGATTCGCGGTCAGCCCGGCCGCGCAGCTGGTCTGAGTCCGCGATCGCTGCCAGGGTCCGTCAACCCACGGGCCGCCGCATGGGACGTCGATGAAAACCTCGCACGTTGCGTGATTCGCCGCTGGAAGACGTCCGGAGCCGCACGTAGTCTTCCGATGTTCGCTGAGAGAACCCGGAAAAGCGAAAGGGGATGGACGTGAGACGCATCAGGAGGATGGGGCGTAGCCTCGTGGCGGTGCTGGCCATCAGCTTGAATACTGTGCGCTGGCTAGCACAGGCTCTCGACGTGAGGGAGATCGCCGCGGCGATCGAACAAGCCTGAGAAGTCCTGTCAAGCGGTCCCGCGCGCCGTCCGCTGGGACGGAACGATCTGTGCTGGCCGCATGGAAGCGGGTGTCGCGCAAAACAGAAGCGCTGCCAAGCAGCGCGCGTTCAAGCGCGCCCGGGCCGATTCGAACGGCCGACCTCTCGCTCCGGAGGCGCGTTGGACGCGAAGGGGGAGAGCCCGAAAAAGGGCGCTTTGCAGGGCATTCCGTGTTGTTCAGCGGTCCGGTGATATACCTCATTTGGGCCCGCTTGGACCCTTTTTTGGCAGTAATTGGCAGTGGCGCTCAGCAGGTTGCCGGTCAAGCCAAGGCCCGCATCGGCCGCCGTGAATAGCATCGGGCGTCATGCAGCAGACGACAGGCAAGTTCGCGCCGCTGCCGGGATACACCCGCGGCGACATCAACCGGGCTGGGGAAGAGCTGCGGCGTTGGTGGCTGTCGGACGAGGAGGCAATCGCCGAGAACACTCGCCGGGCGATCGCTGCGATGGTCTTGTTTCGCGAGACGTTTCAGCTGCCGCTCAACGAAGACGGTGATGGGGTTGCGGTCGATGGTCGCCAGCGAGTGTCCCGAGCTGAAGCAACCTGGCGCCCGCCTCCCGGTCGCCCAGCGTCTGAAGCGCGAGGGGCAGATCATCAACAAGCTCGCGCGGCTCGAATCGATGCAGCTCTGGACGATGGGCGACATCGGCGGCTGCCGCGCGGTGCTACCGACCCGCCAGCAGGTCGACGGAGTCCTGCGCCGAATCCGCAAGCAGAAATGGGTACTGCACGGCCGTATCCGGGACTATCGCGACGAGCCCGCGGACAGCGGCTATCGCGCGGTGCACCTCATCGTTGTGCGCGACGGCCGGCTGATCGAGATTCAGCTGCGCGATCCTCGCGAGCACGAATGGGCGGTCGCGGTCGAGCGGATGGGGTCGCGGCTCGGGATCGGCCTAAAGGAGGGCGAGGGTCCCGACGATCTGACGGAGTACTTCCGCCTTGCCAGCCTGGGTATGTACATGGAACGAATGAGCCAGCAGCCCGCTCCCGAGTTCGTCGAGGCGTTCGACGCTGCCCGCAAGCGGGCGCTACGGTACGTCAGGAGGTGATCCTGTGCCGCTAATCCACTTCCTGCTCGTCTACGACCGGCAGCAGCAGACCCTCGTCTTCCAGCACGGCTACACGGACGCCGCCGAGGCGCTGAAGGCCTACGAGGCGAAGGAGCAGGAACATCGCGACGATCGGCAGATGGAGATCGTGCTCATCGGCGCCGACTCGATCGAGACGGTGATGTTGACGCACGGCAACTACTTCGCCGATCGGACGCTGACGCCACGGCGTCGCCGTACCTCGCCGGCGTCTAGAACTGTGTAGCGAAACGAGCGGCGAAGGTCGCCCTCGAGGCTGGGTTCTCGCCGCGCGGTATCAGTGGCTGTCCTCTACCGTGGCACGGGGCCCAATTGGCAGTAGGTGGCAGTGGCCCGCTTGGCTGGAGGCTTACGCGTGCGCTTCCGGCCCGCAACCAGGGGCGCGCCCGGCACTTGCGGGCTCCCGTTTGCGTAGCAGTCGGCACCATTCGGTGGATGGTCGACGCGCACCGCGTCGAGGTCGAAGCGCCATGCCCCTCCGACCTTGCGGCCACCGAGCTCCCCGGCGTGGCGGTAGACCGTCTTGAGGTCGACGGCCAGCAGTTTTGCGGCCTGTCGCGCGTTCACGAGCGGCTTGCGCTCGTCAGTCGCCGGCCCCCCTGCGGGCAGCCGAGCTGCAATCAGATCCGCCAGCGCTTCGAGCTGATCGAGCTCGAGCATCGCGAGAGGCGCGTCATCGGCCAGCACGAGGCTCTCTCACCGGCCGAACAGAGGTGGCTGGCTTGCATGACGTGAGGTTCGCGAGAGCGTGCTCACGGAAGTCATTGACCGCGAGCACACCCGAACGGCACCGCCGGTTCGACTGACCTCCGACAAGAACCCTTCAAGGGCGTCCGGAAGGAACAGCGAGTGGACCGGCGCAGGCGGGAGGACCACGCCTCCCGCTCCTCCCCGCTTGCAGCGCCGGGTCGCCTCCTCCGCAAGCATCGAGCGGTAGTCGAGTCGGCTAGGGTGAGTGAGGCCGGCAGTGCTCGTGCGGTTGGATGTCGATTTGCGCTTGGCCTTCGGGGTAGGAGTAGAACGCGCGCGAGTAGTAGAGGAAGCCGTCTGCGCAGAGGACGGGGCGTTCGAGCGTGAGGGCCCCCTTGTTGAGGTGATAGTTGCCCTTCGCGCAGTCCGGGTGGCAGCGGAGCACGTGGATGGTCATCGAGCCGCTCGCGCGAGCGGTGCCGTACCCTTCGCCGGCTCCAGCGAAGTAGTCGATTTCGGTCAGGTATAGGCGCTTCGGGTGCGCGCAGTCGAGCGTGAGCCGGTGGGGTTCGAAGGTGCGACCGCGGCAGTCTTGGCTTGCGACGTAGATGCGTGGTCCCCGCTTGGGGTGCGGGTGTTTGGGCTTCGGCGGCGGCGGTTCGCGCAGGAGGTGGCGCGCTGGGGTCACGCCTAGCGCCACCAGCGGATAGTTCGCCACATCGACGCGTCGTAGGAGTAGTAGCGTCTCGCCGTGGGGGAGGGGTCCTGCGGCGACGATGAAGCTCTGATAGTTGGCTCCGCCGTAGACGCCGCGGCCGAGCTCGACGCTTGCGCGGGCGACCAAGCCCCGGCCGTGGAGCGGGTAGACGGCGATCGACGCGGCTCCGCTGCGCTGCTGCCCGAGTACCAGCCCTGCGAGAGCTCCGGTGATCCCTGAGTAGCCGTCGCCGAGGTAGGGCGGCGCGTCCGCTTCGGAGCGGGTCGTTCGTACGAGCGGGCGGCTCGGCAGCCCGGTCCCATCGTCGCGGCACTCGAAGCCGAGCTGGTCCGTCTCGCAGGTTGCGCCGTCGGACATGGTGATCGTGTTTTCCTGGCCGCCCTGCTCTGACCAGCGCGGGCGCCCGGACCTGCTGTCGAGGGCGACGAGCAGTTCGCCTTCGCCGAACGCGCCGAGGATCGTGGGCCAGCGGCGTGCGTGCGGCAGCATGTCCGCCAGCCTGCCCGCCCGCGCAACCTGTCCGTAGAGGAGCACGGTGTCGCCCTGGACGGCGGCCGCGACGACGGACAGGTCCACGAACGAAGTCGTGGTGTCCCGCACGCGGGGCGAGTCCCAGCTCCAAACCATCTTGCCGGTGCTCGGCGACAGTCGCCGTGCCTGCGCGAACGTGCGGCCGGCGGCGTGGCACTGGTAGGAGACCGCGAGCAGAGGGCCGTGGGCGGCGAGCGCCTCGTCATAGGCTTCTTCGCTTCCACGTCCTTGTGGACATGACGTGGGCCGCGGCTGGGTCCATGCGGGCGCTCCTGACTGCAGAGTGCGGGCCGTGAGGTTCCCGGCGGCGTCTCCAGTCACCAAGACACCGCCGCTGAGCGCGATCGGGGGATGCTGGAAGTGGGAGAGGATTCCAGCGTGTTGTTCGACCGGTGCGCTCCAGAGCTCGCGACCGCTCGTCGCCTCGAATACGACCTCGCCCGTCACAACCGGAAAGACTGCCGCCGGCGCTTCGCCGACGTCGTGACCGACCCCCACCACGACGACGCCGCTTCCCGCGATCAGCCCCAGCACATCGGGATTCCCCGAGGGCAGCGAGGCGCTCCATACCGCTTGGCCGGTCAGCTCCGAGAGCGCGCGCAGCTCGTGAAGGCGGTCTTCGCCGGCGACGAGCCCGACGACGAGGCCGCCCACGACGTGCGCGTCGACGAGCGGCGCCTGCCAGAGCGCCTGCACGAATCCACCGGACGAGACGATGCGCGGCAGTCCGGTGCCTGCGTCGGGGTCGCTGGCGACGGGCGGGTCAGCGAGGCGTCGAGCCTGGGTCATCGGTGAGCTGCCGCCGCACGAGTACAGCAGGAGCGCGCCCGCAATCGCCGCGCCGGGCGCGAGGCGATAGAGCCGGCGGCGGAGGGTCGGATTGGAGGCGGGCACGGCGATCGGGGTCCCAGCCCGCTACACGATCACGATCGCGTCGGTCTGCGTGTGGTGTGGCGCGAGAGCCTCAGGCGTCCCATTCCAGCGCGTTACCCGCTGATCCCGGCTTTCAGGCCTCCAGCGACGAGGCGGAGCTCGCGTCAGCGCTAGACAACGCTCCCGCCATCACGCTCTCCGCCGACGGGACCGGCTACCGTGCTGGGTGTGACCGAGACGCTGCGCTTGACAATCGTTTACGAGGACGGCGAGGACGGATGGATCGTCGCGTCGATTCCCGAGGTCCCGGGCGCGCACAGCCAGGGGCGCAGCCGGGCGGAGGCACGCGAGAATGTCGTCGATGCGTTGAGGGGGATCCTCGAGCTGCGCTTTGGAGAGCACGCGCTCAGCGAGCCCGCGCCCGACAGCGAGGCGCTTGAGCTCACGATCGCAGCGTGAAGCGACGCGATCTGGAGCGCCACCTGCGCGATCACGGCGCTCGCCCGCTGCGCGAGGGTGCCCGCCACAGCTACTGGGGGTTTGACCCGGAGCGCTCGACAGCACTGCCGCGTCACCGCGAGATCGCGTGGCCACTGGCACGGCGGATCTGCAAGCAGCTCGGCATACCGCCGCCCAGCGGTCCTCGCTGAGACCAGACCCTCACCGTCTTCCATCCCTCTCGCTCGACTCGCATCGAGTGCAGCAGTCCGCACACAGCCAGCTGACGGCACACCTCCCCGCACGCACGACAGCCTCCGCCACCCGGCAGCCCGGACACGCGCGCAGCTGACCGCACAGCTCCCCGCACGCACACCGGCCTCCTGCACCCGACCGCCTGTCGCCCGCTTCGCCGTAGCCAAATCCCCACCATCGCGCTCCGTACCCGCTTCGCGGCGCCTCGCACAGCAACAGCACAGCAACAGCCAAAGCACACCGGATGCACGGGTGTGCGATTGGTGAGCGATCGGTTGGCCGCTCAGACGCACTCGCGGTCGCTAGCGGGGGTGATGAGCGCGTCGAGCATCGGTGCCGGCCGGGGTGGCGGCTACGCGCGCTATCTGGAGTCAAAGACGGTTGCGCCGGAGCGGGGCGACTACTACATGACGCCAGACGGGCAGTTGACCGAGGCGCCGGGCCACTGGCTCTCCGGTGCGGAGACGCTCGACAGCCTCGGGGTCGATCCGGACGCGCCGGTCGAGGGCGCGGACTTCATCGCGCTGATGGAGGGCCGCCATCCGGGCACTGGCCGTTGGCTGCGTCCGGCGGGGGCTGATGGTTCGTGTGGTGGTGGGATCGACGTCACGTTCAGCGCGCCGAAGTCGGTGTCGGTCGTGGTGACCCGTGGCAGCGCGAGCAGATCGAGGGCGCGCACGCTCGGGCGGTGCAGCGGACGGTCGAGTATCTGCGCGAGCGGGTACCGGTGGTGCGCCGCCGCTATGAGGGCCAGGTGGTGGAGGAGCAGGCCAAGGATGTGCTCGCGACGGCCTACCGGCACACGACCGCCCGGGGTGTCTCGGGTGCGGAGGCGCCGGACCCGCAGCTGCACACGCATGTGGTGATCACGGGTGCGGTGCGTGAGGACGACCGTTTCGTGGCGGTGGCCTCGCGCCCGATCTTCCGGGTGTGGCGTGAGCTGGGGGCGTTCTACCGTGCCGCGCTCGCGCAGGAGCTCGTGGGGGAGGGCTATGAGGTGGCGCATGGCACGGGCCGGGATGGCAGGTATTTCGAGCTCGCCGGTGTGCCGCGTGCGTTGTGTGAGGTGCTGTCTGGTCGTCGGCGTGAGATTGTGCGCGCGGCGGAGCGCTTCAGGGCCAGGCGCGGTCGTGCGCCGGAGCGTGGTGAGCTGCGCGAGCTCGCGCTCGAGAACCGCAAAGCCAAGGAGCTCACGACGCGCTCTGACCTGCAGCGCGTGTGGGCAAAGGCCGGGGAGCGGCACAGCTTTGGCCCCGATGAGGCGGTGCGGCTGGTCGGCGCGCGCGAGCCGGCCGTTCGTGAGCGGCCTGTTGAGGAGGTGATAGAGGGGAAGCTGATCGAGCGTGAGGCGATCTTCGACGCGGGCACGCTGCGCGCGGTGGCGCTCGAGCAGACCGCCGGCTACATGAGCCCCGAGGAGGCGCTCGAGCTCACCCGCTCGATGGTCAGCGAACGGCGTGTGCTTAGCCTGGAGGGCGGACGGATGACGACGCTCGCCGTGCGCGCGCAGGAGCAGGCGATCGAGCGCCGGGCGGCGCTGCTTGCCCAGGACGGCCAGCGGGATGTCGGCGACGTCGCGCGCGAAATCGCAAGCCGGGAAGTGGCCGAGCGGATCGGCTCACCGCTGTCGCGTGAGCAGGAGACGGCGCTCCGGGCTTTGACGGGCCCGGAGCGCCTCGCGTTGCTGATCGGCCCGGCCGGGAGCGGCAAGGGTGTCGTGATCGACGCAGCCGCGCGAGCGGAGCAGACCATCGGCTGCGAGGTGATCGGCGTCGCCATCTCGGGCTCGACCGCCGAGCGTCTCGGGCAGGACAGCCCGGCGCTCGTCGAACGCACGCTGACCCTCGATGCCCTCGTCTCGCGCGCGAACCGGCGGGAGCTCGACGTCGGCCCCGACACGACGGTGATCCTCGATGAGGCGGGGATGGTCGACCACGAGCGCATGGACGCGCTCACCGAGCTCCTGGAGCGGACGGGGGCGAAGCTGATCGCGGTGGGCGACGGCAAGCAGCTCCCCTCGATTGGACCCGGCGGCATGTTCGACCGGCTCGCCACCCAGGCGCCCACCGCGGAGCTGGGGGACATCTATCGCACGAGCGACCCCGGCGAGCGCAAAGCGTGGGCGGCGCTCAGGGCCGGCGAACCGGAGAGGGCGATGGCGCACTACCGCTCCCGCCGAGCGCTGTATTTCGAGAACACTCGCGAGCAGGCGGCCGAGGCCGCCGTCCAACGCTGGGCCCAATTGACCGCGACCGGCGACCCGCGCCAGGTCGCCCTGATCGCCGACGCGTCGAACGTCGAGATCGACCGGCTGAACGCCCGCGCCCAGCACCTTCGAGCCGAGCGCGGCGAACTCGGTACGCACGAGCTCCCGCTTCCCAACCGCCACTACGGGCTGCGCGAGGGCGACCTCGTCACCTTCACCGCCCAGCACCGGCCACGGGCCGGTGCCAGGGTCGAGAACGGCGCCCGTGGCGAGGTCGCCCGCATTCACGAGCAGGGCCTGACAGTCGTGCTCGACGGGTCAGACCGCCAGGTGACGCTCGCCGGCGATGAGCTCGAGAAGCTGCGGCTCGCCTACGCCCAGCATGTCTACCGTCAGCAGGGTGCGACCGTCGAGCGCTCCGTCGTCCTCACCGGCGGCTGGCAGACCAGCCGCGAGAGCGCATACGTCCAGGCCAGCCGCGCAAGGAACGGCACCGAGTGGTTCCTCGCCCGCGAGGAGCTCGGCACCGAGGGGCAAGACGAACGGCGCATCGAGTCCCTGGCCACCAAGATGCGCAACAGCCGCATGCACACAACATCGCTCACGCTTCGCGAGCGTCCAGCCTCCGAGTGGCAGCCCGGCCGCGAACTCCTGCGGCCCCGTGCTGTCCGTTCGCCGGTCGAATGGCTGACCCACACGCGACACCGCGACACAGCGGACCGCGGTTTCGAGCGCGGACGCTAACCGGCCCCTGTTCGCGTGCGAATGCGCGAGTGCCACGCGGCTCCACGCCGGGTCTGCTCTTCGTCGAATGAGCCGTGACGGGAACGGATCGCTGGTGCGTGCATCTCCCTAGAGGGAGCGCTCCTCGCGGCACCCGAGGATCGGCGACGGAGAAGCAGCCATCGATCAGATCGCGGTGTGCCCGGGCGGAGTCGCATCTTTGACCGACGGGTCGACCTCGCGAGCCCGGTGTCGCAGATCGGGATGGGCTCGAAAGGCCTCCGCCAGCCCTCACGACCCGCCGATGCACGTCCAATCGTCGTCCCACAAAGTCGAGACAAGCCACGAACGATCCGCCGGAAACATCACATCCGGCAGGACACCCTTCGAACCGTAATGCTCGCGCCAGACACCCGCCTGCTCTGGACCTGCCTCGACCAGTACATACCACCAGTCGGAGTACAGCTTCACCTTCCGCACGTCGTCGAAAACGACGTCCGCGGTGCCTGTGTCGAGGTAACCAAGCCACCAGGGGTGCGACCCGGCGTGCTCTCTGAGCACCGCAAGCATGCTCGCGTCATGGCGGTCCAGATCCTCCTGCGACAACGCTGCGTCGTGGTCGCCGCTGCCGGGCAGCTCCAGGGTGGCGTACGCCTCGAATACCGGAGGGATCGCAGACGTAATCGCGAGCCCCGGCACCGTGTTCTCCTGGATCCACGCGATCTCAGCGTTGGATCCAATGCGCCACTCGCGACCATCCTTGCTCCGCCAAACCCCCGTCCCACGATCGTCCGCCATCGGCCGCACTGTAATGTGAGCTGCTGGCGCGCCTCGCGCCGAGACTCCCGCTCCCTCGAACAGACCGCTCCCTCGCACCGCCAGAGAAGGCTCGTCGAAGGCTCGTGCTCTTGAACCAATGGAGCTGCGATCAGGTTCCTGCTACGACTGGTCTGGACGCCTGACGCCGTCGACGAGCCGTGCGAGCCGCCCCCGGTCCTGCGCGCTGGCCTCCATCACCTGCGCGTAGATCCCGAGCGTGACCGCGGGGTCGCTGTGCCCCATCTGCTTCATCACGTACGCGGGGTCCTTCCCGAGCGCGACCAGCGCCGAGCAGAAGGTCCGCCGCAGCCCGTGCAGCGTTAGCCCTTCCGGCAGGGGGGCGGCGCCTTCCGCTTCGAGCCGCTCGCTCGCGCGCTTGACGGAGGGAGCGAGCACGCGGTTGCGCACCCGGTTTCGGTCCTGCAGCGTGCCAACGGCGGACGGGAAGACCGGCGCGCCCGAGTCCGCTTTCGCGGCGCGCGCCTTGAGCGCGTCGAGCTCGTCCCGGAGCGCCGGCAGCAGGTTGACGTACCGCACCCCGGCCTCGGTCTTGGACTGCCGCACGCGCAGCCGGCCGGCGGCGAGGTCGACGTCGCGCCAGCGCAGCTCGAGCGCCTCGCTGATCCGCAGCCCCGCGAACGTGAGCGTCGCGAGCAGCGCCCGCCGGGCAATCCTGCCGTTGGACTTCGCGTTGCGGTCCAGCTCGCCGGCGGCGTCCAGCAGCGCGGTGATCTGCGCCGCCCGGTCGAGGTAGATACGGTCGGGCCGCGCCGCCTTGACCTTCCGGTTGCGGGGGTTCACGCGGACCGGGTTGCGCTCGATCAGCTCGCGCTCGACGGCCACCTCGAGGATCTGACCGAGGCGCGTGACCGTTTTATTGATCGACGCGGGGGAGAGAGGCCGCTCGGGCCGCTTGTAACGGTTGCCCGACCGCTTGTCCGTGTAGGTATGCATCCGCGGTTTGCCCTTAGCCGCCGCGGCTTCGATCGCCCGGTTGTCCGCGAGCTTCGACTCGCGGTAGCGGTCGACCTCCGCCACCGTGATCTGCGACAGGCCATGGTCCTTGAAGAACGGCAGCAGGTGCACCTGGAGCTGCCATTCGTAGTCGAGCCGGGTCGCTTCGCGCCATTCGCTCTTGGTCGCCTCGAACCATTCCGAGGCGAACTCGTGGAATGTCAGCTCCTCCTCGGGCTGCTCTGGTTCCTCCCGCGGCTGCCATGGCTTCCACGTGCCGTCGCGGACTTCCGCCAGGATGCGGCGCAGCTCCTCCTCGGCTTTGTGCTCGGTCCAGCCGTCCTCGGGCCGGCCCAGGCTGATGTAGCGGCGCTCGCCGTACGCGGTGAACCTGAGGGCATAGGCGAATCCGCCCTTGACCGGGTTCTTGACGACCGCGCCTTTGGGAGCCCGGCCTTTGCCTCGCCGACTGGCCTCCGTGCTCGACATCTGCTCACGCCTCCTGCGTCCATGCCCCGGGCGTTGCTGCGTCAGGGCGCTTCTTTGATCGCGGCCAAGACTACCATTTTTGGCAGTAAATGGCAGTGGCGGCGAGTCTAGCGAGGCGGTCGGACCGGAAACTTCAAGCGCGCCCGGGCCGATTCGAACGGCCGACCTCTCGCTCCGGAGGCGAGCGCTCTATCCACTGAGCTACGGGCGCTTATGCCTGCAAAACGGCACTTTCCGTCGCTGCCTGGACTCCTCGCGAGGCCCTGATCCGTACGCGTTCGCCCATATTCGCCCAAGCGTTAGGCGGTCCGGGGCCTCGTCTGGGGTCGCAGACATGCCCTCGGAGGGTATCCGACCCGCCTCGGATGCCGCCCACGGCTTGACCGGGTGCGGCGCAGGCGCCGGTTCGGGCGAAACGTTCGCCAACCTACGCCATGGACTGGCTGGACGAGCTATAGCTAGCTTCTAGTCGCGCTTCTCGAAAACGGCATGGTGCACGTCACGGCATATCGCGACATCGACGAGGCCCTGCTGGCGCCGAATGGTTCGCGGAGGAGCGGGCTACGCTTGCGTTATGACGCCGGCGAGTGGCGCGCACGAAACGCCGGCGGCTGAGCCCGATCGTGTGATGGCGGCGGGCGTCGGGAGTGGGCCGGCGGTCACTCCGCTCGCAGGCGGCGCCCGGCCGCGATCCTCTCGAAGTCTCGACGAGCGCTTGATGATCCGCCTCCCGGGCTCGTATCGGGTGTCGGCGGCGCTCATACGTGGACTGGTCCGGCCCGAGACGCGGCTGCGCCGGCGCTTCTTGCGTCGCGCCGTCGTCTCTGGCTGGGCCGCGGTGCAGCGCCGCGACTTCGAGCTGATGCTCGTGCGGTATGCCCGATGTCGTGTACGACGCTGACGCCGGGCTCCAGGCATTGGGAGTACCGGGCTCGGCGCGTGGACGAGAGGAGATGGCCCGCGTGCTCGTCGAGATACTCGAGGTCTGGGACCGGTTTGAGCTCGCCCCGGCGGTGATCGTCGACCTCGCTGATTCCCTGATCGTGCTCGGCGCCAGCCGTGTGCATGGTCGGGCGAGTGGCATCGAGCTCGATTTCGAGGTAGCCCAGCTGCTCACGATCGAGCGCGGCCTCGTCACGCGCGAGCGTGACTTCTTCAGATGGGACGACGCGCTGCGCGCAGCGGCACTCGATCGCGGCGCGCTCGATCTACCTGGCCGCCGGTAGTGCCTCCAGTCTGACCGGGATACTTGCTCAATGACCTCGGCGAACGTGGAACTCGTGCGCTCGATCTGCGCGGACTGGGAACGGGGCGACTTCAGCTCGGCGGGGTGGGCAGATCCCGAGATCCAGTACGTGATCGCCGACGGAGCCTCGCCGGGCAGCTGGACGGGACTGGCCGGGATGGCAGCAGCATGGCGCGACGTTGTGAACACGGTGCAGGACTACCGCGTCGTGGTGGATGAGTGCCGCGAGCTCGACGACGAGCGCGTGCTCGTGTTCACGCAGCGCAGTGGGCACGGAAGGACAAGCGGCGTCGACCTTGGGCAGATGGGGAATCAGTCGGTGAGCGTCTTCCACGTGCGCGGCGGAAAGGTGACCAGGTTCGTCCTCTACTTCGACCGCGACCGCGCGCTCGCCGACCTCGGCCTCGCTTCGGAGGGCCCCGAGCTGGTCGAGCGTGTGCGAGGCTTTTTGGAGGCCGCCAGTCGCCGGGAATGGGATGCAGTCCTGTGCTCCTGGGCTCCAAATGCCGTCTGGGACGGGTCGCATCAGGGCGTCGGCACGTTCGAGGGTGTCGCTGCGATTCGTGGGCTGTGGGACGAGTGGGCTGGCGCGTACGACGAGTGGGGGATCGAGATCGAGGAGATCGTCGACCTCAGCCACGGGGTCGTTCTCGCCATGGTCCTGCAGGGAGGTCGTCCGGTTGACAGCGCCGGTCAAGTTCAGGCGCACGATGCATGGGTCTACGAGTGGGTGGACGGCATGGTCGTGCGGGTCACGGCGTACTCGCGCCAAGACGACGGCCGTGCTGCCGCCGAACGCCTTGCCGAGGAGGGGGGGTAGGCGATGTCGCAGGCTCACGTGGAGGTCGTGAGGCGAGCGCTGGATGCCTACAACCCCCGTGATCTCGCGATCTATGACGATCTCTACAGAGCTGACTGCGAAGGGTTCGCGGCGTTGATGCGGATCGTCGACAGCGAGAGCTTCCGCGGGCGTGAGGGCGCGGCACGCTACTACGGGTTGGTCGGCGACACCTGGGAGGAGTTCCGCATCGCAGGCGAGGAGTTCCGCGATCTCGGCGAGACTGTGCTCGGTCGCATTCGCGTCGGACCTCGTGCGCTCGATCTACGCGGCGATCGAACGCGGCGATTACAGCCCGGCCGATTGGGGCGGATCCCGAGATCGAGTACGTCGTTGTCGATGGGCCCGAGCCCGGGAGAGCCACCGGGCTGGTCGGTATGGCGGAGGTGATGCGCTCGATGTTCGGGGGCATTGAGGAGCTTCGCGGCGAAGCGGAGGAGTACCGCGAGCTTGACGCCGAGCGCGTTCTGGTGCTGGAGCGCGCGAGCGGGCGCGGCGAGACGAGCGGCGTCCCTGTCGAGATGAAAGGGGCCGAAGTGTTTGAGATACACGAAGGCAAGGTGACCAGAGTCGACGTGTGGTTTGACCGCGACCTTGCGCTCGTCGACCTCGGCCTCGCACCGGAGTCCGGATGACCTCCCGAGCGTCGATGTGCCATCGCCGCAGAGCCGCGGGCGTGTAACAGCCCGGGCGATCGCCGTGGGCGGCGCGGTCGGCTGCTCGTCGCTACCGTAGCGACCATGGACCTGTCCATGTTCTTCGCCGGCACCGCCGGTTCGGTGCCAAGCGCGCGGCGCGGCCTGCCGGCCGTGCTCGTCCGGCGCGGCGGCGACCGAATGCTGTTCGACTGCGGCGAAGGCACGCAGCGCCAGCTGCTGCGCTCGGTTGGTCTGGTCGACCTCGACTCCGTGTTCATCACGCACTTCCACGCCGACCACTGGCTCGGGCTGCCAGGGATGCTGAAGTCGTTCGCGCTGCGCGAACGACTCGAGCCGCTCGCCGTGTACGGTCCGAGGGGGCTGAGCGAGTTGATGAGCGTCATGCGCCTCGTCTACGGCCGCCTGCCCTACGAGCTCAGCGTCGTCGAGCTCGAGCCGGCCCAGACCGTCGAGCGCGAGGGCTATCTAATTGCCGCCGTCCCCGTGCGACATCGCGGCGAGGCATCGTTCGGGTATGCGCTCGTCGAGGAGTCGCGACCCGGTCATCTCGATGCCCGGCTCGCCGAGGAGCTGGGCGTGACGCCCGGCCCCGACCTCGGCCGGCTTCAGCGCGGCGAGACCGTCGCCGGCGTCAAGCCGGAGCAGGTGATGGGCCCGGCGCGCGATGGGCGCAAGATCGTGCTCTCCGGCGACACCGCGCCGTGCGATGCGCTAGCGATCGCCGCCCACGAGGCAGATGTGCTGGTGCACGAGGCCACGTTCGCCGAGGACGAGCTCGAGCGCGCCGAGCAGACGTCTCATAGCACCGCCCGCCAGGCGGCCCAGCTCGCACGCGACGCCGGCGTGCGGATGCTCGCGCTGACGCACTTCTCCAGCCGCTATGGCGGCGCGGAGCTGCGCGACGAGGCCCGCGCCGTGTTCGCCGCGACCGAGGCCCCGCGCGACTTCGACACGATTGAGGTGCCGTTTCCCGAGCGCGGTCTGCCGGCGCTCGTGCGCTGGCCCGAGCGCCGCGCGCGCGAGCGCGCTCCCGACGGCGAGGCGTCCTCGCCGGCGGAGCCCGTCGCTTTGCCCTGATACATTCCCCGTGCTCCTTTAACCGGGTCCTGCGAGGCCAGGAAGGAAACGATGGACAGCAACGAGAAGGTGGTTCTCCACGAGGAGGACGTGCGCCGCGCGATCACGCGAATCGCACACGAGATCGTCGAGCGCAACACGCGCGAGCCGGTTCCCGCGCTGGTCGGCATCCATCGCCGCGGCGCGTTCCTTGCCCGCAGGCTGCACGCTCTGCTGGAGGAGCTGCTCGCCTCCGAGGTGCCGCTCGGGGACCTCGACATCGGCTTCTACCGCGACGACGTTGCGAGCCGGCCCGACGCCCCGGTCCTGCACGCCTCGCACATCGACTTCGACATAACCGGCCGCACGGTCGTGATCGTCGATGACGTGCTCTTCACCGGGCGCACCGTCCGCGCCGCGATTGAGGCGCTGTTCGCCTACGGCCGCCCCGACCGCGTCCAGCTCGCGGTGCTGACCGATCGCGGTCACCGCGAGCTTCCGATCCGTCCTGACTATGTCGGCAAGAACCTGCCGACCTCGCAGATCGAGCACGTGAACGTGCGGATGCTCGAGCTCGACGGCGTCGACGAGGTCGCGATCTCGACGCCCGCCGTGCTGGAGAGCCCGGCATGAACCATCTGCTCTCGATCGAGGATCTCGACAGGGCTGCGATCGAGCGGATCGTCTCCCAGGCTGAGCGCTTCGCCGAGGTCGGCGACCGCGAGATCAAGAAGGTGCCGGCGTTGCGCGGGCGCATGGTTCTGAACCTCTTCTACGAGGCGTCGACGCGCACCCGCAGCTCGTTCGAGCTCGCCGCCAAGCGCCTGTCGGCCGATGTCGTGAACTTTGCCGCGAGCGGATCGAGCGTCGAGAAGGGCGAGTCGCTGAAGGACACCGTGCTGACCCTCAGCGCGCACAAGCCCGACGCGATCGTCCTGCGCACACCCTGGGCGGGGGCCTCCGAGCTCGTCTCGAAATGGTGCCCCGCCGCGATCGTCAACGCAGGCGACGGCAAGCACGAGCATCCCACGCAGGCGCTGCTCGACGTCTACACCCTGCAGCGTCGCCTCGGCGAGATCGACGGCGCGTCGATCTGGATCGTCGGCGACGTCGCCCATTCGCGCGTCGCGCGCTCGAACATAATCGCCTTTCAGCGGATGGGAGCGACGGTGACCGTCGCGGGTCCGCCCACGCTGATCCCGCGCGGGATCCAGGCAGCTCGGCTGCGAGGTCCGCTTCACGCTCGAGGAGCTCGGCTCGGCCGACGTCGTCTATGCGCTGCGCATGCAGCGTGAGCGCATGAGCGAGACGTGGGTCCCCTCGCTGCGCGAGTACGCGGCGTTGTATCAGATCAACGGGCAGCGCTTGAAGGCTCATCAGATCCTCATGCACCCCGGGCCTGTCAACCGCGGCGTCGAGCTATCGGGCGAGGTGGTCGACTCGCCGCAGGCCGTGATAACCGCGCAGGTCGAGGCGGGCGTCGTCGTGCGGATGGCCGTCCTCTACGAGCTGCTCGCCGGCGCGCGCGAGCCCCGTGCCGCCGCCGAGGGCCCGAACCGCGCCGCGGCCGAGGACGCGGACGCGGTCCAGCGGTCCGCGCCCGCAACGGCCGGGTCCGTCGGGACCGTGTCCTCTGGAGGCCGCCTGGCATGAGTGCCGCCCGCCCGCTCGTCGACGCTGCCCAACCGCCCGCAGACCTGCTGCTGCGCGAGGTTCGTGTGCTCGACCCGCGCGCTCGAGTCGACGCCGTCCACGACGTTCGCGTGCGCGGCGGTGAGATCGCCGAGCTGGCCCGCCCGGGAGCGCTCGAGATCGACGATCACGAGGAGCTCCTCGATGGTCATGGTCGCCTCGCCCTGCTGCCCGCGTTCTTCGACCCGCACGTCCACCTGCGCACGCCCGGACAGGAGCACAAGGAGGATCTCGAGACCGGGACCCGCGCAGCCGCAGCCGGGGGGTTCGCCGCCGTGATCGCGATGCCGAACACCGAACCCGTGGTCGACTCCGCTCCGCTGCTGCGCTCGCTGCGCGACTCTGCGGCGCGCGAAGCGCGCATCTCAATCGGCTTTCTCGCGGCGATCACACGCGGGCTCGAGGGCGAGCAGCTCACCGAGATGGCCGAGCTTCGCCAGGAGGGCGCGCTCGGCTTCACGGACGACGGCAAGCCCGTGCAGAGCGCCGGGACGCTGCGGAAGGCGCTTCAGTACCAGCGCCTGTGCGGCGGCGTGCTCGCGCTGCACGAGGAGGATCCGACGCTCTCACGCACCGGCTCGATGCACGAGGGCGCCGTCAGCGCGGCCCTCGGCATCAGAGGCATCCCGACTGTCGCCGAGTCGACGATGGTCGCCCGCGACGCGGCGCTCGCCGGGTACGAGGACGGGCGCGTGCACTTCCAGCACCTGAGCTGCGCCGCGTCCGTAGAGGCGGTCGCCGACGCAAAGGCGCGCGGCTGGAGGGTCAGCTCGGAGGTCACGCCGCATCACCTGCTGCTCACCGAGGAGGACGTGCGCGGAATGGACACGCGCATGAAGATGCACCCCCCGCTCGCCAGCGCGGCCGACCGGCAGGCGCTCGTCGACGGCCTGCGCAGCGGCACGATGGACTGCGTGGCGACCGACCACGCACCGCACGCCCGCGACGAGAAGGAGGTCCCGTTCGAGCAGGCTCCGATGGGCACGACTGGTCTGGAGACCGCGTTTGCGGCGCTCCATACCGGCCTCGTCCTCAGCGGGGCGCTCGAGCTGAGCGTGCTCGTCGAGCGGATGACCGCAGGGGCCGAGCTGTTCGGGCTGCCGGCCCCGCTGATCGCCGTCGGGGAGCCGGCGAACGTCACCCTCGTCGACCTCGATGCCGAGTGGATCGCCGGCGAGCACGGCTGGGAGAGCCGCTCGGAGAACTGCTGCTTCGCCGGGCCGGCAGCTGCGCGGCCGCGTGCTCCTGACCGTTGCCGCCGGCGCGGCTGGCGCATCGCGACCGCATGCTCTCGATGGTCGGTGCACGATGAGCCTGCTCGCGCGCGAGCGCGCTGCACTCCTCGTCGTCGACGTGCAGGAGGGCTTCCGCTCCTACGCCGCCTTCGCCGAGCGTGGCCGGAGCTTGCGCGAAGCTGGTGCAGGCGGCGCGCATCCTCGAGGTTCCCGCGCTCGTCAGCGAGCAGTACCCGAAAGGGCTCGGTCACACCGCGCCCGAGGTGGGGCTGCAGGATGAGCCGCGGATCGAGAAGACCGTCTTCTCGGCCGCGCGCGCCGAGGACTTCGACCTCGCACGGACGCGACCAGGCGATCGTCTGCGGGATCGAGACGCACGTCTGCGTGAGCCAGACCGTCCACGACCTGCTCGGCATGGGCCTCGAGGTCCACGTGCCGGCCGACGCGGTCGGCTCGCGCCACGGATCGACTACGAGCGCGGGCTGGAGCGCATGGAGCGCGCCGGTGCGATCGTCGACTACGGTCGAGGCCGCGCTGTTCGAGCTGCTCGAGCGCGCCGGCACGCCCGAGTTCAAGGCCGTGCAGAAGCTGATCGTCTGAGATGAGCGGCGCCGACCGGCTATGTGCTGCTGGAGGACGGGACGCGCTTCGACGGCGAGCTCTGCGGGGCCGACGGATACGCGGTCGGCGAGGTCGTCTTCACGACCGGCATGTCCGGCTATCAGGAGTCGATGACCGACCCCTCCTTCGCCGGCCAGCTGATCGCCTTCACCTACCCGCACATCGGCAACTACGGCGCGAGCGCGCAGGCGATGGAGTCCGAGCGGGCGTGGGCGCGCGCGGCGATCATGCGCGAGGCGGGCAACCGCGAGGACGCGCCCTCCGCCGAGCGCGGCTGGCTTGACTGGCTGACCGACTGCGGCGTGCCGGCGATCAGCGGCGTCGACACGCGCGCGCTCGTGCGGCACATCCGCGAGGCCGGCGCGATGCGCGGAGGGCTGTTTCCCGCGCGTCGATCCCAGAGCCCCGCGCGCGCGAGCTGATCGACGCCGAGCCGCCGATGGCCGGGCAGGACCTCGCCGCCGCTCGTCACCCCGAGCGAGGTCAGCCGCCACGGGACCGGCGACGGGCCGCGCATCGCCGTGATCGACACCGGCATCAAGGCGTCGATGGTGCGCGAGCTCGTCGCGCGCGGCGCGCGCGTGTCGCTGCACCCGTGCGCGAGCAGCGCCGAGGAGCTGCTCGGCGAGGATCCCGACGCGATCTTCCTCGCCAACGGGCCCGGTGACCCGGCGGCGCTCGGCTACATCGTCGAGACGGTCCGCTCGCTCGTCGGGCGCAAGCCCGTCTGGGGCATCTGCCTCGGCCACCAGCTGCTGTGCCGGGCGGTCGGCCTCGAGACCTTCAAGCTGCCGTTCGGCCACCGCGGCGCCAACCACCCGGTCAGGGACCTGCAGACCGGGCGCGTCGAGATCACCTCCCAGAACCACGGCTTCGCCGCGGTCGGCCCCGGCGGCGCGCGCACGATCGACAGCGACGAGCCCGTCCGCTGGGAGACCGACTTCGGCGCGGCCGCGCTGTCGCACGTGAACCTCTACGACCGCACCGTCGAGGGGCTCGAGCTGCTCGACGTGCCCGGGCGGGACCGTGCAGTACCACCCCGAGGCGGGCCCCGGGCCGCACGACAGCCTGTACCTGTTCGACCGCTTCCTGGACGCGACATTGCCGCGGCGTAGCGACATCCACAAGATCCTGATCCTCGGCTCGGGGCCGATCGTGATCGGCCAGGCCGCCGAGTTCGACTACTCCGGCGTGCAGGCCTGCAAGGTGCTGCGCGAGGAGGGCTACGAGGTCGTGCTCGTCAACTCCAATCCCGGCGACGATCATGACCGACCCCGAGTTCGCCGACGCGACCTACATCGAGCCGCTGCTGCCCGGACCGGTCGCGCAGGTGATCGAGCGCGAGCGCCCCGACGCGCTGCTCGGGACGCTCGGCGGCCAGACCGCGCTGAACCTGGCAAAGGCGCTGCACGACGACGGCACGCTCGAGCGCTTCGGCGTGGAGCTGATCGGCGCCAACTACGAGGCGATCGCCTGCGCCGAGGACCGCGAGCTGTTCCGCGCCGCGATGGCCAGCGCCGGGCTGCGGATGCCGCAGCAGCGCGATCGCCACCAGCGTCGCGCAGGCGAGAGGCGCTCGACGGCTGCCGACCCGGAGGCGCGTCGGGCCTGCCGTGCATCGTGCGCCCGGCGTTCACGCTCGGGGGGCGCGGCGGCGGGATCGCGCGCGACGCGCGAGGAGTTCGAGCGGATCGTCGCGCGCGGCATCGAGGCCTCGCCGATCGGCCAGGTGCTGCTCGACGAGTCGGTGATCGGCTGGGGCGAGTTCGAGCTCGAGGTGATGCGCGACGGCGCCGACAACGTCGTGATCGTCTGCTCGATCGAGAACGTCGACCCGATGGGCGTGCACACCGGCGACTCGGTCACCGTCGCGCCCCAGCAGACGCTCACCGACCAGCTCTACCAGCGGCTGCGCGACCAGGCGATCGCGGTGATCCGCGCCGTCGGCGTCGAGACCGGCGGCTCCAACGTCCAGTTCGCCGTCAACCCCGAGACCGAGGAGATCCTCGTGATCGAGATGAACCCGCGCGTGTCGCGCTCCTCGGCGCTCGCCTCCAAGGCGACCGGCTTCCCGATCGCCAAGATCGCCGCGCGGCTGGCCGTCGGCTACCGGCTCGATGAGATCGACAACGACATCACCGGCGTCACGCCCGCGTGCTTCGAGCCGACGATCGACTACGTCGTCGTCAAGTGGCCGCGGTTCGCGTTCGAGAAGTTCCCCGGCGCCGACCCGACGCTGTCGACGCACATGAAGTCCGTCGGCGAGGCGATGGCGATCGGGCGCACCTTCGCGCCAGGCGTTCGCCAAGGCGCTGCGCTCGCGCGAGCTCGACAAGACGCCGTCGCCTCGACGGCGCTGGCGAGGAGCAGCTGCTCGAGGGCCTGCGACGTCCCGGGCCCGGAGCGCTTCGAGACGGTGCTCGAGCTGCTCGCGCCGCGGCGTCGAGCGTCGAGACGGTGCACGAGCGCACGCGGATCGACCCGTGGTTCCTGCGCGAGCTGCGCGCGCTCGCGCGCGACCCGCGGGCGCCGTTCGCGGGCGAGCGCTCGTTCCGCTCGGTCGACACCTGCGCCGCCGAGTTCCCCGCGCGCACGCCCTACTACTACTCCGGCTGGGAGCGCGACGGCGACGGCGCCGACGAGGTCGCGCCGCGGCGAGCGCGAGTCGGTCGTGATCCTCGGCTCGGGCCCAACCGCATCGGCCAGGGGATCGAGTTCGACTACTGCTGCGTGCACGCCGCGATGACCGTGCGCGAGTCGGGCCGCGACGCGGTGATGGTCAACTGCAACCCCGAGACGGTCTCGACCGACTACGACACCTCCGACCGCCTGTACTTCGAGCCGCTGACGCTCGAGGACGTGCTCGCCGTCGTCGAGGTCGAGCAGCCGCAGGGCGTGATCGTGCAGTTCGGCGGCCAGACGCCGCTGAAGCTCGCCGCCGGGCTCGGCGCCGGCGGGGGTGCCGCTGCTGGGCACGAGCGTCGAGGCGATCGACCTCGCCGAGGACCGCGGGCGCTTCGGCGCGCTGCTCGAGCGGCTCGGCTACAAGGCGCCGCCGTACGCGACCGCGCGCGTCGGTCGCCGAGGCGCTGCGAAGGCGCGAGGAGGTCGGCTTCCCGCTGCTCGTGCGCCCCTCCTACGTGCTCGGCGGACGGGCGATGGAGATCGTCTACTCGCGCGACGGGCCTCGCCGACTACCTGCGCCGCGAGGCCGGCGCGGCGACGGGGAGATCTTCCTCGACCGCTTCCTCGAGGACGCCACCGAGGTCGACGTGGACGCGCTGTGCGACGGCAGCGAGGTGTGGATCGGCGGGATCATGCAGCACGTCGAGGAGGCCGGCGTGCACTCCGGCGACAGCGCCTGCGTGCTGCCGCCGCACTCGCTCGGCGAGGAGATGCTCGAGCAGATCCGCGCGCGCCACGCGCGAGATCGCGCTCGCGATCGGCGTCGTCGGGCTGCTGAACGTCCAGTACGCGGTGCACGCCGGCGAGCTGTACGTGATCGAGGCCAACCCGCGCGCGTCGCGCACCGTGCCGTTCGTGTCCAAGGCGGTCGGCCTGCCGCTCGCGAAGCTCGCCTGCCGGATCATGCTCGGCGAGCGGATCGCGCGACCTCGGGCCTGCCGCGCGGCAGGGAGGGGATGGGCTTCGGCGAGCACGTCTCGGTCAAGGAGGCGGTGCTGCCGTTCGACCGCTTCGAGGGCTCCGACGCCCTGCTCGGCCCCGAGATGCGCTCGACCGGCGAGGTGATGGGGATCGCGCGCGACTTCCCGACCGCCTTCGCCAAGGCCCAGGCCGCCGCCGGCGTGCCGCTGCCGCGCGAGGGCACCGCCTTCATCACGCGTCACCGACTCCGACAAGGCCGGCGCCTTCGCGGTCGCCCAGATCCTGCACGACAACGGCTTTCAGATCGTCGCCACGCGCGGCACCGCCGAGGCGATCGCGCGCATGGGCGTGCCGGTGGAGCGGCTGAACAAGATCGGCGAGGGCTCGCCGCACGTGCTCGACTGGATCGAGCGCGGCGACGTCGACCTCGTCGTGAACACGCCGACCGGGTTCGGCGCGCGCGACCGACGGCTGCGAGATCCGCCGCGCGGCCGTGACGCACGGCATCCCCTGCCTGACGACGCTCGTCGGCCGGCGTCTCGGCCGCGCGCGCGATCGCGAGCGCGCGCCGCGACGGCGAGCCCGAGGTGCTGTGCCTGCAGGAGCTGCACGGCATGAGCGCGCCGAGCCCGCGCGCGCGTCGGAGAGCCCCGACGGGGCCGGGGTGGCGTGAGCGGGCGCGCCGACTTCGGCCGCCGAGCTGCTGACCGTCAGCGGCATGGACGAGCTCGGCGCCTACCGCGTGCTGCGCGTCGCCGATCCCGACGGTCCCGAGCCGCGGCCCGGGCAGTTCGCGATGCTCGCCGCAGCCGAGCGCTGGGGCGGGGGCGACGACGAGCGTCCGTACCTGCCGCGCGCCTTCTCGGTCGCCCGCCGCAGCGGCGGCGAGTCGCACTTCCTGCTCGAGGACGTCGGTCCCGGCACGCCGCCGGCTGTGCGAGCTGCAGGCCGGCGAGGGGCTGTGGGTGCTCGGCCCGCTCGGAACGGGCTTCACCGCGCCGTCACACGGGCGCCGGGCGATGCTCGTCGGCGGCGGCGTCGGGATCGCGCCGCTGGCGATCCTCCAGGACGGCCTTGCAGTCCCCACCACCGTGCTGCTCGGCTTTCGCGACGGCAGCGCGCGCCGAGGGCGCGGCGCTGCTGCGCGACGCGCAGGTGGCGAGCGACGACGGCTCGGCCGGGCACCACGGGCTCGTCACCGACCTGCTCGAGGCGGAGCTCCGGCGCGACCGGCGCGCGGTGGTCTACGCGTGCGGTCCCGCGCCCATGCTCGAGGCGCGTGCGCGCGATCTGCGCAGCGTCCGACACCCCGGCCCAGCTCGCGCTCGAGGCGGGCATGGCCTGCGGGTTCGGCGCCTGCTTCGGCTGTGTCGTGCCACGCCGCGACGGCAGCTACCTGCGCGTCTGCCTCGACGGCCCGGTGCTCGACGCCGCCGAGCTCGAGCACGTCGACGAGCACGCCGGAGCTCCGGCATGAGCGTCGACTTCTGCGGCCTGAAGCTCGCCCATCGCGTCATCAACGGCTCGGGCACGTTCGACGCGATCGCCGCGCGGCGCGTCTTCGGCGAGCAGCTGCGCACGCCGCTTTCCGTTCGCCGCCTACGTCTCCAAGACGATCACGCTGGAGCCCCGCTTGGGCAACCCGCCGCCGCGCCTATGGGAGGCCGCAGGCGGCCTGATCAACTCGATCGGGCTGCCGAACAAGGGCCTCGAGGGCTACTTCGCCGAGGACCTGCCGCAGCTTGCCGGCCTCAGCACCAGCCTCGGCGACGGGGCCGCGCAGGCGGTGCCGCTGATCACGAACGTCATGGGCTCGAGCGCAGGCGAGCTCGGCGAGGCTCGTCGAGGCGTGCGAGGAGCGCGCCGAGATCGCGGCTGTCGAGCTGAACGTGTCGTGTCCGAACGTGAAGACGGGCCTGGACATCGGCGCCGATCCGCGGCAGCTGGGGAAGGTCGCTGCGCGCGGTGCGGGCACGGCACGGGCAAGCCGCTGATCGTCAAGCTGACGCCCAACACCGCCGACGTCGCCGCCTGCGCGCTCGCGGCACAGGACGGCGGCGCCGACGCGCGTGTCGCTGATCAACACGCTGCGCGCAATGGCGCTCGCCGCCGGATGGCGCCTCGCGCCCGTGGCGCGCGCGTGGCTCGGCGGAGGCAGCGGCGGCCTCTCCGGCCCGGCAGTGAGGGCGGTCGCGCTGGCCCAGGTCGCGGCCGTCGCCGCGCGCGTGACGATTCCGGTCATCGGAATGGGCGGCGTGCAGTCGGCCGCGCACGCGCGCGACCTGCTCGATGTCGGCGCAGCCTCGTCGCCGTCGGCACCGAGAGCTTCCGCGACCCGCCGCCGCGCTGAGGATCGCACAGGAGCTGCAACAGATGTCCATCGGCTGAGGCGCGCCAGCCTTCGCGCACCGCCCGAAAAAAACGTTCGCATCGTGCGGCTTCGAGCGGTTCGGCGGCGTGTCGCGACTGGAAGAGAAAGGCAAAAAACCCCTGCAAACACGGTCGCCCACCGTCCAGCAGCCTCGATATTGCTCTACCTCAAGTTGAGGTACAGGTGAATTCGCGCACTTTGTCTTGAACGTCGCTCGCTGGTGTGTAGACTCGCCGCCCATGGTGACGGCGACCGGCACGACGTCCTCAAACTCATCGACGGCTCCCGAGCGGTCTCTGAACCAGCGGATGGACGCTCTCGCGAGGGCCAACCAGATCCGCATAAAGCGCGCTCAGCTCAAGCGCGACCTGAAGTCCGGCCGGCGCTCGATCCACTCGCTGCTCTTGAATCCGCCCGAGTAGGTCGAGACCGCGAAGGTCTTCGACATGCTGCTCGCCGTGCCGAAGTACGGCCGCGTGAAGGTCAACAAGATCCTCGCGCACTGCCGCATCGCGCCGAGCAAGACGATCGGCGGGCTCTCCGAGCGCCAGCGCAGCGAGCTGATCTCGCTCCTGCACCACTGAACGCCGGGCCGTCGGGACCGAAGCCGGCGTTAGGCTGCCTCACTGTCATTGTCGGCTCCACGGTCGACGGAGGCGTCCGACCCAGACGGTTGGTTCTCGGGCTGGCGACGAGCTGACTCTTAGGCTGGCTGTCGACCCGAAGGTCTGACTTGCATGCGTTGTGTCGCTCGCCGCCGCCCGAGGATCTCCGTCGTGACTTGATAGGAGCGTGGCTTCGCCCCGAGTGAGGTCTGTCCGCCGGAGGTCCGTCCGATAAGCGGCAACCAATCGAAGGGACGACGCACATGATCGTGATTGGAACGGACACGCACAAGCAGACCCACACCTGTAGCGCGGTCTTTGCGGGGACCGGTCAGCTCGCCGGCGAGCTGACCGCGTCTGCGCGCAAGGCCGGCTTTGCAGAGCTTCTGTGGTGGGGGCGGGAGCTCGATCAAGAGCGCATCTGGGCGATCGAGGACTGCCGCCACGTCTCGGGCTCGATTGAGCGTTTCCTCGTGGCCGCCGGTGAGCGCGTCATCCGGGTCGCGCCGAAGATGATGGGTGAGTCCCGCAGGGGGCAGCGCACCCGCGGCAAGTCTGATCCGATCGACGCTCTCGCGATCGCTCGTGCCGCGCTGAAGGAGGGGCCGGAGACGCTTCCCGGTGCGCATCTGGACGAGAAGGCGCTGGAGATCAAGCTGCTGCTCGACCACCGCGAGGATCTCGTCAAGGCGCGCTCTGAAGACCAGCAGCGCCTGCGCTGGCACTTGCACGACCTCTCACCGGAGCTCGAGATCCCCGCTGGCGCGCTGGACCGCCTGATCTGGCTCGAACGTATCTCTCGCAAGCTCGCCCGCACAGAGCAAAGCGCGCGGGTGCGCATCGCGCGGGAGCTTGTATGCGTGATCCGCCAGCGCACGCGACGTGCCGCAGAGCTCGAGCGTGAGATCGGTGCCCTGGTCAGAACACAGGCTCCAGGGCTCCTGCAGCTCCCCGGCTGCGGGAGACTGACGGCAGCCAAGCTGCTGGCCGAGACGGCCGGCGCTTCGCGCTTCTCCTCTGATGCCAAGCTCGCTCGCCTGGCCGGGGTCGCTCCGATCCCCGCCTCGTCCGGCAAACGCACACGCCACCGCCTAGATCGCGGTGGCAACCGCCAGCTGAACTGCGCTCTGCACCGGATCGCCGTCACCCAGGGGCGAGTGCATCCGCCAGCACGCGACTATCTGGCCCGCAAGCAGGCCGAGGGGAAGTCGCGCATGGAGGCTCTTCGCTGCCTGAAGCGTCACCTCGCCCGAACGGTCTGGCAGGCTCTTCGCAGTGCCGAGAGCAGACGCTCGAACGTGTCCCCATCGCAATTGAAATATTCACCCAATTTGCGGCCAGCCGCAGGGCTGGCCTTGACATAGGAGCAACGGATGGCGCGCGTGTTCGTCATCACCGGACCCTCTGGAGTCGGCAAGGGCACCCTGATCCGCGGGCTGATGGAGCGCCTGCCGGAGCTCGAGCTGTCGGTGTCCGCCACCACCCGCGAGCCGCGGGCAGGCGAGCGCGACGGCGTCGACTACCACTTCCTCAGCCGCGAGGAGTTCGACCGCAGGGTCGCGGCCGGCGACTTCGTCGAGCACGCCGACTATGCCGGGCGCAGCTACGGGACGCTGCGCTCAGAGCTCGAGGACCGCGTCCGCGCGGGGGTGCCGGTGGTCCTCGAGATCGAGGTGCAGGGCGCACGCCAGGTGCGCGCCGCAATGCCCGAGGCCGCACAGGTGTTCATCGCACCGCCTTCGCTCTCGGCGCTGCGCACCCGACTGATCGGCCGCGGCACCGACGACGCCGCCGAGGTCGAGCGCCGCCTCGCGGTCGCCGAGCAGGAGCTCGCCGCCCAGCCTGAGTTCGGCCACGTGGTCGTCAACGATCGCCTCGAGGACGCTCTCGATCAGCTCAGCGCGATCCTCGCCGGCGAGCTCGACTGAGCCCGCGCTCCGGCGCCGGGCTCGGATCGCGCCCGCGGCCCACTACACTTGGGTACCAACAAGGAAAGGCGACGCACCCGTGATCTCTCCCCGCATCGACCGACTGCTCGAGCAGGTCGACTCCAACTACGCAAGCGTGATCGTGGCCGCGAAGCGCGCGCGCCAGATCAACAGCTACTACCACAACCTCGGCGAGGGGACCTTCGACGAGTTCCCGCCGCCGATGGTCGAAACCGGCTCGAAAAACTACCTCACGATCGCCCTCGAGGAGGTAGCTGCGGGGAAGTTGAAGTACCACTACAGATAGGCCCGCGGCCCTGCGAGCGCGCAAGCGGCCCACCAGCACTTGCCTCGCCGGGACCCGCCCTCTAGAACAGACTCCTCATGTCCCGGATACTGCTCGGCGTCAGCGGCGGCATCGCCGCGTACAAGGCGCTCGAGCTCGTGCGGCTCGCGACCGCAGCCGGGCATGCCGTGCGCGTGGTGCAGACGCCCGCCAGCCGGCGCTTCGTCGGCTCGGACTCCTTCGCCGCCCTCACCGGCGCGCCGGTGCTCGTCAGCGAATTCGAGCGCGATCCTGCGCGCGGAGCCTTCCCCGGCCAGGCGCCACCGGCCCACGAGCCGCTCAGCCATCTGCAGCTGGTCGCGAATGCGGACATCTACCTGATCGCTCCCGCCACGGCGAACACGATCGCCAAGCTCGCGGCGGGCCTCGCCGACAACCTGCTCACCAGCTGCGCCCTCGCCGCCACCTGTCCCGTCGTCCTCGCCCCGGCGATGAACGCCCGCATGTACGAGCACCCGGCGACGGCCGCGAACCTCGAGACGCTGCGCAGCCGAGGCGTACAGCTCGTCGAGCCCGACGCCGGACGGCTGGCATCCGCGGGAGAGGAGGGGATCGGGCGCCTGGCCGAGCCCGAGCGGCTGCTCGCGGCGTGCGAGGACGCGCTCGCCGGCCGCGCCGGCGACACCCGGCCCGCACAGCGAGGGAGCTGGCGGGGGCTGAGGGTGCTCGTGACCGCCGGCGGGACGCGTGAGCCAATCGACAGCGTCAGGTTCCTCGGCAACAGCTCATCGGGGCGCATGGGGATCGCGCTGGCCGGCGCCGCGCGCGCCCGCGGCGCGGACGTCACGCTCGTGGCGGCGAACGTCGCGCTGGCCGCACCCGACGGCGTCGCCTGCCGCGAGGTCGTGACCGCCGCCGAGCTGAAGCACGCCTGCGAGCAGGAGTTTCCCGGCTGTGACGTGCTCCTGATGGCCGCCGCCGTCGCCGACTTCACGCCGGTGGCGCCGGCTGACGGGAAGATCAAGAAGTCCAACCGGGCGCTGCTCGAGCTCGTGCTCGAGCCCACCGACGACGTGCTCGCCGGCCTCGCTGCGCGCCGCCGCGACGGCCAGACGCTCGTGGGGTTCGCCGCCGAGCACGGCGAGGACGCCGTCGCGCTCGCGCGCGAGAAGCTCGCCGCCAAGGGCCTCGACGCGGTCGTCGTCAACGACATCTCGCGCGCGGACATCGGCTTCGACACCGACGCCAACGAGGTCACGATCCTCGGCCTGCGCGGCGATCGATCGGAGATCGAGTCCTGGCACGTGCCGCGCACCGACAAGGCGCACGTTGCCGAGGAGATCCTCGACGCCGTCGAGCGCCTGCGCGGCAGCGGTTAAACTCGCGCGGATGGAAAGCGTCTACGACCTCTACCAGCGCGGCTGCGAGCTGCTCGCCCACGGCGATCACCAGGCGGCGATCGTCCCGCTCAGCAAAGCTCGCGACCTCGAGCCCGACAAGGCCTCGATTCGCGAGGCGCTCGGGCGGGCGCTGTTCCACGCGCGCCGCTACGAAGGGGCCGCCGAGGAGTTCCAGGCGGTCGCCGCGAGGACGCCGACGAACGACTACGCGCTCTTCTGCCTGGGGCGCTCGATGCAGCTGCTCGGCCGCCATCGCGAGGCCTGCAAGCCGCTTGCGCTCGCCTGCTCGCTGCGCCCGGAGCGCGAGGACTACAGGCTGTATCGCGATCGCGCTCGCCGCAACGCAGCGCGCGCGTAGCCGCGTCCGCGGGGCCGGCCGATGCTATGCTCGAACGACAGCTTTCGAGCCGGTGCGCAGGCGCCGACGGCAGTACCGAGAGTGGGCGCCCGCCCGCTTTTTTTGCGTAAGGAGTGACTTGATGAGTGCGCTGCAGACAGATATCGAAAGGCGTCTGGCCCAGACGGAGCCGGACATCGAGGTGCTGCTCGCCGAGGTCGTCGGCGGCAGGTGCCTGCGCGTGTTCATCGACCATCCAGACGGCGTGACACTGGGGATGTGCGAGCGGGTCACGATGCTGCTGGGCGAGGAGCGCGAGCGCTACTCGCTGGAGGTCTCCTCACCGGGCAGCGACCGGCCGCTGACCAAGCCCGCGCACTTCCGCCGCTTTCTCGGTCGGCGCGCGCGAGTGCGCACGCGCCATCCGCGCCCGGTCGGACATGCGAGCGGTCTGCGCGCGCCCGGCGCGCGGCCCGTGCAGAGCATCACCGGCGAGCTGGTCGGAGCCTCCGAGCACGAGGTGACGCTCGCCGCCGACGGGAGCGTGATCGCGATCCCCTTCTCGGAGATCCGCCGTTCGAACCTGATCGAGGAGTAGAGGAGCCGACCCACCCATGTCACGCGAAATCCTCGAAGCCATGCACGCGCTCGCGCGCGAGAAGGGGATAGAGCCCGAGAAGCTGATGATCGCGCTTGAGGACGCGCTGCTCTCGGCCTACAAGAAGCAGCCCGGATCGGCGAAGTACGCGCGCGTCGAAATGGATCGCGACACCGCCGACTTCAGGGTCATCGAACTGATCATCCCGGAGCGCCTGGAGGCGCATCTGATCGTCGAGACGATCGACGAGGAAACGACGATCGACCCCGAGACGGGCGAGATGCGCGAACCCGAGGAACCGGAAATCGACCCGAAGAAGTTCGCTGAATACCGCGATCAGATCGACGAGCGCGACGTCACGCCCGACGACTTCGGACGGATCGCCGCGCAGACCGCCAAGCAGGTGATCCTGCAGCGCATCCGCGAGGCCGAGCGGGACATGATGTACGAGGAGTACCGCGACCGCGTAGGCGAGCTGATCACCGGCATCGTCCAGCAGTCCGACTCCCGCTACACGCTCGTGCAGCTGCGCGAACGCGTCGAGGCGCTACTGCCGAAGTCCGAGCAGGTCGAGGGCGAGCGCTACGACCACTCACAGCGGATCAAGGCGGTGATCAAGGAGGTCTCGCCGTCGACCAAGGGGCCGGCGATCATCGTCTCCCGACGCGATCCCGAGTTGATCAAGAAGCTGTTCGAGCTGGAGGTCCCGGAGATCGCCGACGGCCTCGTCGAGATCGCCAACGTCGCGCGCGAGCCCGGCTACCGGTCGAAGATCGCGGTCATCTCGCACACCGACGGCGTCGACCCTGTCGGCGCGTGCGTGGGCCCGCGCGGCTCGCGCGTGCGCATGGTCGTCTCCGAGCTTCGCGGCGAGAAGATCGACATCATCCCCTTCAACGACGAGCCCGCGCGGTTCGTCGCCAAGGCGCTCTCGCCGGCACGCGTGCGCGAGGTCCTCGTCGACGACGATGCCAAGCAGGCGACGGTGATCGTGCCCGACGACCAGCTCTCGCTGGCGATCGGCCGCGAGGGCCAGAACGCACGCCTCGCCGCGCGGCTGACCGGCTGGCGGGTCGACATCCGCTCGGAGACCGAGTTCGCCGCCGAGGAGGCCGAGCACGGATACGAGGAGGAGGAGGTGCAGGGGCGCTGCGCCGCGATCCTCTCCAACGGCAGGCGCTGTCCCAACGCGGCGCTGGCCGGCTCGCGCTACTGCGGCCTCGAGAGCCACCAGGCGCTTGCGAGCATCGACAGCGACAATGTCGCTGACCTAGCCTCCGAGGGCGGCGTCGCGACGCAGGCGCCGCCGGCAGCGACCGAAGCCCCCGCTGTGCCCGAGATGGGCGAGCAGGAGCCGCAGCCCGCCACCGGGGAGCAGACGACATAGGGCGTCAGCCACCCCGGCGTCGATGCGTCGGCTGCGGGCGCATCGCACCGAAGTCCGAGCTGATGCGCATCGCCGTGGACCCGGCGGGCGATCCTCGCTCGCCAGGTGCGGTCCACGATCGTGACGGCACGATGGCCGGCCGCGGGGCATACATCTGCCGGGGCAGCGGCGCGGATGAGCCCGCCGCGGCATGCGTCGCGATCGCGCTGCGGCGCGGCGCGATCGCCCGCACGCTGCACGCGGCGGTAACGCTGGATCCCAAGATCGTAGAATCGGTGAGTCGATGAGCAAGAAGCGAGTCCATGAAATCGCCAAGGAGAATGGGCTCTCCAGCAAGGAGCTGCTGGAGAAGCTGCGCGCTGCCGGCATCGAGGCGAAGGCCGCGGCGTCGTCGGTCGAGGAGGCCACCGCGCTGAAGGCGCTCGGCCTCGGCGGCTCGGACGCGCCCGCGAGCTCCAACGGGGGCCCGGCGCCCGCCGCTGCCCCCGCCGCGAGCGCACCCGCGGATCCCGCCAAGGTCGAGCGCTCTGCGGAGGAGCCCGCGCCGCCACGCCCCGCGGCGCCCGCAGCGGCTGCGAGCGCGCCCCCGCGGAGTCCTGCAGCCAGCACCCCGGCGCCCGCCCGCAGCGCGCCCGCGACAGCAGGCCCCGGGGCGGCAGCCGCCGCCGAGCGGGTCCGGCCCACGCGCGACTCTCGTACCGGCGAGCGCACGCCCGGCGACATCGGCCCGGGAGGGCGCCGCCGCGTCGTGATCGACTCGCAGGCATCGCGCCGCCAGCAGGGCGGGCCCGCCAACCAGCCGCAGCGGCGTCCCCGCCGCGGCCGCCGCCGGCGCGGGACCTACGACGAGACGATCGCGCCGATCGACACCGCCGCGCTTGAGGCGACCGACCTGATCCGCGTCAACTCGGGCTCGACGGTGAAGGACATAGCGGAGTATCTCGGCGTGCCGGTGCCGGAGGTGATCAAGAAGCTGATGTCGCTCGGCGAGATGGCGACGCTCACGCAGACGCTCTCCGACGATGCGATCCAGGTGCTCGCCGACGAGTTCGACAAGCAGATCGAGATCGTGCACGCCGCCGACGACGTCGAGGTCGAGCCCGTGTTCGAGGACGCCGAGGAGGACCTGATCGACCGTCCGCCGGTCGTCACGATCATGGGCCACGTCGACCATGGCAAGACCTCGCTTCTGGACGCGATCCGCGAGACCGAGGTCGCGGCCGGTGAGGCCGGCGGGATCACCCAGCACATCGGCGCATACCAGGTGCACCACGCCGGCAAGGAGATCACGTTCCTCGACACCCCCGGCCACGAAGCGTTCACGGCGATGCGCGCCCGCGGTGCGCGCGTCACCGACCTCGCGGTGATCGTCGTGGCGGCCGACGACGGCGTGAAGCCCCAGACGGAGGAGGCGATCGACCACGCCAGCGCCGCGGAAGTGCCGATCATCGTCGCGGTCAACAAGATTGACAAGGAGGGCGCCCAGCCCGAGCGCGTGCGCACCGAGATGACCCAGCACGGCCTGCAGCCCGCGGAGTGGGGCGGTGAGATCGAGTTCGTGGACGTGAGCGCCAAGACGCACCAGGACCTCGACTCGCTGCTCGACACGATTCAGGTGGTGACCGATCTGGAGGAGCTGAAGGCAAACAGCGGCGCCGAGGCGTCCGGCACGGTGATCGAGTCGAAGCTCGACCCCGGCCGCGGGCCGGTGGTGAGCGTGCTGATCCAGCGGGGGACGCTGCAGGGTCGGCGACGCGCTCGTGGCCGGCGCGCACTTCGGGCGGGTGCGCGCGATGACGACTTCGTGGGGGCGCGCATGAAGCGGGCGATGCCCGGCCAGCCGGTCGAGGTGCTCGGCTTCGACGGCGTCCCGGAGGCGGGTGAGATCGTGCGGGTGGTGGAGAACGAGCGGCGGGCGCGCCAGCTGGCCGGCGAGCGGGCCAACCGCTTGAAGACCGAGGCGCTGGCCCGGCGCTCGGGTCGCAAGGTGTCGCTGGAGGACGTCTTCAAGCTCGCCCAGGAGGGAGCCGTCAAGGAGCTCGGCCTGGTCGTCAAGGCGGACGTGGCCGGGTCGCTCGAGGCGATCGAGGACGAGATCGCAAAGCTCCCCCAGCAGGAGGTCGACGTCAACATCATCCACCGCGGCGTCGGCGGCATAAACGAGTCCGACGTGATGCTCGCCGCGGCGTCCGAGCGGCGTGATCCTCGCCTTCAACGTGCGCCCGGTCGGCGACGCCCGCCAGATCGCCGAGCGCGAGGGCGTCGAGATCCGCTCCTACTCGGTGATCTACAGGGCGATCGAGGAGCTGCGCGCCGCGATGCAGGGAATGCTCGAGCCCGCCGAGGTGGAGACCCCGCTGGGCCAGGCCGAGGTGCGCCAGCTGTTCAAAGCGTCGAGGATCGGGACGATCGCGGGCTCGTTCGTGACCGAGGGCAAGGTCACCCGCGGTGCGCGGGTTCGCGTCGTGCGCGACGGCACGGTGATCTACGACACGTGATCGCGAGCTTGCGCCGCTTCAACGACGATGTGCGCGAGGTCGCAAGCGGCTTCGAGTGCGGCATCGTGCTCGCGAACTTCCAGGACCTGCACGAGGGCGACGTGCTCGAGACATACGAGACGCGTCAGCTGGAGCGCGAGCTGTCCTCCTGAGCGGCGCTCGAGCGGCATGACTGCGATCGGTGGCAGGCGCGCGCCGCGGCGGCGGGCCGGCGAGCCTGCAAGCGATCGCTCGCGCTGGCCTCGGCGCCTTCGGAGGGGTAGGATGACACAGCGGACGGATGCGTCGGGTCGACGAGGCGATTCGCCAGGTGATCGGCGACGCGCTGCGGAGCAGAACTCAAGGACCCTCGGGTGGGATTCGTAACCGTGACCGATGTCAAACGAGCGCCGATCTGCGCCATGCACGCGTGTACGTGAGCGTGCTCGGCGAGGGCGGGCGCGCCTCGGAGCGCGCACAGCGCGAGGCCACGCTCGAGGGGCTGCGCAGCGCACACGGCTTCCTGCAGGGCCGCGTGGCGGGCGAGCTGCGCCTGAAGCGCACGCCGACGCTCGAGTTCTCCTACGACGACACGACCGATCGGGCACTGCGCGTGGATGCGCTGATCGACGAGGTCGTCCGCTCGTGAGCGCGGCCGGGCACTCGAGCAGAGGGAGTCGCGCGAGCAGGTGCTCGAGGAGGATCCGCGAGGACTCACGCTTCGTGCTCGCCTCGCACGAGAATCCGGACGGCGACGCGCTGGGATCGCTCGTCGGGATGCAGGGGCTGTTGACTGCGCTCGGAAAGGACTCGGAGATGTTCATCGCGCCAGACGATCTGCCGCTGCCGGACGAGTACAGCATGTTCCCGCTCGACGGACTGATCCAGGCGCCGCCCGCCGACATCGCCGAGCGGACGGTCGTGTTCCTCGACTGCGGCAACATCGACCGCAACTCAGCGAGCGTGCTGCGCGACGGCAGGCATCTGCTGAACATCGACCACCACCACGACAACACCCGCTTCGGCACGCTCGACTACGTCGTCCCGAGCGCGTCGTGCACCGCGGAGATCATCTGGGATCTGATGCATGGGCTGGGCGTGAAACCCTCGGCCACGTCGCGCGGGCGCTGTACATCGGCCTGATCACCGACACCGGGCGGTTCATGTACGAGAACACGACCCGCGCGCGCACCTGATGGCCGCGGAGCTGATCGAAGCGGGCGTCGACGTCGCAGCGGTGTACCGCCAGCTCTACGAGGAGATGCCGCCCAGAAAGCTCGCGCTGCTCGCGCTCGCGCTGACGCAGGTGCAGCGTTTCGACTCGGACGAGCTCACGCTGTCCGTGCTCAGCGCCGCCGACTTCGAGCGGGTGCCAGGCCGAAGAAAGCGATTCGGAGGGCATCATCGACCAGCTGCGCGCGCTGCGAGGGACGAAGGTGGCGGCGTTCGTGCGCGAGCTGCACGGCGGCGAGCGCAAGGGTCAGCACAAAGTCTCGCTGCGGGCGACCGACGACGACGTCGACGTGTCGGCCATCGCCCGCGCGCAGGGAGGCGGGGGCCACCGTCGCGCCGCCGGCTTCTCTACCACGCTAGAGCCGGCCGAGCTGATCGCGTTCCTGCGCGGCGCGATCGCCGAGCAGCTGCACGCGATGTCCGATGAGCGGGCCGCGGCGACGCTGGCGTAGGCCGGCGTCCTGAGCGGGAAGCATGACGGCGCGCCGATGGACGGCGTCCTGTTGATCGACAAGCCGGCGGGGATGAGCTCGCATGATGTCGTCGCCGCGGTGCGACGCTCGCTCGGCGGCGTGCGCACAGGGCACGCCGGCACGCTCGACCCGTTCGCGACAGGGCTTCTGCTGGTGCTCGTCGGCAGGGCGACGAAGTCCCAGCGCGCGCTGATGCAGCTGCCCAAGCGCTACGAGACCGTCGCCCGGCTCGGGGCGCTCTCGAGCACCGGCGACCCCGAGGGGGAGATAACCGAGACCGGCCGCGTGCCGGCCGATCCGCCGCGTCTGCCCATCGGCGAGGTCCGCCAGCGCCCGCCGCTCCACTCCGCCGTGAAGGTCGGAGGCGAGCGCGCCTACCGTCGCGCCCGCCGCGGCGAGCGATTCGAGATGCCCGAGCGGACCGTCACGGTGTATCGCTTCGAGCAACTGTGGCGCACGCCGGCGACGCCCGCCGGGGAGCCGGAGATGGCCGCCTTTGAGATCGAATGCGGCGCGGGCACCTACGTGCGCTCGCTGATCGCCGGACTGGGCGACGCCTACTGTGTGCAGCTCAGGCGCACGGCGATCGGACCGTTCGACGTGCGCGAGGCGGTCGCGCCGCCACCGCGCGGGCGGCCCTGGAGCGACCCGCCGCTGATCGCGCTCGGGGCGGGCCCTCGAGATGCTGGGCGGCTCACGTCTGCATTAGGCTGTGCGGCCGTGAACGTCACACGCCTGCCCGACATCGAGCGCGGACGGGAGCGCAGCGTGGCGGTGGGCACGTTCGACGGTGTCCACCTCGGCCATCGCGAGGTGATCAGGGGCTCCGACAGCGTGCTCACCTTCGATCCGCACCCCGTGTCGGTGGTCGCGCCGCAGCACACGCCGAAGCTGCTGACGACGCTCGAGCGAAAGGCCGAGCTGATCGCCTCGCTCGGCGTGCAGGAGCTGATCGTTATCCCGTTCGACGCGGAGTTCGCGATGCGCTCGGCGGCCGAGTTCATCTACGAGGTGCTCGTCGATGTGCTCGGCGCCAGGCAGGTCGCGGTGGGCGAGAACTTCCGCTTCGGCCACAAGGCGCAGGGCGACGCGCGGCTGCTGGCCGCCGACACGCGCTTTGACACGGTCGTGCATCCGCTGCTCGAGGTCGACGGCGAGGTGGTGTCCTCAAGCCACATCCGCGGACTCGTTCTGGCCGGCGAGATCGCCGAGGCGAACAGGCTGCTCGGCGCGCCCTTCGAGCTGAGCGGCGAGGTGACGCGCGGCGATGCGCGCGGTCGCGAGCTCGGCTTCCCGACGGCGAACATCGTTCCCGACGAGGCGCTCGCGTGTCCGGGGCACGGCGTCTACGCCTGCCTTGCCGACGGTCGTCCGGCGGCGGTGAGCATCGGCGTGCGACCGACCTTCACCACGGGGCGCGGCGAGCTGATAGAGGCCTACCTGCTCGACTTCGACGGCGACCTGTACGGCGCGCGGCTGCGGCTCGAGTTCCTCGAGCGCCTGCGAGGCGAGCGGCGCTTCGAGGACCCCGAGGGCCTGATCGCGCAGATGCACCGCGACGTCGAGCTCACAAGGGAGATAGTCCAGGCGTATTGAGAGCGAAGGCCGTCTGCTACCGTGCCGCCCATGGCCGCCATCACCAGCGAGCGCAAGCGCGAGATCGCGAGAGAGTTCGGCTCTGACGAAAACGACATGGGCTCGACGAAGGTGCAGATCGCGCTGCTGACCGAGCGCATCAACCACCTGACCGAGCACCTGCGCGCGCAGAGCCAGGATCATCACTCCCGCCGCGGCCTGCTGATGCTCGTCGGGCGCAGGCGCCGCTTCCTCGACTACCTGCAGCGACGGGATCTCGAGGGCTACCGCGCGCTGATCAAAGAGCTCGGCCTGAGAAAGTAGTGGCCGTCCTGGAGCACGGTAGGCCGGCGCCGAGCTTCAGGCTGGCGCGCGCCGATGGCACGAGCTTCACCGAGCGCGAGCTGCGCGGGCGCACGAGCGTGCTCGTCTTCTACCCGTTCGCGTTCAGCCCCGTCTGCACCGACCAGCTGGCGCTATACGAGCAGCTGACGGTCGAGCTCGCCGCTGCAGGCGACGCGCTGTACGGCATCTCCTGCGACTCGACCTGGGCGCAGAGCGCCTTTGCCGAGAAGCTCGGCGTCAGCAGCGAGCAGCTGTCGGACTTCGAGCCCAAGGGGGCGACGTGCGCCGCCTTCGGCGTGCTCCACGAGGGCGGCTTTCCCCAGCGCGCCCTCGTCATCACCGGCCCCGACGCGGCCGTGCGCTGGAGCTATCAGGCGCCCTCGCCAGGCGAGCTGCCCGGCGTCGAGCAGCTGCGCGAGGGCCTCACCGTCGCGCTCGCCGGCGACGCCTCCGGCTGAGCGCCCGGCGCCAGCCCGACGCGGGGCGGGCGGCCGGCGCGGCGGCACGGGCGCCGATTCCCGGTCCGCTAAGCTCCGTTGGTTCGGATATTGAGAAAAAAGAAACGGACCGCCGACCGACGGGCGGAACAGGAAGGCAGTGAATATGAGCAGTGATGGCGTGACGCGGGTTTCCGTGGAGGTCGCCGGCAGCGAGATCTCCTTCGAGACCGGCAGGATGGCCAAGCAGGCCTCCGGCGCGGTCGTCGTCCGCCAGGGCGACACAATGGTGCTGGCGACCGCTGTCGCCGGCGGTGTGCGCGACGTCGATTTCCTCCCGCTGACGGTGGACGTCGAGGAGCGCATGTACGCCACGGGGAAGATCCCGGGCTCCTTCTTCAAGCGCGAGGGTCGCCCGGGCGAGAAGGCGACGCTGACCGCGCGCATGATCGACCGCCCGCTGCGCCCGCTGTTCCCGAAGGACTGGCGCTACGACACGCAGCTTGTGGCGATCCCCCTCTCGATCGACCACGTACACCCCTACGACATCCTCGCGATGAACGGCGCGTCGGCCGCGGTGATGATCTCCGACATCCCGTTCCCGACCCCCGTCGGGGCGGTGCGGATCGGCAAGGTCGAGGGGAACTTCGTCGTCAACCCCAATGAGGAGGACCTGAGCAGCGTCGACTCCGATGAGGGCCGCTCCGACCTCGACCTGATCGTCGCTGGCACCGAGGAGGCGATCCTGATGGTGGAGGCCGGCGCCAAGGAGATCCCCGAGGCAGAGATCCTCGACGCCCTCGACATCGCGCACGCAGAGATCAAGCGGATCTGTGCGCTGCAGCGCGAGCTCGCGGCGAAGGTCGGCAAGGAGAAGAAAGCGTTCGAGTCGATCACCGTCGACCCCGAGCTGCTCGAGGCCGTCCGCAGCTCGCACGGCGCTCAGCTCGACGCGGCGACCCAGGTGGAGGATAAGCTCGAGCGCCAGGAGGCCTCCGCGGCGGTCGAGACGGCGGTGCTCGAGCAGTACGCGCCCCCGGCACCGGAGGGGGCGTCCGAGGAGCAGCTGCGTGCCGCCAAGGAGCGCCGCGCGGCCGTGCAGCTCGCGTTCGAGACGCTCGAGAAGACGATCATCCGCGAGCGCATCGCCGTACACAAGAAGCGTCCCGACGGCCGGGCTGAGAACGAGATCCGCGACATCACGATCGAAGTCGGCGTCACCCCTCGCACGCACGGCTCGGCGCTGTTCACGCGCGGCCAGACGCAGGCGCTCAGCGTCGCCGCGCTGGGCACGCTCAAGGAGGAGATGCGCCTCGACACGCTCGGGCTCGAGACGAAAAAGTACTACTGGCACCACTACAACTTCCCGCCGTTCTCGGTCGGGGAGGCGGGCCGCATGGGCGGGGTCAAGCGCCGCGACGTCGGTCATGGCGCGCTCGCCGAGCGGGCGCTGGCGCCGATGGTGCCCTCGATCGAACGCTTCCCGTACACGATCCGCGTGGTCTCGGACATCCTCGAGTCAAACGGGTCCTCCTCGATGGCCTCGGTATGCGGGTCCTCGCTCGCGCTTATGGACGCCGGGGTGCCGATCAAGCGGCCGGTCGCGGGCATCGCGATGGGCCTGATCAAGGAGGGCGATGACTACATCGTCCTGACCGACATCGCCGGCGTTGAGGACCACCTCGGAGACATGGACTTCAAGGTGGCCGGCACCGAGCGCGGGATCACCGCGCTGCAGATGGACATCAAGATCTCGGGCGTGACATTCGAGATCCTGCGCGACGCGCTCACACAGGCCAACAGCGCGCGCAGGTTCATCCTCGGCAAGATGGCCGACGTGATCGGCGGCCCGCGCGAGCAGCTCAGCCAGTTCGCGCCGCGCATCCAGACGATCCAGATCGACCCCTCGCAGATCGGCCTGTTGATCGGCAAGGGCGGGGAAACGATCAGGGGCCTGTCCGAGGAGTTCGACTCGCAGATCGACGTCAACGACGACGGCCAGGTGCTGATCTACTCCGCCAACGGCGAGCTCGGCGACGCGCTCGCCGAGCGGGTGCGGATGATGATGAAGGAGGTGGAGGTCGGCGACGAGTACCTCGGCAAGGTCGTCAAGACGACCACCTTCGGCGCGTTCATCGAGCTCGCGAAGGGCACCGACGGGCTGCTGCACATATCCAACGTCTCGCCCGGCCAACGCGTCGAGACCGTCGAGGACGTCCTCAACAAGGGCGATGAGGTGAACGTGCGCGTGGTCGAGGTCGACCGCGAGCGCGGCCGCATCGGCCTGCGCCTGGCGGCCGACCCGGACATCGTGGGCAAGTCGATCGAGGAGCTCGCCGGCGTGGGCACCGGCGGCGGCGGAGGCGGTCGGGGAGGCCGCGACGGCGATCGGCGACCGTCCAGCAACGGCCGCGACCGGGCCGGCTCCGCCGAGCGCTCCGACCGCGGCCAGCGCCGCGAGGGTGGCCAGGGGATGGGTCGAGGCTCGGGGCGCCCACGCCATGGGCGCGACCGCGATTGACCCACAGCGTCGGGCCTTGAACCCCGAGCATCGGATAACCACGCTGGACTCCGGCGTGAGGGTCGTCACCGAGCCCGTTCCCAGCGTGCGCTCGGTGGCGCTCGGCTTCTGGATCGCGACGGGCTCGGTGGTCGAGCGGGAGAGCGAGGCGGGGATATCGCACCTGCTCGAGCACATGCTCTTCCGCGGCACCGAGCGCTTCGGCTCGGAGGAGATCGACCAGATCTTCGACGCTATGGGCGCGGAGATCAACGCGGGAACCGACAAGGAGGCGACCTCGCTCTACACCCGCGTGCTCGACAGGCACCTCGAGCACGCGTTCGAGGTGATGAGCGACATGGTCTGGCATCCCCGCTTCGGCGAGCTGGAGGCCGAGCGCGAGGTGGTGCTGGAGGAGATCGCGATGTACGAAGACGACCCCCAGGACCGCGTCTTCGACGTGCTCGGCAGGGCGGTCTTCGGCTCGCACCCGCTCGGTCGGCCGGTGATCGGCACCGCGGAGGTGATCGCAGCCGCCACGCGCGAGCAGGTCGCGGCTTTCCACGCGCGTCGCTACCGGCCGCAGAGCATCGTGATCGCGGCGGCCGGCTCGGTCGAGCACGACGCGCTCGTCGAGATGGCGCGCTCGGTCGAGGTGGCGCCCACGCCTGCCGGCGCGGCACGCCCGGCGGGCGCGATCGCGCCAGCGCGGTTCGAGCAGCGCGTGCGCTTCCTGCAGAAAGACACTGAGCAGTACCACGTGTGCGTCGGCGGACCCGGGATCGCCCGCGATGACGAGCGTCGCTTCGCGCTGCGCGTGCTCGAAGGGGTACTCGGCGCGACCTCCTCCTCGCGGCTGTTTCAGGAGGTGCGCGAGCGACGGGGCCTGGCCTACGCGGTCTTCTGCTTCTCGAACCTATACGCGCACACCGGCGAGGTGGGCGTGTATCTCGGGACGCGCCCTGAGAACCTCGAGGAGGCGGTCGCCGTGCTGGCGCGCGAGCTCGCGCGCTACGTGAACGATCCCGCCAGCGAGGAGGAGCTCGTGCGCTCGCGCGAGAACCTGAAGGGACGGGTGGTGCTTGCCCTCGAGTCGACCGGGGCGCGCATGAACCGGCTCGGCGGCTCGGTGATGAACGAGCTCCCGATCCTGTCCGTCGACGAGGTGATCGAGCGGATCGACGCGGTCGGCCGCGAGGAGCTCGTGGAGCTCGCCGGCGGGCTGTTCGCGCCCGCGCGGCTGTCCGTCGCGGGCGTCGGTCCCGACGAGGATGCGTTCCGCGCCGCGATCGAGCCGCTGAGCACGGCGGCCGGATTCACCGGCGCCGTCGGCGCCGGCGGGCGGCCGGCGGCGCAGGGGATCGCGACATGATCCGCGTGGCCGTCGCCGGGGCGGCCGGGCGCATGGGACAGACGGTGTGCGCTGCGGTGCAGAACGCCGAGGACCTCGAGCTGGTCGGCCGCGCCGACCCGCTGCTTCAGACGACGCTCGAGGACGTGCTTGCCGACGCCGAGGTCGTGGTCGACTTCACCACGCCGGACACGGCGCTCGCGAACGCACTGGCGTGCGTGCGGGCCGGTGTGCACGTGGTGATCGGGACCAGCGGCTTTGACCCTGCACCGCTGAACGACGCGCGGCCCGCGCGGGGGCGTCCGCCTGCGAACGTGCTGATCGCGCCCAACTTCGCGATCGGCGCGGTGCTGATGATGCGCTTCGCGGCCGAGGCGGCGAGGTACATGCGCAGCGCGGAGATCGTCGAGCTGCACCACGACGGCAAGCTCGACGCCCCGAGCGGCACCGCGATGCGCACGGCCGAGCTGATGGCGCTTCAGGGCGGAGGTCCGCCGCCGCCGATCCACTCGGTGCGCCTGCCGGGGCTGGTCGCGAACCAGGAGGTGATCCTTGGCGACGTCGGCCAGACGCTCACCATCCGCCACGACACGATCGGGCGGGAGGCGTTCATGCCGGGCGTGCTGCTCGCCGTGCGGCGCGTCGGCGGCCTCGAGCGCTCGCCCGTCGTGGGGTTGGAGCAGCTGCTCTTCGGGCAATAGGATCGGCACGCAGGAGTCCGCGATGTCGCGGCGAAACCGAACCCCGGTGCGCTGGCGCACGGCGCGTGAACAGGGAAAGGGGTGCTACCCGAATGTCCGATCGCCTGACTCGACTCGCTCCCCTCACGGGGGTGCTCTTCGCCGTGCTGACGGCCGTCGCGTTCTTCTCGGGCGGTGAAACGCCCGAAGCGAGCGCCGGGCCGCTGAAGGTGATCGCGTACTACACGTCCCATCGCTCGGAAGTCGAGACCACGAGCATCCTGATCGTCGTCGCGTTCCTGTTCGCGGTGTTCTGGGCGGGCGCGTTGCGCTCCTTTCTGCGCCGGACACCCGGGGCGGAGGGGCTGAGCGCGCTCGTGCTGGCGGGAGGCGTGCTGCTCGCGGTCGGCGCCGCGACGCTCTCCGGGGTCGAATACGGACTGGCGCGTGAGATCTATCGTCTCGGCCCTCAGGCGGCGCAAGCCCTGAACATCCTCAGCAACGAACTGTTCCTGCCGCTGCTGATCGGGGGCTGCGTGTTCGCGATCTCGAGCGGACTGGCGATCCTCCGCGGAGCGCCGCTGCCGAGGTGGCTGGGCTGGGTCGCGATCGTGATCGGGATCGCAGTGGTGATTCCGCCGGCGAGCTTTCCCGCCCTGCTCGTGCTGCTGCTCTGGTCGCTGATCGTGAGCATCCTCGTTTACGTGCGGAGCGCCCCTGAAGCCCCGCCGGCCGTCGCCGCGGGAGGAGGGCCACTGCTCGACTCGTGAGCTCCTGGCCGCGGTGTCTGGCGCGCCGGTCTCGTTCGCGGCGCGCGTGAGATACTGCAGCCCATGGCCGGCCTAGGCACGATCCTGACGGCGATCGTCACGCCTTTCGACGAGGCGGGGAGGGTCAACGAGGACTCCTTCGTCGCGCTCATGCGCCATCTCGCGGACAACGGCTCGGACGGGTTCGTCGTCGCAGGGACGACCGGCGAGGCCTCCACCCTGACCGACGAGGAGCAGCTCGGCCTGATCGGCCTGGCGGTCGCCGAGCGCCCGCCAGGCAAGACGATCATCGCCGGAACCGGCACGAACGACACGCGCGAAGCCGTCCATCTGACGGAACGCGCGACCGAGCTCGGCGCGGACGCGATGCTGTCGGTGACGCCGTATTACAACAAGCCGAGCCGCCTCGGGCTCAGGCGCCACTACGAAGCCGTCGCGGGCGCGACCGACAAACCGACGCTGCTCTACAACATCCCCGGCCGCACCGCGACGAACATGCCGCCGGACCTGCTGGCCGAGCTCGCGCAGATCGAGGGGATCGCCGGCGTCAAGCAGGCCAACGCCGAGGAGCTGCAGCCGATCGACGGCCTCGAGCTCTACGCCGGCGACGACGCGACCTTCGCGCGGACGCTCGACATGGGCGGCGCGGGCGGGATCCTCGTCTCGAGCCACATCGTCGGCAGCGAGATGCAGCGCATGGTCGAGGAGCCAGAGCACCGCGCCGACATCGACGCGTCCCTGCGCGACGTCTACCAGACGCTGTTCCTCACCTCCAGCCCGACCTGCACGAAGGCGGCGCTGAACCTGCTCGGCCACGATGTCGGAGGCCTGCGCCTCCCGCTCTTAGAGGCAACACCCGAGGAGAGCGCGGCAGTGCGCGTGATGCTCGAACGCCACGGCCTGCTTGTCGGCGAGAACCCGGTTGCCGGCGCGCCCGCGTGAGTTCACCGCTGCGTGTGCTGCCCCTCGGCGGGCTCGGGGAGATAGGCAAGAACATGACGGTCGTCGAGCACGACGGGCGGATCGTGGTGGTCGACGTCGGCCTGCGCTTCCCGACACCGGAGATGGTCGGCATCGACCTCGTCCTACCCGACTTCACCTACCTGCGCGAACGCGCCAGGGACATCGAGGCGATCGTCGTGACCCACGGGCACGAGGACCATCTCGGCGCGCTGCCGTGGGTGCTGCGCGACCTCGACGCGCTCGGCGCCGGCGACATCCCTCCGGTGTACGGCGGCGCGCTGACGATGGCGATGGCACGCTCGAAGCTCGAGGAGCACAAGCTCCGCGACGTCGAGCTGAACGAGCTCGACGCGAGCGACGTCCTCGAGCTCGGGCCGTTCACGCTCGAGCTCGTGCACATGACCCACTCGATCCCCGACTCGAGCGCGGTGGCGCTCGGCACCGAGCTCGGGACGGTCCTGATCACCGGCGACTACAAGTTCGACCAGACGCCCGTGGATGGTCCTCCGGCGGACGTCTCGCGCCTGGCAGAGCTCGGGCGCGAAGGCGTTCTGCTGCTGTGCGGAGACTCCACGAACGTCGATCGCGAGGGCTTCTCGCCGTCGGAGTCGGTCGTCGGCCCCCACCTCGAGGAGGTGTTCGCCCGCTGCGAAGGACGGATCGTGGTGACGAGCTTCGCCTCGAACATCCACCGCGTCCAGCAGGTCCTCGACGCCGCCTACGCGCTCGACCGCAAGGTCGCCCTGGTCGGGCGCTCGATGCGCAAGAACGTCAGCATAGGGCGCTCGCTCGGCCACATCGAGGTCCCCGAGGGCCTGCTCGTAGGACCGCGCGAGATCGGCGACTTCGCCGATGAGCGCGTCGTGATCATCTCGACGGGCTCGCAGGGCGAGCCGCTGTCGGCGCTGCGGCGCATGGCCTACCGCGACCATCCGCAGGTGCAGCTGAAGGAGGGCGACACGGTCGTCTTCTCGGCGACGCCGATCCCCGGCAACGAGCGCGCGGTCAACGAGACGATCGACCGTCTCTATCACATCGGCTGCGACGTCATAACGCCGCGCGACGCGCCTGTGCACGCCTCGGGGCACGGCTACGCCGAGGAGGTCAAGCTGATGCTGAACCTCGTCAAGCCGCGCTACGTGATGCCCTTCCACGGCGACTTCAAGCGCCTGCGCATCCACGCCCAGCTCGCCGAGGCGGTGGGCGTGCATCCGCGCGACATCTTCCAGGGCGATAACGGGCTGCCGCTCGACATCGACGAGCGCGGCGCGCGCTTCTCCGAGCGCGAGCAGTCAGGCATGGTGTTCGTCGACGGGGTCGAGATCGGCGACATGGCCGATGTTGCCCTGCGCGATCGGCGGATGCTCTCAGCCGACGGGATCTTCATCGTCGTAGTAACGATCGCCGAGCAGGACGGCAGCTCGGTGGCCGCGCCCGAGGTGATCTTCCGCGGCGTCCCGTTCCTCGACCAGGCCGATGAGCTGTTGGGGGAGATCCGCGCGACCGTCGATGATTCGCTCGCGCGGGCGGCAGGCGAGGAAATACGCGAGGTCGACCTCCTCGCGCAGGCGCTGCACGACGATCTGGCGAAGCTAGTCTACGACCGTCTGAAGCGGCGGCCGATGGTGCTGCCCGTCGTCGTCGAGGTCTGAGTAGGCGGGCAGGCGCACGACGAAGCGCGCGCCTTTCTGCTCGCCCCTGGACTCCAGCGTGACGCTGCCGCCGTGGGAGACGGCGACGGCCTGAACGATCGCCAGGCCGAGTCCGAAGGAGCCGCCGCGGTCGCCCGCTCCGCGGACGAAGCGCTCGAACAGCGTGGGCGCGAGCTCCCCAGGCACGCCCGGGCCGTTGTCCTCGACGACGAGCTCGACTTCGCCGTCCGGCGCAGTGCGGGTCGAGACTTGGATCTCGGTACCCGCGGGCGTGTGGCGCAGCGCGTTCTCAAGCAGGTTGATCGTCAGCCGGTGAAGCTCGTCGCGCGCCGCGTTTACCATCGCCGGGTGGACGTCGAGCATGATCTCGTGCTCGGCGCTTACGGGCCCGAGCTCGCCGGCCGCCTCGACGACGATCTGCGCGAGATCGCATGGTTTGCGCTGCACGACCCGGCCGACATCGGTGCGCGCGAGCAGCAGCAGGTCGGCGACCAGCCGGCGCATCCGCTGGGATGAGCGCAGCGCCGAGCGCGCCGCATCGCCCTCCTCGCCGTGAAGCGATTCGGCGAGCAGCTCGAGATTTGCGAGCACGCTCGTCAGCGGCGTGCGCAGCTCGTGAGAGGCGTCGGCGACGAACTGGCGCTGGCGCGCGAGCATCGCCTCTGTCTCGCCGCGCGCGGCGTCGAGCTCCCGGAGCATCCCCTCGAGCGTCCGTGCGAGCTCGGCGACCTCGTCGTCGGCCGGGGGCTGTGGCACGACGCGAGACGGGTCGCGCGTGCGCGCGATCTCGGCGGCTGTCGAGGTCAGCTCGGCGATCGGCGCCATCGCCCTGCGTGCGATCGCCATCCCTGCGAGCAGGGCGAGCGCCGTCCCGGCCAGCACGCCGAGCACGAGGAACAGCTCCACACGCGTGACGGTTTCCTCGGTGTCGGACACGCGACGCCCGTACTGGACGATCACGCGGCCGATCGGCTCGCCGTTGGGGAGCCGCACGACCGCTGGGACGCTGATCACGCGGAAGCCGTTGACGGTCCGCTCCGCGGTCGACGGCGCCCCGAGCGACGGCGCACCCGCCGGGGCCTGGGCGACGACGCTTTCTCCCTCCGAGAGGATCTTGATCACGCTGTGGTTGGCCGTCGAGGCGAAGTCGCCGAGCGGCGGTTCGATCCTGAACGGGTCGACGGTGACGAGCAGGTGGCTGGGCAGCTGTTTGGCGGTGTCGGCCACCTGGCGGTTGAAGTCCGCGCGGATGCGGTGGACCGTGAGCGAGCCGATCGCGACCGCGAACGCACAAAGGATCACGAACGTCAACAGGGCCGAGACGCCCGCGAGGCGTAGCCGGATCGGCAGCCTGTCGAAGCTGGCCGACAGCCGCGCCGTGGCGCGCCGCAACGAGGCAATGGAGCTATGCGCGAAGGACGTAGCCGGCCCCCCTGATCGTGTGCAGCAGGCGCGGCTCGCCCTCGGCCTCCAGCTTGCGGCGGAGATTGGAGACGAACACCTCGATCGTGTTCGTCGTCGAGAACGGGTCATAGCCCCACACCTCGTCGAGCAGGCGCTGGCGCGAGATGACGATGCGCTCGTTGCGCATCAGGTACTCGAGCAGCTCGAACTCGCGCTGGGTCAAGCTCGATCGTGCGCTCGGCGCGGACGACCTCGTGGGTGTCAGCGTTCAGCGACAGATCGCCGACGCGCAGCGGGGCCGAGCCGCGCGGTGGGCGCCGGCGCAGCAGGGCGCGCATGCGCGCGAGCAGCTCCTGGCGCTCGAACGGCTTGACGAGGTAGTCATCGGCGCCGGCGTCCAGGCCCTCCACGCGCGACTCGAGCGCGTCGCGCGCCGTGAGGATCAGGATCGGCACATCGTCATCGGCGCGCAGCGAGCGCGCCACCTCGACGCCGTCGAGTTCGGGCAGGCCGAGGTCGAGGATCACGAGATCGGGCGCGAAAGCTGCGCCCTGCTCGAGCGCGCTCTCGCCGTCGGCGGCGGAGCGCACCTCGTAGCCCTCCATCCGCAGGGAGCGCTGGAGCGCCTGGGCGATGTCCTCGTCGTCCTCGACGACCAGGACGCGGGGTGCACGGGAGAAGTCGTTCATGCGTCTTTATGTAGCCGAGCGCGTGTAAAGCGATGGTAAGGCCCACGAGGGAGGTTCCAGGGCGCTGGTGTCGAAGTTGCGCGAGATGGCCGCAGCACCCGCAAGCGCGCGGTCCGCGCGCTCGCCGCGCACGCGCGGGCGCGCCGCCGGCGCAGGGCCGCGCGCGATCGCGGGTCTCGCGCACCGGCTTGTCTGCTCGGCGGACTTCCCCGGCTGCCGGTGCTCGATCAGCGCGAACGCGACGTGCTCGGCCTGGCGCTCGTGGCGGCGGGGTGTTCATGGGCATTCGTCCTCTACGGCGGCTGGGACGGCGGCCACGCCGGACACGGGCTGGCCGTGGCGCTCGGCTGGATGCTCGGCGGAGCGCGCGTGCTCGCACCGGTCGCGCTCGTCGTCGGCGGTGGCGCGCTGCTGCTGCGCCCGGTGCTGCCGGCGCTCCGGCCGCTGCGCGCCGGCGCGGTCTGCGTGTTCGCATCGATCACGCTCGCGCTCGCGGCGGGCACGCTCGGCATGAGCTCAGGCCCGCCCAGGGCGGGAAGCGCGTGGACGCTCGGCGTTCCTGCAGGGCCACGGGGGCGTGGTCGGCGAGGCGCTCTACCAGCTGGCCCACAGGCTCGTGCAGGAGCGTCGGCGTGGAGCATCCTCGTCGTGTTCCTGATGCTCGCCGGGGTGATCCTGCTGACGCGGTGCCTCGCTGGCGAGCGCGCTTCGCGCGACGGGCAGCGGCCTGATCGACACGACGCGGAGGCTGCGCGCTCGCCGAGCGGATCGCAGCCGAGCGCGGGCCGGCGCAGGCGCCGCGGCCGGCCGGGGCGTCGAGCTGCAGAGCAGCGTCGCGCGGCGGCATCGGCGTGGTCCGTCCGCCCGAGCCCGCTACCGCGGAGCTGATCGTGCGCGCGACGCACGTGGAGGCGCCGTCGCAGGATGGATCGACGGACGGCGTGACGGGCGAGCCGCCCGCAGCGGGTGAGATCGCCGCCGAGCGCGGCAGCTCGCGGCCGGCCGACGCCGAGCCCGACGACGAGCGGGAGCAGGAGGTCTCGGGACGCGAGCGAAGATCCCGGGGTCAGCCCGCGCCGATGCCGGGGTCGCTCACCCCGCAGGGCAGGCTGCGCGATGCCGTAACCGAGGATCCCGGCTTCGTCTGGGAGCTGCCGGACGCGGCCAGGCTGCTGACGCGCTCGACCGGCGAGCAGGCGCGTCCCGACACCGCCGGGCAGGGGCGCATCGCGAGCGAGCCTCGTCGAGGCGCTGGGGCACTTCGGCGTCGAGGCGAAGGTGATCGGCACGGTCGCTGGGCCGCACATCACGCGCTATGAGCTGCGCCTCGCGCCCGGCACGAAGGTGGCGAAGGTGGCGCAGCTGAAGGACGACCTCGCGTATGCGCTGGCGGCCACCGACATCCGCATCCTCGCGCCGATTCCCGGGCAAGCAGGCGGTCGGCGTGGAGGTGCCGAACGCCCACCGGCGGATCGTCAAGCTGGGAGACGTCTTCCAGGAGCCGCCCAAGGACTGGTCGCCGCTGACGGTCTGGCTGGGCAAGGACGTGGCCGGGCAAGGCGATCGGCGCCGACCTGGCGAAGATGCCGCACCTGCTCGTCGCCGGCACGACCGGCGCGGGCAAGTCGGGGGCGATCAACGCGATGCTCTCGAGCGTCCTGCTGCGCGCGACGCCGCACGAGGTGCGCCTGGTGCTCGTGGACCCCAAGCAGGTCGAGCTCAACCACTACGAGTCGATCCCGCATCTGCTGACGCCGGTGATCACGAGCCCGCGAATGGCGGCCAACGCGCTGCGAACCTCGTCAAGGAGATGGAGCAGCGCTACGGGATCATGTCGCTGGCGCGCACGCGCAGCCTGATCGAGCTGAACCGCGCGCGCGCGAAGCGCGGCGAAGCGCCGCTGCCCTACATCCTGTGCGTGATCGACGAGCTCGCCGACCTGATGATGGTCGCGCCGGCCGATGTCGAGGACTCGATCATCCGCCTCGCGCAGAAGGCGCGCGCGGTGGGGATCCACCTCGTGCTCGCGACGCAGAGTCCGCGGGTGGACGTGATCACCGGGATGATCAAGGCGAACGTGCCCTCGCGCATCGCCTTCTCGGTCTCCTCGCAGACCGACTCGCGCGTGATCCTCGACCAGAACGGAGCCGAGTCGCTGCTCGGCCAGGGCGACATGCTGTTCAGCCCGGTCGGCAGCTCGCGCCTGCAGCGCATCCAGGGCGCCTACATCGACGAGCCGCAGATCGCGAAGCTGACCGAGCTGTGGCGCCGGCAGGGCGAGCCGGAGCTGCGCGAAGAGCTGCTCGAGGAGGTCGAGCCGCGAGAAGCGCGAGGGGAGCGCGGACGAGTTCGACCCCGACGAGGACCCGCTGCTCACCGACGCGATCAGTGCTGGTCGCCGAAATGCAGACGGCGTCGACCTCGATGCTCCAGCGCCGCCTGCGCCTCGGCTACACGCGCGCCGGGCGCATGATCGACATGCTCGAGCGGCGCGGGGTGATCTCCGGCTACGAGGGGTCGAAGCCGAGGCAGGTGCTGATCACCGAGGCCGACCTGCCGCGCGTGCTCGCGGCCCTGGGCGAGTCCGCTGCGCCCGTCAACGACTAGCCTCTTTCCTTGAGATGCCCGAGATCGGAGCAACGCTGCGCGAGGCGCGCATGCGCGCGCGGATCGACGTGTCGGAGATCGAGGCCCAGACCAAGATCCGCGCCAAGTACCTGCGCGCGCTCGAGAACGAAGAGTGGGGCCTGCTGCCGGGCCGACGTTCGTGAAGAGCTTCCTGCGCACCTACGCGCAGGCGCTCGGACTGGACGGAAAGGCGCTCGTCGAGGAGTACCGGCTGCATCACGAGCACCCCAGCGAGGCGGCGCTCGAGCCGATCGTCTCGACGCCCCGCAGAACACGCGGACGGACAGGCCCGGGACGAGTCCGTCGCGCGGCTACATGCTCGCGGTTGGCGTGGATCGGCATGCTGATCGTGCTGCTGGTCGTGGCTGCTCGTGGCAGGCGGAGGCGGCTCCTCGCACGCCGACGAGCAGCGACGCGAGCGGCGCCGCGAAGCACGCGCGCGCCCATCACCACGCGAGCGGCGCGCACGGGGTCACCGCCGCCGGCACCGCGCCGGCGGTCGTCGCGCTGTCGCTGCAGCCGACCGCGGCGGTCTACGTGTGCCTGATCGGCGACAACGGCCGCAAGCTGATTCCCGGCATCGAACTGCAGCCGGGCGAAAAGCACCCCGACATACCACGCGCGGCGTTTCGTGCTCACGCTCGGGAACAGCTCGGTGAAGATGATCGTCGACGGCCGCACGCGGAGCGTGCCGCCATCGACGCGAAGCGATCGGCTACTCGATCACCAAGGCCCGCGGCCGCCAACCGCTGGCGGCCGGCCAGCTGCCGACCTGCAGGTGAGCGCGCGAGCGGGGATAGTCGTCACCGGCACCGAGGTGCTCACGGGGCAGGGTGAGCGATCGCAACGGCCCCTGGCTCGCCGAACGCCTGCGCGAGCTCGGCGTCGACCTCGCGTACACCGCGATCGTCGGCGACCGGCCGCGAGACATGGAGGCGGCCCTGCGCTTCATGCCGAGCAGCGGATCGGCATCGTCTTGACGAGCGGGGGGCTGGGCCCTACCGCGGACGACCTGACCGCCGAGGTGGTCGGCGGATTCCAGGGCCGCGAGATGGTGCTCGACGATGCGCTCGTCCGAGCGGATCGCCGAGATCGTCAGGCCGCTGGTGAAACGCTGGCCGAACATCGACCAGGAGGCGATCCGCGCGGCCAACCGCAAGCAGGCGACGATCCCCGCGGGCGCCGCCGTGCTCGAGCCCGTGGGCACGGCGCCGGGGCTCGTGGTCCGCCCGCGCGCTGCGCAGGCCGGCTCGGCGGCGGACCGACGGTCGTCGTGCTGCCGGGTCCGCCGCGCGAGCTGCAGCCGATGTGGGAGCAGGCCCTCGAAACCGAGGCGCTGCGCGCCGCGCTCGAGCGAGCGAGCTCCTACCGCCAGCGCACGCTGCGGCTGTTCGGCATTCCCGAGTCGGAGATCGCCGAGACGCTGCGCGTGGCCGAGCGCGAGGGCGTGGAGCTGATCCGCGCTGGAGATCACGACATGCCTGAAACGCGGCGAGATCGAGGTGGTGACCCGATATGAGCCCGACGCCGAGAGACGCCTATGAGGCATTCGAGGAGGTGGTCAGACGGCGCCACCCGAGCACGCTGTTCTCACAGGACGGAGCCGGTGGACGACGGTCGCGTCGCACTGCAGGCCACGGGCTCGCACGCGCACGCTTCTGCGCGGTGACGCGCGGGAGCGCACGATCGCGACGGCCGAGTCGTGCACCGGCGGTCTGCTGGCGGCGAGGCTGACAGAGCTGCCGGGCGCCTCCGAGTACGTGAAGGGCGGCGATCGTCGCCTACTCCAACGAGGTGAAGGTCGGCCATGGCGGGCGTGCCGAGCGAGCTGATCGACACGCAGGGGCAGTCTCGGCAGAGGTGGCGCGCGCGCTCGCCGACGGCGCGCGGGCGCGCCTGGGCGCCCAGACGTCGGAGTGGGGGTGACCGGCATGGCCGGCCCGGGCGGTGGCAGCGAGGAGAAGCCCGTGGGCCTCGTCTGGCTTAGCGTCTCCGCAGATAGCGGTGAGGGGCTGACCCGATCGGTCAACCTGCCCGGCGGGCGGTCCGACATGCGCGACCGTGCGACGACCGTCGCGATGCACCTGATCCGCCGCGTGCTGAGCGCGGGCTGAGCAGGGCTGGCCGGCGCTAGCCTGCGGCAATGACCCGCGGGGCCACAGCACGGCTGTTCGTGGCCGTCGATCCGCCGGCCGCGGTGTGCGAAGAGCTCGCGGAGTGGGCGCGCGAGGCCGTGGCGGATTGGCGCTCGTGGACGGTGAGGCGGCCACGCCGCCCGCTGCGCCCGCCGCGCCTGCTGGCTGCCGAAGCGCTTCACCTCACCCTGTGCTTCCTCGGCAGCCGTCCGGTCGGCGAGATCGCGGCGCTCGAGCTCGGCGCTCGGCCTGTGCAGCGAGGACGCTGGCGAGTTGTCGGTTGGGGCCCCGCTGTGGCTGCCGCCGAGGCGCGCCGCATGCGCTCGCGGTCGAGATCCGCGATCGCAGCGGCGAGCTCGAGGGACTTCAGGCGAGCCTGACCCGCACCCTCTCGGACGCGAGCGACTGGGATCCCGAGCGGCGGCGATTCAGGCCGCACATCACGCTTGTCCGCGTACGTGCGGGCGCAGCACCGGCCCGCGGCGCGTCGGGGGAGCGTCCACTGCTTCCCGCCACGCCGCAGCTGCGCTTCACGCCGGAGTCGATCGTCCTGTACCGCTCGCTGCCGGCACCCGCAGGGACCACCTACGAGGCGCTCGCTGCGTGCGGACTTGGGCCGGCGCGCAGCTGAATCGCAACGCTCGCCGGGCTGCCGGCTTCGCCGCCTGCTTCACCGCTGCCTTCGCTGCCGGCTTCGCCGCTTGCTTCGCCGCCGGATTCAGCGCTCGGTTCACCGGTGGCTTCGCACGAGGCCGATCCATCGCCGCCGCCGACGGGCTCGGCGCCTTCCGCGCAGGTCACTCCCACTTCGCCGGATCCGGAGCCCGGTCCGGGCGCGGCGTCGCAGAGGAGCTTCGAGCCATCGCTCGAGGGCTCGAAGCTCGAGCCGTCCTTGCAGCTCGGTTCGCTGCCATCGCCGCACGCGAACGTTTCTTCCCCGAGCGGCGCCGGTTCGCTGCCGTCTGCGCAGGTCGCCGTCAGCTGGCTGCGGGCCGCCTGCAACCGGGGGCTCGCCGACGAGCCGGCCGTCGCGTCTGTGCTCACCTTCGTCTTCGTCACGGCAGGCCCCGCGCCGCTGCGCTCGGTGCCGTGGCGCGCGTGGATCTTCGCCCGCGCTGGCCTCGGGCATGCACGGCCGCGGCGCTTGGGATGCGCGCTCGCCGAGCGCCGGCACGAGGCGCTGTGCGCCCGCGCGAGAGTCTGCGACGGGGCGAGCAGCCCGAGCAGGAGCAGCACGGTCAGCGAGAGAGCGAGCGCGACGGCGAGAGGGCGTCGGGGCTGGGGGAGGGGACTGACGGGCAAGGGGGATCTGCAGAACGGGATCTCGGACTGCGGCTGTCATCGTCGCCGACGGCCCGGACGCGACTGCCAGCGACGATCTCTGGACGAAGTACCTGCAGGACCTCGCCGCTGCGGGCGGGCGCATGGGGCGGCGAGACGGAAGCGGATGCGAACAGCTGTTCCGTCCGCTGCGGACTCTAGATTGCCCTCTCATCTCAACCGGAGGAGTCAGACCATGCCCGTGACCGACCAGGAGAAGGCCGCCAAGGCGCGCGACGCCGCCCTTCAGGGCGCGCTCACGCAGATCGAGCGCGAGTTCGGCAAGGGCACGGTCATGCGCATGGGGGACGAGGGCGCCCAGGTGCGCTGCGACGCGATCCCCACGGGTGCGCTGTCGCTCGACCTGGCGCTCGGCATCGGCGGTGTCCCGCGGGGGCGCATCGTCGAGGTCTTCGGCCCGGAGTCCTCGGGCAAGACCACGATGATCTATCACGTGCTCGCCGAGGCGCAGAAGCTGGGCGGGGTGTGCGCGTTCATCGACGCCGAGCATGCGATGGACCCTCTTTATGCGAAGGAGATCGGCGTCGACATCGACGAGCTGCTCGTCTCGCAGCCGGACTACGGCGAGCAGGCGCTCGAGATCGCCGACATGCTCGTGCGCTCCGGCGCCGTGGACGTGGTCGCGATCGACTCGGTCGCCGCGCTCACCCCGCGCGTGGAGCTCGAGGGGCAGATGGGCGACCAGACGGTCGGCTCGCAGGCGCGCATGATGTCCCAGGCGATGCGCAAGCTCGCCGGCAACCTCAACCGCACGCAGACGCTCTGCATCTTCACCAACCAGATCCGCGAAAAGGTCGGGGTCATGTTCGGATCGCCAGAGACCCAGCCGGGCGGCCGCGCGCTGAAGTTCTACGCCTCCCAGCGGCTGGACATCCGGCGCATCGAGACGCTCAAGGACGGCACCGAGGCGGTCGGCAACCGGGTGCGCGTCAAGGTCGTCAAGAACAAGGTCGCCGCCCCCTTCCGCCAGGCCGAGTTCGACATCGAGTTCGGCAAGGGCATCTCGACCGCGGGCTGCCTGATCGATCTCGGCCTGGAGCACAACATCGTGACGAAGTCGGGCTCGTTCTTCTCCTACGGAAACGATCGCCTCGGCCAGGGACGCGGCAACGCCAAGGCTCATCTCGATCGAACCCCGAGCTTGCGAAGGAGATCGAAGGAAAGATCTACGAGGCGCTGGGGCTGGCCCGTGACCTCCGCACGCCGATCACCCCTCCCGATACAGGCGAGCACGACACGGATGCCGCAGCACCGCCAGCGATCAGGGATCGGCCAGCTGGAGAACCAGCCGTCGCCGCCGCCTAGCTGTTCTGCCTCGGCTCCTCCCGAACGCGGCTGATGGGCGGCCGGTTGCCGATGCCGCTGTGGTTCCTGGTGGTGTTGTAGTGCATGAGCCAGATCGGTAGCGCCTTCGCTCGAGCTGCGCTTGAGCGGTAGCGCTGTCCGTAGGCCCACTCCCGGGCAAGGGTCTGCTGGTATCTCTCAACCTTCCCGTTTCGCTTCGGTGTGCGTGGTGGGATGAAGCGGTGGTGGATGCTGTGGCGGGCGAGCAGCTGGCGCAGACTGCGGTTCTTTGCATAGGAGAAGTGATTGTCGGTCTGCAGGCGCTTGGCGTGGATGCCATGCCCGGCGTAGAACTCCAGCGCCCGCAGAACGAAGCCGGTGACCGTGGCCGCTTGCTCGTCGCCGAGCAGCTCGGTGTAGACGAGTCGACTGTGGTCGTCGATCATCGAATGGGCGAACTCCCAGCCGACCCTGGCGCGCTTCTCTTTCCCTGAGCGATAGCGCTCGCCGGTGACGCGGTGCCCAGGCCGGCTGAAGCGCGCGAAGCGCTTCACGTCCATCTGCAGCAGGTCGCCCGGGCAGGGCCACTCAAAGCGCCGAACCTCCTCGCGTGGACCTTTCGGGCGACGCGAAACCCCACGCCGAGACAGACAGCGAGAGACGGTCGCGTGCGACATCTGAAGCTCTGAGGCAATCAGCCTCGGCCCCCAACCTGTGCGCCGACGCGCCTCGCAAACACGGTCATGCACGAGCTCTGAGCAACGGGCTGGCTGACGATGAGGCACCGACGGTCGATCTTCTGCCCACGCTCCCGAGGCACGGTCCTGATCGCAAGCACCGCGATAGCGCTCGATCCAGTACTGCACCGTCGAGACCGACACACGCCGCCACGCAGCGGCCTGGCGGCGGGTCATGCCGTGCTGCAAACACATCTGCACCAACTCGACGCGCTGCCAGCGGGGCAGCCACCTACGCTTGTCCAGCATCCGGGTCCTCCTTCGTCGCGGATCTTTGGAAGGACCCACAGCGTCGGCTGTGACCCGGATGCCTCGACTCAACCGTTCGGAACGTCCCGAGGCACGTCACCTAGCGCGGCTGTAGACGCTGCGCGAAGCCCGGCGGAGGCAACGAGCCTCGCCGGATACGCTTTCCCCATGAAGCGCTACCACCTGACGACGTTCGGCTGCCAGATGAACGAGCACGACTCCGAGCGGATGAAGGGGATGCTCGAGTCGCTCGGCTACGCCGAGGCGGCAAAGCGCGGACAGGCCGACCTGATCCTGTTCAACACGTGCTCGATCCGCGAGTCGGCGGACAGCCGCTTCATCGCCCACCTCGGCGAGGCCAGGCGCCTGAAGCGCGAGCGGCCCGAGCGGATCGTCGGAGTCGGCGGCTGTTGGGCGCAGTCGCTCAAGGACGAGGTGTTCGAGCGCTACCCGTTCGTGGACGTCGCCTTCGGTCCCGGCCAGGTGAACAGGCTCGCCGAGTTCCTGACGAGCGACTCGCTCAGCGCACAGGGCTACTTCGAGTTCGAGGGCTTCACGGGTCGGCTTCCGGCGCGGCGCGAGCGCCAGTTCCAGGGGTGGCTGCAGATCAGCGTGGGCTGCAACTGCGCATGCTCGTACTGCATCGTGCCGTCCACCCGCGGGCGCGAGGTCAGCCGGCCGCCCGACCGAGCTCGTCGCGGAGGTCGAGGCGATGGCAGCGGACGGCGTCCGCGAGGTGACGCTGCTCGGCCAGAACGTCAACTCCTACGGCCGCGACCTTCCGGTCGACCGCCGCACGAACGGCCGACCTGGGCGCACGACGTTCGCGGAGCTGCTGCGGATGCTCGACGGGGTCGAGGGGATCGAGCGGATCCGCTACACTCGCCCCACCCGAAGGACATGCGCGAGGACGTGATCCGGGCGCACGCTGAGCTTCGCAGCGTGTGCGAGCACATCCACCTGCCGCTGCAGTCGGGCTCGAGCCGCATCCTGAAGGCGATGCGGCGCACGTATGACCGTGCGCGCTACCTGGACCGCGTCGCGATGATCCGCGAGCACCTTCCGGACGCGGCGCTCACGACGGACGTCATCGTGGGCTTCCCAGGCGAGAGCGAGGAGGACTTCGAGCAGACCCTCGAGGTCGTCGATCAGGTCGGCTACGACGGCGCCTTCACGTTCATCTTCTCGCCGCGGCGCGGCACCGAGGCGGCGGAGATCGCCGCGGGCATCGTTCCCCATCCGGTCAAGGTGGCGAGGATGGAGCGCCTCGTGGAGCTCGTCCAGCGCAGGGCGCGCGAGCGCGCGGAGCGCTTCCTCGGGCGCACGCTGGAGGTCCTCGTCGAAGGTTCCTCGCGCACCGACGCCGACCGCCTGCGCGGGCGCACACGCCACAACAAGGTCGTGAACTTCACCGGTCTGGCCGCGCCCGGAGAGCTGACCGACGTGCAGATCCTCGCCGCCACGAGCCAGACCCTCTCGGGGGAGGAGCATCTGCTCGCGCGATCCGGCGGTCCCGCCGGCCGATGAGCATCCAAGCCGTCGCGCAGCTCGGCGAGCGGCTGCCTGGCGTTGCGCGGTGCCCTGCAAAACTCACGCATCAAGGGCCGCAGGGCACCGCTTGGGGGTCGGAGACACCGACTCTAGGCGCGCTCGAGCCGCCTGTGCGTTGGCGATCGCCGACTTTGCAGAATTCCGCGCCGGCCGGGTCAACGAACGTCGTAAGGCTGCGCGAGCGCGAGCAGTGGCGCGCCGTCACTCCTGGAGGCGAGCGCGGCCAGACGGTGACAACGGGGACCGGGGTGGACCGGGATGCAGGGCCGTACCTGAAGGGTCCAGCCGCGCTCGCCGCAACTGAAGTTGCCGTCTGGACGCCACCCAAACATAAGAAACCCGCCGTGAGCGAATGCCAACCCTCATGCCGTCAGGCAACTTGCACGCCGCCGTCGCATCGCTTTAGGCGGCCGGCTGGCGGCCACCGGGCAGGCGCTCCTGCTTGAGAAGCGCCCGCCGGCGGTCGCGCTTGGAGCGGGCGCGAGACTCCGGCCGCGGCTCGGCCGCCCGTGCTACTGGTAGGTGGCCGCTGGCGGGGCGGCTTCGTCGCTCGAGCCGGAGTTCGACCCCGATTTCGAGCTTCCGCCCGAGCCCGAGCCCATGTTGGGACACGGGTTTTTGCCCGACGGTGATGTGTTCGGCGTACCCGATTTCTGGGCGGGCGCAGGCGTGCTCGGCGTCGTCGACGTCGACGACGACGACGCCGGAGCAGCCGCTTCGCCGCTCGTCGTGTCCGCGGCATTGGTCGTCGTGCTCGCGTTGGCGCCGGTCGTGGTGGGGGACGCCGCCGCGCCGGCGATGCCTGCGGCAGCGCCTCCCGTGGCGAGCGCTCCCGCGACCATCGTCGCGCCGAGCAATTTGGAGATGTGCATGAGGTGGAACCTCCTGGGGGTGGATGGATTGCGTGTCGTCCACCATCGTGCGAGCCGAGGCTAAGGCGGGGAGCACGTGTTCGTAGGGGTTCTGTAAGACGAGCGCGGTCCCGTGAGGTGGTCCTGGGGCCGTGGACGGCTAGCTCTCGCCGAGTCGAGGAGCGACGGGACCCTCCGCCGCGGCGTATGCGAACATACGTTCGTGCGATGGAGCAACCTGACCCTGGATTCCGCAGAGCAGCGCCGTTTGCCGGGTTACCGCGACCCCGCCGAGGTGCGGCGCTTCGACGCTCCCGAGGCTCTCGACACGAGGTTCTACGAGGTGCACGCCAAGTCGATCCTCAACCGCGTGCCGGAGAAGTCGCGGATGCCGTTCCGCTGGACGATCAACCCGTATAGGGGATGCAGTCATGCCTGTGCCTACTGCGTAGGTCCCGACACGCGCATCCTCATGGCAGACGGGCGCACAGTTCGGATTGCCGATCTAAGCGTGGGCGACTCGATCTACGGAACCGTCCGCGAAGGACGCTCTCGCCGCTTCGTCACCACGCAGGTGCTCGACAAGTGGTCCAGCGTCAAGCCCGCATACGCGGTCGAGATCGAGGACGGTACCGAGTTGATCGCGAGCGCCGATCACCGCTTTCTCACCGCGCGCGGCTGGAAGCACGTCGTCGGCTCCGAATGGGGGGCGCTCCAGCGGCCGCACCTCACGCTCAACAGCCGGTTGCTCGGCCCCGGCCGCTGTGTCGACGCCCCCGAGGTTGACGATCAGTACCGGCCGGGCTTCGAGGGGACGGCGCTCAAGACGGACGCTCGCCTGCGCGTTAGGGCGATCAAGCCGCTCGGGATGGCTATGCGTCTTTACGACATCACCACCGGGACAGGCGACTTCATCGCAAACGGGGTGATCAGTCACAACTGCTTCGCCAGACCGACGCACAAGTACCTCGACTTCGACGCCGGCCGCGACTTCGAGCGGGAGATCGTGGTCAAGGTCAACGCGCCGGAGGTGCTGCGGGCCGAGCTCGCACGGAGCTCGTGGAAACGGGAGCACGTGGCACTCGGCACGAACACCGACCCGTACCAGTGGGTCGAGGGCCGCTACCGACTGATGCAGGGAATCTGGGAGGCGATGCGCGACGCGGGCAACCCGTGCTCGGTGCTCACCAAGTCGCCGCTCTTACTGCGCGACCTGCAGCTGATGCTCGAAATCGCCGAGCGGGCCAGCTTCAGCGCGTGTCTGTCGATTCCAACGCTCGATGAGAAGGCCTGGCGGGCGTCCGAGCCGCACACGCCGAGCCCGCGAGCACGCCTTGAGGCGGTCGCCGAGCTCAATCGGGCTGGCATCCCGACCGGGGTCCTGATCGCCCCGCTGATGCCCGGCATCAACGACGCTCCCGATCAGGTCGAGCCGCTGCTCGAGCTGGCGGCGGATGCCGGCGCTACGAGCATCGCCGGCATCGCGCTGCACCTGCGCGGAGAGGTACGCGGCGTCTTCATGGACTGGCTGCAAAGTCAGCGGCCCGACCTGGTGCCCCGCTACAAGCAGCTCTACCGCCGGGGCGCTTACGCCCCGCGGGAGGAACGCGAGCGCCTCTCGCGGATGGTGCGCAGGGGCGGGTCCGCTCGCGGTATCACGCGCAGAGGCGCGGGGCTGTTCGAGCGCGAGCATGACGAGCTCGATGGAATCGGACACCCGACCCGGCTCGAGCGCCAGGAGAGCCTCTTCTAGGCGCTCGAGGACGCCCGGCCGCCTTGGCTGCTGCGCCTCAGCGCTTGCCTTGCAGCGCCCGCTCATACGTCTGAGCGATCTCCTCCGAGCCGAGCCGGCGCGCGAGGCTCGACGAAAGGTCGGGCGCGAGCGCCCACAGCAGCGCGCCGACGCGAAGAAACGGCGAGGTGACCTCGATCTCCGGGCGGTTTCGCTCGATCGCGCGGATCACCGCGGCGGCGACATCCTCGGGCGTGCGGGTGCCGACGCCGAACGGCAGTCTGGCACCCGACTCGGCGAACAGCCCGGCGTCGCTGATGAAGCCGGGGAGCACGCACGACACGCCGATGCCCGAGCCGGCCAGGTCGATGCGAAGCGCCCCGGACAGACCGCGCAGGGCGAACTTCGTCGCGTGGTAGAGCGGGTTTCCAGGTGCGGCCGCCTTGCCGCCGGTCGATGAGATGAACACGATGTGCCCGCGACCGCGCTCGAGCATCGCGGGGAGAATGGCGTGAGTGAGGGCGACCGGTGCGCGAAGGTTGACGTCGAGCACGCGATCTGCCTCCTCGATCGTGAGGCGCTCGAGCCGTGCCGCGCCGGGAAGCCCGGCGTTCGCGACGAGAATGTCGACCTCGCGGGCCTCACGCGCCAGACGCCGAACGTCCTCGGGGCTGCTGAGATCCGCGCTCAGCGCCCGCGCGCCGAGCTCGGCAGCGAGCGTCTCGAGCACGCCGGTGCGGCGTCCGGTGAGGATCAGCTCTGCGCCCCGCCTGCGCAGCGCACGTGCGATTGTCTGTCCCAGCCCGCCGGTGGCGCCGGTGAGCAGCACGGTGGACCCGGAGATCTGCACTTGCTGCGAGCCTACGACAATGCGGGTCATCGCGCTGTTCGGACCGACCGGCGTCGGCAAGACCGCGGTCGCCGTCGCGCTCGCCCAGCTGCTGCGCGAGCGCGGCGAGGACCCCGTCGCCGTGTCGGCCGACGCGCTGCAGGTGTATGCGGGCCTCGAGACGCTGACCGGAGCGGCCGCGCCCGAGGAGCAGGCCTTCCTCGAACATCGCCTCGTCTCGTTCCTGCCGATCGATGCCACCTTCAGCGTCGGCCAGTATGCAGAGCTCGCCCACGCCGAGATCGACGGTCTGCTCGCGGAAGGCAGGCGCCCGCTCGTCGTGGGCGGCACAGGGCTCTACCTGCGCGCGGCGCTCAGCGAGCTCGACCTGCGCCCAGCTCCGCCCGAGGGCGTGCGAGAGCGCTGGAGCGCCGAGCTCGAGAGGCAGGGGGCTCCGGCGCTCCATGCGCGCCTAGCCGAACGCGCCGCGTGGGCCGCCGAGGGCATCGACCCGAACGACCGTCAGCGCGTCGTGCGCGCGCTCGAGCTGCTCGACCTCGGCGAGCTCGAGCCGCCCGAAGGGCCGTCGCAGCTGTGGAGCGATGAGCTCAGGCATCCAACCCTGCTCGCAGGTCTGACGATGGAGCGAGAGGCGCTCTACGCGTCGATCGACGCGCGCGTCGCGGCAATGCTCGCCGTCGGTGCACGCGAGGAGGTTCGACGCGCGAATGCAGCAGGTGCCTCCGAGACGGCTCGCAAGGCGCTCGGCTTCGAGGAGCTTCTGAGCGGCGACGTGGAGGGCATGAAGCGGCGAACGCGCAACTACGCAAAGCGCCAGCTGACCTGGATGAGAAAGCTCGCCGGCGTTCGCGTGATCGACGTGACCGCGCGCGATCCGGCCGCGGTCGCCGGCGAGATCCTAGACTGCGGCGATGAGGTTTGAGAAGTGGCAGGCGCTCGGCAACGACTACCTGATCATCGAGCGGGACGAGCTTCCGTTCGAGCTGACGCCTGCGCGCGTACGCAGGCTGTGCGAGGGCCACGTCGGCGTGTCCGCCGACGGCGTGCTGCTGCTGTCCCCGCCCGCTGACGCCGCGGACGTGGCCGACCTGCGCATCTTCAACCCCGACGGCTCCGAGGCCGAGCTGTCCGGCAACGGTGCGCGCGAGGCGATCCTCTACCTTCGCCGCCGCGGCTGGACCGAGCAGGACTCGTTCTCGATCCACACGGCGGCAGGAGCGATCAGGCCGCGAATCACCGGGCCGAACACGTGCACGGTCGACATGGGCAGAGCCCAGCTGACCTCCGAGCACTTCCCCGGCGGTCCGCCGGACGGGCGCGGCGAGGTGACGGCCGGCGGGCGCCGCTGGTCCTTCCGCCACGTCTCGATCGGCAACCCGCAATGCGCGATCCGCGTCGACTCGGTGCAGGAGCTCGAGGCGCTCGACCTCGCGGCGATTGGCCCGGCGATCGAAGCGGACGCGCAGTTCCCGAACCGTACGAATGTCTCGTGGTACAGCGAGCTCGAGCCGAGTCCGACGAGCGCCCAGCGGATCTGTGCGCGGATCTTCGAGCGGGGGGCGGGGGAGACCCTCTCCTCGGGCACCGGCGCGAGCGGCGCGGCGGTGGCCCACGTCGAGGAACGCGGCAGGGAAGCGGGGCCCGTCCACGTCGAGGTCGTCCTCGACGGCGGCGAGCTCGAGGTCGAGATCGGTGAGGATCTGCGCGTCAACCTGACAGGCTGGGCGAGACCCGTGTTCGAGGGTCGCCTCAGCGAGGACTTCGCAAAGGAGCTACATGAGACCGAGTAGTCGCCTCGAGCGCATCCCGCCTTATGCGTTTGCCGAGCTCGAGCGCAAGATCGCGGCGAAGCGCGCGGCGGGAATCGACGTCATCAGCCTCGGCATCGGCGATCCCGACCGGCCGACGCTGCCGCTGATCGTCGAGGCGATGCAGGAGGCGGTCACCGAGCCCGAGACGCACCGCTACCCGTCCAATCGCGGCCGCGCCGACTTTCGTGCCGCGGTGAGCGACTTCTACGCCCGCCGCTTCGACGTCACGCTCGATCCAGACACCGAGATCATCCCGGCGATCGGCGCCAAGGAGGCGATCTTCAATCTCAACCTCGCGTTCCTGGACCCCGACGACTACGCGCTCGCGGCCGACCCGGGCTATCCCGTCTACACCGTCGGCCCGTGGCTTGCCGGAGCCGAGCCGGTGCTGATGGCCCTGCAGCCCGAGCACGGCTTCGTGCCCGACCTCGGCGCGATCGAGGACGAGGTCGCGTGGCGGGCGAAGCTAATGTTCCTGAACTATCCGAACAACCCCACCGGAGCGATCGTGCCGGACGGGTTCTTCGAGCGCGTCGTCGAGTTCGCGCGCGCGTACGACATCCTCGTCGTCCACGACAACGCCTACTCGGAGATCGCCTTCGACGGCTACCGCGCGCCGTCCTTTCTGGCGACGCCGGGCGCCAAGGATGTCGGCATCGAGGTGTTCTCTCTGTCGAAGGGCTACAACATGACCGGCTGGCGCTGCGCGGTCCTTGCCGGCAACGCGCAGGCGCTCGAGATCTACTGGCGGCTGAAGACGAACATCGACTCCGGCCTGTTCGAGGCGGTCCAGCTGGCTGGGGTGGCGGCGCTCTCGCCCGAGGCGGACGCCGAGGTGGCCTCGATGAACGAGCTCTACCGGCGCAGGCGCGACCTCGTGTGCGACGCGCTGCGCGCGATCGGCGTCGACGTGCACCCGCCGCACGGGACCATCTACGTGTGGGCGCCGGTTCCGGACGGTTTCGCGAGCTCGGCCGCGTACTGCGAGCACGTGCTCGAGCAGGCGGCCGTGGTGCTCTCGCCAGGGGCGATCTACGGCCCGGCGGGCGAGGGTTGGTTTCGCATCTCGCTGACCACACCCGACGAGCGGCTGATCGAGGCCGTCGAACGGCTGGGCGCGCTGGCCGAGACGTCCTAGACTTGAGGTGGATGGATAGAAGTCGCAACGGCCGCAGCGCCGTCAGCACGAGACCCATGAGCGTCTCCGTAAACGGTTCCGAGGCGACACAGCGCGCGCGTCAGCGCGCGTTCTGCGTCGCAGCGCTGCCCGATGGCGAGGACCTCGCCGAGTTGCGCGAGCTGCTGCGAACCGCCGGCGTCGCCGTCGTCGGCGAGCTGGTGCAGAGGCGCGAGCAGCCGCATCCGAACAGCTACCTCGGCCCCGGAAAGGTCGTGGAGGCGAAGGCCGCCGCGCAGGCATGCGACGCGAACCTGATCGCATGCGATGACGAGCTGACGGCGCGTCAGGAGCGCAACCTCGAGGAGGCGCTCGGGCTGCCGGTCGTCGATCGCACGACGGTGATCCTCGACATCTTCGCCTCGCACGCTGGCAGCGCCGAGGGCAAGCTCCAGGTCGAGCTGGCGCAGCTGGAGTACAACCTGGCGCGCATGCGCGGCCTGTGGAGCCACCTCGAGCGGCTCGGCGGCGGCATCGGCACGAGGGGGCCGGGGGAGACCCAGATCGAGACCGACCGGCGCCTCGCGCGCGACCGGATCGCGACGCTGCGCCGCCGCCTGGCGCATGTGCAGGGCACGCGCGCGGTCCAGCGTGCCGAGCGCGAACGCGCAGCGCTGCCGATGATCGCGCTCGTCGGCTACACCAATGCTGGCAAGTCGACGCTGCTGAACGCACTCACCGGCGCGGATGTCGGCGTGCGCGACAGGCTGTTTCACACGCTCGACCCGACAACTCGCACGCTGCGCCTGAGTGGCAGGCCATACCTGCTGACAGACACGGTCGGCTTCATCAGCAAGCTGCCCCACGAGCTCATCGACGCCTTCGGCGCCACGCTCGAGGAGACTCGGCGCGCGGAGCTGCTGGCGCATGTGCTCGACGGCTCGGCGAGCGAGGAGCACGTCGCGCTGATGCGACGCTCGGTGCAGGAGACGCTCGAGGAGATCGGCGCCGACGAGCGTCCACGGCTGCTCGTGCTGAACAAGATCGACCTCCTCGACGAGGACGCTCGGGAGGAACTGCGGCTTCGCCACCCCGACGCGGTGCTGGTGAGCGGCGTCACGGGCGAGGGGCTCGACGCGCTCGGCGAGCGGATCGAACGAGAGCTCGCGCACAGCCTGCGCCGAGTCGACCTGCTCGTTCCATATGCGGATGGCGGCAGCCTCTCCGAGCTTCACAAAGTCGCCGGCGCGGTCAGCCGCGAGGACACGCCCGAGGGCGTGCGCGTCCATGCGCTGGTGCCTGCGCGCATCGCCGAGCGGCTCGCGCGCTTCGCCGTGGCGAGCTAGCGCTCGTCGCCGCTGCCGGAGAGAACTCCGCGCCGCTGGCGCGAGAGCAGCTTCTCGAGGTTGGCCTGCGCGATCTCCTCGAGCTCCAACCGCAGCTCGCTCGCGACCTGGGCGACGTACCAGAGCACGTCGCCGAGCTCCTGCGCCATCGCCTGCCTGCGCTCGTCGGTGACGATCCCGCCGTCGTCGCGGATCGCCTTCTTGGCGTGCTCGGCGACCTCGCCCGCCTCGCCGACGAGCCCGAGCGAGGGATACGTCAGCCAGGCCTGGCGCGGATACTCTGCCGTGCGGCGCGAGAGCTGCTGGTAAGCCGAGAGCTCGATGCACGCGATCGTAGTCGGCGATCCGGTCGGATGGCCGCCGCAACGTTCGAGTTTGCGGCGAGCGGGCCTATACGCCGACGGCTCGCTCGGCGTTCGCGTGCGCCTCGCGCTCGAGCGCATCATCGAGCGCGGCGAGCTCGCTCGCTTCGATGCCAAGCGCGCGCGCGATGAGCCAATCGGCGAACCACACGTTCTTCGGCAGCAGCGGCCCATGCAGGTAGGTGCCGATCGTGTTGGCGCTCCTTGCCCCCTCCTCACCGCTGCGGCCGTCGTTGCCGTGCCCGCTGAGCACGCGTCCGAGCGGCTGCTGGCCGTGATCGAGACGGGTGCGCCCGCCGTGGTTCTCGAAGCCGACGAGCACCCCATTGCCGCCGTCGGCGGCGTCTGCGTCGAGCGAGACCTCGATCGCGACGTTGCCGATCAGTCGCGGCGCGTCTTCGCGCACGGTCCGGGCGTCGAGCAGCCCGACGCCCGGGATCTCCTCCTGGCCGAGCGCGTAGGAGCGCCCGAGCAGCTGATAGCCGCCGCACACGCCGAGCACGACCGCATCGCGCGCGGCCGCCGCATGCAGGCCGTCGCGCTTGGTCTCGATCAGATCCTGCGCACATAGGAGCTGGTCGCGGTCCTGGCCGCCTCCGAGATAGAAGAGGTCGTGCGCGTCCGCGTCAAGCAGCTCCCCAAGGCCGCTCGCGGTCAGCTCGAAGCCGATGCCGCGCCACGCGCAGCGACGCTCGAGCACGAGCAGGTTCCCGCGGTCGGCGTAGATGTTCATGAGGTCGGGGTACAGCGCGCACACGCGCAGCACTCGCGCGCGCGCGGCGGTGCCGTTCACGTCAGGCACGAAGCATCACCACCGTGCTGCCGACGTGATCCTCGGTCGCCGCGATCGCGCGCGCCGGCGCGGGAGTCAGACCGGCCGTCGCGCCCTCGCGCTCGAGCTGCGACGGCGTGATGCGGGCGAGCTCGATCACCTCGCGCTCGCTCGCGAGCTCGGCCGCGCCCCGCCCGGCTCGCAGGACCTTCCGCTCGCGCACCATCAGGATGCTGCTCGCGCGCACGCGCACGGCGGTGACGCGGCTCGCGTAGACCTTCTCGCCGATGCGCGCGAGCTCCGCGGAGGGCCCGCGGTCCCCCGCGGAGCAATCGAACGGCTCGAGGGCCGTGACGATCGCGCACGCCAGCACGCCGCCGGGGCGCAGGTGCGCGCGCGCCCGGCGCAAAAACGCGACCCGTTCGCTGGATCCCCCCAGCACCTGGACCGCCTGCATCGGAGCGATGCACAGCGTGAGATCGCGGCTGGGTAGCTCGAACGTGCGCGCATCGGCGCGGACCGGCTCGATCTCGAGGCCTCGGCCACGTCTGCTCAGCGCGCGCAGAAGCTCTGCGTCGCGCTCGAGCGCGATCACGTGATGCCCGGCGCGCGCGAGCTCGAGAGCGACCCGCCCGGTACCGGCGCCGACCTCGAGGATCGGGCCGGATCCGGCGTCGTCCCGGCTGCCGGCGAGCTCGTGCCAGAACGGTAGGTCGGCACGGTAGGCACCGCACTCGATGTCGTGCCAGACGACGCTCGCGGGCGCGCCGCCGGCCGACGGAGAAGTGAGACGCCGCTTCGTCGAGGTGCTCATGACCATGCGCTGCTCGCCTCGCCGCGGGCCACGAGCAGGTCTCGAAGCGAGAGCATCGCCGTGTAGGTCGGTAGCGCGTACAGCGGCGCATCGGCGTGGGGACGGTCAGCGGCCGCCTCGCGCAGAGCGGATTCGAGGTCCGGCTGCACGTCGATACGGGACGGATCGATCCCGGCGTACTTCAGACGCACGGCCATCTCGGCCGCGCGTGTCCCGCTGCACGTCGCCTGCCGCACGCGGCCGGCGAGCAGCTCGAAATCGGCGTCCCATATCCACGACACGTCGCGCCCGTCAGCGATGTTGTCGTTGAGCACTGAAAGCAGGTCGTGCTCGCCGGGCTCGAGCGCGAGCGTGCGTAGCACCTCGTTCGCCCCAGCCGGGTTCTTCACGAGCAGGATCCGCAACTGGCGCTGCGCCGATCGCGCGCCCTGACCGGCAACCGCGCCGTCCAGCTCGAGGGTGACCGTCTCGCCACGGCCGAACGCCGCAGTCGTGCTCGCCAACCCGTCGACGATCAGCTCGAGGCCGACCCCCAGGGCGCTCGCGAGCGCGGCGGCGGCAAGCGCGTTGTAGACGTTGTACAGGCCCGGTAGGGCGAGCGCCACGTCCGCCTCGCCGGCGGGAGTGTGCAGCCTGAAGCGAGCCGCGCGCACGCCCTCGAGCCGTACGTGCGTGGCCGTCACTGTCGGCACCGGCCTCGCCTCGCCGCAGCTCGTGCAGTGGTAGCGGCCGAGATGCCCGAGGTAGACGACATCGAAGACATACGGCGCGCCGCAGCGCCGGCAGTGCTTGGCGTCGACCGCGTGCGCCATCGCCGAGAGTGCGAGCGACTCATCCTCCACGCCGAAGTAGATGGCGTCTGCGTGAGTGCGGCCGAGGTCCGCGATCAGCGGATCGTCTGCGTTCAGGACCAGCTCGGCCGGATGCTCGTGCAGCGCCTGCTCCCAGCGTTCGGCGATCGTCTCGAGCTCGCCGTAGCGGTCGAGCTGGTCGCGGAACAGGTTGCCGAGCAGGATCGTCGTCGGATGCAGCTCGGCTGCGAGCGAGCCGAGCCACATCTCATCAACCTCGAACAGACCGAGCTCGCCGGCGATTGCACCATGCGGCCGGGCTGCGGCGAGCAGGCTGGTTGCGACACCGCCTGCCATGTTCGCGCCCGCCTGGTTGTGGACTAGCGGCACGCCCGCGAGCTCAAGGATGCTCGCCGCCATCGCGGCCGTGGTCGTCTTGCCGTTCGTAGCCGAGATGAGCACGCTTCCGCGCGTCAGGCGTCCGCCAAGCACGCCGATGGCGCCCGGCTCGAGCCGCATCAGGACCTTCCCCGGCATGCTCGTCGCGCCCCCGCCGCGCAGGCGCGAGAGTGCACCGACAGCCCGCGCGAGCGCGAGCTTGGGTGCGAGTGTCGCGGGCATCAGATCTCCGCCGCGGACTCGCCGGGGAGCGGCGCGGCCTGAGTGTCGCCGTCCTCGCTCTGCTCGAGCGGGACGTGGAGGGGAGGGGCCGGCGAGAACGCCGAACCCTCCGGGAGTTGAGCGGGGATGAGCACCGTCACGGCTGCGCGCACTGCGCGCACGCGCACGGGCAGCTCGCCGATCGGGTCGCCGTCGGCGTAGATCGCGAACGGGCGGTCGGCGCTGACGGCGACCTCCTGCGCGCGAAACACGCTCACGTTCGGCTCGTGCACGTGCGTCCCCTTGAAGACCTTCGGAAACGTCCTCGTCAGGAAGCGCAGCTTGCCGACGCTTTCGACGACGACCACCTCGAGCAGGCCATCGTCGAGCATCGCGTCCGGCGCCGCACGCATACCGCCGCCGTAGGCCCTCGAGTTCGCGGCCCCGATCGAGTAGGCGATGAAGCTGCGCCGCTCACCGGGCGGGTCGAGCTCGATCTCGAAGCGAGCTGGCCGCCACGACAGCAGCGCTCGCAGGGCGCCGTAGGCGTACACCAGCCCGCCGAGCCAGGCGGGAGCCTCGTTCGCGATCCGGTTCGCTTCGCTGTCGAAGCCGGCCGATGCGATCCCGACGAACGCTCGGCCCGCTCGCTCGTGCCCGGCCTCGGTGACCTCACCGATATCCATCGCCCGTGACACGCCATCGGCGATCACGGCGCAGGCCTCGACGGCATCTTCGTCGATGCCGAGCACGCGTGCCAGGTCGTTGCCGCGACCGCCCGGCAGCACGCCCAATACCGCGCCCGGCACGGCGCACAGGGCGTCCGCGAGGACGCCGACCATACCGTCGCCGCTGAGCGCGACGACCGTCTCGCCGGCGCGTGCGGCGTCGCTGGCGAGCTCACGGGCATGCCCGAGGTCGCGCGTGTCGATGCGACGCACCGTCAAGCCGAGCTCGCGCAGCCGCCGCTCGACGCGGGGAGCGAGGCGGGCGGCCTTGCCGCCACCGGCGGCTGGGTTGACGATCAGGCAGACGGGTGCAGCCACGAAGCAAGACTAGTGTCCTGCGCCGCGGGGGCTGAGCAGTAGCCCGTCAGGATGACGCCGCCGCGCGCGCACGATCGCGCCTTCGGCGTCCGATGGCCGCGGTGATCGCGATAGCGGCGATCACGACGAACAGCCCGAGCAGGACGGCCGGGGCGAGCCCGATCCCGCCGAACGGCAGCGACACGAGCTCCACGATCCCGAGCCCCACCGCGAGCAGGACGATGATGAGCGCGATTATCAGCAGCACGCCGCGCAGGCGCGCGAGGATACCCGCGGAGCGGGGCGGAATGAGCAGCCCCATCGCGCGCAGGGCGAACATCTGCCGGCCGCTCGGCGGTGTCTGGCCGAGCCGCTCGACGGCGTCCTTGAGGTCACCGGCGCGACGTTCGGCAAGCGCAAGCGAGGCGTCCGCCATGCGCCTGAGCTGCATCCGCTCCTGCGGCCGCGCCGCAGCGATGGCACGTTGAAAGTAGGCGCGGGCCGTCTCCGCGTCGAAGCGCTCCGACGCGCGCGCGCCGAGGATCGCGAGGGCCGCGGACTTGTATTTGGTCTCGGCTTCGAGCTCCTCATCCGAGCGCTGCTCGAGCGCCTGGATGGCCTCGAGCGCGCCTCGCTGCTCGAGGCGGACCTGGCGCTGTTTGGGAGCCATGGCTGGCCATTCTATGGACTGAGAGGCCACCGCGCGGGAGCTGCGGGCGCGCGCCGGGCGGGCCGGGGAGAAGCTGACAGGCGCTATGCTCGCCGCGTGTCGCGCTCAGGCCCCGCATCGCCGCGCCGCCGCGCCGCACTGTGCTCGGCGCTGCTCGCGCTGGCGCTCGCGCTCTCCTGCGTCGTCGCTCCGGCCGCCCTCTCGGCCTCGCTGGGGGGGAGCAGCCCGTTGAGCGAACTGGCCGAATCGCAGCCGGAAACAACCACGACGACGCCGACGAAAACGACGTCGACGACATCAACCTCGACGGAACCGACGAACTCGCATACGGTGATCTTCCTCGCGCTTGGAGCCGCGGTGCTGTTGCTGAGCGCGATCGCGGTCGTGATAGCGCGCGATGCCCGTAGGGTGGCGCCCGCCGGCGACCCCGACACGATCGAGCGCAGCACGGCCCGCAGGTCGGCTGCGAGACTGCGCAGGCGCCGGGCGAAGGCGAAGGCCGCTCGCCAGCAGCGCAAGCGCAACCGTTAGGGAGGCCGCCTCAGCGCGAGATGCTGATGCGCGGCCTGCGTCTCGCCGCCGTGCGGAAGCGCGGTGGAGACGGCGGCGCGGGATCACCATGCGGGCCGCGGCGCGGGGTGCGCGGCAGCGGCGTGCGCGGGTGAGGATCGGCCGGACTTGCCGGCAGCGCCTTCGAGCCGCCGTCCTCTTCCGAGGAGTCCTGCACCTCGGGGGCGATCATCGACTCGTCATAGCGGAAGGGAATCCACAGCAGCATGCCCGCGATCGGGATCTTGATCAGCGCGGCGAGCAGCACGATCCACACCCACAGTGGCATCTCCTCAGCGATGCTACTACTGCGCTGTGGAATCGCAAAGGGCAATCGAGCTCGCGACACTGGACGCTGAGATTGCGTCCTGCCGGCGCTGCGAGCGACTGGTCGCATGGCGCGAGCAGGTCGCGCGCGAGCGGCGCGCGGCGTTCAGGCACGAGGAGTACTGGGGCCGGCCGCTGCCCGGCTTCGGCGACCCGTCGGCGGCGCTGCTTGTGCTGGGACTCGCACCGGCTGCACACGGAGCAAACCGAACGGGGCGCATGTTCACGGGCGACCGCTCCGGTGACTTCCTGTTCGCTGCCCTATGGAGGATGGGGTTGGCAAATCAACGCACTTCAACGGCTCGCGACGATGGGCTGAGGCTCAAGGGCGTGTGGGTCACGGCGTCGGTGCGCTGCGCGCCGCCGGAGAACCGTCCTACACCGGGCGAGCGCGAGGCGTGCCTGTCGTGGGGCGTGCGCGAGCTGCGCCTGCTGGAGAACGTGAGGGTCGTGCTCTGCCTGGGCGCGTTCGCCTGGGATGCGGCCCTGCGGTTGACCACGTCGCTCGCGGGTGGCGGCGCAGCGATACCAAGGCCGCGGCCGCGCTTCGCTCACGGCGCGGAGCTGGCCGGCGAGCCCTACTCGCTCATCGGCTGCTATCACCCTAGCCAGCAGAACACGTTCACAGGCAAGCTCACCGAGGCGATGATCGACGCGGTCCTAGAACGTGCGTTGACGCTGGCAGGGCGCGCCTATAAACGATCCTGAGGCCCGCTAGAGTGCTGAATGGGCGCCTGGCGGCGCCGCCGTTCAGATGCCGCACTCGAGTCCGCGAATGTGAGCGGGCTGCAGTTGTGGGAGGCCCGATGAAGCGCACGATTGCAGTGATAACGGCAGTGGCAGCCGGGCTCGTCATCGCGAACATGCTCGGCGTCGCCTCCGCGGAAGCCCCGACGGTGACGCCCACGCGGACCGTCAGCGTCGAGGGTGTGGCGACTGTCCCGATCGCACAGAACGCGAATGCGGCCACAGCGACGGCCGTATATCGCCAGGGTATGGCGGCCGCGGTGTCGGACGGTCAGAGCAAGGCCGAATTCCTGGTGAGCAAGGCCGGCGCGACGCTCGGAAGCGTGCAGAGCATCGTCGAAGACGGCGGATCCATCGGCTGCACGGGCGGCGAAGAATCGAACTACACCGAATATCAGGGCGAACAGCCGGACTTCGGCTCGCCGGCGGGCTCCACGTCGGGCCGGGTTCTCGAGGCGCCGACCTCGCCGACCGCGATCCGCAAGCCGGCCAAGAAAAAGCACACGGGCACGGCGCCGTCTGCGAAGAAGGCCGCTGCCGTGACCTGCACGCTGCAGGCAGAGGTCTCGCTCGTCTACAGCATCAGCTGAACTGCTCGTGGCCTACAGCACCGCCGACGCCAGGCAGCAGCTCCTGGACACGCTCGCGCAGGCGACCGAGGAGCTCGGGGTGGCGCTGGCGTGGCTGAGTGACGCCTACGAGCTGCTGGACGAGAATTCCGCCGAGAAGCTCGAGCGGGGGCTCTTCCGGCCTGTGCAGATGGCCTACGCGCGCGCGCGCCGGACGCACGCCGAGTTCGCAGACCGCCACGGGCTGCCCGGCCGCGAGTTCCGGCCTGCCGTTCGGGGAGCTCCATCGAGAGGGGCTCGCGGCTTCATCGACGTTGCGGTGCAGTCGGTTCTCGCGGCCGATGCCACGCTCGCCACGCTCCAGGACTCGATGCTTCCGGTCGAGGTGGGAGATCCCCAGCTGCGCGCGGGGCTCGAGGAGGTCCGCACGCTCCTCGACGAGGTAGCCGCGAATGCGCGCGAGCTCGTGCGCACGCTCGGACGCTGAGCCGGAGCACTCCGCGGGTGGCGGCTTGGCCGTCAGAGCACTACTTCACGGCGGCCCCGTTGGCGGTGATCGTCACATCGATGTTGCCGCGCGTGGCGTTCGAGTAGGGACAGACCTGATGGGCCGCGCGCACGAGCTCGACGGCGGCCGCCTGGTCCGCGACGCTCGGGAGGGTCACGTCGAGCTCGACGGCGAGGGCAAAGCCGCCTTTGCCGTCGGGGGACAGCGCCACCTTCGAGTCGATCGCCGCGTCCGTCGTGTCTGCCTTCGCCCGGCGGCCGACGACTCCGAGGGCGCCCTCGAAGCAGGCCGCGTAGCCGACTGCGAACAGCTCCTCGGGGTTCGTGCCGTCGCCCTGACCGCCCATCTCGGCGGGTAGGCGCAGATCGACCTCGAGCATGCCGTCGCTCGTACGGCCATGCCCCTCGGCGCGTCCGCCGGTGACGTGAGCTTCTGCTGTGTAGAGCGTGTTCGCCATCCCTCTGCCTCTCGTTCGCGGGCCCGTGTCGGAGTGAGATGCTAGGCGACGGCCGCACGCCGGGAGGGGCTCGCCGCCGCAAGCGACGTAGCCGGCTCAAGGTGGAAAGGGTTTCCTCCGATAGTTGGCACGTGCCCACACATCGGGATTACCCATGGGAGCGCGATCGGCGTGCCCGTGAACGCCGAGGCGGGCGGCGCGTCCTGCGGCGTTGGCGCAGGCCACGGCTCGTGATCACGCCTGCAGAACGGCGGCTGCTGCGCTGGCTCGTGTTCGCCGCCGTGCTCGTACTTGGGTGGATAGCTCATCACGGCTTCTGGCTGGTCTGGTAGGGCGCCCGAGCCTCGGCGCTCTCCGACTGGTTGACATAACATGCATTATCGAGCGTTGGATGGACAGGCGGCATTCGTCCTCCGATTGGTAAACTCCGGCGGCTTTCGCGTGCGCCTCCCTCGCTCACGGCGAATCGGCTACGAACGCCGCGCGGCGCGCGGTTGTGCGACGCGGGAGTCGATCTTGGAGCTCGGACCGGCCAAAGCCGGCGTCGAGCTACCGACAGCGACCCACCGTCTGGGTCTCCACTAGGAAGCTCGGCGGATCTGGCAGGGTCGCAGCCACGGGAAAGGAGCAGGAGATGAGGCGGACAAGGATGCTCTGGCGTTGCTTGACTTGCGCGCTTGCAGCGAGCGCGGTCCTCTCGACGGGCGCGTCGGCCGCGTCGAACGGCGCCGCGGCCTGGGGCGACAACGCAGATGGGCAACTGGGCAACGGGACGACCGTCAACAGCGACTCTCCGGTGGCGATTAGCGGACTGACCGAAGTCGCGGCCATCTCCGCCGGAGGCGACCACAGCCTCGCCCTGCTCAGTAATGGCACGGTGATGGCCTGGGGCAACAACGCCGACGGGCAGCTCGGCAACGGCACCAAAACAAGCAGCGAGGTGCCCGTGGCGGTGAGCGGCCTCAGCGGCGTCACGGCGATCTCGGCGGGCGGAGAGCACAGCCTGGCCCTCTTGAGCAACGGCACCGTCATGGCTTGGGGGGACAACGCGAACGCGCCGACGGCCAGTTGGGAGACGGATCGACCACCCGCAGCGAAATCCCTGTGGCTGTGAGCGGCCTGAACGAGGTCACGAGCATCTCCGCCGGCTCTCTCTACAGCCTCGCCGCGGGTCCGCAGCTTCCAACGGTGACCAACGTGAACCCGAACAGCGGCGCTGCGGCAGGCGAAACCACGGTCACGATCACGGGCACCAACTTCACCGGGGTCACGGCGGTCAAGTTCGGCGCCAACAATGCCAAAAGCTTCACGTTCAACTCGGCTACGTCGATCACGGCCGTATCGCCGGCCGGGGCGGGCGTCGTCAATGTCACGGTGAGCACCCCGGCGGGATCGAGCGCGCCGAATCCCGCTGACGAATTCAGCTATCTGCCGACCGTCACCGGCCTGAACCCCAGCACCGGCCCGCAGGCAGGTAAAACCTCGGTCGAAATAACCGGCACCAACTTCAGCGGAGCCACAGCGGTGAAGTTCGGCACCGCGACCGCCCCCAGCTTCACGGTCAACTCTGCGACGTCGATCACGGCCGTCTCCACCGCGGGAGCTGGCATCGTGGATGTCACGGTGACCACACCGGGCGGGACGAGCGCGACCAGCTCGGCCGACCGATTCAGCTATGTGGGTGCGCCCCCGGAATTCGGGCGATGCGTGCGGGTGACGACGGGGACGGGAGCCTACGGAGACGCCAGCTGTACGACGCTAGGCGGAGAAAACAAGTACGAATGGCTCCCAGGGCCGGGGGAAAGCCCGACGTTTACTACCAAGATCAAAACTGACACGACGTTCACATGGGAATCGGTCAGCGCGTCGAAAATCACGTGCAAAACCGAGAAGAGCTCCGGTGAATACTCTGGCCCGAAAACGGTGGGCAACGTGATCTTCACGTTCGGCGGCTGTGCCTTTGGCGGGTCCAAATGCACGGCGGCCGGCGCCAAGGAAGGAGAAGTCAAGACGAACGCCCTCGTCGGAGAACTCGGGGTGGTGAAAGCAAGCACCGAAGGCGTGATCGACAACGAAATCGGCCTAGACCTGAAGGCTCCGGGCACTGGCGCGCTGGCGGAATTCTCCTGCGGAAGCATCACCGTGAAGTGGCGAGGCTCGGTGATCGAGGCGGTCAAGAGCAATAAAATGATCCTGTCCGCCGTCTCGAAATACACGGCGACGAAAGGCAAGCAGAAGCCTGAAGGATTCGAAGGCCAGCCGAAGGACATAATCGAAAGCTCGCTCGGCAGTGGGGCATTCGAACAGAGCGCATGGACGCTCGACACGACGCAGACCGATAAGGAAAAGATCGAGGTGAACTCGGTCGTCTAGCTGCGACGCGAAGTCGACGAGGTGTGCGCGGACGGGTACGTGCGCACACCTCGGACCGGAGCGCGGCTTTCAGCTCAGGCGACCCACGGGCTGTGCCAGCCGCCGAATTCTGCGGTCAGCGCATCGGCGGCTGACGGTCCCCACGATCCCGGCTCATACGGATGCACCGCCGGCGGCGAGTCGAGCAGCGGCTGCACGATCCGCCAGCAGGCCTCGACGCTGTCCTCGCGCGTGAAGTGCGTGCTGTCGCCGACGAGCGCGGCGTGAAGGAGCACCTCATATGGGGTTGCCTCCACCCCGCCCTCCTGCCCGAACTCCACGTCCAGCTCGATCACCTGCAGCCCGTCGCTGTCCGCGCGACGCGCATCGAGCACGATCCGCACGCCGGTGCTCGGATCGATCTTCACGACGATCTGGCTCGGCTCCGGTCCGCGCTGCGAGCCCCTGAGGAAGCCGAGCCGCGGCGGGTGCTTGAAGATCAGGCGCAGCTCGGTCTGCGTGACCGGCAGGCGCTTTCCGGTGCGGATGAAGAACGGCACGCCGGCCCAGCGCCAGTTGTCGATCTCCAGCCGCAGCGCCGCGTATGTCTCGGTGCTCGAGTCGGGCGCCACCCCCGGGATCTTGCGGTAGCCGTCGTACTGCCCACGCACGTAGTGTGCGGGGTCAGCGTCGGCGATCGCGCGGAACACCGCGAACTTGGCGTCCTTGATCGTCTCCGGGTCATTGCCCGCGGGCGACTCCATCGCGGCCATCGCGAGCAGCTGCATGAGATGGTTGACGACGACGTCGCGAAGCGCGCCGACCGGGTCGTAGAAGTGGCCGCGATCCTCGACGCCGAAGGCCTCCGCCATCGTGATCTGCACGCACGCCAGGTGGTGGCGGTTCCACACCGGCTCGAGCATCGAGTTCGCGAAGCGCAGGTAGAGGATCTCTTCGAGACCCATCTTGCCGAGGAAGTGGTCGATGCGGTAGAGCTGGGACTCGTCCAGGTAGCGGTGCAGTTCGGCGGAGAGTTCGCGCGCTGAAGCGAGATCGTGGCCGAACGGCTTCTCCACCACGACGCGCGCGCCGCCGCCGAGCAGCTCGGCCTGCGCGATCCCCTTCACGACCCTCGCGAACAGCGACGGCGGCGTCTCCAGGTAGAAGACGCGCGTGTGTGTTCCGGCGAGCGCGGACGCGAGGCGCTGGAATGTGTCCGGCGCTTCGAAGTCGCCGCTGATGTATGAGAGCCGGGCCGCGAAACGGTCGAAGATCGCTTCGTCGAGCGATTCGCCGCTCGCCTTGATCGCCTCGCACGCATGCTCGCGCAGGCGATCGACCGTCCAGTCCTCGACGGCGACCCCGACGATGCGGCAGTCGAGCAGTTCCCTTGCCTCCAGCCGGTAGAGCGAGCGGAACGTCATCTTCTTCGCCAGATCGCCCGTGATGCCGAACACGACGAGCACTTCCGCCTCGCGCTGCCTTCCATCAGTCATCGACTTGCTCCTGACTCGCGTGGTTGCCGGACTGCATGCTCGCTCAATCGATCAGCAGGCGGACGATCGCGAAGATCCCGACCGCCACGATGATCGCGCGCAGCGTAGCCGGCGGCAGCCTGCGCCCGTAGCGCGCGCCGAGCTGGGCGCCCACGATCGAGCTGCCGGCGATGATCGCCGCCGGGCCCCAGTCGACGTGCGCGGCGAAGATGAAGTAGAGCGCCGCCACGCCGTTGACCAGGCCCGCGAGCACGTTCTTCAGCGCGTTGGTGCGCTGCAGGTCCTGCGCGAGCGCGACGCCGAGGATCGCGAGCAGCAGAATCCCCTGCGCGGCGCCGAAGTAACCGCCGTAGACACCGGCCAGGTAGACGGCGAACAGCGTCAACACGCCGGCCGGCCGCTCGAGATCGATCCGGCGCTTCGCCAGCCAACGGCTGAGGCGCGGTTGCAGCATCGTCAGGACGAGCGCGGCCGCGATGAAGACGGGCACGATCGCCTTGAATGCCGACGCGGGTAGCACGAGCAGCAGCACGGCCCCCGTGATGCCGCCGAGGACCGACATCGCGCCGAGGCGCACCGCCCGCCTACGCTGCCCGGCGAGCTCGCGCCGGTACCCGACCGCCCCTGACACAGAGCCAGGCACGAGGCCGACGGTGTTCGAGACGTTCGCCGTCACAGGCGCGTATCCGAACCCGATCAGCACCGGGAACGTGATCAGCGTGCCGCTTCCGACGACCGTGTTGATCGTGCCCGCCGCCAGCCCCGCGACGGCGATCAGGATGACTTCGCCGACGTCCATTCCTCAGCCGAGGAAGGCGAGGATCGATTGTGTGAAGCAGGGGTCCACGACGGCCGCCATGTGATCCCCAGAGACGATCTTGAGCCTCGCATCGGGGATGGCCGCAGCCAGAACATCCGGCCTGACCGCCATCGGGTCCGTATCTCCGGCAAGAACCAGCGTCGGCGCCGCGATGCGCTCGAGCGCGACGCCACCCCTGTACACCGACGAGGCCTGGGCGACCAATGCGTCGCGGTCGGCATCGACTGAGTCCGCGAGCGTGCGGAACGCGGCCGCACCCTCGCCGTCCAGCGTCGAGGGATCTTTCACGCTCAGCGCGGCGATGATCGCGTCGTTGGAGATCCTGCGCCTGTCGACACCGCCACACTCGACCACGCCCGAGCCCACGCCGCCCACCACGAGCCGGCGCACGCGGATGTCGTCGCTCGCGAGGAGCAGACAGACGACCGCTCCCATCGAGTAGCCCACGAGGTCGATCTCCCTCGCGCCGAGGACATCGAGCAGGACGGCGAGGTCGCGCGCCATGCGATCCTCCCCGTAGCGTGCTGCGTCGTGCGGCTTCTCCGAGCGGCCGTGCCCTCTGGCGTCCGGAGCGATCACCCGACGCATGTTCGCGGTGAGGGCGGCGATGACCCCTGTGCGAACCCAGTTGGCCTCGGCGTCGGCGACGAAGCCGTGCTGCAGCACGACCGGCGGCAGGCTCCCATCCTGCCCCCATTCCCGGTAGGCGATGCGCAGGCCGTCCCAGCTCTTGAAGCTGTTCGCGGTGCTGTTCACGTGAGCGCTCGCTCGAGTCGACGTACCGGCATCGGCGCAGGATCTTGCCCTAAACGCACACGGCACAGCGATAGGGTTGCATCGTGTCCCCCTCGAGCATCCTGCTCGAAGCTGCTCACACGCTACGCCCGCCGCCCGGCGACCGGCACGGTCCGCTGGCGCCGATGATGATCGCGCTCACTGTCGTCACCGGCGTGGTCGACGCCACCAGCTACCTGAAGCTCGGGCACGTGTTCGTCGCGAACATGACCGGCAACATCGTGTTCCTCGGCTTCGCCATCGCCGGCGCGCGCGGCCTGTCGGTCGCAGCCTCGCTGGCCGCGCTCGGCTCTTTCCTCCTGGGTGCGCTGGCCGGCGGCTGGCTCGGCGCGCGCAGTCCCGAGCATCGCGGGCGCACGCTCCGTGCCGCAACCGCGACGCAGGCCGTCCTGGTAGCGATCGCGCTGCTCGTCGCGCTGCCGGCTTCTGAACCGCTGCACTCGGGCACGCGTTACGCGCTGCTCGTCCCGCTCGCCCTCGGGATGGGGATCCAGAACGCCGCCGCGCAGCGCCTGGCGATCCCGGAGCTCACCACGACGGTCCTCACGCGCACCCTCACCGGCCTGGCCTCCGAAGCTAGTTTCATCGGAGGAGCCGGATCGCAGGCCGGGCGGCGGATCCTCGCGGTCGCGGCGATGCTCCTCGGAGCCCTGACCGGCGGCTTGCTCGTGCTGCACGTATCCGTCGCGGCGGCCCTGGCCGTGGCCTGCGCGATCGTGCTCACCGTCGCTCTCGCGGTCCACGTCCTGTCCAGCCAGACCGCCGCCTGGATAAAGCCCTGAGCCACGGGCCTGACGCGCGGGTCAATGCACCGTGAGCGTCCCTTCCATGCCGGCCATTCGGTGTCCCGGCACCGAGCAGAAGAACTTGTAGGTGCCTGCTTTCAGATCGAGCGTCAGGGTCTTTGAGCCGCCCTGGAAGGCTGGGGTTGCGCCGAGGACCGCGCCGGAAGAGGATTCCACGTTCACGGTGTGGGCGAGCGGGGACGAGTTCGTGAAGTCGATCGACACGATGCCGGCCCTAGCCGTGAGCGAGTTGGTGTTGTATTTCAGCTGCCCTTCGGGATTGGCAGCGAGGCTGAGCGTCTCGCCCCCGCTCTTGTTGCTCGTCGCCGGAGCCGGCGTGGAGCTCGCGGTGCTCGCTGGCGTGGAGGCAGGAGAGCGCTGGAGGAGCTGCTGCTCGAGGAGCTGCCGCAGCCGGCGAGCGCGGCGAGTCCGACCGCCAGGGTGAGCGCCGGGAGCCGGGGCAGCAGTCGCGTCTTCGGCCGCCTGTCGGATGTCATTGGTCGACCTGCCGCTTGGAACCTCACGAGTCCGAACCTCCGTCGGTTGGGGTCATCGGTCGCTGGGAGCCCGCGCCGGCGGAGATCCTTCCTGTCCCTCCACCGGCTGGCGCTGGCTTCTCAAGGCGGAGCATACGCTGCTCTGCGCAGCTCGCGAGCGGCGATGGCTCGGCGCCTCGCGCTCTGTCCAATGCGCCATCGGAGGGATGCATCCCGTCAGTAGGTGTAGCCCGGGTTGGTCGTCGTCGTCGTCGGAGTCGTCGGGGTTGTGCTCGTCGGCTGGGGCATGCCCGCGGCCGGCGGCACGTCCGCACTGCCGGCGCCCTTCACCACATGCCAGGTCCCACCGAAGCTCTTGATGCCCTGTCCGTTGACCTCGCCCTTGGCGTGGTCCTCGGAGAAGCGGTACAGCGGCACGCCCGCGAGCGTGACCTGCAGCAGCCCGTCGCTGCGGCGCAGGATCCCGAGGCGGCCGTGCACGCCCGTTCCGTCCTTCACCTTCGTCGTGCGCGAGGGCACCGTGAGAGGCGGCCAGAAGTGCAGGCATTCGCTGCTCTTGCACAGGAGGTGGCTCGCCGTCTCGGGGCTCAGCGCGTAAAGCGTGCGGCCCTGTGCGTTGACCAGCACCCGCTCTCCGAGCGTAGAGTTGGACGCCGAGCCGATCGTCAGCGTCGTGCCCGCTGAGAGCGCCATCGCGGCGAACGCCGCGGCGAACGCCAACGTCACGCCGGTTGCACAGATCGCCAGAGCGCAGGAGCGCATGCTGCGCCGCCTTCGCGAGCCCTGCTGCTTGGCTGAATCGAACATGAGTCTCCCTCGTGTTTCGCGTGTGGTGACGATTCCTAAGACGCCAAGCGGCGCACAACCTTCCGGCTGGCTTCCGAGCCACCGGCTGCTCGCGCGACGGCGACGGCGGCCTCTGCCCGGCGCTATGGCTCGGTGTGAACGATCACCTCCGCGATGCCCGCGATCCGCTGGCGCAGCTCGTCCTCGAGCGTTCCCGCGAGGTGATGCGCATCGGTCAGCGACTCTGCGGGATCGACCGCGAGCGTCAGAAAGACGACACGGCCCGCATCCGTCGAGAGCAGCCTCACCTTCTGTGGATCCGAACCCGTCCGCTCGCGGACGAGCTGCTCGATCGCGCGCTTCGCAAGCAGGTCGGCGCTTTCGTCGGGTGCTTGGGCGCCGAGCGGACGCTCGAGCGGCTCGAGGTGCGTCTGCACGTCGGCCACACCCGGCCTGGCGCGGATCGCCTGCTCGACGCGCTCGGCTATCTCGTGCGCGGTGCGCAGGTCGAGGTCGCCGGGGAACTTCAGATGCAGCGACACGCTCGAGGAACCGTGCTGCTCGAAGATCGTGATGTCGTGCGCCTCCTTGACCAGCGGCTCGGACAGCGCGATCGCCAGCACGCGGTCGCGCAGATCGAGCCCCCGCCGCCGCGGCTCGACGTGAACCACCACATCGCTGCCCGGCAGAACGCGTTCCACGGCCGCCTCGACGCGGTCGGCGGCGTGGTGGCCCTCGACCACCGCCTGGCCGGGGGGAACGCTGACGATCACGTCGGCGAAGTAGCGCCCGGCGGACTCGCGCAGTCGCAGGCGCCTGAGCTCGATGTCGGCTCCGAGCTCGGCGATCGCCCGCTGCGCTGCCGCGCGGGCCTGCGCCGGAGTTCGGTCCATCAGGATGTTGGCGTTCTCAGCTATCAGCCGACCGGCCGCGAGGAAGATGATCGCCGCGACGAGCAGCGCCGCGATCGAGTCGCCCTGGGAGAGCCCGGCGTCGACGGCGAGCAGGCCCGCGAGCACCGCGAGCGACCCCGCCACGTCCCCGGCGAAATGCAGGGCGTTCGAACGCAGCGCGGGGCTGTCGTAGCGGCGGGCGGCGGCGAGCGACACGCTGGTGCGGCTGAGATCGACGGCGAGCGCGACCGCTATCACCGCAAACTGGTACCAGTGGATGCTCGGGGCTTTCGCGCCGGAGAGCAGGTGCGAGATCGCCTCGACGCTGACGACCACGCCTCCGGCCAGCAGGATCACGGACTCTCCGAGGGCTCCGAGGTTCTCGGCTCGCCGGTGGCCATATGGGTGGCCAGAGTCCGCGGGCCGACCGCCGAGCCGAACGGCGAAGAACGTGAGCGTCGCGGCGACGACGTCCCCGCTCGACTCGATCCCGGCTGAGATCAGTGCAAGGCTGCCGGTCGCCAGGCCCACCCCAAGCTTCATGGCAACGAGCAGGCCAGCGGCAGCAATCGAGACGAGGGTCGTGCGCCGCTGCGTGAGCGTCTGCTCGTTCTCGCCGGTCCGCGACATGCGTGTAGAAGACTAAGGTCCCGACCGATCGCGGGCCCTCGCCGAAAGGTTCTCGAGTCGGCGGAGTCTTCAGTGCAGCGGCCGGCCTGCGCCCGTCGCTTGACTCCCCGCAGCCGCGCGAAAGGAAACCGATGCGCCCGATCCTGAAGTGCCTCCTCCCCACTCTCGCCGTCGCGCTCGGACTCAGCGCGTGCGGCAGCAGCTCCCACGGCCAGGCCTCCTCCTCTTCCACGGCGCCGACGGCGACGGGATCGAGCACCGCCACCACGACATTGCTGGTCAAGACGGCGTCGAACGCGACGCTCGGGGCCACCGTGCTGAGCGACTCCCGCGGGCTGACCCTCTACCGTCTCAGCGGCGAGCAGGACGGCAAGTTCATCTGCACGAGCGCCTCTTGCCTGCATGTCTGGCGTCCCGTCACAGCGCCAGCGGCCGGGACGCCGACTGGCAGCGTCGGCTCGCTGGGGACGGTCAGGCGGCCGGACGGCAGCGAGCAGGTGACCTACGAGGGCGCGCCGCTTTACACCTTCACCGGGGATCGGCTGCCCGGTGAGGCCAACGGACAGGGTCTGAAGGACGTCGGCACATGGAGCGCCGTGACGGTCGGCGCGAGCACGCCGGCGACCAAGACCGCTCCGGCGTCAGAACCCGCGTCGTCGCAGTCTGGCGGGGCCGGCTACTGACAGCGCTCGCTATTCGATGCGGCGTATCGTGGGCCGATGGCTCGCAAGCATGTGGCCCACCTCCATGGTGTTCGCGCCGGCGCCGATCGCGAGCGGCTCGCGTTCGCGTTTGGCCTGATCGTCGCCTTCATGGCCGTGGAGGTGAGCGCGGGCGTGATCGCGAACTCGCTCGCGCTGCTCTCCGACGCCGGCCACATGCTCGCCGATGCCGGGGCGATCGGCTTCTCGCTGCTGGCGCTGCGGCTGGCCTCGCGTCCGGCCTCCGGCGCGATGACGTTCGGCTTGCGGCGTGTGGAGATCCTCTCCGCCCAGGCAAACGGCGTGACCCTGCTGGTGCTCGCGGCGTTCATCAGCTACGAGGCGATCCGCCGCCTGGTCAACCCTCCCCACGTCCGCGCCGGCCTGATCCTCGTCGTGGCGCTGATCGGGATCCTCGTCAACATCGCCGCGGCCTGGATGCTGGCGGGGGCGGACAGGCGCAGCCTCAACGTCGAGGGCAGCTTCCAGCACGTGCTCGTCGACCTCTATGGCTTCATCGGCACCGCGATCGCTGCCGGGATCATCCTGGGAACCGGCTTCGAGCGCGCCGACCCGATTGTCTCGCTGCTGATCGCCGGGCTGATGACCCGCTCGGGCTACGCACTCGTCAAGGCCTCCGGCCGCGTGTTTCTCGAGGCCGCGCCCGAGGGCCTCGATCCAAAGACGATCGGCAAGGCGCTCGTCGGCCAGACCGGCGTCGTCGAGGTCCACGACCTGCACGTCTGGGAGGTCACCAGCGGGTTTCCTGCGCTCTCGGCGCACGTGCTCGTGACCGCCGAGCGTGACTGCCACCTCGCACGGCGCGAGATGGAGGCGATGCTGCACGAGCGCTTCGGGCTCGATCACACCACGCTGCAGGTCGACCACGCGGGAAGCGAGCTGCTCGACATCGCGCCGCAGGCAACAGCGTCGGAGCCGCGCTGAGACGCGCCCGCGGCTGCGCGCGGGCGGTGCGCCGGAGGCGTCCTTCCGGGCTCATATCGTGAGGAGACGATGCGGATCCTCGTTGGAGTGCTCGGCGGTGTGCTCGTCCTCTCGATGCTGGTCGAGATCTTCCTCACGTTCCTGCTGCCGCGCAGGGTCAAGCGCGATCCGCGGATCGTCCGCGCGGTCTTCATCTACGGCTGGCGCCCGTGGCGCCGGTTGGCGAGGCTCCTGCCGATCCAGGCAGCCGACACGATGCTCGGCATGTACGGGCCACTCGGCCTGGTGCTCAACCTCATCCTGTGGATCGCCGCGATGATGCTCGGCTACGCCTGCCTGCAGTGGGCCGGAGGCTCGCATCTCGGCGCCGTCCACCCCGTCGACTTCGGCAACGACGTGTTCTTCAGCGCCGCGACGATGGTGAGCAGCGGCACGACTGGGCTGAGCGCGCACACCGCATACGCACGGGTGATCCAGGTGATCGACGCGAGCAGCGGCCTGGCGGTGCTCGCCATCGTGATCGGCTACCTGCCCGCGCTGTATCAATCCTTCTCGCGCCGCGAGACGACCGTCTCGAAGCTCGATGCCCGCGCCGGATCCCCGCCGAGCGCGGGGCGTCTGATCCTGCGCTCCGCCCGGCACGGCGGCTGGCCCGCGCTGGTCAGATATCTCAGCGGCTGGGAGACGTGGGCGGCCGAGCTGATGGAGACGCATCTGGCCTATCCCGTGCTCGCGTATTACCGCTCTCAGCACATCAACCAGAACTGGCTCTCTGCAATGTGCACGATCCTCGATGCCTGTGCGGTCGCGATCGCGTGCGCTCCCGCCGGGACGGTCGATCCGGCCCGCTTCACCTTCGCCATCGCACGCCATGCCGCCGTCGATCTCAGCTACAGCTTCCACGTAGCTCCGGCGCCGCCGGCCGAGGACCGCCTTCCGCGCGGCGCGCTCGAAGAGCTTCTCAGCCAGCTGCGCGCGAGCGGCATCGAGCCCGCCGCCGAGCTGTCGGTGATCGAGGAACGTCTCGCGCGGATGCGCGCCCTGTATGAGCCCTACATCAACGTTCTCGGGCAACGGCTCGACCTGGGCATGCCCGAATGGCTCGAACCCGAAGCCCCGACGACCAACTGGAGCACGACCGAATGGCATTGACGCCGGCGGGCGGACGCTCCCACGACGCCGCTAGCCGGCCTGCCCGCTTGGGCGAACCAGGACCTCGTTGACGCTCACGTTCGGCGGCTGGCCGATCGCATAGAGGATCGCGCCGGCGATGTCCTCGGCGGAGAGCCGCGTGACGCCGGCGAAGCGTTTGGCCATCTGCTCGAGCACCTCCGGGCGGTTGTGTCCGGCAAGCTCGGTCGCCACGGCGCCAGGCTCGATCAACGTCACTCGCACGCCCAGCGGGACAGCCTCCTGGCGCAGTGACTCGGAGAACGCACCGACGCCGAACTTCGTCAGGCTGTAGACGCCCGAGCCGGCCCGCGCGACGCGGCCTGCGACAGAGCTGACGTTGACGACGTGGCCCGAGCCCTGCGCGTGCATGAGCGGTAGCGCGGCGTGGGTGCAGTAGAGCACCCCGAACACGTTCGCGTGGATCATCTGCCGCCACTCCTCGGTCGGCGCGCCCTCGATTGGCCCGAGCAGCATCAGGCCGGCGTTGTTCACGAGCACGTCGAGCCGCCCGAGCTCCGAGTGCGTACGCTCGATGAACGCGTGCGCCTGGGCCTCCTCGCCGACGTCGGTGGGGACTGCGAGCGCGCGCCCGCCCTCCTCCGCGATGCGCTTGGCCAGAGCATCGATCCGATCGCCGCGGCGGGCGGCCAGCGCCACGGCGGCACCGGCGCGCACGCACGCCAGCGCGGTAGCCTGGCCGATGCCCGACGATGCGCCGGTCACGGCGACCACCTGATTGCTCAGGTCGATGTTCATGCGCCGAGCTTACCCGCCCCGCCTCAGACTGCCGTGAAGGGCGGCCGATGCTTACCTCGGCATGTCCGATCCGTTCAGTCGGCTTGCGGGTTTGGGGTCCTGGCAGCGCGGGAAGCCCACTTGTGATCCGGCCCAGGCAGGTGAGCGCGTGTCCGCGTCGAAGCAGCATCCCAGCGCCGTCGGGAGGGGGATGGTTGACAACGCAACTATCGCGGCGTATAATTCCGACTCCAAGCATCGGATTAGAAGGACGCCCATGGCAGACTCAACGAAGACCACAACCCCCACCCTCGACGCGCTCCCGCCTGTGCAGGACAGCGAGCTCGAGACAGACGCCGTCGTCGACGGCGAGCCGGCCGCTGCCCTCGAGCAGCTCGACAGCCCCATCGAGCGGATCGATCTCACCACTCCCGACACGTTCATCCCCGAGTCGGTCGACCAGCTGCTGTCGCACTCGCGCCGCTACCCCCTGCTCACGCCGGCGCAGGAGATCGACCTTGCCAAGCGGATCGAGCGCGGTGACCTGCACGCAAAGGAACTGCTCGTCAACTCCAACCTGCGCCTGGTCGCCTCCAACGCGAGGCGCTACCAGAACCAGGGCCTGCCGCTCGGAGACCTGGTCCAGGAGGGCATGCTCGGCCTGATCCGCGCCAGCGAGAAGTTCGATTGGCGCAAGGGCTTTCGCTTCTCGACCTACGCGACGCTTTGGATACGCCAGGCGATTCAGCGCGGCCTGGAGAACTCGGGACGCACGATCCGGCTGCCCGTGCACGTCGCGCAGCGTTCGCGTAAGGTCGGACGCGTCGAGCGCGAGCTGTCCGTGCGACTCGGCCGTGAGCCGACCCTCGACGAGCTGTCCCGGGAGACCGGCCTGCCGATCGAGCAGGTGGAGGAGGTGCGCCACCAGCGCGCCGCCCTCGTCAGCCTCGACCAGCAGATCGGCGAAGACGGAGATACGGCGCTCGGCGACCTGCTGCCCTCAGACGCGGAGGCTCCCGAGGAGACCGCCTGGGACCACGAGCGCGAGCGGATCGTGCACCAGGCCATCTCGCAGCTGCCTGAAACCGAGCGGAAGGTGCTGACGCTTCGCTTCGGCACCGGGCGCGAGGAGCCGCAGACGCTGACCGCGATCGGCAAAAGGCTCGGCTTCTCGGCGGAGCGCGCCTCCCAGCTGGAGCAGCGCGCACTGAAGAAGCTCGCCGAGTCGCCCGAGCTCGCAGCATTGCGCGAGGCGGCGTAGAGACAATCGGCAAGCGGAGAAGCGCGAGAGCGAGCCCGTCCAACAAACGGACCCGCTCTGCGCTCTCCGCGAGCGTGAGGCTTCTCAGGCGCCGTCGACGAACGCGGCCATGTCAGGCGTGCCACGGCCGGTGACGTAGTCCCAGCCGGGTGTGCACGGATATAGCCCGTTGTCGCCGACCGTGATGTCGTTGAAAGCCGTCGCGGGCTCGGTCTCGTAGATGACTGGCCCGGCGAAGCCGAGCGTTCCCGCGTGCGCCGCCTCGGCGCGCGCCCAGATCCCCTGCCACGACGGAGCGTCTGCGCTCGTGCCTCCGATGACTTCTTCGTTGCCGTCGATGATCACGTCGTAGCCGCTCTCCGGGTCTGCGTCGAGGCTCACGTCCGGCACGCCGCGCTTGACGCCGAGGAAGCTGCCGCCTGCGTTCTGCTGCCACGAGGGCGTGGACTCGATCACGCTCGAGCCGCCACCGCCGGCGTACCAGCCGATTTCGTCGCCGGGGCCGAGTACGGTCGTGCCTCCGGTCCCGATCGCATACGGGCTCGACGCCGGGTAGTTGACGCCCGGCACTCCTAGCGGCACTCCGTTCTCGGCCACGAGCGCCGGGCACTGCGAGCCCGTGTCGCCGCTTGCCGTAAACAGGGTCTGGCCCTGCGCGGCGGCCTCAGCGAGCACGGTGTCGAGCGATTCCTGGAAGCCGGCCGCGTCCGCGAGCAGCTCGCACTCGCCGGCCGAGAAGCTGGCCTGCGAAGTGGCGTCGTCGGTGACCCAGCGGTCGATCGTTTCGAGGATCGCTGAGTCTTCGAGCGAGGACCCGTCGTACACGTTCACCTGGGTCACACCGGGCGCGAAGGCGGTCGAGTACTGGGTGTCGAGATCCCACTCGTCGTCGCCTTCGGTTTCGCTCGATGCCTTGCCGACGTCGATCTGGTTCCACGTGACGGTGGGCAGCCCAAAGCGGCTCTCGAACTTCGCGAGGTCGCGCTTGGGCTGGCTGACGTCGCCGGCGGCGATCACCGAGACCTGCTGACCGGCGCCCGTCTCGGATGACGGAGCGTTGTAGAGCGACCAGAATTCCTGGGGGTCGTAGCTCGTGGGGTAGCTGAGCGACGGTGTGGACGTTTCGGAGCGACGCACGATGTCGCCCTGCGCTCGCGCGAGATCCGAAAGGCCGACGATCGCGCTCACATCGCCAGCCAGCGACGCCGGCAGGTCCGCGGTGCCGGTGCTCGACACGTACGTGGAGCCGTCGGGGGCGCGGAAGCGATCAAAGACGACCCCGAGCGCAGAGCCGAGCGTGCCGGTCGCTCCCGAGACGCGCACCAGCAGGTGGTCCGGCGAGACGCTCGCCACGGTCAGGCCCTGCGCCGTGGCCCAGGTCTCGACGGCGGCCACGCTCGCAGCGTTCGGCGCGAACCGTGCGGCGAACTGCTGCGGAGTCAGCAGCGGGTGGCCGGCCCGGGAGGCGAACGCGCTCAGCCCGGCCGGGTCGCTTGGCGTCAGCGCCAGCACGATCGATCTCGTCTGCGTGACGGGACCGAGGTCGACCGACCCTTCGGTGCGGAGCGCGTTCGCGCCAGCCGGCGCGAAGGCGGCCGCGGACTGCGCCGAGAAGGCGGCGGCGAGGACGGCGGCGGCGAACACGAGGACCATCGGGCGTTTGGCAGACCGTTTCATTTACCTTCCTTTTCCGGGATCTCGACTGAATGCAGCGCCGACTCTCGTAACAGCGATCAGCAGCGCGGGCACCTCCCACGGCTTGTCGGCAGGCGGGTACCCGCTGGCGCAAGTCCTAAACGGCAGAGCGCTACCTTGGGCCGCTGCCTGCAGGCCGCTTCAGCCGGGGCGTCCGCTAGTGTGGCCGCGATAAGGCCGCACAGCGGCCCGCCGCAAGGAACCGACGCGGGAGCGAGCAACATGTCGAAGTCGCTGTGGGACCGGACGGTGCAGTGGACGATCGCCGTCGGCGAACGACTGCTCGCGCCGGTGGAGCGGTTCATCGGGCGACGCTCGCTCGTCGGCGACGCGACCTTCTTCCCGCTCGAGCGCTTTCCCTGGGTTCAGCACGTCGAGGAAAACTGGACGGTCATCCGCGAGGAGCTCGAACGGGTGCTCGAGGATCACGCGGGCCTGCCCAACTTCCAGGACATCTCCAAGGACCAGATCGAGATCACCGACGACGACCGCTGGAAGACCTTCTTCCTCTACGGGTACGGATTCAAGGCAAAGCTCGGCACCGAGATGTGTCCGCGCACGGCGCGGCTCATGGAGCAGATACCGGGGATGACGACCGCGATGTTCTCGATCCTCTCTCCGCGCAAGCACATCCTCGACCACCGCGGTCCGTACAAGGGCGTCCTGCGCTACCACCTCGGGCTGATCGTGCCTCGCGACGCCGAGGCGTGCCGGATCCGCGTTGGCGAGGACATCCGTCACTGGGAGGAGGGCAAGAGCCTGATCTTCGACGATACGTTCAACCATGAGGTCTGGAACGACACAGACGAGACGCGCGTCGTCCTGTTCGTCGACGTGCTGCGGCCCCTCCCCTTCCCCGAGTCGCTGATCAATCGGCTGATCGTCAAGGCGATCGGCTTCTCGCCATTCGTGCTCGACGCCAAGCGCAACCAGGAGGCCTGGGAAAAGCGCTTTCTGGAGAGGCGCAGCGCGCGGTCGCCCGCCGCAGACGCGGCTCAGCCGGTCGCCTGATCCGCCCCGCTCGCCAGCGCCGGCGGGTAGACGCGGCGGCTCGCGGAGTCTGCGCGAGCCGCCACCCGACAGGCAGCCAGGACGAGGACCGCGAGCGTAAGCCAACGGCTGGTATCAGGATCACGACGAGTTCGGTCAGCATTCAGAGCACTCTCACCCGCGTCGCTGAAGCTCCGCTTAGATCTCTCTCAAGCTGGGCTAATCCTTCGCGGGATCGGTGTCCGACTGCTGACCGGTGAGTCGAAGCCGCTGGCGGTGTTTCTATCGCTGCGGCTCGCTGCCGAATACTGTTCTTTGGCGGTGTTTAGGTCGCCTCCGCTCACCGAGGAGCCCACGCGCAGCTCGCGCGACCGTTCAGATGCTCGAAACGTCGAGGCCCGTACCCTGCAGGAGTGTGTTGGCCTTCGCGTTGAGGATCGTGAACTCTCCGGTGAGGATCAGCAGTCCGAGCAAGATCATGATCGCGCCGCCAACGCCGATGATCACGGGAAAGTGCCGCTTGACGACGCCGAGCGCGGTGGTCATCCGCTCGAATGCGAGCGCGATCAACAGGAACGGGATCGCGAGGCCGGCGGAGTAGAAGGCGAGCAGCAGTGCGCCATGGGCTGCGGAGCTCGAGACGGCGGCCTGCGTGAGGATCGCGCCGAGCGTGATGCTCGTGCACGGAGTCCAGGCGATCGCAAAGGCCGCGCCCGCGACCAGCGGTCCGCCGCGGCCGGCGAGGCGAAGCAGCGCTTCCGGGTGCCACTCGCGGTTGAGGACGCGCACGAACGGCGTCGCCAGGAACGCGACGCCCATCAGCACGATCAGCACCCCGCCGACCTGCTCGAGCGTGTGTTTGTGGGTGTTCAGGGTTGAGCCGATGACCGTGGCGCTGAGCCCGAGCAGGATGAAGATCGCCGAGAAGCTCGAGATGAAGAGCAGGCTCGGGACGAGCACGCGACGAGCTCCGACGCCGCCCTTCAGGTCCGCAGGCGTCACGCCGATCACGGTCGACAGGTAGCCAGGCACGAGCGGCAGGACACACGGGGAGAGGAACGACACGAGACCCGCGGCGAGGGCAAGCGGGATGCCGACGCCAGTGGCGGTGTCGGAGGCGCTGGCGATTGTCGAGGCGGCGTGAATCATCGTCGCTGGAAAGAAGGATCGCGCATCGCGGCGCGTAACTCGGCGACCTCGCGCTCGAGCCGCGCGACCCGCTCGTGCAGACCGTCGGGCGCAGGCTGTTCGCGAGCTGGAGCGCCGTGCACCGCAACCGCGGGCTCCAGCTCGCGGTCACCCTCGCGGTGATGCTCGGCTTGCAGGAGCTGGACGTAGCGCTCCTCCTTGTATCCGGGGCGCCGACCCAGGCGCGCGACCAGGTCCCGCTCGATCAGGCGCTTCAGTGTCTCGAGCACAGCTGCGATATCGGCGAATGCGTGCAGCCGCTCGGTGCGCTGCTTGATCTCGCCCGGCGTCTGGGCGCCGCGCAGCATGAGCACGCACAGGACCGCTTGCTCGCCGGTGTCGATCGGCAGCGCCTCGGCCAGCAGATGTCTGTACTTCGCTGCTCGGCTGCCGGCGCCGCTTGCGAGACGAGCGAGGCCGCGCCGCTCGAGTCGATGCAGCGCATCGCGGATCGCCGCGTCGTCGTACTCGACGACAGGGTCGCGGTTGGTGGATTGGTTCGCTGCGAGGCGCAGCGCATTGAGCGACAGCGGATAGGCATCGGGGGTCGTTCGCTGCTTCTCGAGGAGGCAGCCCAGCACCCTCAGCTCGGCTGCCGAGAGGTCCATTTCCCTAGTAACCATGCGGCTTTCCCGAGTTTACCGGTCTGGCTGCTGCTCGCCGCCGGGTCACGCTCCTGCCTCACCGCCGAACCCGATCTCGGCCGCCGCGCCGCGTCGGGATTTGGTTGGTGCGCGGGTCTTGCCCGCTACGTGACGCGAGCGTCGGCGACGAGCTCGGAATCGCTCCGGCAATCGCCGGCAATCGGTGGTCTGCTGCCGTCTTCTGCGAGCGCGAGCTCATCGATCGTCGCGAGGAAAGCTTCGACGACCCAGGGGTCGAACTGGCTCCCGGACGCGCGCTTGATCCTGGCGACCGCCTGACGCATCGGCCAGGCCGCTTTGTAGGGCCGGTCGTGGGTGAGCGCATCGAAGACGTCCGCGACGGCGACGATGCGCCCGACGAGCGGGATTCGCTCATCGGCGAGCCCCTGCGGATACCCGGTGCCGTCCCACCACTCGTGATGGGTCGCGGCGATGGTCGCGGCCATCTGCAGCACCGGTGAGCTGCTCTTGGCGAGCAGGCGTGCACCAAGCGCCGCATGCGTCCTCATGATCTCCTGCTCGTCTTCGTCGAGGTTCCCGCGCTTGAGCAGGATGGCGTCTGGGATCGCCAGCTTTCCCACGTCGTGCAGTGATGCTGCCTCTCGCAGGCGCTCGATCTGCTCGGCCCGGATTCCGAGTCGGGCGGCGATCTCGCCGGCGATCGCTCCAACGCGCTCGGTGTGCTCAGAGGTCGCGTCGTCGCGGTACTCGGCCGCACGCGCCAGCAGGTGAACCGCCTCAGCCCGGGCTTCGTCCAGATCGCGCGTGCGTTCGGCGACCTTTGCCTTCAGAGATCGTGCGCTGTCGGCGAGCTGCAGCTCGGCGCTGCGCTGGGCAGCCTCCACCCTGGAGCGGTGATCGACGAAGCCCCCGAGCAAGGCGCCGAGCACGAAGAACGCGATCCCGCGATCGACGTAGCCGAGGAACGTCAACGCCGCGTGGCCGCGAGTGAGATCCCATGTGACGAGGAGAGCGAAGGCGAGGAGCGCGCCAGCCAGTCCGCCGCGAAGCCCGAATCCGAGCGCGAGAACCGCCAGCGGCACCACGAAGAGGTAGCCATCGCCGTCGCCAACATTGGGATCGCTCATACGCAGGGCGAAGACGCCGATGAACAGCGCAGCCGCGAACGCGAGCGCACCCCCGCGCCCGGGGCTCCGCCGGCGAGCGGATGGGACCAGGGCGCCCATGCAAACTGGATTACCCGGATACCGGCGAAGCGGGGCTGAGCGTGGACGGATGTATTGCACCGAACACGGCGATCGCTCGTCGCATGGCATCGACCGCGGAGGGCCGACGCGGCGCATCGCGCCGCGCGCGGGCTACGTTCAGGTTCTAAAGTCAGCTCCGTGAGCCATCAGCCCTTCGCCCAGGGTCACGGCGGCGGGGGCCGCCGATCGCAGCGCCCGCAGCTGCGCCCCGAGGACATCCCGGACAGGCCCGTGTCCCTGCGGCGCGTTGGCCGGCTGTTCGCCCCCTACAGGGTGCGCCTTGGTCTGCTGCTCGCGCTGATCTTCCTCGGCTCGGTCCTGAGCGTCGCCTCGCCGTTCCTGCTGCGCGAAGCGATCGACGGCGGCATCCTCAAGCGCAACCTCACGCTGCTCACATGGCTGGTCGCAGGCATGATCGCGCTGGCGGTCATCAACGGCGTGATCGGCGTAGCGCAGACGTGGATTTCAAACGAGGTCGGCCAGCGCGTGATGCACGACCTGCGCGCCGCCGTCTATTCGCACCTGCAGCGTATGTCGCTGGCGTTCTTCACACGCACCCGCTCAGGTGAGGTGCAGGCGCGCATCGCATATGACATCGGCGGCATCGACGATGTGGTTACGAGCACCGCCACCTCGACCGTGTCGACCGTCGCAACCGTTGCCGCGACGGTCGTGGCGATGTTCGCGCTGAACTGGCGCCTGACGGTGTTCTCGCTGATCCTGCTCCCGTTCTTCGTGTGGCTGACACGAAGGGTCGGCAACGAGCGCCGGCGCATCCAGTCGGTGCGCCAGGGTCGCCTGGCCGACATGTCAACGCTGGTCGAGGAGTCGCTGTCGGTGTCGGGGATCCTCCTCGGCAAGACGATGGGCCGCTCGCACGAGCTCGTCGAGCGCTTCTCGTCGGAGTCCAGCGAACTGGCCGACCTGGAGGTGCGCGCGCGCATGGCGGGGCGTTGGCGAATGGCCTCGGTGCAGATGGCCTTCGCGATCATGCCGGCCGCCGTGTACTGGTTCGCCGGCTACAACATCGTCCACGGCGACAATGCGATCTCGATCGGCACGGTTGTCGCGTTCACGACGCTGCAGACCCGCCTGCTGTTTCCGATGCAGCAGCTGCTGTCGGTCGGCCTGGAAGTGCAGACCTCGCTCGCTCTGTTCGGCCGCATCTTCGAGTACCTGGACCTGCCCGTGGACATCGTCGAACGCCCGGGAGCACGCGCGCTCAGCGGCGTCCGCGGCGACGTGGAGCTCGAGGACGTGTGGTTCCGCTACACGCCAGACTCGCCGTGGACGCTCGAGGAGATCAACGCGGAGATCCCGCTGGCACCCGCACCGCGCTCGTCGGCGAGACGGGGTCGGGCAAGACCACGCTTGCCTACCTGGTCGCGCGGCTGTACGAGCCGCAGCGCGGCTGCGTGAGCATCGACGGAGTCGACATCCGCGACATGACGCTCGAGTCGCTGGCGGCGACGGTCGGGCTTGTCTCGCAGGAGACCTATCTGTTTCATGCCTCGATCCGCGAGAACCTGCGCTTCGCCTGCCCCGAGGCGAGCGACGAGGAGATCGAAGACGCAGCGCGTGCGGCGCAGATCCACGAGCTGATCTCCTCCCTTCCCGACGGCTATGACACGCCGGTCGGCGAGCGCGGCTATCGCTTCTCGGGCGGGGAGAAGCAGCGCATAGCGATCGCGCGCACCGTCCTGCGCAACCCGCCGGTGTTGATCCTTGACGAGGCGACCTCGGCGCTCGACACCGAGACCGAGCGCGCCGTCCAGCAGGCGCTCGACGAGCTCTCGCGGGGTCGCACCACGATCGCGATCGCCCACCGCCTCTCGACCATCCGGGACGCCGACCAGATCCTCGTGCTGGACGCAGGGCGCATCGTCGAGCGTGGCACCCACGAGGAACTGCTCGACCGCGGCGGTCGTTATGTCGCGCTGCTCAGCGGCGCGGCGGTGGCGCGGAGGAAGCGAGCTCGGGCGCGGCGCTCGCGTGAGGCGCGCCTGCTGCGCCGGGCAGCGGTTGCGTCGATGTTCAGCCGCACGTAGTCGACCACGACCGGCTCACCCAGCTCCGCGAGGACCTCGTCCATGAACGGCTCGCGGAGCTCCTCCGGGAGCTGCTGGACGTGCGGGCCGAGGACGATCGTGGAGAGGAACTCGCGCGGCGTGCTCGGGACTGCGCGGGGCTGGCTCGAGCCAGCAGGCGGCGGGGCTGAAACCAGCCGCAAGCAGGCGCGCCTGCGTCTCCTGGCCCCGGCGTAGTTCCACGGTGCCGCCAGTCGGCGAAGTGCGCCGCATACGGTTCGTGCGCGAGCACTGCATGTGCCTTGCCGCGCAGGGTGTCGATGTTGCCCTCTCCCCCGCACTGCGCCACGAGTCGGCCTCCGCGGCGGAGCGCAGCGTGCAGCTTTGCGAACAGGCGGTCGTGGTCGGAGATCCAGTGAAACGTCGCCGTCGAGAGAATCGCGTCGACCGGCTCCTCCAGCTCGAGCTCGAGGAGGTCGAGTACGCGGATGTCGACCTTTGATCCGAGCCGCCGCCGCGCCGCCTGCGCCATCGACGCGGACTCGTCCACCGCGATCACGCGGCCGCGCGGCAGCCGCTCGAGGAGCGCCTCGGTGATCCGCCCCGACCCGCACCCGGCGTCGAGCACGACCTCGTCGCCTCCGAGCTCCAGCCGCTCGAGCACCTCGAGTCCCAGCTCCTGCATCGTCCCGGAGACGCGGTCGTAGCTCGTCCCATCCCACTCGCGTACCGGCATACGTTTGTACGCTATCACGTATCGGTCCGCCCTGCGAGCTCGGCGAGCACCCTCGACACCTGCCCGCCCTGCCAGGCGATCGGCGAGCGCACCGGCGGTCCCGCGTCCTCGACGAGCAGCTCCGCGCCGGGGATCGCCTGTGCGTAGCGCTCGCCGACCGCCAGCGGGTGACCGGGATCCGCCTCGTCGAGGCTGGCCAACACCACGGTGGGGGCATCGATCGCCGCCAGCTCGCGCATGTCCTCGAAGGGCCTCGAGCGCGGCACGACTTCGAGCGCGTCGGCCACCGCCTCGGGATGCTCGTGGGCACCGAGGCGCTGGCGCAGAACGATCGCGACGGTCGCGCGCCATGCCTGCGGCACAGACTCCAGGTCGTATGCCCGCACGAACCCCTCCACTCCCCCGCTCCGCAGCCCCTCCGCGAGGGCATCCCAGCCCACGAAATCCCGCGCTGAGCGCGGCGACGACGGGTCATACGACGGCGTGATGATCGCGAGTCCGGCGACCCGCTCGGGCAACTGGAGGGCGAGGCGCACCGCCGTGTGCGCCCCCATCGACGCACCGGCGAGAATAGCCCGTTCGACGCCCGCGTCGTCGAGCACGGCCTCTAGGTCGGCCGTCAGATGCTCGTAGCCGTACTCGCGGTCTTCCGCCGGCGTCGAGCGACCGTGGCCGCGGGCGTCGTAGGCGATCACCCGATGCCCGCTGCGCTCGAGCGCGTGTGAGCCCATCACCACGTAGCGCCGGGTCGCGGTCAGGCCGTGCAGGAGGACAATCGTGCGGCCCTCGCCGCTCTGCTCGCCTGACAGCGTGACCCCGTCCGAGCGGACTGCGAGGAAGGCCGCTGGGGTTGCCATCCCCACAGGTCTATCAGCCGGCCATACGCGGCCGTCAGGCGCTCACGCGTCGACCCCGGCGTGTGCTCGAACGAGCTCGGCTGAGGGCTCGGCGCGCTCCCAGAAGAACAGGTGACCGACGCCGTCGAGGATCTCCAGCTGCGAGCCGCGGACGCGCGAGGCGATCAGGCGTCCGTTGCCGACCGGCAGCAGCTGATCCTCCGTGCCGTGCACGACCAGCGTGGGCGCCTCGAGCTCTGGCAGCCGCGCGTAGGTGTCGTGGGCGATGCATGCCTGAAGCTGGGCCATGATCACCGGCACGGCGACCGCCCTCTGCTCGGCGACGGCCAGGAAGCTCGCCCAGAGGGCGCCGTCCGCGGCGCCCTCCGGCGAGACGTTGATCTCGAACGCCGTTCGCACGGCGCCTTCACGATCGCCGGACATCATCGCCGCGGTCAACCGCTGGACCACCTGCGGGGAGGTGGGAACCGCCTCCTCGCCACCGCAGCTGGTGCAGCCGAGGACCAGCGTCCGCACGCGCTCTGGGTGCCCTAGAGCGAGCTCCTGGGCGATCATGCCTCCCATCGAGATCCCGAGCACGTGCGCGGAGTCGATCTCGAGCGCGTTCAGCAGCCCGACGGCATCGTCCGCCATCTGGCGGATCGTCACCGGCTCACGAAGTGGACTGCTCCCGCCGACGCCGCGGTGGTCGTAGGCGATCAGCTCGAAGTCGCGCCGCAGTGCGTCGAGGAACGGCTCACCCCAGTGAAGGGCGCTGCCGCTCATCCCCATGATCAGCAACAACGGCGGACCGGACCCGCTGCGCTCGTAGTCGAGCTCGACGGCGCCGGCACGCACGAGAGGCATCGCGCGATCCTAGCGGCCCGCCGTCAACCGCGGACCGCCGCAGCGAGACCGGCGCGCCCCGGCGTGCTACATGGGCAGCACGAGCTGGGCGGCGGGGTCGCGTGAGTGCCTCGACGGGCGCTGGTCGCGGTCCTCGTCACCATCGGCGTCCTGCGCGTCAGCCTGCGCGAGGCCGGCGACGCGCACGCCGAGCAGCCGCACTGGGCGCGGCGGCGAATAGTCGCTCAGGAGCCTCAGCGCGATCGTCGTCACGAGCTCGGCGTCCGACGTCGGCTCGCGGACCGTGTGCGCGCGAGTGACGGTCGTGAAGTCGTCGAGGCGAACCTTGATGCCGATCGTACGGCCGCGACGGCGGTGCGCCGCGAGGCCGGCGCACAGCTCGTGCACCATCCGCGAGAGCGCCTCGCGCAGCTCAGCCGGGTCGCTGATGTCGCGGTCGAATGTCCGCTCGCGCGACTCGGAGATGACCTTGCGCGCCGCTCCGATCTCGCCGTCGTGTTCGAATCGGGCGCGCCTGCCGAGCTCGCGCCCGAGGTTCGGCCCGAAACGCTCGACCAGGAGCCGCTCGGGCGCGGAGGCGACTGCCGCGAGCGTGGTCAGGCCCAGCTCGGCCAGGCGCGCAGCCGTCTTCGGGCCGATGCCTGGCAGGAGGCCGGAAGGCGCGGACGCGAAGCGCTCGCAAGCCTGCGTGCGGCTGAGCACGACGAAGCCGCCGGGCTTCTCGGCGTCGGATGCGACCTTCGCGACGAGCTTGTTCGGGCCGATCCCCACCGAGCACGTGAGCTGTGTGACAGCCCGGATCTCCGCGACGAGCCGGCGCATCGCCGCGCGGGGCGAGTACAGGCCCGCGAGGTCGAGATAGGCCTCGTCGAGCCCCACGACCTCCACCCGCTCCACGTGCGCGCGCACGAGCGCCATGATCCGCCTGGACATCTCGCGGTAGGTGGTGAAGTCCGGCGGGAGGAACACCCCGGCAGGACACAGCCGCCGCGCCCTCGCGGCCGGCATCGCCGAGCCGACCCCGTAGCGACGCGCCTCATAGCTCGCGGTCGTCACGACCGCCCGTGGGCCGCTGCCGGCGACGATCACCGGCATGCCGCGCAGCTCGGGATGGCGCAAGAGCTCGACCGAGACGTAGAACGCGTCGGCGTCCAGGTGCGCGACGCTCAGCTCTGTCGGCTCCGCCAGGCCCACCGGTTGAATCTAGCGGTGCTCGCGGCGGGGGCGGCTTCGGATCCCCGGGTAACATCGGACCTCGCGCTTTCGCAACCACATCAAGGAGGCAGAGGATGACCACGCAGCTCGTCACCGGCGTCGACTTCGTCGGCATGCCGACACGCAACATCGATGCTGCGGTCGAGTTCTACGGGGAGACGCTCGGGTTGCCGCGGTCGGTCTACCTGAAGGACCGTAGGTACGCCGAGTTCGAGACCGGCAATCTGACCCTGAGCGTGTTCGACGCCGACGGGGTCGGACTGGAACACAAGATCAACCCCAACCCGATCGGCCTGCACGTCGACGACGTCGGGGCGCGCCGGTCGGAGCTCGAAGCGCGAGGCGTCGAGTTCGCCGGCGAGACGCTCGACACAGGGGTCTGTCACATGGCGTTCTTCACCGACCCCGACGGGAACGCGATGATGCTGCACCACCGCTACGCGCCGCGGGCGACGGCGGTGTGAGACCGCGCCGGCGAGGTGCTCGGCGAGCGGCGAGCCAGTCCGGTTGGGCTGCACCCTGGCGTGCGGATTCCCAGGTAGGCTCCAGCAGACAGCTATGGACCTGACATTCAGCCCCAAGGAGACGGCGTTCCGCGACGAGCTGCGCGCGTGGCTCGCGGAGAACCCGCCCGACCCTGAGCCAGCGGAGGGCGGCGAGGACGCCCATCACGCCTGGAGGCGCGACTGGCAGCGCCGCCTCTGCGACGCCGGCTGGGCGGCTCCGAGCTGGCCGATCGAGTATGGCGGACGCGGGGCGACACCGACCGAATCAGCGATCTACTTCGAGGAGATCGGGCGTGCGCGCGTGCCGTTCGCGGTCAACACGCTTGGGCTGCTGCTCGGCGGCCCCACGCTGATGGTATGGGGAACGCCCGAGCAGAAGGAGCGCTACCTGCCGCCGATCCTCTCAGCCGAGGAGATCTGGTGTCAGGGCTTCTCCGAGCCCGACGCCGGCTCGGACCTCGCCGCGCTGAAGACGCGCGCGGTCAAGCGCGGAGATGAGTGGGTCGTCACCGGGCAGAAGGTGTGGACAAGCGGCGCGCAGTACTCGAAGTGGTGCATGCTCGTCGCGCGAACCGATCAGGAGGCCGAGAAGCACAAGGGCCTGACCTACTTCCTGATGGACATGGAGCAGGACGCCGTGCAGGTCCGCCCGCTGCGCCAGATCACCGGCGAGGCGGAGTTCAACGAGCTGTTCATCGAGGATGCGCGCATCCCCGATGCGAACGTCGTCGGCGGCGTGGGCAACGGCTGGAAGGTCGCGCTGACCACGCTCATGAACGAGCGCGCGGGCCTCGGATTCGCCCTCCAGATCCGGCTTCGCCAGCTGCTCGACGACCTGGTTTCCCTCGCCGCCGAGCGCAGCCTGCTGGAGGACCCCCGCTATGCCGATGCGCTCGCCGAGCTGCACGTGCGCTGCGAGTCGATCCGCCTGATGGCCTGGAAGGGGCTGACTGACGCCGAACGCTACGGCCAGCCGGGTCCGGAGGGCTCGCTCGTGAAGTGGCTGTGGTCCGAGACGAACCAGCGCTTGACCGAGCTCGCCGCCGAGATCATCGGTCCCGAGGCGCTGACCGCCGGCACGGGCTGGAGCTACGAGTTCCTCCGCGCGCGCGGAAACACAATCGAGGGCGGTACCACCGAGGTGCTCAAGAACATCGTCGCCGAGCGCGTGCTCGGCCTGCCGCGGCTGAAGGCCGCGGCTTAGGAGCCCGATGGACTTCGGCTTCACCGACGACCAGCGCGAGATCCAGCGCACGGCGCGCGAGCTGCTTGCAGAGCGCGCGCGGCCGGAGCGGGTGCGCGAGCATGCCGAGGCCGGCACGATCGATCGATCGCTGTGGGGCGAGCTGTGCGAGCTCGGCTGGCCGGGCATCGCGATCGCCGAGGAGCAAGGCGGCCAGGGCCTTGGCCGCATCGAGCTGTCGATTCTCTGCGAGGAGCTCGGCCGTGCTCTGGCGCCGGTGCCGTTCCTGCCGAGCGTGATGGCGGCCACCCTGATCGAGCACGCCGGCTCGGCGGAGCAGCGCGAAAGCTGGCTGCCCGCGCTCGCGGCCGGCGAGTCGACGGGTGCGCTAGGAGTCGCCGTCGAGGGCACGGCAGAGCTGGTGATCGGGGCGAGCGAGGCCGAGGTGATCGTGCTCGTCGAAGACGATCGCAGCGGGCGCGTTCTCGCGGCCGGGCAGGCCGACGTGACCCCGGTCGCGTCGATCGACCCGACCCGCTCGACTGCGCGCGTGAGCGCCGCTGAAGACGCCGGCGAGGCGCTCGCAGGCGACGTCGCGGCCGGGATCGATCGGGCACTGGTCGCGGTCAGCTCCGAGCTCGTCGGGGTGTGCGATCGCGCGCTCGAGATGACCGTCGCATACGTCAAGGAGCGCAAGCAGTTCGGCGTGCCGGTCGGCGCCTACCAGGCCGTCTCGCATCGCTGTGCGCAGATGCTGCTCGAGACCGAGAAGGCCCGCTCGACGACGGCGTTCGCGGCGTGGACCGCCGATGCGGATCCCGAGCGGCTGCCGGAGGCTGCGGCGATGGCCAAGGCGGCCGCATCGGACGCGGCACGCGAGGTCACCGCGAGCGCGATCCAGGCTCACGGCGGGATTGGCTTCACGTGGGAGGCCGACGTGCACTGGCTGTTCAAGCGCGCGCAGCTCGACGGTGCGCTCCTCGGCGGCGGCAGGCGCCATCGCGCCCAGCTGGCGGCGATCCTCGCCGAGCAGCTGGGGGCTTCGGCGACAGCCTGACCCGGCCGCACCTGGTTGGCCGGCGACGGCTTGGAGCTTAGGCGCTCCGCTGTTCGTCGCCTGCGGGCGCCGTGCTGCTCGCCCAGGCGATGATCTTCGCGCTGCCGTTGACGGTGCTGCCGTCGGGAAGCAAAAGCACCGGAAGCTGCTCCTGACCGCTGATCGCCTTCAGCTCAGGACGGCGCCCTTTGGTGAACAGGCCAAAGGGCCTGCCCCTGGCGAAGACGACCTTCTCGAAGTCGTGGCCTGCTGCGCGCAATGCCTGCTGCGCGCGGCGGCATGCATGCGGTTTGGGACCGCCTTCGTCGATGTGACAGACGTACAGGGTGAGCCTTTCGGGCATCGGACACCGCCTGGCGGTCGTGGAGTGAGTCCCGCCAGGCTAACCGCTCCCGAGGAGGCGCAGCTGCCGCGCAGACCGCGCTGTTGCCAAGGGGCGTCCGGGATAGGGTGGCGGACATGTCCCGATATGCGGCGTTTCTCCGCGGCATGAACGTCGGCGGCCACCGCCTCACCAACGACGAGCTTTGCTCGTGCTTCCTCGAGCTTGGGTTTCGCGAGGTCGCGAGCTTTCGTGCCAGCGGCAACGTGGTCTTCAACGCCGGGGCGCAAACGCCGGCCGCCCTCACCGCGCGCATCGAGGACGGGCTCGCGGCGGCGCTCGGGTATGCCGTTCCGACGTTCGTTCGCGCGGCCGAGGAGGTTCGTGCGATCGCTGCGATGCAGCCCTTCCCGCAAGAGCTCGTCCGAGCCTCGGAGGGCAAGCTCCAGGTGGCGATGCTCTCCTCACCCCCGTCGTCACACGCTCGAGACGCATTGCTCGCACTCGAGAGCGATCTCGACAGGCTCGCCTTCGGAGAGCGGGAGCTCTACTGGCTTCCCAGCGGGCGCATGCTCGAGTCGGCCCTCGACATGAACACGATCGAGAAGCTCCTCGGGTCGATGACGATGCGCACGAAGAGCACGATCGAGCACATCGCCAGCAGGTACTTGCCGGAGTGAGCGGTTGGCCGGGCGGCGTGCGCACGGGGGCCGCGGACGCCTGGCGGCACGCCGGTCGTGGTACTGAGGATAGGCTCTCGGCCGACAGCGAGCTGGGAGTGCGCCGGTGACCGAGCCGTATCCACGTGGACGTAATCCATTCGATGAGACCGGCGTCGAGCGCGGCGCCGACGGAGTCGCGCGCTACCGTGATCGCCCGCCGTCGCTCGTGCATCTGCTGAGGGACAGCGTCGAGCGGGACGCGAACGCCACGGCGCTCGTTCTGCTCGGCGGTCCGTCGATCAGCTACGGCGAGCTGTGGGAGCGCTCGGCTCGCGTGGCAGGCGGCTTGAGGGCCGCCGGCATCAAGCGCGGCGAGCGCATAGCCATCCGCCTGCCCAACGGGATCGAGTGGGTGCTGGCGTTCTTCGGCGCGCAGCTGCTCGGGGCTGTCGTCGTTCCGGTAAACACGCGCTTCACCGATGATGAGGTCTCCTATGTCGTAGACGACTCCGGCGCCGCGTTCACCTTCGCCCCCGGCGAGGACCTGCCCGACGGAGAGCCCGCGGTGGTGGAGGATCTAGACGGAGACGAGCTCGCGGCGATCTTCTACACCAGCGGAACGACCGGGTTTCCGAAGGGCGCGATGACCTCGCATAGCAACTTCACGACCAACAGCGAGAACGCGTTCAGGTGCCTGTTCACCGATCGCGCCGAAGGACCGGAGATCTCGACGCTCGTCTCGGTCCCGCTCTTCCACGTCACCGGCTGCAACAGCCAGCTGATCCCGATGCTCGAGATCGGCGGACGCATCGAGATCCTCGCAAGCGCCCTGGACTTCGACGGCTTCTTCGAGGCGGTCGGGTCGCACGGCGTCAACCAGCTTGTGTCGGTCCCGGCGATCTACCACGCGGTCATCCGCCATCCAAAGTTCCCGAGCGTGGACGTCAGCGGTGTCCGCTGGGTCTCCTACGGCGGTGCGCCGATTGCGGTGAGCCTCGTGGAGAGCATCCAGGAGGCCTTTCCGAACGCGCGCGTCGGCAATGGCTTCGGCCTGACCGAGACGTCGTCACTGACCTCGTTCCTGCCTCACGAGGAGGCTGCGGAGCATGCCGACTCGGTTGGCTTCGCGATGCCCGTGGTCGATCTGTCGATCGAGGATCCCGACCCGCAGAGCGGGGTCGGGGAGCTACTCGTCCGCGGGCCGAACGTCGTGCAGGGTTACTGGAACAAGCCACAGGCCAACGCCGAGACGTTCGTGGACGGCTGGTTGCACACCGGCGACGTCGCGCGCATCGACGACGACGGCCTGCTCTACATCGTCGACCGCAAGAAGGACATGATCAACCGCGGCGGCGAGAACATCTACTCGATCGAGGTCGAAAACGTCCTCGCAGGCGCGCCGGGCGTCGGCGAGGCCGCTGTGGTGGCAGTACCCGACGAGATGATGGGCGAGAAGGTCGGCGTCGTGATCGTGCCGCTCGCTGGGCGCGTGCTCGACGTGAACTCCGTGCTCGGACACTGTCGCGCGCGCCTCGCGGACTTCAAGGTGCCGCAGTACATCGCTGTCCGCGAGGATCCCCTGCCGCGCAATCCGAGCGGAAAGCTGCTCAAGAAGCAGATCCGCGAGGAGACGCGCTGGGGCAGGGAGCTGCGCTGACCCGACCAATTAGGAGAGAGCCGAATGCCGACCGTTGAGACCGTGCAGGGCACCCGCGACGCAGACGATCTGGGGATCGTGCTCGCCCACGAGCACGTTCGCTTCCGAGACGAGGCGGTCGCGGCGCAGTGGCCGGATCGCTACGACGAGGACGCAGAGCTCGACGCGGCGCTCGAGGCGGTCGCGGCGGCGAAGGCCAAAGGCGTGCGGACGATCGTCGACCCGACGGCGATGTTCGGCGGGCGTGACGTGCGGTTCATGAAGCGCGTGGCCGATCAGACCGGCGTGCAGATCATCGCCTGCACCGGCATCTACAGCTACGACTATCTCCCCCATTACTTCGAGAACCGCGACGTCGACGTGATGGCCGACCACTTCATCGCGGACATCGAACGCGGCATACAGGGGACGGACATCAGAGCGGCGTTCCTGAAGTGCGCCGCCGATGCGGCCGGCGTGACGGAGCATGTGGAGAAGATCCACCGCGCGGTCGCGCGAGCGAGCGTGCAGACGGGCGCGCCGATCATGGCCCACTCGATGCCTGCGGTGGGGACGGGCCCGCGGCAGGTGGAGATCTTCCAGGAGGAGGGTGTCGACCTGGCGCGCGTCCAGATCGCACACAGCGGAGATACCGATGATCTCGCCTACATCGAGGGGCTGATCGCCAAGGGCGTCTACGTCGGATTGGACCGCTACGGCCTTGAGATGTTCCTGCCGATCGACCGGCGCAACGCGACGACCGCCGAGCTCTTGCGGCGGGGGCACGCCGAGCGCCTGATGATCTCCCAGGACTACTGCGCCACGATCGACTGGTTCCCCGCCGAGGCCGCCGAGGTGTTCGAAGCCAGCGGAGCCATCCGCAACTGGTCGATGACCCTCGTCTTCGACGAGGTCGTGCCCGCATTGCGCGAACAGGAGGTGCTGGACGAGACGACCTTCGAGACCATCTTCGTCGCCAATCCCAAGCGCTGGCTGACCGCCTGATCGGGGGCCGGCCCGCGCCTGCTCACCCGGGGGCGAGCAGCAGCTCGGGTCCCTCGACCGCGTCCTCGGAGACCTTGTTGACCGCTGGGTTGGCCGGCTGCGCCGACAGGCGCTCGGTCGCCAGCGCGCCACAGAGCTCGATCGCTTCCTCGGAGCTGAGCGAGGGATCGAGCCATGCCTGCTGCGCGTCGCGGTCGGCGAGGATCACCGGCATTCTGTCGTGGATCGCCGCGGCGACGCGGTTGGGGGCCGAATCGCAGGTGAGCATCACAACGCTGGCGATCCAGTCGCCTTCGATCTTCGCGGGCGTCCACAGAGCCGCAAACGCAAACGGGATCCCGTGGTCGACCTGGAAGAAGAACGGCTGTCGCGGCTCGCTGCGCTTCTCCGGCTTCAACCACTCGAAGTACCCGTCGGCGAGCTGCAGCGCACGCCGCGACGCCTTGGGGATCAGGCTGCGGTAGGCGGATCTCGAGGTCACCGTCTCGATCCTCGCGTTGATCATCTTGTGCGCCGTCTTGAGGTCGTTCGACCACGGCGGTATCAGCCCCCAGCGCAGCAGGCGCGCCTCGGGCTCGCCCTTGGGCGCGACGATCGCGAGCACCTCTTCGGTCGGCGCGATGTTGAAGCGTCGCGTCCCGGCCTCGCTTCGGATCGGAACTCTGAAGCGATCGTTGAGTTCTTCAGGGCCGGCTGTATTGGTGTAGCGACCGCACACCCTTCGAGGATATTCGCCAGCAGCGCGAGCGCCCTCGAACACGAGGCGCATCGCTCTCGGCGCGGGAGAGCCCGGCCGGGCTGCGGCGATGCTATGAGCGGAGACTGACAGGCAGCGTCTTGAGCTGGTTTATGAACGGCGATTCGACGTACGCGGGCTCGCCGGCGAGCTGGATGTTGGGGTAGCGCCTTAGGGTCTCCTCGATCAGGATCCGCAGCTCGAGCCGCGCGAGCGCGGTGCCGAGGCAGAAGTGGCGCCCGCCGGCGCCGAACGCCTGATGCTCGGGGTTGCGCGTCACATCGAAGCGGTCGGGGTCCTCATAGCGCGTCTCATCGCGGTTAGACGACGCGTACCACATCACGACCTTCTCCCCCCGCCTGATCCGCTGCCCGTGCAGCTCGGTCTCGCAGGTCGCAGTGCGCCGGAAATGCGCGAACGCCGGGAACATCCGCAGCGACTCCTCCACCGCCGCGGGGATCAGCGACGGGTCATCGAGCAGCAGCCGCCTCTGCTCGGGATCCTCCATCAGCGCGCGCATGCCGCTGCAATAAGTCGCCTTCGTCGAGTCGTTGCCCGCCGCGACGAGCAAAAAGAAGCCCATCACGATCTCGTGTTCCTCGAGCTTCTCCCCCTCCACCTCCGCGTGCACCAGCACGCTCGTCAGATCATCCGTCGGATGCTCCTGCCGCGCCGCGATCAGCTCGCGGCAACGCTCGAAGATCTCGGGAACGTCCCTGTCGACAGCGCCCTCGATCCCCTCGGGATTGAGGTCGACGTCCCCCGCTCCGAGGGTCGAGTTCATCAGCCGCGCCCAGATCGCGTCGTCCTCCTCGGGGATGCCCATGAAGCTGCCGATCACGCGCGAGACGACCGGCTGCGCCACGTCGCTTACCAGCTCGCACGTCTCACGGCCCTCGAGCCGGTCGAGCACGCGCAGCACGATCGCCCGGATCTCCTGCTCGTGCGCCGCGATCCGCTTCGGCGTGAAGCCAGCCTGAAACAGCGCCTTCAACCGGTCGTGCTTCGGCGGATCCATGCCGATGAACATCGCCCGCGTGAGCTCGAGCGGAAAGACCCGCGCGACGGCCGTGATCCCGCCGAGTTCGGATGAGTAGGTCTTCCAGTCGCGGCTCACCGTATGAACGTCATCGGCGGTCGTCACCGACCAGTAGCCGGCCTCGTCAGGGAACTCGGTGATGCGCTCGGTGAGATGGACCGGGCATTCGTGGCGTAAGCGCTTGAAAAGCTCGTGCGGCGGACCGTCCTGCCACAGCTCGCGCTCGCCGACGCGAACGTTCTGAAGATCGCTGCCAACAGCCGCCATGGGACCTCCGTGATCGTTGTCGCAGGACACCGCGATGATACTGGCTGGCCAGCCAGCAGGGCGACGCCGCTAGAAGCCGTGCGCACCCTCCGCAGCATGTCGACCAGCCCTATGCCACTGTACCGGCCGGCGAACGTCTAGGTGCGGTTCTGTGCGCCGTCGCTGTCCGCGGCGCGACGTCGATCCTCCGCGACGACGAGCTCGTCGACCATCAGCCGCCGGACCTTCAGCTCGCCGACCTCGAGCGATCCGATCGTGGCTCGCTTGACGGCGAGCCTGCCGATCGCCAGAGCGCCGACCGCACACGCACCAACGGCCAACGCCCCGACGGCCCCAGCCCCAAGGGCCCGCGCCGCGGGTGCGCCGGCGCCGAGCTGCCGGCGGGAACTCCGCTCAGCCCGCGACACCGAGCGACCTCGGGAGGTGATGGCCGGCGAACAGGAGTCCGGTGTCGAGATGTTCCTCAACTTTTTCGAGGCTGTGTCCACCGGGGTAGATGGCGCTCTTGGCTTGAGCGCCGGCCGCGCGAAGTTCGGCGGCGAACGCCGGATCCTCTTCGGGATTGGCGACGGGGTCTTCTGCTGCGCCGTACAGGAACGCGTGCAGGCCGAGTCGAGAGAAGACAGGCTGATCGGCAGTCAGTTCGGCTCCGAGGTTGTTGAAGAAGCCGAGCCAGCTCTCGACGACCGCGAAACGGTATGGGTTGGCCAGCGCGACGTTCATCGCGCCGAAGCCGCCCATCGAGCTTCCGGCGATCGCGCGTCCGGCGCGCGTGGCGATCGTTCTGAACATGCGGTCGACCAGTTCCTGGACTTCGACGACGTATGTGGCGCTGTTGTGGCCTTCCACGTCGCGCCAGTTGTTGAGACCGCCGCGGTCCTGGATCATGATCGCGATCATCGGCGGGATCGCTCGCGCGGCGATCAGTCGATCGAGGCTCGCCTGGATGCCGATTTCCAGAAAGGCAGTCGCGTGCCCGTCACGGCCATGCAGCAGATAGAGGACCGGGTATCGACTCGTCGTGCTCGCGTAGCGGGGCGGCAGGTAGACGAGGAATGACCCTTCGCCTCGGAGAGCCGGAGAGGTGTAGCTCGCGCGCTCGATCGAGCTGCCGGCGGCATCGGTGCTGATCAGCCTGAGCTCCGGGAGCGGCTGTTCCACATCGGGCGGAGCGATGACGGCTGCGGGCTCGGCGGTGCGGGTCGCCGCAGAGTGCGAGCGGTACCCGAGCAGCTGCTCGACGTTGATCGGGCCTCCAAGTGCAGCGGCGGCGCAGGCGGCCGCGAGGGCGCTGAGCACTGCCCCGAGCGCCAGCTTCCGGCCCGGCGCGCGTTCTGGCTGCCATGAGGCCGGCGCGGCCGGTCCGGCCATCGCGGGCTCGAGACGCGGAGGAAGGGCCGGCACCCACGAGGGAGGCAGGAAATCGCCGCCACCTCCCCCCCGGCCCGGCCAGCTCCAATCGCCGAGGCTCTCAAGCCAGAGGTGCGTACGTGAGGCGTGTGCTCCGAGTGACATCCGGGAGATTGAACGGAAGCAGACGGGCGATAGCCAACCCCTGCATGATCGCTCCCAAATCAGCCGGTGCTCCACACCTCTCCGGTGTCGCCGAAGCCGAGCGCCTGCTTGGTCGCTTCCGTGAGGTCGAATTCGCGCCCGGCGACATACGGCCCGCGGTCGATCACCGGGACGCGCACCGAGTGGCCGTCGTAGCGGAGCGTGACGAGCGTGCCGCACGGAAGGGTCTTGTTGGCCACGCCCATCGTGTTGCTCGATAGCGAGCCGCCACACGCCAGGCCACCGCCGCCTCCGTACCAGGACGCGCCTACCAGGCGAAACACGTTCAACTGCCCGAGCCGCCGGTGCGCAGCGAGATCATCAGCGTCGCCTGCGAAGCTCAGGCGCACCGAGGTACTTCCGATCTGGTGCGGAACGTAGCTCAGCTGAAAGCGACCGTTCGCTCCGGTGTGTCCGCGCGTGAGCGTGCTCCAGCCGCGGCGTCCGAGCGCCTGCAGCACGATCACGCGACCGGGCAGCCCGGAACGGCTAGCTTCAAGCAGCGCTCCGGTAACGGTTACGCGATGGTCGTCGAGAACGTCGAGGTTCGCGTTGCGCACTTCCAGAGAGGTGCGCACGGCGCCAGTGCCGGTCGTGGCTGCTATGGACGCGATACCTACCGGGGTCAGGGCAGCCCCAGGGTGCCCAAGCGTCGCTGGGACGTACATGTTTGGGAAAACCTCCTTGCATGTTCGCCTACGGGGTTAGCTGTCGGGCTCACAGCCCGCTGAACACGCGAACGGGACGCGTCTCAGCGGGGCGTTACGGCCACGTCCTGTGACCGATTCGCCCCATCCGGACCGCCAAGAAAGCGATCCGGCTATGGGTCCCCCGCTCGCCTCCATTCACGGATGCGATTCGGCGAGTCGAACAATTGTTCGCATGCTAGAGACGCACAGGTTGATCTTGTGTGACGGACGGCACACATGGTCATCTACTGCAGAAGTGCGATCTCGCACAATCACCGGCATGCTGATCGCGCTCCCGAACGCCTCGCCGTCCCATGCCGATGATCGGCGTTGCCGCGGCCGCACTCCTATGACTCGAGCGGCAGCGGCATCAGAAGCGCGCATCCAGCACGCAGCAGGCCGGTATCTAAAGCCCGCCGGCCAGCCAGCCTTCAGTCACGCCGCTTCTCATGCTCGTTGGCCTCGCGGCCCGCTTCGTCGCTCAAGCTCGCCAGCTCCTCGTCGCTGAACGGCTGCTCGTCAGACTTCAGCAGCGCGCTGGCACGGTCCAGGTCGGCCTCGTCGACGTACACGAAGCGCCCTCCGGACCATCCCCATTCAGGGCCGCCGATGGTGCGCTGGGCGACAGCTTGTATTCCGGCCTCCGCGAGCCGACCGCAGAGCATGTCAGCCTCGGCTTCGTTGGCGGCCGTTGCCACGACCTTGAGTCCACCGGTCATCTAGTGCGAGGGTAGCGAGAGCGCGGCGGCGGCCGGCGCAATGAGCGAAGCAGAGCCAGGCGCGTTGTCCCGTCAACGGACGCCATCTTCGCGGTTCCTTTCGACGTCCCTGCCCTTGCGCTGCAGCCATCGACCGAACTTCCTCAGCGGAAACCCGAGGAGAAGGACGATCACGGTTCCGATCACGACGGCTTGCATCGAGTTCGATTCTCTCACGTGATCATCAGCGCCAGATCAAGGGGCGAGCGAACGCAACCAACGAGGTCCCCTCGGACCGATCAAGCCCAGGCCGTGTCAGCACAACCCGTGCTTTTGGACTCGCCTGCGGAATACTGCTCTACGGGATGTCCAGCGAGAATGGCGAGGGCAAGAGGGGAGACAGACGGGCCGAGGCGTTCAACGCCGGGATCGAGTCTCTGCTCGTGTTCTATGCGCTGGATGTCGTCTGCTATCCGGCCCCCGGCTGGATCGACGAGGCTGTATGCCACGGGCACGAGGGCATTCGCAAGCTGAGCGCCGTCTGGACGGATAACGTCGACGATGTCGCATTTGAGGTTCACGACGTGCGCGACATGCACGAGCGGCTCTTGATCCTCGCCGAGTTCACCGGTCGCGCGAAGGAGTCGGGTGCCCCGGTCCGCCAGCCGTTCGGCGTCATCAACGCTGACCTCCGCGACGACGGCACGGTCGGGGAAGCCCGCTTCTTCCTCAGCTGGCAGCAGGCGCTCGAAGCGGCAGGACTGGCGCAGTAGCTTGAACAGCTCCCTGCGAGCGACGCCGTCCAACCCTGGCAAAAGGAGGTCGCACAGATGACGCTCGACCAGAGCAAGATGGGGCGCGTCGTAGCCGATCAGATGGAGGCGATCGAAGCCGACTACGGCGACGACTGCGAGATCGGCGACGTCTGCGCAATCGTAGAGGTCCTCGGTCCGCACGGCTCTCATCTCAGAGTCCGCGGCAGCGACATGCGGCCGCACATCATGGTCGGGCTCTTACGCCTGTCCGAGAACGTCTTCATCGGAGGCATGCGCACCGAGGACGCCGGCGGGGACGGCTAGCGGCGGCGGAAATGCCCGTGCCTACTCCGTTCGCGCGCCCTCGTTGACGTGCGGGGCCACAACAGGGACAATCGAGCGACATGGCCAATCCCGATCGCCTGACCGCCCTCGACTCGGCGTTCCTGCATCTCGAGGATCACTCGGCGGCGCACATGCACGTCGCCTCGGTGATGGTGTTCGAAGGCAAGGCCCCGTCGCTGCGGGAACTCGTCGAGCACGTCACCAACCGGCTGCACCTGGTGCCGCGCTACCGCCAGCGCCTGGCCTTCGTTCCGCTCGCCCAGGGCCGACCGGTGTGGACGGACGACCCCCACTTCAACCCCTACTACCACATCCGCCACACGGCGCTACCGAAGCCAGCCGACGACGGGGCGCTGAAGCGGCTCGCGGGGCGTCTGTTCTCCCAGCGCCTCGATCGCTCCAAGCCGCTGTGGGAGATCTGGCTTGTGCAGAACATGTCAGGCGGCCGGTTTGCGCTGGTCGCAAAGACGCACCACGCCCTCGTCGACGGCATCTCCGGCGTGGACATCACGACGGTGCTCTTCGACACCGCTCGCGAACCCGCCGCGCCGACCGCTCCGCCGTCGCCGTGGAGCGCAAAGCCGCTGCCGGGATCGGCAAAGCTGCTCGGCGAGGCGCTCATCGAGCGGGCTACGGTCCCCGGGGAGATGGTGCGCGGCGCGCGCGCTCTCGTGCGCGCTCCGCGCAAGGCCATCGCCCAGATCAGGGACGTCATCGAGAGCGTCGGCGCAACGACGCTCGAGGGAATCAACGCCCCTGCCCCTCAGAGCCCGTTCAACGTCGACATCGGCCCGCACCGCCGCTACACGTTCCTAGATGCCGACCTGCTCCAGTTCAAGGCGATCAAGGATTCGCTCGGAGGCACCCTCAATGACGTGGTTCTCGCGTCGGTCAGTCTCGCGCTCGGTCGCTTCATGCGCGGCCACGGCTACGACACCGACGGCCTGGTTCTGAAGGCGATGGTCCCCGTGTCGGTGCGTCCGAAGTCCCAGCGGGGTGCGCTCGGCAATCAGGTCGCGGCGATGTGGGCGCCGCTTCCGGTCGGCGTCCAGAATCCCGCCGACTCCCTGCGCCGCATCGCCAAGTCGATGGAGGACCTCAAGCACTCCGGGCAGGCGGTCGGCGCTCAGGTGCTCACGAACCTCGCCGGGTTTGCACCCCCGACGATCCTCAGCCAGGCGGCGCGCCTGCAACCGCGTCAACCGTTCTTCAACCTCGTCGTCACCAACGTTCCCGGTCCCCAGTTCCCGCTCTATCTGCTCGGACGGCGCCTGCACGTTCTCTACCCCGTCGTGCCTCTCGCCCAGCGCCAGGCGCTTGGCATCGCCGTGATGAGCTACGACGGCCATCTGGGCTTCGGCCTTCTCGGCGACTATGACGCCCTCCCCGAGCTCGAGGAGATCGCGCAGGAGCTGAAGCGAGCGATCGCCGCGCTGGCCCGCGCCGCCGGCGTTCGCACACAGGCAAAGAGCCCTGCGCGGAAGGCTTCTGCTTCTCGTGCGGTGACGTCGCACCGCGCCCCGGACGGATCCTCACCCGATCGAAACTCGACCGCACGGAGATCGGCCAGCAAGCAGTAGACGTGCCCGCGCCGCGCGCACTCGCGAATTGAGGGACGCGCGAGGGACGCGGATACGATCCTCGCATGAGCGCACCGACCTCACCGCCGGCCGTGCGCGAGGAAGCTCTGCATCTCATCGCTGCCGTTGATGCCGGTCCAGAGTGCAGCCCGGCATCGTCTCCGGGGCGCTGAGACCATCGTGCGCCTGGCGCTCTGCCAGATGAACGCCACCGTCGGCGACATCGCCGGCAACGCCGAGCGCATACGCGTGGGTGCGCGCGCCGCGCGTGATGCCGCGGCCGATCTGGTCCTGTTTCCGGAGCTCGCCCTTACCGGCTACCCGCCGGAGGACCTGTTGCTCAAGGAACACTTCCTCGCCGCCGCCGCTTCGGCTCTGCGTGACCTTGCCGAGGATGTCAACGGCATCATCGCCGTCGTCGGCTTCCCCGAGCGCGCCGAGGAGGTGTACAACGCGGCCGCGGTCCTTGCCGGCGGGCGCGTTCACGCTGTCTACCGCAAGGTCCACCTGCCGAACTACGGCGTCTTCGATGAGCAGCGCTACTTCCAGTCCGGCCCCGGCGGCGCAGTCGTCGACCTCGGCGAGCACCGCGCCGGGCTCACCGTCTGCGAGGACATCTGGGAGCCCGGTCCGCCAGCGAGTGACGAGGCCCTCGCGGGAGCGACGCTGATCGTGAACATCTCCGCCTCCCCCTACCACGCGGGCAAGGGCCTCGAGCGTGAGCGCATGTTCGCGCAGCGCGCCCGCGACAGCCTCGCCGTCGTCGCGTTCTGCGCGCTCGTCGGCGGCCAGGATGAACTCCTCTTCGACGGGCAGTCGTTCGTCGTCGACCACACCGGCCAGACGATCGCCCGCGCAGGCCAGTTCGAGGAGCAGCTACTCGTCTGCGACGTCGACCTGGATGCCGCCGCGGCCGCACGCCAGCGCGACCCGAGCCAGCGCCCGGCGGCACGTCGCTCCGAGCAGCGGGTCGCCCTGCTCCCTGCGCTTCCAACGGTCCCAGGCACGGCCGCGATCACCAACCACGCAGGGCCGATCGCGGAGACGCTCGCTCCCGTCGAAGCGGAGGTCTATGCGGCCCTGATGCTCGGCCTGCGTGACTACGTCGAGAAGAACGGCTTCGAGCGCGTCGTGCTCGGCGTCTCGGGCGGGATCGACTCCGCGCTCGTCGCCTGCCTGGCCGTGGACGCCCTCGGGTCCGACCGGGTCAGCGCGACGATCATGCCCTCGCCGTACTCGTCCTCGGCGACGCAGCACGACGCGCGCGCCCTCGCTCAGACCCTCGGCGTCCGCGTCCACGAGCTCCCGATCGGCGAGACGCTGGAGTCGTATCTGCAGACGCTCGCCGACGAGCTGACAGGCGCGCCGGCGAGCATCGCCGAGGTCGGAGCGGGCGGGCCTGCGAGCGCTCCCGGAGAGAACCTGACCGAGGAGAACCTGCAGGCACGCATCCGCGGCAACCTGCTGATGGCGCTCTCCAACGAGTTCGGCTGGATGGTCCTGACGACAGGCAACAAGTCCGAGATGTCGGTCGGCTACAGCACTCTCTACGGAGACCTCGCCGGCGGCCTCGCGGTCATCAAGGACGTCCCGAAGACGCTCGTCTACCGGCTCTGCGAGTGGCGAAACTCCCCCGCCGGGGCGACTGCGGGGATCACGGGTGCGACCGGCGAGCGCGGCGCCGAGAGCCCGATTCCGGCATCGATAATCGAGCGTCCGCCGTCGGCCGAGCTGAGGCCCGACCAGCGCGACGAGGATTCGCTGCCCCCCTACGAGCTGCTCGACCGGATCCTGCACGGCTACATCGAACTCGACCTCAGCCGCGAGCAGCTGATCGCCCAGGGGCTTCCGGCGCACGATGTCGAGCGGACGATACGGCTCGTCGATCTCGCCGAGTACAAGCGCCGGCAGGCACCGCCCGGCATCAAGGTCACGACACGCGCCTTCGGTCGCGATCGCCGCATGCCGATCACCAACCGCTACCGCGGGTAGCGGGCGCGCCGGCCGCGCGCGCTCTAGTCTGCTGCCGTGCGTCTCGGTGCCCTATCGCTCGCCGCGCTCTGCGCGCTTGCTCTCGGCAGCTGCGGAAACACCCTGCAGGACCAGCCGATCCCGCACAACATCCTCGAGAGCCTGATCGTCGCCCCAGTCCCCGTCTACTGGCTCGGAGGCTCCTTCAGAGGGCGCGCGGTGACCGGCGCATCCGAGGATCCGAGCGGCGCGTTCACCGTGCAGTACGGCGACTGCCTGGAAGGTGGTCAGGCGACGTGCGTGCCGCCGCTTCGCGTGGTCACGTCACCGGACAACAGCTTCGTGCCCGGCGGCTCGGCCCCGCAGGCGACGACGTCCCTGCGCGGCGTCCGGGCGGTGATCGCGCAGGGTGGTCAGACGATTGAGATCCCCACCGGGGCGGTGGTGGTCGACATCTACGCCAAGGATCCGCGACTGGCTGATGCGGCCGCGCAGACGATCGTGCCGATCAACGGGATCGGCCAGCCGCGCGCTCCGCTGCCACCGCGGCTACCCCCCACGAGCTTCGCGCGAACGCCGCTGCCCTCGCAGATCCCGTCACCCGTGCGGGTTCTGCAGTAGGTCGCATCAGCAGGCCATCCGTCGCTCTGTGCGCTGCTCACTGAAGTCGTGCCGCGTTTGGCCTACGATCGGCAGCACGGCCCATCGACCGTCCGTCGAGATCGCGGGTCACGCTCCAGTTGGGGGAAAACGGAGACGACATGGATCAGGTCATGCGACTCGGCTGCCGGCTTTGTGTCGGCGCGGCCGTGGTGCTCTGCAGCAGTGCAGCCGTTGCGCCCACCCCGGCCCAGCCGGCCGAAATCTCGACAACGACCTCTGCACGCGAAATCGCCGCGTGGGGTTCAAACCAGCTCGGACAGCTTGGCGCCGGCTACAAGGGCGGGATAGGCCCCGCGCCGGGCCCGGTCACGGTCGCTGCAGTTCACGAAGCGGTCCAGGTGGCGGCTAGCTACCACTTCAGCATGGCTCTCCTGCGTGGCGGCAGCGTCGTGACGTGGGGCGGCAACGACCAGGGGGAGCTCGGCGACGGCACGGACGATCCAAGCCTCAAACCGGTCGCGGTGAGCGGCCTGAGCGGCGTCACGGCGATCGCGGCCGGCGGCGCGCACGCGATGGCGCTCCTCAGCAACGGCACGGTGGCGACGTGGGGGGGAAACGGCTACGGCACCGCCGGCAACGGCACCGCGAGCCCCTACCTCGAAGGCGTCGGCGACACGACACCGATTGTCGTACCTGGCCTGAGCGGCGTCGTGGCAATCGCGGCGGGAGGCGCCGACGATGCCGCGCTGCTCAGCAACGGAACCGTCGAGACCTGGGGCGAAGACAAAGGCGGCCAGTTGGGCAACGGGACGGTCACCTTGGACGTGCCCTGGCCGGTGCTCGTATCCGGCCTGAGAGGCGTCAAGGCGATAGCGGTGGGCGGCGTGGGCTCACTCGGAGGGCATATGCTCGCGCTGCTCGCCAACGGCACGGTCATGGCCTGGGGCAACAACGCCAGTGGCCAGCTCGGCACCGGCACGGTCACGCGCGAGAGCAGCACGCCGGTGCCCGTGACGGGCCTGAGCGGGGTGGCCACGATATCCGCCAGCATCTCGCACAACCTCGCGCTCATGGATGACGGGACCGTCCGCTCGTGGGGAGGCGACGCCGATGGCGAGCTGGGCGTCGCTGCGCCCGAACTGTGCGGCCTCGTCAACGCCGACGAGCCCTGCAGCGCGAAGCCCGTGCCGGTGCCCGGCCTGAGCGGCGTCACTTCGGTCTCAGCGGGCTTCAACTTCAGCCTCGCCGTCTCCCGGGCGACGGTCAGCGCCTGGGGCTTGAACGACGCCGGCCAGCTCGGCGATGGCAGCCTCGCGAACAGCGCCGTGCCGGTTCCGGTCGGCCACCTGCGCAGCGTCAGCTCGGTCTCTGCAGGGGAATTCCACAGCCTCGCGCTGCTCGCCGGCGATCTACCTCCGCCGGAACTGGAAGCGATCGCGGGCGCCGGTTCGCTGGCGCTCAGCTGGCGATGGGCCAGCACGACGAATCCGTGGGTCGTGAATTGGCGGCCGGTCACGGACCCCGCCGTGCCGTTCGGCAGCGCCGTCACCCTGGCGCCCGCGGCGCGCAGCTACACCGTCACTGGCCTCGCCGGCATGCCCTACGAAGTGCAGCTGCGCAACCGCGACTTCGGCCGGCGGGTCGTCGTGGCCACGCCGCAAGCGCCCGGGTAACAGGGCTCCGCGACGCGAAGCTCCCGTGCTCGATCTCAGCTAGGCCGCACGCACGGGCAGCGACTCGCCGTCGCGACGCGAGCGAACGGCGATCGTCATGCGCGTGACGGCGCACGTGTGGTCGGCGTCGTCGCTGAAACGCACGTCCCATACCCACGTCGTGCGGCCGCGGTGCAGGCGCGTGGCGTGTGCATGGACGACCCCCTCGGTGATCGGACGCAAGAAGCTCGTGCTGTTCGACAGGCCGAGCGCCATCTCGCCGCGCTTGAACACTCCGAGTGCCGTCGCGAGCGACGCCATCGCCTCGGCCACCGACGCGTACACACCGCCGTGGACGAGACCTGCGGGCTGCTTGAGCTCGTCCCGCACATTGACCTGGGCTCGGACCTCCGTCTCCGAGCACGCGAGCAGCTCGAGGCCGTAGAGGCGGTCGAAGCCGCGCAGCGCTCCGTTGATCTGCTCGGCAGTGGGTATCGCCATCCCGGCGCCACGATAGCCTAGGGTGGTTCGCCGCGCCCTCGAGGAGGGCGCCATCCAGCGTTCTCCGCGGTGGCGAAACGTCGATTGATCATGAGCCGATTGGACGAGCTGCCACCAGACCAGCGCGCGGTGCTGTCGCTGCTTCTGCGCCAGCGTAAGAGCTATGCCGAGCTCGCCGGCATGCTCGGCATCTCCGAGCGCGCCGTGCACGACCGCGCCCATGCCGCGCTCGCCGTGCTCGCACCGCGGCAGGCGCGCGAGGTGCAGGTGCAGCGCCGCGAGCAGATCGGCGACTACCTGCTCGGCCAGCAGCGCGGCGTGGCCGAGCGGCTCGCCACGCGCACGTTCCTCGCGAGCTCAGAGCCGGCACGGGCGTGGGCGCAGGCGCTCGCCGGCGAGCTCGCCCCGCTCGCAGGCGAGACGCTACCGGACATCCCCGCCGGCGCGGCGGCGGGGGCGCCGGACGTCCGGGGTCCTCGCGACCAACCGACCTCCGCGGCGGTGATCGCCGGCACGCCCGAGCGCGCAGGAGGCTCGCTCCAGCGGCTGGCAGGTCCGGCGGGGCCGCTGCTCGGCGGCACCGGCAGGCCGGCGGGCTCGCTGCCCAGCTCGCGGCTGGGCGGCGCGCTGTTGCTCGCGGTGATCCTCGCCGCCGTGGTCGTTGCCGTGATCCTGCTCTCCGGCGGCGGCGGATCGCACGCGAAGAACGCCGGCGCATCCTCCACGGCGGGGACATCGAGCGGCGCGAAAGCGACGACCACCGCGAGCGGCCCCACCGTCGATCAGCGCCTGACGCTCAAATCACCAACCCCAGGTAGCGCGACGATCGCGGTCGTCGAGATTCTCTCCGAAGGCAGCAAACGCGCGTTCTACCTGGCCGCCGAACACCTGCTTCCTTCCAAAGGCTTCAACTACGTCATCTGGCTCTACAACTCGCCGAGCAGCTACGAGGCGCTGAGCATCGCGCCGGCGGTCGGTTCCAACGAACGCCTCACAGGAGGCGCCCTGCTGCCGGCAAACGCCGGCGACTACCACGAAATGCTCATCACGCACGAGACGAGCAGCCGCCCGACGCGGCCCGGACCGATCGTCCTCAGCGGGGCCTTCAGCCTGGGCGGCTGAGCAGCGCGAGCTTGCCAGGGTTCATGATCCCGCTAGGGTCGAGCTCCGCCTTGACCGCGCTGAGCATCGCGATGCCCCCGTCGCCGACCTCCTCCGCCATCCACTCCGCGTGATCGCGCCCGACAGCGTGATGGTGGGTGATCGTCCCTCCGCCGTCGAGGATCGCGCGGCTCGCTGCCTGCTTGACCGCCCGCCACTGCCCGATCTCATCGCCGCGGCGCTGCTGAGCGATGAAGGTGAAGTACAGCGAGGCCCCGGTCTCATACAGATGCGAGACGTGGCACATCACGAGGCCCGGCGTGCCACACGCGCTCAGCGCGTCGGCGATCGCTCCCGCGACCGCCTGATGGAGCCGGCGCAGGTTCGACCACTGCGTCGCCGTCTCGAGCGTCTCGACCATCACGCCGAGGCTGAGCAGCTCGTCGCGCAGGTACGGACCGGAGAAGCGCGAGCGCAGCCAAGCCTCGCCTGGCGAGCGCCCGGCCGCCAGCCCGCCGCTGCGGCGCACCAGCTTCATCGCGCGCGAGCGCCTGGAGGCGACCTCCTCGCGCGCGCCCTCGAAGCCGAGGATCGCAAGGCAACCGTCGCGATATCCGCGCAGGCCGAGGTAGGCCCGTCCCACGAGGCCCTTCGCCCCCCCGCCGCCGGCGAGCGCGAGCGACATCCTCGTCTCGTGCTCGTCGGACAGGCGCGCCACGTCCGGCATCGCGTGCTCGCCAGCGAGCGCGCGCAGCGCGTGCAGACCGGCGTCGAAGTCCGCGAAGAAGACCCCTTCGTAGACCCGCTCGCGTGGCGCCGGTCGCACCCGCAGCTCAAGCTCGCTGATCACTCCGAGCGTCCCCTCGGAGCCGACGAGCAGCTGGCGCAGCGACGGACCGGCCGCGGTCGCGGGGACGGCCGGCAGGCCGAGCTCTGCCGCCGGGCCGGCGAAGCGCAGACCCAGCACCATCTTCTCGATCGCGCCGTAGCCCGTCGAGGCCTGTCCGGCTGACCGCGTAGCCGCGCAGCCGCCGAGCGAGACGTACTCGAAGGACTGCGGAAAGTGCCCGAGCGTCAGGCCGCGTGCGGCCAGATGACGCTCGAGCGCCGGCGCGCGTATGCCGGCCTGCACGGTGATCGTCGCCGACTCGCGGTCGAGCGCGAGGACGGCCCCCATGCGACTCAGGTCGAGGGCCAGCACCGCGCCATGCTCGCCGCGCAGCGGAGCCACGCCGCCCACGACGCTCGTCCCGCCGCCGAATGGCACCACCGCGATCGAGCTCTGCGCGCAGAGCTCGAGCAGGCGCCGCACCTGATCGTGGTCCGCGGGGTACACGACGGCGTCTGGCGCACCGTCTGGCTCGCCCGCGCGCAGCCGCACGAGATCCGGATAGCCCTTGCCGGCCGCGTGGACGACGCGTTCGGCATGGTCGTCGCGGACTCCCTCGGCGCCCACGAGGAGCCTCAGCTTCGCGAGCAGCCCAGCTGCGAGGCCCGCTGGCGCGAGCCGCACCCTGCCGAGCGCGACCGGCGGTCGCGGATCGGGCGCGATCCCGCTCGACTGCGTCAGGAACTCGAGCGCATGCGCGGGCAGCTGCGGCGGCCGAGCGGGATCTCCCCAGCCCCACCAGCGCATCACCGGCGCTCGGAGCGGCTCAGCCACTGATCCGCTCGAGTCCGTCAAGCGCCTCGTCGATCGTCGCGGCGGCCGCGCGGCGGACCATGAAGCCGCCGAAGCGCGGAAAGAACCCGTTGAGCGTCTGTCGCAGCTCGATCGTCACCACGGTCGCAGCCCCACCGGCACCGATGCTCGCCTCGCCGGCCGCCGCGAGCCGCAACTCCGTCTCGGCGGACTTCAACAGGCGCGCGAACGGCGTGCCCGGCAGGCGCTGCGACCACGTCAGCGAGCCCTGCGCCGCGTCGCTCTCGACGAGGTCGAAGTCCGCGCGCACGACTTTTCCCTTGGCGGTCGTCATCACCTCGGTGAATGCGTTCTGCTCGACATCCTCCACGCGAGCGACGCGCGGCCACCAGCGCGGCAGGTGGTGCGGATCGCTGACGATCTCCCAGAGCTGCTCCTGCGGTGCGGCGATAGTGCGGCTGCGGCGCGCGGTGGGCACGGCGGCAAGCTTAGGACTCGTAGGTGAGCAGGGCGTGAACCTCGTGCGGCGCGAGCCGCTCGCGCCCGTTGAGGTAGGCGAGCTCGATCAGGAACCCGCAGCCGGCTATCTCGCCGCCGAGCTGCTCGACGAGATCGCACAGCGCCGCCGCCGTGCCGCCGGTCGCGAGCAGGTCGTCGTGCACGAGCACGCGCCTGCCGCTTGCCACCGCGTCGGTGTGCAGCTCGAGCGCTCCGGCGCCGTACTCGAGCACGTACTCGGCGCTCACGGTGTCGTAGGGGAGCTTGCCGGGCTTGCGCGCGAGCACGAACCCGGCGCCGAGCTCCAGCGCCAGCGCCGGCCCGAGCAAGAAGCCGCGCGCCTCGGCGGCGACGACGCAGTCGACCTCGAGCGGCCGGGCGTAGTCGGCGAGCCTGCGCACGCCCTCCGCCAGGGCCCGCGGGTCGGCCATCAGCGGCGTGATGTCCTTGAAGGCGATCCCCGGTCTCGGGAAGTCGGGTATGTCGCGGATCAGCGAGCGCAGGTGGGCGCCGCTCATCAGCGGACGATCTTGCGCAGATCGCGGATCAGGAGCAGGTGCTTGAGGTGCGTTGCCACCGCGGCAAGGTTCTCCAGCGCCTCGACGGCCTCCTTGCGCCGCTGCGGGTTGCGCGAGCGCAGCGCCGGCGCGAGGATCTGCTGCAGCAGGTTCGCCTCGCGGTCGGCGGAGGAGCGGAACACGCGCAGGTTGCGACCGCCGACGCCGTAGCGGGCGAGCTCCGCGACCGCCGCGATTATCTCCCGCTCGGTCTCGTCGAAGTAGCGAACGCCGCCACGCAGCTCGCCCTTTACGACGCCGTACTCTTCGAGCTCGCGTACGAGCTTGGCCTCGGCCTTGGTCTCCTCGAGCACATCCTCCATCGAATACAGCGCTCCGCTTGCCTCGCCGACGCTCACGCTCGGACGCCAAGTGCGCATCCCGTCGCGGATGACGCGACCGGGGATCGGCGCGGTGTCGCCCGAGCGTCCCGCTGCAAGCTCCTGGCGGATCACGCGCAGGGGCAGGAACTCGTCGCGCTGCATGCGCAGGATCGTGCGCAGGCGTGCGACGTCGCCCTGCGTGTACAGGCGATAGCCCCCCGGCGTCCGCCGCGGGGTCAGCAGTTTCTGATCCTCGAGATAGCGGATCTTCGAGATCGAGATGTCGGGGAACTCCTGCGCCAGCGCCTTGCAGACGGCGCCGATCGTCAGCGACTTGCGACGCCTCGCGAGCTCTCCCGCGCCGGCCTGCGCCTCGCCCAGCTCGACGTCGAGCTCGCCCATGTCGGTCGGTGTCGCCTGTGCGGTCATCAGCGGGCGTGGAAGGTGAGCTTGTACTTGCCGACCTGCACCTCGTCGCCCTCCTCGAGCCGGTGGGACTCGATCCGCGAGCGGTTCACGTAGGTTCCGTTGAGCGAGCCGCAGTCGTCGAGGTACCAGTTCTCGCCACGCCGGATCAGCAGCGCGTGGTCGCGCGAGACGGTGACGTCGTCGAGGAAGACCTCGGCGTCAGGCCGCCGGCCGATGCTCATCCGCTCGCCGTTGACCGCGAAGCTCTCGCCGACCCGCCCGCCGCCCGCGCGGATCACGAGCGCTGGCCCGCGCGCCGTGACCTCTTCGAGCTCGACCGGCACGAGCTCGCCGGTCTCATCGATCACGTATGTGGCCGTCACGGGCTCGCCGGAGCCCTCGGCTCGCGGAAGCAGCGCGCCGCAGCGCTGGCAGTAGTTGGCTCCCTCGCCGTTGACGAAGCCGCACTCGGTGCAGTGCAGGGCCATGACGAGCGCCTCCGCCTAGCCGTTCCGGCGGCGCGGCCGCGCGACTGCAGCCGGCAGGCCGCGCTCGATCGATCGCGCCGGGATCGCAAGCGGCCGTCTCACGAGGAGCCATCCGGCTGACGCTGCGTGAGGATGTCGGTGAGTCTCTGGACGTCCTCGCCCGTGATCATGATGTCGCCGCCCTCGTGCTTGTGGCGCAGGCGGTTGACAAGCTCTGCGCGCAGGATGTCGATCTTGCCGTGCAGGATGCGCCGTTTGTAGGAGATCTCAGTCTCCTCCTCGGTCAGCTGGCGGATGACATCCTTCAGTTCTACGTCCGTCAGCGAGCCAAGGTCGGGAAACGTCTCGTCCATCTTGGGCTCTCTCCTCTCGAGGACTTGCGCCGGATCTGCGCCGGCCGGATCGTGCCGGCGCGGCCGGCGACGATGGTGAGTATAGCCCAAAAGGTCAGGCTGAGCTTGAGACTATTGGGCGGGGCGCGCGCGCAGCTCGTGCAGCCCGGAGCGCACATACAGCGCGGTCGCGTCGAGCGCGAGCGCCATGCCGAGGTAGAGCAGCACTTCGCCGAGCCCTTCCAGGCCGGCCATCGCGAAGAACAACGCTCCCATGACCGGCGCGACAGCCAGCCGGCCGGGCCAGTTGATGCGCAGCTCCACCCCACGGCTCATCGCATAGCGGCCCAGCGCGAGCATCGCGAGCTCGCGCGCGGCGAGGACCGCCAGAGCCCACCTGGGCAGCAGATCGAAGCGCCAGCACACGACCGCGCCGGAGAGGATCAGCAGGCGATCGGTGACGGGGTCCATCAACGCGCCGAGGCGGCTGTACTGGCGGGTGACGCGTGCGGCGATGCCGTCGGCATAATCGCCCCAGCCGATCACGGCGAACAACGTCGCGATCAGCGCCCCGGTGCCGTCGCGGCTGGATAACGCGAGGACGAGGAAAGCGGGAATCAGCGCCAGCCGAGCGAAGCCGATCGCATTTGGGATCGTCCACGGCCGCAGCGGCTGCCCGGCCTCGGTCTGCCTGGGCGGTGGCCCGGAGCGGTCGAGTCCCAGCAGGCGGCGTGCGCTCAGGGGACGCTTTGCCACAACTCGTCCACCGCCCGCAGGAGCTCCTCCCGCTCACCCCCCAGGGGCAGCGCCGGGCCCTCCCTGCGACCGCGGCGCAGCTGCACCTCGATCTCGCCGGACTCGACCCCGCGCGGGCCGACGGTCAGGCGCAGCGGGCACCCGAGCAGCTCCGCATCGGCGAACTTCTCGCCGGCCCCCGCATCGCGGTCGTCGTAGATGACATCGACGCCGCCCTCGCGCAGCGTCTCGTAGAGGAGCTCGGCCGCGTCGTGCTCGCCCGTGCCGGGCCGGCCGATGCCCACAAGGTGGACGCCGAAGGGTGCCAGGGCCTTCGGCCAGGAGATGCCGTGCTCGTCCGCGAACTGCTCGACCGCCGCCGCCGCGACGCGCGCCGGCCCGAGCCCGTAGGACGCCATCCAGATCGGCAGCTCCGCGCCGCTCTCGTCGAGGTAGGTGGCGCCGAGAGGCTCCGAGTAGCGCGTGCCCAGCTTGAAGATGTTGCCAACCTCGATCGCCTGCTCGACCATCAGCGGCTCGCCGCGTCTGAAGAACTCCTCGCCGACCCGCTCGACCTCCGGGTCGCTCAGCGCCACCTCGAGGTTCGCCGCGTAGTCGGCCGCCAGCAGGATCTGGTCCTCCCCTGCGGGCGCCGGGGCCATGTACTCGTGCGCGCCGAGGCCGCCCATCATCCCGACGTCGCCCTCGACGCGGTAGAAGCGCAACCCCGTGCGCTGCATGATGCGGTCGTAGGCGCCGACGTGCCGCGCGTAGCTCTGCTCGAGACCGGCCTGATCGCGGTCGAAGCTGTAGGAGTCCTTCATCACGAACTCCCGCGTCCGTAGCACCCCGGCGCGGGGACGCGGCTCATCGCGCTCCTTGACCTGTATGTGGTAGAGGATCAGCGGCAGGTCCCGGTAGGAGCGCACTGTCTGCGCGACGTGAAACGTCACGGCCTCCTCGTGGGTCATCGCCAGCACGAGCTCCGAGCCCTTGCGGTCGCGCAGCTTGAAGAGCTCCTCGATATCGATGCGACCGGTCTTGCGCCACGGCTCGGCCGGCTGCAGCACCGGCATCAGCATCTCCTGCGCACCGATCGCGTCCATCTCCTCGCGGATGATCTGCTCGATGCGCTGGTGGACCCTCCAGCCGGCCGGCAGCCACGTCCACAAGCCGGCGGCCATCTGCCGGATCAGCCCTGCGCGCACCATCAGCTTGTGAGAGATGGCCTCCGCGTCGGCGGGCGCCTCCTTCTCGGTCGGCAGCAGGTACTCGGACAGGCGGGCCATCGGGACGGCAGAGCCTAATCGATGCCGGAGCGCGGCCGCCCGGTCTTGCGCAGCGCGGCCGGCGGCCTTTGATAGAACAGCGGTCATCCCCTGATCCCCGACAAACACCTCGAGGAGGAGCCCTCATGGCCTACACCGTCCCGCCGCTCCCGTACGCATACGACGCGCTCGAGCCGTACATCGACAAGCTGACGATGGAAATCCACCACGACAAGCACCACCAGGCCTACGTGGACAAAGTGAACGCCGCGCTCGAGGGCACCTCGCTCGCAGACACGCCGATCGAGGACGTCCTCAGGGATCTCTCCCAGGTGCCCGCCGACAAGCTTGGCGCGGTCAAAAACAACGGTGGCGGCCACTACAACCACACGATGTTCTGGGAGAACATGAGCCCCGATGGCGGCGGTGCGCCGGGCGGTGAGCTCGGCCAGGCGATCAGCTCGACCTTCGGCTCCTTCTCGGACTTCCAGGCGAAGCTCAAGGAAACGGGCGTCAACCAGTTCGGCTCAGGCTGGGCCTGGCTGATCCTCGACGGCTCGAGCCTCGCGATCGTCGGCAGCGCGAACCAGGACAACCCGATCAGCGACGGAAAGACGCCGCTGCTCGGCGTGGACGTCTGGGAGCACTCCTACTACCTGAAGTACCAGAACCGCCGCCCCGACTACATCGACGCCTGGTGGAACGTCGTCAACTGGCCGCAGGTGGTTGAGCGCTACAAAATCGCGACGGGTTGATCGTCTCCGGTTCGGGCTCAAGCAGCTCCCGCTGGGAGGCATAGATCCACGGCTCACGTCCGGCGAATACATCCTCGAACAACTCGGCGTAGACGTCGCCGAGTTCGCCAACCATGCGCACCTTCACCTGAGCGTCGAGCGTGGCGCCGTCGAACCGGAGCCATACGCCGGTCAGGTGGTCGTGGAGCACCGCGTTGATCTCGGCAGCGCCCTGTGCCTTCGCGATCTTGCCGGTCACGAGGTCGCGCAGGCCGTTGTAGAAATCGAGCACCACGTCGGCGTCCGCCTCGCCGGTGAACTCGGCCAGCGCCGCCTCGGCTCCGCCAATCGCCCGCTCTTGGGTGTCGCGCTCGGCATCGAGCTCGCTTACGGGCTCGAGCGCGTAGCGGGCGAGCGGGTCACCCTCGTCCACAAGCCGCTGATACTCGGCGAACAGCTTGTCGCGCCGAACGTCGAGGACCGCGAGCGCGGCCTTGGCGGCGTCCACGGCGCTCTGGCGGGCGTCGTGCTCGGCGGAGCGCTCGGACAGCCGCTCCGCAATCCAACCCTCTACGTCGCCGACGAACAGCTCCAGGTGCTCCAGGATGCGCGACTCCGCCAGGTCAGCGGGCACGTAGTGCGCCTGGCAGGTTTCTCGGCTCTCCATCTGGGCGCTGCACTGGTAGCGGCGTTTCAACGGGCCGTCGCGTTTGCGGCCGCTCTTGCGGGTGATGCAGTACATCGGCCGCCCGCACTCGCCACAGAACACCAGGCGCTTGAGCATGAACTCGGCCAGCCGTGGACGACCGCCCCGCTTGTGGGCCACGGCTGCGGCGTCGACACGGCGCAGCCTGTCCTGTACGCGCTCCCATTGGTCCTGCTCGATGATGGGCGGATAGCCACCCGATCCGACGTAGACGGGATTTCTCGCGATCTCCCGGACGGCCCGCGCGTTGAACTCTTTGCCCTGTGCCGTGCGATGGCCCGCCAGGTTGAGCTTGCGAGCCACGGCGCCGGAGGCCAGCCCTAGGTCGAGGCCGTCGAACAGGGCTTGGACGACTAGCTTGCCCGCGGGGTCCACGACTCGCGTCGTGACGACCCGGTTGTTGCCGCGGATGACCGGCTTGCCGTCGCCGTCGAGAACCGGCTCCGCTGCCCACCCCAGGCCCATTCCTCCGACCGGCTTGCCGGCTTCTCTGCGCTGGTTGATGCCGCGTTTCGTGTGGGCGCTCAGATCCTCGGCGTACTTCACGTTCATCTTCGCTGCCATGCCGATCGCGGCTTCGTCCGTCACGTAGGGGTCATCGCTGACCGATCGGAGCGTGACGCCCGCACGGCGCATCTGCACGAAGACCTCGAGCAGCGACCTCGCCTCGTCCTTCTTGCCCGACCCGCGAGAGAACCGGCTGGAGTGAAACACCCACAGCTCGGCGTCGCCGTGCTCGGCAGCCGCTTGAATCGCGGCCCGCATCGCGGCCTCCAGTTCAGGCCCTCGCGACTTCCTAAAGCCGGACTGCTTTTCCTCGCCGAAGGGCTCCGCGATAACGCGCCGACCGCCTTCTCCCTCGATCGCCGCGAGCACCTGGCGGTGCTGGTCAGAGACTGATTCCTTCTCGTCCGGCGATGACTTCACGCCGTAGACGACGACCGGCAACTCCTCGCCGCTCATTGCCCAGGCTCCCGGAAGGTGCGGTGCGCGCTGGCCGGGATCGTAGTCCCGTCGCCTTCGACGATGACGGTCCCGCCTCGCCCGAGCTCGGGGATGCGTTCGCCCGTCCGCTCAAGAAACCAATCCGCGAAGACCCTGCGGTGGCAAAGCTGGCCCGCTCTCACGTCCTCGAAGCACAGCAGCACGACCCGCGCGTTGTCGTGCCGTTTGCTGATCGTGGCGAACTGGCGCCGCAGGGCGTCGAGGTCGAGCTTGTCCAGCCGCTCGCGGTAGCGACGGATGAACTGGTCGCCGCTGAGCTTGAGAAGCCCGGCGGGCATCAGTTCGCGGACCTGCTCGCGCAGCTCGTAGTCGATCGGGAACTTCGGCCGGCCGAGGCTGGTCTGCACCGGCACTCCCATCGAGGGCCGGAACGTCGCGTAGCGGTGGGTCGCAAGCGCGGTCACGCAACCGCCTCCCGTGCCGCCGTCACCAGGCGGAACACCGTGGAACGGCTCGCGCCGCCAAGCACGTCCCGAAGCTCGGGCGAGCGCACGCCTGCCGCCTTCGCAGCGAGGAGCGCACCATCGCGCTCGAGCTCGGCCTGGTCGAGGTCGGCACGGATCCTGTCGACCCGGCGCTGCGCTCGGCTCAGGGAATCGAGGGCGACCGCCTGGGCGGCGTATCTCGCGGCCTTGCGCCTGGCGCGTGTTGGGTTGCTGTCCATGACCTAAGTGTATCACAGATGCTACGCGTCGGTCAGGAGCGTGCGGCCAATATTCACCGTTCGAGTTGTGGCCGGATCGGCGTGCCACCGTTGGCACAGTTCACGGCCTCGCTGTCGCGGCCCGCTCAGTCGGCGAGGTAGGCGTCGAGCAGCGCGCCGGCCCGCTCGAGGTCGTCCGGAAGCTGGTGCGTGTAGCGGCCCGTGACCTGGGCACCGTCGCCGCCCATTGCGTGACCGGCCAGCTTCGAGGTCACGCTCTGACGCACGCCGGCCGCGTCGAGCCAGCTCACGAACGTGTGTCGGCACTCGTGCGGCGTGATCCGGGTCAGGCCGGCAACGACCCATCGTGCGTCGGCACGTTGTTGCAGCGCCTCGAAGCTGAGGCCGCTTGCTCGGCCATGGTGTGGCGGGCAGACGAGCTCGGAGGGTCCAACGTCCTTCAGCAGCCACCGCAACGGCTGCACGATCGGCACCACGCGGTGTGCGACTCGGCTCTTGCGTACCCTAGCGTCGGCGCCCAGGCTGAGCACGCCCGCGGCGAGGTCGACATCGCGGCCTCGCAGATGGCGGATCTCGTTGCGTCGCGCCCCGCTGTAGGCGGCGATGGCGAACGGGAGCGCGTCCTCGGAGTCGAGAGCGTCGAGCAGCCGGCGCATCTCGTCGACGGTGGCGACGCGATCACGTGGCGTCGCGTCGACGGCCGGGAGCCGCACCCGCGCCGATGGATCCACGCCGCCGGCCAGTTCTCGGTCGTCGGCCCACGCGTACAGGCTGCGGAGCGCGTGCACGACGTTCCTCACGGAGCTGCCCGAGTGCGTGGGCGTGAGCTGGTCGACCACGAGCTGGACGTCGCGCCGGCGCACGTCTGCGAGCCGCCGGGCGCCGAGCTGTGGCTGCACGTGGCCGCGGAGCGCGCCGCGCAAGCTCCTGAGAGCCGAAGGCTTGTACGGCCGGCCGTGCTTGTTCAGCGCGACGCCCTCGCCGGCTGCGGTCAAGAACGAGTCGATCGCCTCGCTCACGCGCCCTGAGCCCGAGCTGAGACGGACGCCCGCTCGGAGCGCCCGGTCGAGGTCGGCCCGGAGATCGCGCGCGGCGGTCGGCGAGCCGGCCATCGTGGTCTTGCGTTTGCGCCCGGTCGAGCGGTCGTACACCACGCCGTAAAAGGCGGGCGAGCAGTCGCACTCAGCGCCCTGCTCGCCCGCACAGTGCTGCTTGTGGCGCGCGTAGACGGCCTCGAACCGAGTCCGCGTGTCGCGCGGCATCGGGTGTGAACTAGAGCGCGATCGCGGATCGCCGCCGCAACTCAGCGTCGATCACGTGCACACCGGCTTCCAAAGCCGGCTCAACGACCCGCTCGAGCTCGATCACGAAGCCCTCGGCGTCGTCGGTCCCGATGAGTCGGCAAAACGCTTCGAGAGCGTCGGCCAGGCCGGTCAGCGCGCCCGTGGGCACGTTCTCCAGCGCGTCGGGTGTTGCGAGTGCGGGCAGTGCTGCTGCTACTGCGGACATGTTGAGCCTTTCAGTTCGGCTTTTCACACGTCCCTTCGCGGTGCTGGTTGCCATGAAGTGAACTCTTACCGACGGCTCGATCTACGTCAAGCAAGTTGTTTCAACGTTGGCACAGCGGCGTTCACGCTTTCACTGCGGCAGCGACCCACTCAGCAACCGCGCCTATGCCGCCCCACCCACCCATTGCCAGCTTAAGCGTTGAGAACGCTCTGGCGGTCGGCATGTGGCCCGACTAGCACGCGTTGTCTCGGCCCCGGCGCCACGTGCGTGGCTGCGGTTCATTCCGAGACCCGCCGCCCCCACACAGACGGTGCGTGGCTAGCTGCGGTTCGTGCCCGGCAGGGTTGTCGCAGCGCGACTCACATGCGACGACGCACGCGACCCGAGAGCTCTTTGGCCGGCGGATGGTACTCAGCCGGCGAGGACATCTGGGCGCACTAGGGCTCTGAACACGCAGCCAGGGTACGTGTGACTCCGGTCGGTGAAAGCGAAAGAGGCCGCAGCCTGGGGGCCACGACCTCTCTCACATCGACCGGAAGTGTTCAGATCCCGAGTCAGCCAGACATGTCGGTGATCACCGTAACACCGCGGTCGGCCCGACAGCGCCGTCTCAGACGCGCGCTACGCTCGGCGAGCCTCCGGTGGTGACGGAGCCCTCGGCCTTCATAGGGTGGCCGGGGGCTTCGCGTTGTCAGGCGACCGGGCCGCTTTACTCGGGCCAAAAAAGAGGCGAGCCCCGATTCCCGGTGGCTCGCCCCCAAGCTCGGAGGGACAACTCCAGAGCGTTCGCAGATTACCCAGGCGGTCGCTTGTTCCCATAGTTCTTTCCGCGGTCGCATCGACTGCGCCTATATCGCGCCGTGTCGGAACCGCTGCGCCCCGTCCTCCCACTCCCCGATACTCACGGCCGATGGCGACTGCACCCGGCGAACGGCTCGGTGAGATGCTGCGCGAAGACCGCGCCGCCGGCTACGCCTTCGAGGACGTGTGGGAGGAAGACCGGCGCTCCGGTTGATTTGGGGGTGAAGGCTCATCGCGGAAGCCAGATCGTGATGCCAGAGCAGCAGAGGTAGACGAGAGCGATCAGGGGTGCGGCGGAGTGAAAACCGAAGCTGCGGTGTGAGATCAGCCGGATGCGGCTGTTCAGGCCCTCGAGGCGCCCGTTGGTCAACCCGAGGCGGATCGCAGCGAGGATGCCGTGGCGGTGCAGGCGGATCGTGCGCGCGAGCTTCACGAACGGCTCGAGCCTCGATCTCGACGCCCACCCCAGCCAGGCGTCGAGGTGCGCGGGGGCGAGCGACGGACGCGGCAGCTGGTAGAGCAGGCGCAGCTCCTCCTTCAGCAGGAAAGCGCGATAGAGCGAGCGATTGGCCTGCTGGACCTCTGCCAGCAGCGCGAGCTGCTCGGCGCTCTGCTTCTCAGGCGCCTTCAGCAGCGACCAGCGCGTGCCCTTGATCCAGCGGCCCTTGCGGGTGTGCGAGCGCTCGTGCGCGTTCCACTCGTCGCGGCGGACCTGGTCGACGGCGCGCTGGCCGAGGCGGATCACGTGGAAGGGGTCGAAGGCGACCTCGGCCTGGGGGATCGCCTCTCGAATCGCCTTCTCGTAGCCGCCCGACATGTCGATCGATACGGCGCGAATCGAGCGCTTGCGCTCGCCGAGCAGATCGAAGAATGCCCGCAGGGTTTCGGAGTTGCGACCGGGTGAGCACCACACGATCGCGCCGGAGCGGTGGTCGACGACCGAGGTCAGGTAGCGGTGGTGACGCCGGTAGGAGATCTCATCCACGCCGATCGCCACGAGGCCCTCCAGACGGCGCTCGTCCAACTGCTCGGCGACGACGCGCTCGACGATCTGCCCGACGGTGTCCCACGCGATCCGCAAGAGCCCGGCGATCGGCGTCTTGGCCATCTGCTGCGCGAGCCACGCGACCACGTCCTCGAAGTCGCGGGTGTGGGACGCGCCGGGGCGGGCCCACGGCACCGCCTCCAGGTGAACGCCGCAGTCTGGGCAGCGCAGGCGCCTGAGCTCGCACTCGATCACGCAGCGAGTCGAGCCGAGGTCCAGATGGCGCCAGCGCTTGGTCCGACGGTCGTGGATCTGGAGGTGAGACCCGGTCTGCCCGCAGCGTGAGCAGACGCGGCGGCGGCGCCTGAGCCTCACGGTCACGATCACCCCCTCGGCGCCGAAGCTGACCTCGACGACGGATGCTCCGGGCAGGCGGAGCATCCGCTTGAATGCGGTCTGGACGCGCATGCTGTCCTCCTCTGCGGGCGGTTGAGCTTCATCACCCGGCAGCCTGTATCGAGGACGGCTGCGCGTCCCTCAGCGACTGCGCAACTTGCGAGAAGCGTTCGCCTCGGCAAAAGCCCCGTAGACGCGCGACGAACGCGGCCTTTCAGGCCGCCCATTCACCCACAACTCGACCGGAGACCCGGAAGACCTCGCCGTCGCCGTCGGCGGGAGCACGAGCTGGCGCCGCGCATTGGAGTCGACGCGCGAGGCGTGGCGGGCAGCATGGGATGGCCTGCCCGGTCCTGGCTTCAGCGTCACGCTTGACCTCGCAGACGACGACGCTCGTGACCGGCTGCCGACGGCTGGCGTCGGCGTCGGTTAGCACGCGCCGCCTATCCGGCCACCGAGCGCGATGTCGTCGTTTTGGCCGGTTCTCATCTTTCGCTCCCTTTTCGCGCGCGGCGTTCTCGGCCGTTTTCGCCAACCCCGTCGCTTACGGCCAAGACACGATGCAGGCCGCTTACGCACCGGTCGAACACCGAACATGCTGCACGAGCTCCCCGCAAGTGGTGGAGGAAGGGTCGAGCGCACTGGCCGTACACGGCCTCTACACGCCGCACACCCGCCTCGTGAGCCGTTTTCGGAAAAACCGTGGTAGTCGCGATTTCATGCGGGGGGTTACGGGGGGATTTTGCGTCTACTCCGCCGGCGAGGGGGTGTAGGTGGTCACACGCCCACGTGTCGCCATGTACCCCTGCCTGCTCGTGCGCTCGACTGGATGTGTTCGCACTGCCTGTTGAGTGATCGCGCTGACGCGCTCTGCATTGGGCCGACACACACGCACGGGAGCGAGCTCGTACTCGCCTGCACACACTCGGCTCACACTCAACGCCGTTACCACCTTCTCGGCATCGTATCCAGCGCGCTCTCACAGCCGCGTGAGGCGGCTCTGCGCCCTTCCGACCGGCTCGGACCCTCTAACCCCTAGCCCGTCGTCTACGCGGCGCCATCGGGCTCGCATCGCGTCGCTGGCGTGCGGCGTCTCTCACTTCGCGGTCCGCGGTCTTGTGGCAGTCAGTGCACAGCGCGATCAGGTTCGAGCGGTCTTCGTCCGCGGCCACGCCGTCGATGTGGTGAACGCTGATCGCTGGCGCGGGACAACGACCGCACTTGCCGTGCTGCTCGCGGATCACCCTGGTTCGCGTGGCACGCCATCCAGGGCGTACACCCCGTTTGCCCGTCCGGCCTTCAGCCCACCCGGCCTGCTGACGAGCGACCTCGTGTTCCTCGCAGCGGCTCTTGCCCTCCGCCGCATACTGCGGACACCCGCGGCCGTTCGGCAGGCGCTCGACGCATGGCCGCTTGACGCCGCTCACGCGGCCTGTGCCGTCGTGTGAGCGCCCGTAGCGCGGTCGAGTGCGTCTCGCAGAGCGATCACCTGGTCGGTCATCCTCAGGGTCCACCCCGTGCCCACGTGCGGGAGCTCGTCGATGCTGACGTGAGGCCCCGTGTGCTTCACGTACAGCTCTCGGCCGTCGCCCGGCCCATTCGGGTGAACTTTCTCAGAGGGTGTGGCGAGGGCCACGGCGCCGATCAAGCCCCGCGGTGCTTGTCCAGCCTCATAGTCGCCCAGGACCCTGGTGAGGAGCTCGCTCAGCTCGCGGGCCTTGTCGACGCGCAGCGTGTGGCCTGCGGCGTCGTCGGCGATCGTCACGCCCGCAGGCGACCGCAGGACTCGCAACCCACCGCCGACGAAGCCGACCGCCGCGATTTGTTCCGCAGACACCGCTCAGCCCTCCAGGGTCGCTTGCAACGCTTCCTCGTTGGCCCGTCGGACCCCGGCTTGCCGCTCCCGCCGCGCGTTGGCAACGGCCTCTCGGCCCTCGGGCGACTGCGCGTGCTCGGCGAACGCTCGGCGCTCCGCGCCCTCCCTGCCGCCGTCGTCATGGAAGACCGGCGTCAGCGAGTGCTCGACCGGCGGCTCGACGCCTGTCTCTACCGGCGACCCGAGCTCGGCGAGCTTGCCGAGCACGTCGGTCATCGAGACGAACCCCGTCTGCCGGCCCGTGCCGGATGCGAAGTCGATGCCGCGAATCTGCTCGCGCGCAAAGCCGAGGGCTGCGACGCCTGGCTGCTCGCCGCCCACCACCATCGCTCTGATCGCGAACGCACGGCTGCGCTCGGCGTGGAGCTTGACGAGCGTGGCGAGCGACTGTGCCCAGCGCTCGCCAAGCTGCTGCACGTCCCGCTCGATCGTCTCGGCCCACTCGTCGCCGTGCTCGTCGACGGCCGCCTGGAGCGCGTCGAAAGCGTCCTGCTCGCTGATCGTCGCGACTCGCTGCTCATGAGCGGCGTCCTCGATCGCCTTTTCGTGACGCTGCGTCGCTGGACGCCCTTTCAGCTTCTTGCCTTCCGAGCGCAACTGGGCGTCAGCGGCGGCGTCGTCCTGTCTGGGCCTGCGGGAGCTCCTGCTCGAGCTGGACGAGCGTTTTCTTCGCCTCGTCGAGCTGCGCCTTCGCCGCGTTCCACGCTGCGGCAGCGGAGGCAATGGGCGCGTTGTCGATCTCGGTGTAGCTCGGGAGCTGCGGCCTCAGCGGCTTCCGCTCCAGCACGATGCGTCTCATAGGTTCGGCCTCCTGGTCGGTCAGATGCTGTTGACGACGATCGTCTGGCCGGGATCGGCCTCGCGAGCGGCGCGTTCCGTCTTGCTTTGGACGAGCGCGCGGGCAAACAGGGCGTTCGCGCTCTCCTGCATGAAGCTCGGCGTCGGGCGCGGCCTGCGTTGCACGCCGCCGTCGAAGCTGGCCGGCGCTGGCTCGGCTGCGGTTCGGGCTGCCTGCGCCTCGGCCCGGATCCGGTCGACTCGGAACTCGTGAAAGTCGACAGCATCCGGATCGCCTGGTCTGGCGGCCGCTTCAAGATCGTTGAGGGCGCCGCTCAGCCGCTCGCGCATCACCGCGGTCGTCGACGACGGCTCTGCCCCCCGGCGCGTGCAGGCGACGCTCGCCGCGTCGGGCTGAGGCGACGATCATCTGATTCATCACTGCGTTGTTGCTCACGCAACGATTGTCCCTCGCGCAACGGCGTTTCAACGGCCGAGCAGCGGCGAGCGGCCGACAGGACGCCTGCAGTTAGAGCAGGCGTCTGGTCAGCGAGGCGGAAGACGAGCGCTTCCGGGCGAATGCCGGGGCTAGTCGCCCTCTGCTCGCTGGCCTGCGGGCGACTGCTCGCCTGCGTCTGGCTGGCCGCCTTTACTACACCGCCGCGAACAGCAACGAACGCGCAGGCTCGCCGGCTCTTCAGGTGATCGTTGATCGTCTCTCTCTGAGCGGTCGTCTATTCGAGGATGACCGTGTTGCTGAGGGGCCGAGGAGGTCGTATTCCCATGGTGGGGGGTTGTCTTTCTCATAGGCCTCGACGTAAATGTACGCTGTGTCGCCGGGCTGCATCGCCGTCCCAGCCTCAGACTCTTCGCATCGGACTCGACCCCCGCCGACCGAGCCGCATCCCGGTTCCCAGGACCCGTCCGGTCAACTTTGAACCAGAAGTCCGTGTCGTTCTCACCGTTGAGGTAGACGAACCCCAAGTATCCTGAATGAGGGAAGGGTTCGTCCCATTCCACCGTGACTCGGCCGGGAGCGACCGCAGGCACGGGTTTCCTGTGCAGGACGAGGGCGCCACGACGAGGATGTAGTTCTGTTCGGCCGTCCCGCCGGCAGCGTCGGTGACCTTCACGTAGAACTCAAACTGGCCGGTAGAGGACGGCGTGCCTGAGATGAGGCCCGAAGGGCTTAGTTTGAGTTCTTCGGGTAGGGCGTTGTAACTGACTTCCCAGTTGTAGCCTGGTACCCCTTCGGAGGCGTTCAGCTGTTCGTCGTAATTGTTGTTGAGGAAGGCGTTCGCCAGGCTCTGGGTTGTGATCTGCACGTCGGCGCCACCGCCAGCGTGAATGTTGCCGTGGCTGTCCCGCCAGCCTTGTCGGTAACCCGTGACTTCGAAGGTATGCGCTGGCTCTTGAACGGTTGGTTCGCCTTCAATGAGCCGATCTGTTCGTTGAGGGAGAGCCCGTTTGGTGTGCTGCTTCCGGTTGAGAGTTCCCAGTGGTATCCGGGTGTCTGTGGGCCTCCGGTGGCTTGCAGCGGTTTGCTGTACGGGGCTTCGTACTTCACGTATGCCTCGGCTTCGGGCAGGCTGGCCGGCGTGATTGCGATGTGTTTCATCACGATCAAGGTGAGTTTAGCTTTGGCTTTTTTGTTTGCGTTGCTCGTGACCGTGACTTCGAAAGTGGTCGCGCCGACTGTCGTCGGAGTGCCTTCGATGACGCCTGCGGTTTCGTTGAGGTAGAGACCTGGGGGCAAGCTGGTTGCAGACGAGAGTTTCCACGTGTAAGGGTTATTGCCAGATACCGTTCCGCCGGTGGCCATCAGGGTCGTAGAGTAGGGAACGGATTCCTCGCCTTCAGGCAGCGTTTTGGTGGTGATTTTGAACGCAGGCGGTTTAGGCGCGCGAAGGTGAAGTAGTCGTTGGTGGACACCGAACTCGTGCCGGTGGGTGTCGTGACGGTCACTGGCATCTTCCCCGCTGCCTCTTTGGGGGAATAGGCCGTAATCGAAAGCGGCGAGTTGACAGTCACTGTCGACGCATCGACTGAGCCGAAGGTGACGTGCGTTTCGCCCAGAAAGTTCGCGCCTGTGATCGTCACCTTGGTGCCACCGGTAGTCGGACCTGTCGTCGGTGTGAGTTTTGTAACGGTCGGCGATAGTGTCGCGGAGGGTGTCTTGAACGTCTTGTCTTTGCCGTAGCTGGCGCCGCCCGCGTTTTCGGCGACGATGCGATAGTGGTATTCGGTACTCGCGCTCAGGCTGCTGGCTTCGGCGGACACTTTCACGGCGGTGGCCCCAGACCCTGGAGACGGGACGCAGGGCGCAGTTTGCCCATAGGACAGGAGCGTGCCGTATTCCAGCTTGCATTCGGTGACGGTCGCGCCCTCGGGGTTGACGGTCGCGTGCAGCGTCGCGGAGACCTGCGTAATCGCGGACGCAGCACCCGTGACCACCGCGGGTCGGCTAGCAGCTAGGGCTGACGCCGCGAGTACGAGGAGAGTCATGGTCGCGATGATCAGCGAGCGCAGGGCGAGCGAGAAGCGCCAGTGGCCCGAGGCTCTCACCTTGGGCTGACGAGTCCACGAAACGACCCAGGCAGCCCGAATGCCCGTCATTACCGTCCGCCGGACCGCTCGCATCATCCCGCCCCCCTTAACTTGTGGGTGGTGCGCCTCGATCGAAGCCCCGCTCCGATCCCGAAAGGCACCCACCGGATGGTAGGTCGAGTGTACTCCCTTCCAGGCAATCGTCTTCTAAGGCGGATTCCGCGTTCGGCAAGGGAGAGTCCGTGAGCACATCGACGTCTCAAGCCTAAATCGGGATCGACACGGGGATCGGCTGCCGTGCCATAAGTGAACGCGAACGGGAGGAGAGGCGTTCGCCGCGGCGGTGGCCTCGTGCAGGCCCATCGCCTCACTGCGAGGATGAGCTCCTCTACGACGGCATCGCCTTCGGCCATGCCACATTGTCGGGCGAGCCCCGGATCGGTCAGGGCTCTAGGTGTGCGTCGATCGCGCGGCGAAGGAGTGCGCGAGCGGTTTGTTCGAGGAGCTGCTCGTCCTGACCAGCGGGCTGTGTGTCCATCTCGGCGCCCTTGTGGGCATAACGACCTCGCGCCTTGTCGATGCGGGCCACCTCGCTCGTGGTCACCTCTCGCCCGAGCGCTTGGCTGAGAGCCTCCGCGAGAACTTCGCCGCGCGACCGGGTTCGCACTCGGCTGAGCGCGTTCTTAATCGCCTGCTCAACCCGTTCGCGTGGAGTGCCGGACAGGCTGTCTGGCAGTCGCTCGACGAGCGCGGTCGCGCACGCAGCGACCTGGGCGGATGAGCAACGGGGGCTCGGAGTCCATGAGCGCGCGAGCCTCCCGCTCGTAGATGCGGAAGTAGTGCAGCAGCCGCGTGGGACCGTCGCTCTCCAGCATCGCGAGGCGCCACGTGTCGAGATCCGCGCGAAGGGCAGGGTCGTGGTGGATCTCCCTGGCGGCGTCGAGTGGGTAGCGCTCGGCGCTCGCAATATGAATCCCAAAAGAGTCGATGCGGATACTGGCGCCGCCGGCGGCCGGGAGCTGACCCTTGCCGCCGTCGAGTTTCTCGACCGCTGGAGGTGTGACCGGCTCGAACGCCAACTGGTTGCCAAAGGCCACGGAGAGCACGTTGCAGAGGTCGCGGGCCGTGCGCAGAGCGTCGGGGAGCGCGTCGTTTTCGTAGGGCTGCCAACTCGTCACGGCGAGTCGCGCAACAACCTCGGGGCTGTCCTCCTCCTCTAAGCCGACGAGCTCGTACCCGTCACCTGTCACGGTCCCGCGTATCCGCGATTTCGTCACGAGCCCCTTGGGACCGCGCGCCTGCACGTCGTACATCATCCGGTACGCGGGCGCCATCCTCATGGCGGCGAAGGCTACTGCGGCGTTGCTCCCTCAGGCCGTTTTTGCACCGTTCTGACGGCGGTTGCGGAGCTGACCGATGGTCGGACGCGCCGCAGACGATGCAGTGCCGGTCGCTCACAGGAGGCACCCGGCGATGGCCTCAACGTCCGCCCAGTCATCCGAAAGCACCTGCCGGGCGAAGTCGCGGGCTCTCCGCAGCAGCTCGGTCGCCGTCACGGCCGTATGGTCGCGAAGCAGCAGCCCGGCCTCTCTCGCGTCGCCTTCGCCGTCTCCTTCGCGCATCAGCGCCACGCCTTCCATGAAGCTCTCCACCGAGCCCAAGTCTGCGCGGTCGAGAAGGATCGACTCCGCGCAGCTACCGCCCACGGTCACGGCCAGTAGGGCCGCGTTGCTGGCCCACCGACTGCGAAAGCGGACTTCGCCGCTGCCGTCGCGAGCGATCCAGCACTCGTAGACGTCAAAGCCAACCGCCGCGGCCATAACAGCGTGCCCGGCCTGGTGGTAGGCAGACACCCGCCGATCGAACTCGTTCGCGTGTGAAGTGCTACCGCTCATAGGGCACCGCCTCCCAGTGAAGTCGCCACACCGCCTCGTCGCGGCGGAGGCAAGGCTCGCAGAGCACGATCGTGGTCGCCCGGCCGTCGGCTATCGCCTCGACGTTCACGCGCCACAGCGGCCTCGGAGTGCCGCAGCAGACGCAGCGGCCCGGCTCGTGCAGGCGACGGGCCACGACACGGAGCGGATGAATCGCCATCAGACTCTGACCCTGAGAGGCGGCAGCAGGACGCCCGCGTGCCGCGGGATCGGCGGTCGCGAGTTGGGTGCGCTGGAGGGTCGCCGAGCGGTTCGCCGCCGCGCGCTGAGCTCCGGCTCGGCGGCGCTCAGCCGCGGCTGAAGCGTCGCCCGGCGACTGGCGAGACGGACTCGTCGAGCACGACCGTCGAAGCCTCGCCGTCGGCAGGCGGCGAGGCGGCCGGTGCTGGCCGATCTTCGATCGGTGGGCCGTCGCCGACGAGCATCGACTCGAGCACGGCGCCGGCCGTCGCGTCCTCTCGGCGGCCGCGGCCTCGAGCGCCGCGATGCGCTCCGGCGTCATCGCCGTCTCGTCCTCGTTCTCGGCCAGCCAGGCGCGCGCCTCGGCTGCGGCGCGCTCGTCACGCTGGACCTTCTTGCCGGCCGCGTAGTAGCGGTCGATCTCCTTGAACAGCTCGTCGACGAGCTGCTCGGTCGGCACCTTCTTCAGCGGCTCGCCCTTCGAGTAGATCATGCCCATGTCCTTGGCGCCGGTGATGCCGAAGTCGGCGTGGCGAGCCTCGCCGATGCCGTTCACCGCGCAGCCGAGCACCGACACCTCGATCGGGTCCTCGTAGGCTTCCAGGCGCCGCTCGACCTCGGCGACGACCGTGTCCATGTCGAACTGCAGCCGCCCGCAGGTCGGGCACGCGATCAGCACCGGGCCGCGCTCGCGCAGCTTCAGCGCCTTGAGGATCTCCCACGCGACCTTGACCTCCTCCTCGGCGTGGAACGTCGAGAGCGAGATCCTGATCGTGTCGCCGATCCCGTCGGCCAGCAGCGTGCCGAGGCCGACCGCGGACTTCAGCGAGCCCGACCACTTCGTGCCCGCCTCGGTCACGCCGAGGTGCAGCGGATAGGGGATCCGCTCGGACGAGCATGCGGTTGGAGGCGATCGTGTTCGGCACCGAGGTCGACTTCATCGAGACCTTGAAGTTCGTGAAGTCCAGGCGCTCCATCAGCTCGACGGTCTCGATCGCCGCGGTCACGAGCGCCTCGACGGGGTTGTCGTACTCGAGCTGGCGCAGGTGCTTGGGCAGCGAGCCCGAGTTGACCCCGACGCGCAGCGGCGTGCCGCGCTGCTTCGCCAGCTCGATCACCTCGGCGACCTTCTCCGGGCCGCCGATGTTGCCGGGGTTCAGCCGCACGCAGTGCGCGCCGGCCTCGATCGCCTTCAGCGCAAGCGTGTGGTTGAAGTGGATGTCGGCGATCACCGGGATCGGCGACTGCGCGACGATCGTCTTCAGCGCCTCTGCGTCCTGCTCGCGGGGCACGGCCACGCGCACGATGTCCGCACCGGCGTCGGCGACGGTGCGGATCTGCTCCATCGTCGCCGCCAGGTTGGCGGTCTCGGTCTTGGTCATCGTCTGCACGGCCACGGGCGCACCGCCGCCGATCGGCGACGCCGCCTACGTGGATCTGGCGCTCTGAGGCCATAGGCTGATTCTACGATGCCCGACGTCTACGCCACCGCGCGCGGGCCGCTCGCGCGCCTGGCCTCCCCCCTGTCCGCCCGCGCCCGCGCGCGCCGGCACGCCCGCTTCTTCGCGCTCACGCGCGCTGGCGGCCGGGCGCTCGCGTGCTCGACGTCGGCTGCGGCAGCATCGGCCTGCGCGCGCTCGAGCCCGACCTCGACATCACCGGCGTCGACCTGGCCGAGCGCCCCGGCTATCCCGGCCCGTTCGTGCGCGCCGACGCCGCCGACGGGGCTGCCGTTCGCCGGACGGCGAGTTCGACCTCGTGTACTGCTCGAGCGTGATCGAGCACGTCGCCGCCGGAGCGCCGCGCTGCGTTCGCCGCTGAGCTCCGCCGCGTCGGCCGCGGCTGGTTCGTGCAGACGCCCGCGCGTTCTCGTTTCCCGATCGAGCCGCACTCGCTGCTGCCGGCGGCCCACTGGCTGCCCGCGCGAGCTGCGCAGGCGCTACTGGCGCCTCGGCGCTGCCGGGGCGTGGGAGGAGATCTCGCTGCTCGCGCCGCGCGCGAGCTCGAGGAGCTGTTCGGGCCGGCCCGCGCCGAGCGCGTCGGCCCGCTCGTCAAGAGCTGGGTGTGCGTGCGCGCGTCTACTCAGCCGCCGAGACGGCTGATGTCGTTGCTCACGCCGTTGATCACGAGGAACAGCAGCAGCACGATCCCGACCGAGCTGAAGCGATACATCGCCAGCAGCGAGATCCGCCGGCCGCGGACCTTCTCGGCGAGCGCCCAGAGGACGTGGCCGCCGTCGAGCGGCAGGAACGGGAACAGGTTGATGACCGCGAGGATCAGCGAGAGGAAGCCGAGGAAGACCAGCGCATAGCCGGCGCCGGCGACAACCGTTTCATGCGCGTCCTGGGTGATCCCGACGATGCTCGAGACTGCGTGGCGCGCCTTCGAGCTCGTCAGCGCCCTGCCGAAGCCGGTGAGCGTCTGGGTCGTCACGTGCCACATCTCGCTCAGCGACGCGGCGCGCCGCGGCGCCGAGCGTGCCGAAGGGCTTTGCCAGGGAGCCGAACTCGAAGCCGATCAGCATGCGGCCGGCTTCCGCTGTTGTAGCGCGGGTAGATCGAGAGCGTGACGTCGTGCCCGGCGCGGCGGACCGTCAGCTGCACGGGCGTCGCGGCGCGGCAGCCTCGGCTGAGCGTCCCGGCGCAGCGGTGCGCAGTTGACGCTGCGCGCGACCGTCGTGATGCTCGCGGCTGCGGCCGTCCGACCGCGACGATGCTGGTCGCCGGGCCGCAGCACGCCGTCGGCGGCGCTTGCCGCGCTCGATCGCAGCACCGATGTGCTCGTCTGCGACCGTCTGCACCGATGGGTCGAGGTTGCCGAGCGCCGCGGCGCCGTTGAGGTTGCCGCTGAACAGCACCGCCCAGAACAGCACGAATGCGATCAGGATGTTCACGCCGGGTCCGGCGAGGATCACGACGATGCGCTTCCACGGCGCCTGCGTGTAGTAGGCGCGCCGCGCCGACCTCGGGATCGAGGTCCTTCGAGCTCTTCCGGGTTCATGCCGGTGATCTTCACGTAGCCGCCCGCGGGATCGCGCCGATCGCGTACTCGGTCTCGCCGCGGCGCACGCGCAACGAGCGTCGGCGGGAAGAACAGCGAGAAGCGCTCGACGCGCATGCCGACCGCCTTCGCGACGACGAAGTGCCCGAGCTCGTGCAGCACGATCAGCGCGACGATGCCGAGGATGGTCAGGACCCAGCTCATCGGCCCCAGTGTCGCAGGCGGCTCGGCGCGAGACCCTGCCCGGTGCCGCGCCTGCAGCCGATCGCAGCCGGCGCACGGCGCGCGTCCGCCGGCGACGGCTCTCGCGGCCTGGCGATCGGCCTCGTACAGCGACTCGAACGCGCGCACGGGTTCGCTGCCGAGCTCGGAGAGCGTCCGCTCGATCACCTCGGGGATCTCGAGGAAGCGCAGGCGGCCCTCGAGGAACGCGTGGACGGCGACCTCGTTGGCGGCGTTCAGCACGCACGGCGCGGTGCCGCCCGCGCTGCGCCGCCTCGCGCGCCAGGCGCAGGCACGGGAAGGCCTCGAGGTCGACCGGCTCGAACGTCAGCTCGCCGACGGCCGCGAGGTCCAGCGGCGCGATCGGCAGCTCGACGCTCTCGCCGCCGTGCAGGGCGTAGGAGATCGCGATGCGCATGTCCGGCGGTCCGAGATGCGCGAGCATCGCGCCGTCGGCGAGCTGGACGAGGCCGTGGACGAGCGACTGCGGATGCACGACCACGTCGATCCGCTCGTAGGGCGTGCCGAACAGGTGGTGGGCCTCCATCAGCTCGAGGCCCTTGTTCATCAGCGTCGCCGAGTCGATCGTGATCTTGCCGCCCATCGCCCACGTCGGATGGGCGAGCGCCTGCTTCGACCGTCACGTCCTGGAGCTCGCTCGCGTCGACGTGCCCCGGAACGGGCCGCCGCTGGCGGTGATCGTCAGGCGCTCGACGGCCCCGGGTGGCTGCCCGGCGAGCAGCTGGTGAAGCGCGGTGTGCTCGGAGTCGACCGGCACGATCTGCGCGCCGGTCGCCTCGGCCAGCGCGGTCACGAGCTCGCCGCCGACGACCAGCGACTCCTTGTTGGCGAGCGCCAGGTCGATCCCCTCGCCGAGCGTCGCCACGGTCGGACCGAGGCCGGCGGAGCCGACGAGCGCGTTGAGCACGAGATCGGCGCCGCGACTCGACGACCAGCCGCACGAGGCCCTCGGCGCCGGCGAGCACCTCGCCCTCGGTCCACGCCTCCGCCGCGCGCGCCGCGGCGTCCTCGTCGGCGAGCGCGATCCGCCCGACCCCGTGGGCGCGCGCCTGCTCGACCAGCGGCTCCCACGAGCGCTCGGCCGAGAGCCCGACAAGCTCGAGCTCCTCGCTGCGGCGGCAGACGTCGAGCGCCTGCGCTGCCGATCGAGCCGGTCGAGCCGAGGATCAGCAGGCGCCTACGCGCGTCCATTCCCGGCGCTCCAAGCAAGCGGGCACGGCCGCGCGGTCGTTGCTCGTGCTCCGTGCATGCGCCGATGATAGGGACGCGCGTACTCCAGCTCGGGCGCGCCGGCCTTGTGCGGCGGAACGACGATCGCGGATGGCGAAAACGAGCACCAGCACCCGGTCGCCCGCGTCAATGAAGCGCTCGGGTACAACGCCCGCCCGTCACAGGTATGCCACCCAGATGTAGTAACCGGCGACCGCTGCGAACAGCACCGCGTCGAGGCTGATCCGCAGTTTGGCGACAGCGTTGCGCAAACAACGTACCCATCGGGGAATTTTTCCATTCCAATTTGATCGTCAATTCACAAAAGTGACCCTGCTGCAATATTTATCGCGACCATCCAAATTATCTATGTCAGTCAGTCCATTCTGCTAGGTGGCGAAATCGAACTTGAAAATCCGGAACCCGGCGTTGTGGAACTTCGGAACCGAGGCAAGCTAGACAATTTCGCGGGGCGTCTTCTTCCGTCAAGCCAATCCCAGTGCGCGCGCAAAATCGCGACCGTATCCTCCATATACTCGAAGCCACGCGGACAGATAAGCAGGAAGACTTTGGCATGGCCGAGCAAAGCGGCGCCCAGCGCAAGCATCCTCTGTTTCCGTTCCCATCCTGTCGCGAAGCGTCGGTCGACTGGCTTCATATTCAAGCATCCGCATGGCATCCGCCACTGTGAGACTTTCAAGAAGTTGGTCACCGCTCGCCGGTGGCGGAGTACGCCTGCGATGGCCTGCAGCACTCCCAGCCCGAGAACGACCATTGACCAGGCGATCAGCCCCGACTTGTGGCGATCCACTACGGCATCGATCGCTGCTCCGATGGCGGCGGGATAGCCCTTGGGCCCCCATCCAAACCGCGCCGAATATCCCGCCTGCAGCGACGGTCGAACGCTGTTGGCGGATCCAGAAGAGGAATCTGAAGGGCGACCGGAGATCCGGTTCACCTGGATCGGAGAGGGGGAGGCGTGCAAGCACAGAGCCGAACAGACTATGCCCGGCGCAGACGGCTCTCTTCGGTCTGCTGCCGGCGTGTTCGAGGCGACCTGGCCCAGCTGTTGCCCGATTTGCCGGAGTGCCTGCGCTACTGCCGGGCGGCTGCCTCTTCGACCGTCAGCTCCGCAGCAGGATCTGCCTCGAGCCGCTCCTCTGGAATCGGGAGACCGCTTGCTACCGAGCGGCCGTATGTCCCGTCCTTCAAGCGAGCCTCCGCGCGTTCGATCTGCGCCAACCTGTCACGCAAGCCGGACGCGAGAGCGTCGTCCAAACCCTCTGCGGTAAGGCGTTCAGCTGGGTCGGCCATGTCCCCCGTTTCGTTGGCTGCCCTCCGATCCTCATGGAAGGCCCGCGTCGCTTCGTGCAGGAGCTCCTCGACGCGTCGACGTTCGGCATCCAAGAGCTCTTTGGCTCGTTCGTCGTTCATCCTCCGAACAATATGGTGGTTCCAGATTGCGTGTGTCTTTCTCCGATCAGTGGAGGTCGAAATGGCCAAGGTCATCTATACAGCCGAAGCAAATGTCACCGGTGGTCGAGCCAACGGCCACGGTCGTACGACGGACGGCGTTCTCGATGTTCAACTGCGACTCCGAAGGAGATGGGCGGCGAAGGAGGCGGCACCAACCCCGAGCAGCTCTTCGCGGTGGGATATGCGGCGTGCTTCGAAGGAGCCATCGGCGTGGTCGGCCGCCGCGAGCACGTAGAGGTGGACGACGTCTCGATCGACAGCCGTGTGAGCCTCCTGCCGACAGAGGAGCGTGGGTTCAAGCTGCCGTGGAGCTCGACGTGACCCTGCCCCGGATTCAGGACCGGGAGCAGGCAGCCCGGATCGTCCTGGCTGCGCACGAGGTTTGCCCATACTCCAACGCAACCAGGGGGAACATCGACGTCAAGTTGACGGCCAACGGCAAAAGCGTGGGCTGACCAGCTCTTTGGCACGCTCGAGGGCGACCGCCCCCGGCCCGAGGGGTCCGGTCCCTGGACCCGGAAATAGATGACAGGTCAACTTTGTTGGAAATGATGTAGTTGACGGGTCAACCGTTGGCTGAACGACAGAGTTGAATGTCAGATAGGAGCGAACATGAGCCAGCAACAGACAGCCTAGCCCCGGCTCAGAACCTCACCGGGACCTACACCCTGGACGTCGCCCACAGCCGGATCGGCTTCGTGGCACGCCACGCGATGGTCACGAAGGTACGGGGTCGTTCAACGACTTTTCCGGAAGCGGGTACTTCGACGGGGTCAATCCCGAGAAATCCAACCTGGACGTCACGATCAACGCGGCGAGCATCGACACCAGGAACCCCGACCGCGATGCGCACCTCCGGAGCAACGACTTCTTCGACATGGAGAAATACCCCGAGATCCACTTCACCAGCACATCGGTAGAGGCTCGCCGGACCTCGACGTACCGGGTGACCGGAGACCTCACCATCAAAGGTGTCACCAAGCCTGTGTCCTTCGACCTCGAGTACACCGGTGCGGCAGTAGACCCGTACCAGAATCAGCGGGTCGGGTTCGAGGGAACCGTAACGGTCAACCGCAAGGACTGGGGCATCAACTGGAATGCTGCCTTGAAGCCGGCGGCGTGCTCGTAAGCGAGAAGGTCGCGCTCGAGTTCGAGATCTCTGCGGTGAAAAACCCCTCCTGAAACAGGGCAGGGGCTGGAGAGGACGAATGAAGAGACGTTGTTAGCGTGTGCCTATGACAAACCCGAATTTGCTCCACACCGAAGAGCAGAGCGCATGGAGGGGCTTTCTCCAGACTTATGGAGAGTTGTCGGCGGTACTCGGCCGTGAACTTCTGCAGGAAGCAGGCTTGTCCATTCAGGATTACGCGGTGCTGGTGGCGCTGAGCGAGAGCCCCGAAGGGCGGATGCGTCCATTCGAGCTTGGACGCGAACTCGCATGGGAAAAGAGCCGTCTTTCGCATCACATCAAGAGGATGATCGACAGAGATCTGGTAAGACGCAGAGGTGCCCGACCGATCAACGTGGGGCGTTGATCGCGATCACGGTCAGGGAAGAAAAGCGATCAGTGCGGCGGCGCCCGGCCATGTCGCAGCGGTACGCCGTTATTTCATCGACGTACTGACTCCGACAGAGTTCGAGCACTCAGTGAGATCTCCCGCAAGGTCGAGTCGGTCCTTTCGGAGACGCCGAGTGCGACGTCAGCTAACAGGTGCAAGAGTACGAAGACAAGATCAGATCAAGCGAGATCGAGAAGAACGCAAGCCCTGGCACAGCCCTGGAAGGAGCATTCAATGCCCGCAGTAACAGTTGACGATGTTCTGACACTGCCTAGGGTGCCAGACCCCGATCCGATGGCTTCGCGCCAGAGGTCGGTGAAGTCGGTGACGACTGCTCCGTCGGGCTTGGAAGGCGAGGGTTTTCCTGTCCGTCGCGCCTTTGCGGGAGTGAGCACGACCGAGCTCGACCCTTTCGTCCACATGGACCAGATGGGCGAAGTCGAGTATGCGCCGGGTGAACCAAAAGGGACGCCTTGGCACCCCCACCGCGGCTTCGAGACCGTCACATACATGATCGACGGCATCTTCGATCATCAGGACTCCAACGGAGGAGGCGGACGGATCACCAATGGTGACACCCAGTGGATGACAGCGGGCGCCGGGATCCTCCACATCGAAGCTCCACCCGAGCAACTCGTCGTGACCGGTGGCCTGTTCCACGGATCAGCTGTGGGTAAACCTTCCAGCGCGAACAAATGGAACCCGCCCCGTACCAGGACATACGTGGCCACGATGCCGCGTTCTCACCACCATGGACGGCGGAGCGCTGCTCCGACTGATAGCCGGCGAGATCGGCGGCCACTCGGGGCCAGGGTCGACGTTCACTCCCATAACCCTCGTGCATGCCACGCTGAGCCAGGGAGCCCGCGTGCAGTTCCCGTGGCGCGAGGACTTCAACGCACTTGCGTACGTGTTGGCGGGCACAGGAAGTGTCGGGGCCGAGCTTCGACCGATCGAATCGGTCAACTGGCGGTGTTCGGCGCAGGCAACACGGTGACTTTCACGGCGGGGACCACGCGTGATACGAGCCCGAGCTTCGAGGTCCTGCTGCTCGGCGGACGACCGATTCGCGAACCGGTGGTTCACTACGGTCCGTTCGTCATGAACACGAAGGACGAGATCGTCCAGGCGCTCGAGGACTACCAGGCTGGACGCCTCGGAACCATCCCTGCTCAGAGCGTGCCGCACCGGCACCCAGGGGACGTCGACCCGGCTAGCCCCACCGATCAGGTCGACTAACCGTCGCATCGGCATGACCCGCGGTAGTATCGGCGTGACCCGGGCCATACCCTCTAGCTGATGGCTGACGACGAAGCCGCATTTCCGACACTGGACGAATCCGACTCGCTGTTCTCGACTCCCTCGGGAGCCGGCGATCCGTTGACGTGGGCGAGTTTCTCTACCGCGAGGGTGACGAAAGCT
>CAWBQH010000007.1:0-67823 GCA_963790905.1 uncultured Solirubrobacteraceae bacterium
AAACCTGTCGGGCGACGACGGCAGCTGGGCGAACCTTCCGACGACCGACGACTACGTCGCGGTCGTCGATCCCGAGCTTGGCCGCATTGCGCTGCCGCCGACGTCCGTCGCGGCAACGAGCGGGCAGCCGCTCACCGTGAGCTACTACTACGGCTTCAACGGCGACATGGGCGGCGGCGAATACGCGCGCAGCGACGGCTTCGTCGTCACCGACCCCGCGGCGATCGTCAAGCCGGTATTCGAGCCTCTCCCCAAATCTGCAGGCGGCGGTCACTCAAGCGATAGGGCTGTTCCCGCTCCCCGGCAAAGTCGCCGTCGAAGTCACCGGCAGCGGGAGCGTGCCGGCCGCGCTCTTGCCCATCGATCTTCCCGCCGGAACGACGCTCGAGCTGCGCGCGGCCGATGGTGCGCGGCCGACGCTCCTGCTCGACCACAGCCTGTCGGTCAGCGGCGACGCGAACAGCACGTTCATCCTCAACGGCTTCGTCGTCGCCGCCTGCACCACAATGACGCCCGTCAGCCTGCCGACGGGCCCGGCCGCGCTCGTGCACGTGCCCAAGCTGCGGACCGGCGGCACCACCAATCTGCTCGGCCAGCTCGACCTTACCCATTGCACGCTCGTTCCGGGCTGGTCGGTCGGTCCGACCGGCAACCCGCTCCATGGGGCCGCTCCCGCGCTCATCGTCGAGCCCGCCGGCGTCGCGGTCGTCGGCACGCGATCGATCCTCGGCGGCATCCGCGCGCCCGCCTTCGCCACGGTCAACCTGACCGACTGCATCGTCGACGCCACCGATCCGACCCTCGTCGCCTATGCCGACCCCGACAACGCGAGCGGGCAGGCGCCGCGCTCACGCTGGAAGGCTGCACCATTGTCGGCAAGGTGCACGCCGATCTGCTCGCGCTCGTTTCCGACAGCATTTTCTGGTCGGCGCTCGCCTCGGGCGACAAGGCGCCGTGGCTCTCCGGCCTCGTCGCCGACCGCAAGCAGCAAGGCTGCGTCCGTTTCAGCTTCCTCCCCTACAACGCCATCACCCCGCGCCGCTTCAAGTGCGTCGAGCAGGCGATCGCCTCGCCGATGCCGCTGTTCTTCTTGCTGCGCTACGGAAATCCCGCCTACATGAAGCTGCTTGTTTCGACCGACGACTGCATCCGTCGCGGCGCGGAGGACGGCGGCGAGGTGGGCTGCTTTAACTTTCTGCTCGCGCCGCAACGGGAGAGCGACCTGAACATCAGGCTGCAGGAATACGTGCCCGTTGGGCTGGAGTTCGGCCTCATCTACCAGAATTGACGTGAACCAAGGAGTTAGCCGTGGCCTTCGACATCAGCCGGTTCACCTTCGATCCCTGGAAGAACTTTTCCTCCGTGGTCATGGAGCAGGGCCGGGTGCAGCTCGACTTGGACTGGAACGAGCGCGACGCGGAGCTCGCGCGCCGCATCCAGGCCGGCACCCTCGACATCATGGGCCAGGCGGCCTATCCGGCGACGACGCCGGCCGCGTTTCTGATCTCGGGCATTTCCGGCCCGGTCGTCCTGATCGGCTGCGGGCGCATGTACGTCGACGGACTGCTCGCGGAAAACCACGGCGAGCACGCGAATGCGCAATGGGACCCGGCGCTCGCCGAAATGTCCGGGGCACCGCAACCGCCGGTCACACCGCCGCCTCAGGCGACCGAGCAGAACAGCGTCGACTTTCTCCACCAGCCGTATCTTCCCGGCGCCGCGCTGCCGACCACGGCCGGATTTTATCTGTTCTACCTCGACGTTTGGACGCGGCCCGTCACCTTTCTCGAAGACAAGGACCTGATCGACAAGGCGGTCGGCGTCGACACCACCGGCCGGCTGCAGACGGTGTGGCAGGTCAAGTGGATGGGGGTTGCCTCGGGCGCGACCTGCGCCACCCCGGTCACGTATCCGGCCGCGTCCGGCGGCCGGCTGACCACCAACGTCGTCCCCCTTCCGAACGCCGGCCCCTGCTGCCTCACCACCGGCAACGGCTATACCGGCGTTGAAAATCAGCGCCACCGCGTTGACTTTCATCAGGGCGGTGCGGGCAGCAACCCCGCGAACACGACGGGCGCCACATTCAAATGGTCGCGCGACAACGCCTCGGTCGCCTCCGCCGTCACCGCCATCACCGATGTCGTCAACCAGGCGGGCACCAACGTCAGCGTGCTCACCGTCACGAGCCTCGGGCGCGATCAGGTGCTCGGCTTCTTCCCCGGGGACTGGATCGAAATCCTCGACGACTGGAGCGAGCTGTGGGGCAGTCCCGGCATCATGTGCCAGATCGACAGCATCGACGTCCCCACCGAGACCATCACGCTCACCTCGCAAGTGCCCACGAGCGCCGCGACCACCGGGGACCCGCCGCCGGTGACGTTTCCCCTGAATATGGGCTCACCTACCCCCACCGCCACACCCGCATCGTGAAGTGGAACCAGTCCGGCACGGTCTTTTATCTCAACGGTACCCAGTTGGTGCAGTGGTGCGATCTCGCCACCACCGGCGGCGTGATTCCCGTTCCCGCCTCCAACACCACGCTCGTTCTCGAGGACGGCATCACGGTCACCTTCTCCCTCGACGCCTCGGGCAACGGCTTCAACGTGGGCGATTTCTGGATTTTCGACGCGCGCACCGCCGACGGCTCGGTCGAGATCCTGAACGACGCGCCGCCGGTCGGCATCCATCACCACTACACTGAGCTTGCGATCGTCAACTACGACCCCACCGCCGGCACTACGCCAGGCCACACCGACTGCCGCACGCCGTGGGGGCCCGGCGGAGAGGGCGCCTGCGGCTGCTGTTGCGTCGCAACCGTGGGCAAGGGCGGCCAGTATCCCACCATCCAGCAGGCGATCGCCTCGCTGACCGGCGGGGGCGAAGTCTGCATCCTTCCCGGCGTCTATCCGGAACGCGTCACGATCTCCGGCCGCACGGACGTGGTCATCCGCGGCTGCGGCACCCAGACCCGCGTCGTTTCACCGCAGGGGGCAGCGACCGGAGTGACCGAAAGCGGACTGGCCGCCGTGATCACCGTCGTCGGGTCGCAAGAACGTCCGGCTGTGCTCGTTCGCCGTCGAGGCCGGCGAGGGTGACGTCGGCATTTTGCTGGACTGGACTTAGGAAAACCCGGCATTAGAAAGCGCTTCAAATAACGCCGACATTACCATCGAAGACTTGGTGATCACCGCCTCGGCCTATCCCGCCATCGCGGCCGTCGACCTGGATGTTTTGAAGATCGCCGGCAACCGCATCGCGATGAAGGATGTCGCCAGCTCATGGGCCGCCATCTACGCGCGCGGAACGCAGATGCGCATCGAACGCAACTGGATCGGGCTGCAGGATGCGCCCGACATCCTCGACTGGATTCCCGTCACCGTCGCGACCGATCTGTCCCTGGCCGCGGGAACCGGTGGGAGCCCGCAGGCGAACGGCGGCATCCAGATCGCCGGCTCTTCCCAGGATGTCCTGGTCAGCGAGAACGAAATCGTGGGCGGGAGCCGCAACGGCATCACGCTCGGCAGCTATATGATTCTGGACGACAAGCGCAACGACACCGGCATTCTCGCCGGGCTGATCCCGCCACACGAACCCCTGACCGCGAAACGCACGGCGGTCGCCGGCCCGGGGATGCAAAACATTCAGGTCGCGCGCAATCGCATTCGCAACATGGGCTTTTGCGGCATCGGCCCGGTCGCCTTCTTCGATCTCGCCACGACCCTCGAAGTGATCAGCATCGAGAACCTAGCCATCACCGACAACGTCATCTCCAGCACGTTGCAGGGGGCCGATGCACCGAGTTTCGGCTACGGTGCCGTCGCTATTCCCGACGTGCAGAACCTGATCGTGCGCGACAACATCATCACCGACTTCGGCGCCGTGCCGGGTGCGCAGGTGTGCGGCATCTATGTCCTGATGGGCGAGCTGGTCGAGATCAGCGGCAATCAGATCCTCGAGACCCGCGACTGGTCGAACATCCCGACGGGGGTGACCTACTCCCCCAACGCGCTACAGGCAGGCATCATGGCCCTGGTGACGCCGCCCGCGCTCGACCAGGCGGCGGTCCGTTCCGCATGGGTCCTCGGTGGGGGGGACCGGCAACGATCTGTCGGCCCCAATGTACCAGCCCGGGGTTCCTGCACTGCGCGTGGAGAACAACGTGGTCCGCGTTCCCCTCGGGCTGGCCCTCGACGTGGCCGGCTACTGTCCCTTCTCCATCCTCGGCAATCACTTCACGTCCGGCGGAAACGTCCCCCGCCGCCAACGATCCGACCGAGTTGGTCCTGGGCGTGCTCACCGTGCTGATCGTCAACCTCGGCTTTGCGGTAGAGTTCGACCTTCCTGCTGGCCGGTTTCTCCTATTACTGGAGAAGGTGGCCGCCCCTGAAGTCGCCGACAACGCGCTCGCGACCTCGTCTAGCGGGGCCGTGCTCTTTGCCAACAACATCTGCCAGCTGGAGGCGCGCGCGAGCGGAGCGGCCGGCTTTGCGTCGGTGGCGATCCTGAGCCTCGACCAGCTGACCTTCAGCAACAATCATTGCTGGCTGGATGCCCCGGCGAAGACGCCGCGGGTGCGTCTCGACGCCCCGGCGAAGAAGCCGCCGGTGAGTTTCGACGCGTTTTTGTCGTCCGCATCGCTCAACGTGTGCGGCAACCGGTTTCAGGAGGCGGCCGGATCGGTTTACGTTTCCGGGGTGACCTTTGGGCCTTTGAACGTCACCGCGCAGAATATTTCCACATATTGTCTGTTCGTGTGGCCGCCAGGCAGCCCTATGGTCATCGGCGCGAACAACGTGGAGATCGATACCCAGCTCTGCCCCGACAAGAAATAGAGATACCAAAGGACCGGTTCATGAGCCCTGCCACCGAAGCCGACGCCGCGACCGTAACGGCCGACACGATCGCCGGCCAAATCGACAGCGACGTCACGACGGCGCTGACCGCCACCGACGCTGCGACGACGCAGCGCGTTCAGACCCTCGGCCTCGTGCACCAGGCCCGCCTCGCCCAGCTCACGCGCACCGCCGCTGCCGTTGCCGCGCAGTACGGCGCGGGCTCGACCCAGGCCGCCGCCGCCAACGCGGCGATGACCGCCGCCCAGGGCACCGGGGCGCGCCTCGCGGTCCTCGGCCAACAAGTGAATCCCCCGCAGCCCGAAGTAGACGCGACCGGATGGGCGGTCCCGCACGGCTACGTCTACAACGACCAACTGCAGCCGGTTTGAGGATCTTGCGTGTTTCTGGTCGACGAGCAAAACACCTATCAGAGCGCCTACGGCTTCGCCTACACCGATGCCACCGGCTACTTCGTGCTCAACGTCCCCGGTTCCACCGCCCCGGCGAAAGGTCAGGCGCAGGCTGCCGCGGCGGCGCCAGCGCCGACGGCGGCTCGCCTACTCGTCATAGGACACGTGCGCCAGCGCCAGCCCGTGTGCGGGCGCGGTCGGGCCGGCATGCGCGCGCGGCCGGCCCTCGAGCAGGTCCGTGAACTCCTCGACCGTACGCCGCCTGCTCGCCACTTCGAGCATCGTGCCGACGAGCACGCGGTTCATGTGCCGCAGGAACGTGTCCGCCTCGATCCAGAACTCCAACATCTCACCGTCGCCGCACCACTGTGCCGACGATGTCGCGTACGAAGCGCGAATGCTCGCTCTCGCCCGGCGTGAACGCAGTGAAGTCGTGCCTGCCAGGCAGCGCCTGCGCGCACGCCCGAGCGCATCGCGGTCGAGCTGCCCTGTCCACCAGAACGCGCGCCTGCGCTCGAACACGCTGCGCGTACGGCGCGCGAGAACTCGGTAGCAGTAGGTCCTGCTGCGCGCGTCGCGACGGGCGTCGAAGCTCTCGCGCGCCGGTTCGGCGGCGAGCACCGCGATGTCGTCGTCGAGCAGTCCGTTGAGCCGCAGCGGATCTACCGCCTCGTGCGCGTAGCTCGCGACCTGGCCCCAGGCGTGGACGCCGCTGTCGGTGCGCCCGGCGACGACGAGCGTCAGCGGGCGATCGTCGAGGCCGTTCTCGCCGAGCACCGTACGCAGCGCCCGCTCGAGCTCCTCCTGAACCGTGCGCTTGCCCGGCTGGCGCGCCCAGCCGGCGAACCCGCTGCCGTCGTACTCGATCGTGAGCTTGGTGATCATTCCGAGCAGCATCCGCCGCGACTCCGCGACCTCAGACGAGCTCGATGAAGACCATCTCCGTCGAGTCGCTGCGGCGCGGGCCGAGCTTGAGGATGCGCGTGTAGCCGCCCGGGCGCTCTACGTAGCGGGGGGCGAGGTCCTCGAACAGCTTGTGCACCGCGAACTTGTCCTGCGAGAGCGTCGAGAGCGCCTGACGGCGTGCGTGCAGGTCTCCGCGCTTGGCGAGCGTTATCAGCTTCTCGATCTCCGGCCTGACGGCCTTCGCCTTCGCCGCGGTCGTCTTGATCCGCTCGTGCTCGATGATCTCCTTGCTCAGGTTCATGAGCAGCGCCTTGCGGTGTGCCGAGTCGCGGCTGAGCTTGTTTCTCGTCTGCTGGTGGCGCATGGTCGAAGCAGTCTAGAGCTTGGCGGCGTCAGTCCTGGCGCAGGCTGAGACCCCGCGCATGCAGCGTTTCGATCACCTCGTCGATCGACTTTTTGCCGAAGTTGGGGATCGCGTTCAACTCTGCCTCGGACTTCGAGATCAGGTCGCCGACCGTCTGTATTCCGGCGCGCTTGAGGCAGTTGTATGAGCGCACGCCGAGCTCGAGCTCCTCGATCAGGATGCCCCACTCCTCGCCCTGTAGCGCGGCCGGAGACCCGACCCCTCCGACGGCGAGACCGTGGCCGTCGAGCTGTCCGCCCGGCCCCGCCCGCAGCTCCTGGATGCGGTCGGCGTCGGTGAAGATCGCCAGCTGCGATATCAGCAGCTCGGCCGCCTCGCGCAGCGCGGCCTGCGGATCGATCGACCCGTCGGTCTCGATATCGAGCGTGAGCTTGTCGAAGTCGGTCTTCTGCCCGACGCGCGCCTGCTCGACCGCGTAGGCGACGCGCCGCACCGGCGAGAAGATCGAGTCGATCGGAATCACGCCGATCGGCTGGTCGGCGGACTTGTTCTCCTCGGCAGGCCGGTAGCCGCGCCCGCGACCGATCGTCATGTACAGCTCGAGCTTGGTTTTCTTCTCGAGCGTCGCGATGTGTAGGTCGGGATTGAGGATCTCGACGCCCGCCGGCAGGTCGATGTCCTTCGCGGTGATCTCGCCCGGTCCGGTCACCACCAGCGGCGCCTCGACCTCACTCGCGTCGGAGTGCATGCGGCAGACGACGCCCTTCAGGTTGAGCACGATGTCGGTTACGTCCTCCTTGACTCCCTGAATCGTGGAGAACTCGTGCGCGACGCCCTCGATGCGCACGCTGGTGACGGCGGCGCCGGCGAGCGAGGAGAGCAACACGCGCCGCAGCGAGTTGCCGAACGTGTAGCCGAATCCGCGATCGAGCGGCTCGATCGTGAACGTGCCACGATTTTGGTCCACCGACTCGCTTGTGATTCGGGGGATTTGGAAGTCGAGCATGAGAGTCCTAACGTCGTTTTGGTGTCGCACCGGCGCCGCTGCGACCCCGGTGCTGAAGCGCCGCCGCCCGAGCGGGCAACGGCACAGCTGAATTTCCTTCTACTTCGAGTACAGCTCGACGATGAGCTGCTCCTGCACCGGCGCGGCCACCTCGCGCCGCTCCGGCTTGCGCAGCACCTTGGCCGTGAGCGACTCATGGTCGGCCTGCAGCCACGCGGGAATCTGTCCTGTGAGCTCGGTCGCATCCCTGACCACCTGCGTGGCCGGCGTGTCTCCCTTGATGGCGATCACGTCACCCGGCCGCACCTGATAGCTGGGGATGTTGACCCGCCGGCCGTTGACCGTCCAATGGCCGTGGCGGATGAGCTGACGGGCCTGGCGACGCGAGGCCGCAAAGCCCAGGCGCACGAGGACGTTGTCCAAACGGCACTCCAACAGCGCGAGCAGGTTCTCGCCTGTTATCCCAGGCTGGCGGGACGCCTTGACGTAGTAGCCGTGGAATTGCCTCTCGAGCACTCCGTAGTAGCGGCGGGCCTTCTGCTTCTCGCGCAGCTGCACGCGGTACTCGCTCTGTTTCAGGCGCCCCCGCCCGTGCTCGCCGGGCGGATAGGAGCGGCGCTCCACGCCGCACTTGTCCGTCAGGCAGCGCTCGCCCTTGAGGAACAGCTTCTGCCCCTCCCGCCGGCACTGCTTGCACTGCGGGCTCGTGTCGCGTGCCATCGCTAGACCCTCCGCCGCTTGCGGGGACGGCAGCCGTTGTGCGCCTGCGGGGTGACGTCCTTGACGCCCGTCACCTCGAGGCCGGCGGCCTGCAGCGAGCGGATCGCGGTCTCGCGGCCGGAGCCCGGCCCCTTGACGTAGACCTCTACCTTCTGCAGCCCCTGCTCGAGACCCTTGCGCGCGGCCGCGTCGGCCGTCACCTGGGCGGCGAACGGCGTCGACTTGCGCGAGCCCTTGAAGCCCGCGCCGCCGGCGGACTCCCATGCGATCACGTTGCCCTGCGTGTCCGTCAGCGAGACGATCGTGTTGTTGAACGACGTCTTGATGTGCGCCTGCCCGATCGGGATGTTCTTCTTCGGCTTGCGCCGGCCGCGTGCGCGTTTGGGAGCCGCAGGCACTACTTCTTACCCGCTTTCTTCTTGCCCGCGACCTGCATCCGCTTCGGGCCCTTGCGCGTACGCGCGTTGGTCTTCGTGTTCTGCCCGCGCACAGGCAGTCCGCGACGATGGCGCAGGCCGCGATAGCAGCCGATGTCCTGCAGCCGTTTGATGTCCTGTGAACGCTCGCGCCTGAGATCGCCCTCGACCGGCGCTCCATCGTCGATCGCGTCGCGGAGCTTGGCCACCTCGTCCTCGGTGAGGTCGCGGATGTAGGTGTCGGGGTCGATGCCGACATCCTTCAAGAGCTTGTTCGATGTCGAACGCCCGATCCCGTAGATGTATGTCAGCCCTATCTCCGAGCGCTTGTTGAGAGGCAGGTTGACGCCAGCGATACGTGCCACCTAGCGGATCACCCCTGGCGCTGCTTGTGACGCTTGTTCTGGCAGATCACCAGCACCACCCCATTGCGGCGGATGATCTTGCATTTCTCGCACATCGGCTTGACCGACGGTCTTACCTTCATGATCCCTTTCGGCGGCTGGGTTCCGGCGGCCCGGCTCTGGCTGCCGTTGCGGCCGCCGCTACCGAGTCGTGGAGCTCTCGCGCGCGCAAAATGCCTCGCACTCGAGCAGGACTCCCCATGCTAGCAACTTCCGCCTGCAGCAAGGCCCATCGGCGCTGATCGCGCGGACCGCTGAGCATGGCGGAACGGCCGCCGGCGCTCAGCGCGCGCTCGCCACTTCTTCGACATCCCCCTCGCTGCGAGCCTCGTCGCCGAGATGCCACGGGGTCAGGATCCTCGGCCCGTCGCCGGTGATCGCGACGGTGAACTCGAAGTGCGCCGCCGGCGAGCCGTCCTGGGAGAAGATCGCCCAGCCGTCCCCACCCATGCGCACCGCCGACTGCCCGGCGGTCATCATCGGCTCGATCGCGAGGACCATCCCCTCCTCGAGCAGCGGGCCCTTCCCAGGCTGGCCGTAGTTGGGCACCTGCGGGTCCTCGTGCATGCTGCGACCGACGCCGTGGCCGACGAGCGAGCGCACGACCGCCAGCCCCGCGCCCTCGGCGACGCGCTGGATCGCGCTCGAGACATCCCCCATGCGGTTGCCGCGACGGCACTCCGAGACGCCGGCGTGTAGCGACTCCTCGGTCGCCGCGAGCAGGTTCTGCTCCTGCTTTCCGACCTCCTGCACCGCGAACGTGCGCGCGGCGTCGGCGACCCATCCGGCGAGCGTCACGCCGACGTCGATCGAGATGATGTCGCCGCTCTTCAAACGGTACGGGCCAGGTATCCCGTGGACGATCATCGCGTTCGGCGAGGCGCAGATCGAGCCGGGAAACCCCCGGTAGCCCTTGAAGGTCGGCGTCGCGCCCCGCGAGCGGATGTAGCCCTCAGCCGCCTTGTCGAGCTCCGCGGTGCTGACTCCCGGACGGATCCGGCTCTCGAGCAGATCCAGGGTCGAGACCAGGATCGCGCCGGCGCGGGCCATCTTCTCGATCTCGCCTGGGGACTTTCTGATGATCACCCACGGAGCTTAGCTTGCGCTGCTAGAGCGTCTCCTCCAGCCGGAGCGTCGCAACGGTGGCCCTGATGTGGGCATGGACCTCATCGGGGCTTCTGCGACCGTCGAAGCGACGCAGCAGGCCGGCCTCGTCGTAATAGTCGATGAGTGGCTCCGTTCGCGTGTGGTAGACCTCGAGGCGACGGCGGATCGTCTCCTCCTTGTCGTCGTCGCGCTGGATCAGGCGCGAGCCGTCCTGGTCGCAGACGCCCTCGTGCTTAGGCGGATCGAAGTCGACGTGGTAGATGTGCGCAGGGTTCTTGACGCACACGCGTCGTCCGGCGAGGCGGCGGACGACCTCGTCGTCGGCTACTTCGATCAGCAGCACAGCCGTCAGCCGGCGGTCGAGGCTGGAGAGTGCCTCGCCCAGGGCCTCGGCCTGCGGCCTGTTGCGCGGAAAGCCGTCGAGCAGGAATCCGTCGCGCGCGTCGCCGTCGGCGATGCGTTCGGTGATCATCCCGACGATGACCTCGTCGGGGACCAGCTCGCCGGCATCCATGTAGCGCTTGGCCTGCTTGCCGAGCTCGGTGCCATCCGCGACCTGTGCGCGGAGGATGTCGCCGGTCGCGATGTGCGGGAGGCCGAAGTCCTCACTCAGGCGCTCGGCCTGGGTGCCCTTGCCGGCACCGGGAGGCCCGAGCAGGATCAGGTTCAACTCGGTCACGACCGAGGCAGCCTATCCGCTCGCCAGCGGCTCGTGCAGGCGGCGTCCGGGGTGCGATGCAAGCCTCGCGCGAGACTCGCGCGAGGCCCGAGTTACTTGAGGAAGCCCTCGTAACTTCGCATCATCAGCTGCGCCTCGAGCTGCTTCATAGTTTCCAGCGCGACACCGATGACGATCAGGATGGACGTCCCCCCGAGCGGGATGTTCTGGTGCGTGCGAGCGATCAGGATCGTCGGCAGCGCGGCGACGGCCGCAAGGAACAGCGCACCCGGGAAGGTCAGCCGGGCGAGGATCCGGTCGAGGAATTCGGCGGTCGGGCGACCCGGACGCACGCCGGGGATGAAGCCTCCGTACTTCTTCAGGTTGTCCGCCTGATCGACGGGGTTGAACGTGACGGCCGTATAGAAGTAGGTGAAGATGATGATGAACAGCGACTCACCGACAACGTAATGCCAGCCGTCGGGCGAGAAGAAGTCCGAGAGCTGCTGACCCCAATGAGTTTTCACGAGCTGCCCGACGGTCGGCGGGAAAGCCATGATGCTCGCAGCGAAGATCACCGGGATCACGCCTGCCATGTTCACGCGCAGCGGCAGGTAGGTCTGACCGCCCTCTGACATCCGCCGTCCGATCACACGCTTGGCGTACTGAACCGGGATCCGGCGCTGGCCCTCCTGCACGAACACGATCCCCGCGACGACCGCGAGCACGAGGAACGGCATCATCACCTTGAAGACCTGATCCTGTGTCGTCCACCAGGTCTGGACGCCGCCGGGCAGGCGGGCGACGATCGAGGCGAAGATCAACAGCGAGATGCCGTTGCCGATTCCGCGCTGCGTGATCAGCTCGCCGATCCACATCAGCAGCACGCAGCCTGTCGTCAGGCACACGACGATCAGGAATATGTGCGGCGCGTCGAAGTGCGTGACAACCGATTCGCCGGCTTTCGCCTGCAGCGTGTGGAAAAGGAAGACGTAGCCGATCGATTGAGCGAACGCGAGGCCTACCGTCAGGTAGCGGGTGTACTGGGTGATGCGCGCCTGCCCCACCTCGCCTTCCTTCGAGAGCTTCTCGAGCGACGGCACCGCCACCTGCAGCAGCTGCAGGATGATCGAGGAGGTGATGTAGGGCATGATCCCGAGCGCGAAGATCGCGATCCGCGACAGGCCGCCGCCGGAGAACAGGTTCAGCAGCCCGAGGATGTTCGAGCCACCGAACTCCTTCTGGATGTTGTTGACGGCGCTGAGGTTGACCCCCGGCACGGGGATGTGCGAGCCGAGGCGGTAGATCAACAGCATGCCCGCTGTGAAGGCGATCTTCTTGCGGATGTCCGCAACCTGGAAGGCGTTCAGGATCGTGGAGAGCATGGGCTTTCGGCCTGCCGCGTGGGCGAGGTGCTCGCGTCACGGCGCAGTGGCGGATTCTAGTCGATGTGACCGCAAGCTCCGCCGGGTGCGCGGGCCTGCGGGTTCGCTAGCCGTCGACGATCTCGCAGCTGCCGCCAGCCGCCTCGATGCGCTCGCGCGCACTGGCGCTGAACGCGTGCGCGTGCACGGTGAGCGCCTTGTCGAGCTCGCCCTTCGCGAGCACCTTCACGGGCACGTCCTTGCGTCTCGCCAGGCCGTTGGCCCGCATCAGCTCGAGCGTGACGTTCGCGCCGGCGTCGAAGCGCTCGGCCAGGGCGGAGATGTTCACTGGCTGCGTGTCCGTGCGGAATGGCTCGAACGGCATCGACTTCTTCATGTGCGCCCCGCGCAGCTTTCGCATGCGCATGTGAATCGGCATCTGACCCCCCTCGAATGCGGCCCGGCGCTTGGAGCCCGAGCGCGCGCCCGCGCCCTTCTGGCCTCGGCCGGAGGTCTTGCCCGTCCCCGAGCCCTCTCCGCGCCCGACGCGCTTGCGCGGGCGCCTGCTGCCCGGGGCCGGCGCAAGGCTGTGCAGCCCGATGCGCTGCTCACGGTTCTCCGATCCCGCGCTCACTTGCCCTCCTTCAGCTCGACCAGGTGGCGCACCGCGTGCAGCATCCCGCGCGCCTGCTCGGAGTCGGCGATCTTCACGGTGTGGCCGATGCGACGCAGCCCGAGCGAGCGGAGCGTGTCGAGCTGCTTGGAGTTCGCGCCGTTCCTCGATCGGCGCTGGGTAACGTGCAGCGCGGCCATCAGGCAGGACCCCAGTCGGCGCCCGCGGCCGCGGTGGTCTCCTCGGCCGCTGCGCTCGCGGTGGTCTCCTCGGCCGCCTGCTGCGCCTGCGGCTCGGCGCTGTCCTCGCTCGCGCCGTCTCGCGGCTCGCCACCGACGCCGAGCACCTGTGCGATCGACAGCCCGCGGAGGTTCGCGACCTCCTCGGGCGTGCGCAGGCCCTGCAGGCCAGCGACGGTCGCCTTGACCAGGTTGATCGGGTTCTGCGTGCCGAGGCTCTTGGAGAGGATGTCGTGGATGCCGGCGAGCTCCAGCACCGCCCGCACGCCCCCGCCGGCGATCACGCCGGTACCGGGTGATGCCGGCTTCAGCAGGACCCGCCCGGAGCCAAAGACGCCTGTCGTCTGGTGTGTGATCGTGCTGCCGTGCTTCGGCACGCGGAAGAGGTCCTTCTTCGCCCGCTCGACGCCCTTTTGGATCGCGAGCGGCACCTCGTTGGCCTTGCCGTAGCCGACGCCGACGACTTCGCGTTCGTCGCCGACGACGACCAGCGCGGTGAACGAAAACCGCCGGCCGCCCTTGACGACCTTGGCAACGCGGTTGATCTCGACCACGCGCTCCTGGAGGTCGAGGCCGGCCTGGTTGACTGAGCGGTCTAGGGAGATGGACATCGCAGAGGCAGAGGGTAGCGGGATGCAGGCCGTCGCCCGCTAGACGGTGACGCCCGTCTCGCGGAGCGCCTCGGCGAACTTGCGCACGTGGCCGTGGTAGCGGTAGCCGCCACGATCGAAGACAGCCTCGGCGACACCGGCCTGCTTCGCGCGCTCCGCGAGAAGCTGCCCGGCGCGCGCGGTGCGCTCCGCCTTCGGCAGCGAACGAAGCTCCGGCTCGAACCAGTTGACGGCCGCGAGCGTGTGCCCGGAGGCATCGTCGACCAGTTGCGCGGAGAGGCCGCGGTTGGAGCGGAACACCGAGATCCGCGGGCGAGTCGCGGTGCCGGAGATCTTCGCGCGCACGCGGCGCCGGCGCTTGAGGCGACGCCTCTCCTTGCTCAGCACCGTCATGCGCGCTTGCCCACCTTGCGCTGCACGTGCTCGCCCTCGTAGCGGATGCCCTTGCCCTTGTAGGGCTCGGGCGGCCGCTGCTTGCGGATGATCGCCGCGGTCTCGCCGACGAGCTGCTTGGAGATCCCCTTGACGACGACGCGCGTCGCCTGCGGCACCTCGAACTCGATGCCGTCCGGCGCGGCGATCGGGACGGGATGCGAGTAGCCGACGGCGAGCTCGAGGTTCTTGCCCTTCAGCTGGGCGCGATACCCGACGCCTTGAATCTCGAGGCGCTTCTCGAAGCCAGTGGTCACGCCCTGGACCATGTTCGCGACGAGCGAGCGTGTGAGCCCGTGCAGCGCGCGATGCTCGCCGCGATCTGTCGGCCGCGTGACAAGGAGCTGGTCGGCGTCCTGAGTGACGTCGATGTCCCGCGGTATGCGCTCGGAGAGTTCGCCTTTGGGCCCGTTCACACGCACCGACTCCGGCTCGATCGAGACGGTCACGCCGGCCGGCACAGGGATGGGCTGTCTACCGATTCGCGACATCGCTCACCTCACCAGACCTGTGCCAGGACCTCGCCGCCGACACCGGCCGCGCGGGCGTCGTGGCCGGTCATGACGCCGTGCGACGTCGACACGATCGACGTTCCCATGCCGCCGAGCACCTTGGGGATGCTCTTGGCATCAACGTAGGTGCGCCGTCCGGGGCGCGAGACGCGCCGCAGCCCTGAGATCGCCGAGCGGCGGTCCTCGGTGTACTTCAGCCGGATCTGAATCAGCTGGCCAGCCTTTCCGTCTGGCGCGGGGATCACCGACCACGAGTCGATGTAACCCTGCTCGTCGAGAATCCGCGCGAGCTCGCTCTTCTGCTTCGACGCAGGGATCTCGACCGTCTCGTGCGCGGCGCGGATCGCGTTGCGGACGCGCGTGAGGAAGTCGGCTATCGGATCGGTCATTGACATATCTGTGCTCGCAGTGCCTCTGCAGAACCTCTACCAGGACGACTTCGTCATGCCCGGGATCTGGCCGTTGTGGGCGAGCTCGCGAAGGCATATGCGACACACCCCGAACTTGCGGTAGACCGCGCGCGGACGACCGCAACGGGTGCAGCGAGTATAGGCGCGTGTTTTGAACTTGGGTGTTCGCGTCTGCTTGACGCGCAGCGAAGTCTTGGCCATCAGTCGGTGCTCTCCTTCTCGCTCGTATCGGCCTCGCCGCTCTCGGCGGCGCCGTTCTGCTCAGCGCTCGGCTCTGCTGTCTCGGGCTCTGCTCCCTCGGGCTCTGCTCCCTCCGGCTCTGCTGTCTCGGGCCCGCCGGCCTGAGGCTCGGCCGCCTCGGGCTCTGCCGTCTCGGGCTCTGCCGTCTCGGAATCGCCGGCCTGCGACGAGGTGGCATCGGGCTCGCTGGCCGGCGTGTCCGCGGGCGCCTCGCTCGCGCCGGACGAGCCATTTGCAGCGCTCGCGTCGGCCTCCTCCGCCTGCTCGCCTTGCGGATCGAAGCCTGCCGGCCGGCCCTGCGGGGCGAAGGGCATCCCGAGCGCACTCAGCAGCGCGTAGGCCTCACCGTCGGTCGCAGCGGTGGTCGTGATCGTGATGTCGAGTCCGCGCACGACGTCGATCGCGTCGTAGTCGATCTCGGGGAAGATGATCTGCTCCTTCACCCCCATCGAGTAGTTACCGCGACCGTCGAACGAGCGCGGGCTGAGCCCGCGGAAGTCGCGGATCCGCGGAATCGCGATCGTGACGAGCCGGTCGAGAAACTCGTAGGCGCGGTCGCCGCGCAGCGTGACCGCGACCCCGACGGGCATCCCCTCGCGCAGTTTGAACGCCGCGATCGACTTGCGCGCACGACGCACGTTCGGCTGCTGGCCGGCGATCGTGGCCAGCTGTTCGGTCGCGGCCTTGAGGACTTTGGAATCCTGCTTGGCCATGCCGACGCCCATGTTGACGGTGATCTTCACGAGCTTCGGCGCCTGCATGACCGAGGAGTAGCCGAAGCGGTCGATCAGCGCCGGGCGGATCTCCTCCAGGTAGCGACCCTTGAGCCGTGCGGGCGGTGCGGTGTCTGTCGCGCTCGCCAACTCGATCAGTCCAACCTCGCGCCTGAGCTCTTCGCGATGCGAACGCGGCTGCCGTCCTCGCGCTCGATACCAACGCGTGTGCGCTTGCCTTTGGGGTCGAGCAGCATCACGTTGGAGACGTGGATCGCGCCCTCGCGCTCGATCACACCTCCAAGCGCCGCCTGGGTGTGCGCGCCAGCGACCTGGTGCGGACGCGTGTGGCGCTTGACCATGTTCAGTCCCTCGACGACGACGCGGTCGCGCTTGGGTTCCACGCGCAGCACGCGGCCGGTCTTGCCACGATCCTTGCCCGATATCACCTCTACGCGGTCGCCAGAGCGGATCTTCAGCGTGCGGCGCCTCGGGGCTGAGTTGGCCGACCTGCGGTCGCTCATCACAGCACCTCCGGGGCGAGCGAGACGATCTTCATGAAGTTGCGCTCGCGCAGTTCACGCGCCACCGGGCCGAAGACGCGCGTGCCGCGCGGGTTGTTCTGGTCGTCGATGATCACCGCGGCGTTCTCGTCGAACGCGATGTAGGTGCCGTCGTCGCGCCCGATCGGCTTCTTCGTGCGAACCACCACCGCCGTCACGACCTCGCCCTTCTTCACGGCGCCCTGCGGGTTGGCCTGCTTGACGGTCGCCGTGATCACGTCTCCCACGAACGCATAGCGCCGCTGAGATCCGCCCTTCACGCGGATGCACAGGATCTCGCGCGCACCGGAGTTGTCGGCGACGCGCAGCCGCGTCTCGTTCTGGATCATTGCGCCCGCTCCAGCACATCGACGAGCGCCCAGCGCTTGCTGCGCGAGAGCGGTCTGCTCTCGATCACACGCACCACGTCGCCCTCGTGCGCATCGTTGTTCTCGTCGTGTGCGTGGACCGTGCTCGAGCTCCGCACGATCTTCTCGTATCGCCGGTGCCTGCGGGCAACGTCGATTCGCACGGTGATCGTCTTCTCGGCCTTGTCAGAGACGACGATCCCCTGGCGCACCTTGCGCTTGCCCTCGACCGGCGCATGCACCGGCGCGAGTGGCTCCGGCGCAGGCGCGGCCGCGCGGCGCTCGGCCGCCTTCGCGCGCTCTTGCAGGCGGCGCTTGCGCCGGCGGACGGCCTTCTCGCGCCGCTCGGCCATGCGCTCCGCATGACGCTCCTCCGGGGAGCGTGGCGGCCGGGCCTCGCCCGAATGGGTCGAGCGTGCCTTGCGGCGTCGCTCCTTGGGGGCGAGCTGCTCCGCGGGTGCGCTCGGCACGGCATCAGCCGTGGGCTCTGCCTCTGCGCTCTGCTCGGAAGCCTCAGCCGTGGGGGTCTCCTCAGCCGCTGGCTGCTCCTCGCCAGCAGGCTCCTCTGCGGGAGTCTCGTCGCCGGCCTCAGGAGCGTCAGCCTCGGGCGCGTCGCTCGCCGTCAGCTCGGCGTCCGCAGCCGGTTCGGCGCCGGTCGCGTCGACCTCGGGGATCTCCTCGGCGCCGCCCTCAGGCGTCTGTGTGTCGTCGTCCGGTTTGTCAGCCATGTCGTCCGTTCGTCTCCTGCTCAGCTCGCGACTGTCAGCTCGCGCTCGCGGGCGACGGTCAGCACACGGGCGAGATCACGCTTCGCGCGACCGAGTGCCGCCGTGTCGTCCAGTTCGCCGGTCGCGTTGGAAAAGCGCAGGCCGAACACCTCACGGCGCAGCTCCGCGAGCCGTTTGGTCAGTTCGCCGTCGTCCAGGTCCCTTATCTCTCTTGCCTTCATCGCGCCAAGCCTCTAGTCCTCTCGCAGCACGAACTTCGATTTCACCGGCAGCTTGTGGGCCGCCAGCCGGATCGCGTCGCGCGCCAGCGGCTCCGGTACGCCGGCCAGCTCGAACATCACGCGTCCGGGCTTGACCACCGCGACCCAACCTTCCGGCGAGCCCTTGCCCGAGCCCATGCGCGTCTCGGCCGGCTTCTTCGTGACCGGCTTGTCGGGGAAGACGTTGATCCAGACCTTCCCGCCGCGCTTGATCTTGCGCGTCATCGCGATTCGCGCGGCCTCGATCTGGCGGTTGGTGAGCCAGCCGCCCTCGAGCGCCTTGAGGCCGTACTCGCCAAACTGGACATGCACCTGGCCGCGCGCGGTGCCGCGGCGGCGTCCGCGGTGCTGCTTGCGGTGCTTGACGCGCTTGGGAGAGAGCATCAGCTCGCACCTCCGCCGCCGGAAGGCGGCCCTCCGGACCCCTGGCGCGGGCCGCGTCCACCGCCGCCCGGGCCGCGGCCACCGCCCCCCCGGCCGCCCGGTCCGCCGCGGCCGCGCCCGCCGCCGCCAGCTCCACCGCGTCCGTTTCCGCCCGCACGGCCGCGACCGCGGCTGTCGCGTCCCTCGCGACCACCGCGACCGTCGCGCTCCGCGCTCGGCGGCGCAGGCGCCGTCATGTCGGTGAGATCGGTGCCGGTGTAGCCCGCCGGCATGATTTCGCCCTTGTTGACCCAGCACTTGACGCCGATGCGGCCGAACGTCGTGCGCGCCTCGTAGAAGCCGTAGTCGATATCAGCGCGCATCGTGTGCAGCGGCACGCGACCGTCCGAGTAGCTTTCGGTGCGGGCCATCTCCGCGCCTCCGAGGCGCCCGGCCACCTGGACCTTCACGCCCTTCGCGCCCGAGCGCATCGCGCTGGTCAGCGCGCGCTTCATCGCTCGGCGGAAGGCCACGCGGTTCTGGAGCTGCTCGGCGATCGACTGCGCGACGAGCTTGGCGTCGAGCTCCGGCCGCTTGATCTCGAGGATGTTCACCTTGATCTGCTTGTTGGTCATGCGGTGCAGGTCGCGACGCAGGGCGTCCACTTCGGTTCCCGACTTGCCGATCACGATCCCTGGCCGCGCGGTGTGGATATTGACCTCCAGCTCGTTCGCGTCCTTGCGGATCGTGATGTCCGACAGGCCTGCGTGCGCGAGCTTCTGGACGATGTGCTCACGCACGCGCACGTCCTCGGAGAGATAGTCCGCGAAGCTGCGCTCGTTGAACCAGTTCGACTTCCAGTCGTGGATGTATCCCACGCGCATCGCCTCTGGATGAACCTTCTGTCCCATATCTTCTTCCTCAGCCGTGTCGCTTGCTTGTCGTGGTCTCAGGGCGCGCTGTCAGCCCGATCGTCAGATGGCTCGTGCGCTTGCGGATCGGCGTGGCTCGCCCCATCGCGCGCGGGCGGAAGCGCTTGATCGTCGGACCCTCGTCGGCGTACGCCTCCCTGATGATCAACTCGTCCTCGAGCAACTCGTGGTTGCTCTCGGCGTTCGCCACGGCCGACTCGAGCAGCTTGCTCCAGTCGCGCGCCACCTCACGAGGGGTGAACGCGAGGATAGCGCGTGCCTCCTCGACTGACTTGCCGCGCAGGTGCCCGCACACCATGCGCGCCTTGCGCGCCGAGGTGCGCACGTAGCGCGCTCGCGCGCGCACGACCCTCCGCCGACGAGCCTGCTTGCCGGCGGCGCCTCGCGCGGCGGCCGCAGGCTCGGCCTTGCGCTCGGCGACCGCAGCAACTGGTTTCCCGGCCGGTTTCCCTGCAGGCGCCTCGGTGGCTTTCTCGGCGGCTTTTTTCAGAGCCGGTTTTTTCGCGCGAGAGCGTCGTTTCGTCGGCTGGGCCTCCGCCTCGGCGCCTGAAGGCGCCGCCCGCTCGCCGGTCTGCTCTGCGGCGGCTTGCTCGCCCGCGTCCTCGCGGCGTTTCGCGGCTTTGCGTTTGCGCGCCGGTTTCTTCGCGACCCTGGCCTCGGCTTTCGCGCTCGGCTCGGCCGCCGCCTCCGGCGCCGACCCGGTCGCGACCTCGACATGCGCCTCCTCGTCAGGCGCTCCCTTCTGCGGGTCGGCTGGCGTCTCAGCTGTCATCTGACCCTCCCCGATCCGGCGTGGCCGCGGAAGATGCGCGTCGGTGCGAACTCGCCGAGCTTGTGCCCGACCATCGACTCGCTGACGTAGACCGGGACGTGCCTCTTGCCGTCGTGCACGGCGATTGTGTGCCCGACCATCTCCGGGAAGATCGTCGAGGCGCGAGACCACGTCCGCAGCATTTTTTTGTTGTTCTGAGCGTTGAGCGCTTCGATGCGCGACATCAGGCGCGCTTCCACCCACGGGCCCTTCTTGCTCGAGCGGCTCATCGCTGCTTGCCCTTTCCGCGCCGCCGGCCGCGCACGATGTAGCGGTCGGATGTCTTGTTCTGCTTGCGCGTGCGGTATCCGAGCGTCGGCACGCCCCACGGTGTGACCGGATGACGGCCGGGCGTCGTTGAGCCCTCGCCGCCGCCGTGCGGGTGGTCGACGGGGTTCATCGCCGTTCCGCGCGTCTGCGGGCGCACGCCCATGTGGCGCTTGCGACCGGCCTTGCCGACCTTCACGTTCTGGTGGTCAGGATTGCCGATCGTGCCGACGGTCGCTCGGCACTCAGCGCGCACGAGCCGCATCTCGCCGGATGGCAGGCGTAGCGTCGCCATGTCGCCGTCCTTGGCCATCAGCTGGACCGACGCGCCGGCCGAGCGCGCCATCTGGCCGCCGCGGCCGGGCTGCAGCTCGACGTTGTGCACCACGGTTCCGACCGGCATGCGCGCCAGCGCCATGCAATTGCCGACGGCGATATCGGCGCTCTCTCCCGAGGAGACGGTCATCCCGACCGTCAACCGCTGCGGAGCCAGGATGTAGCGCTTCTCGCCGTCGAGGTAGTGCAGCAGTGCGATGTATGCGGAGCGGTTGGGGTCGTACTCGATTGCCGCGACCCTCGCCTCGACGCCGTCCTTGCGGCGCTTGAAGTCAACGCGCCGGTAGGCGCGCTTGGCTCCTCCGCCGCGATGGCGCGAGGTCTTGCGCCCGCGCGCGTTTCGGCCGCCGCTCTTCGACAGCCCTTCGACCAGCGTCTTCTCCGGCTTGGACTTGGTGATCTCGCCGAAGTCGGGGTAGGAGACGAAGCGCCTTCCGGGGCTCGTCGGCTTGGGCTTGCGAATGGCCATCGCGCTCGCTTCGCTATCCCTCGAGGGCCGCGAGGCCCTGGAAGATCGGGATGGTCTCGCCTGGGCGCACCTGCACGATCGCCTTCTTCCACCCGCGCGTGCGCCCGCGCGTCGTGCCGCGGCGCTTGGGCTTGGATTTGACGCTGAGCGTCCTGACCTCGACGACGTGCACGTCGAACAGAGCCTCGACTGCGTCGCGGATCTGCGTCTTGTGCGCCCCGGCGTGAACGCGGAAGGTGTAGCGGTCGGCGGCCGAGAGCACGTAGCTCTTCTCGGAGACGACCGGCCGGATGATCAGCTGCGTGGGCTCCATCAGGCCTTCGCCTCCACTGCCGCCCGCCGGCCTGCCGGGCGGCCGGCGCGATCGCTCAGCGCTTGCAACGCCGGCTCCGAGAGCAGGAGCGAGGCGGCGCCGAGAAGATCGCTCACGCCGACGTCCTCCGCGCCGCACACGGCCACGCGCGCGAGGTTGCGGAACGATAGAGCCGCCGCCGACTCCTCGGCGGCCAGCACCACGAGGGTGGGACGCGGTTGGCCCCAGCTGTCCAGCAGCTCGTGCGCCTGGCGCGTCCTCGGGGTGTCGAACGCGGACGCGTCGACGATCGCGAGCGAGCCGCGCTCGGCATGCAGCGAGAGGGCGCTTCGCAAAGCTGCGCGCTGCTCCTTGCGGTTGACCTTGAAAGCGTAGGAGCGTGGCTGCGGTCCGAAGGCGGTGCCGCCGCCGGTCCATATCGGCGAGCGGTTGGAGCCGGCGCGCGCACGGCCGGTGCCCTTCTGGCGCCAGGGCTTTGCGCCTCCGCCGGAGACCATCCCGCGCGTTTTCGTCGCCGCCGTCCCACGCCTGCGGGCGGCCTGCTCGGCGCGCACGCTCTGATGGACGAGCGGCCCGGCGAAGCGCGCACCGAAGGCGACCTCGTCTAGCTTGACCTTCTTGGCGGTCGGCGAGGACCCGGGCGTGCCAGCCCCGTCGCCCACGCGGAGTACGGGGGCGTCAGGCATCGCTGCGCACCTCCACGATCCCGCCCTCCGGCCCGGGCACCGAACCGCGCACGAGCAGCAGGTTCTGCTCGCTGTCCACGCCGACTATCTCCAGCCCCTTCTGCGTCACGCGCTTGTTGCCCATCTGCCCGGCGGCGCGGATGCCCTTGAACACACGCGAAGGCGTCGCCGACGCCCCGATCGAGCCGGGCGCGCGCACGTTGTGCGAGCCGTGCGACTTGGGGCCGCTGCTGAAGTTGTGGCGCTTGATGGTCCCCTGGAACCCCTTGCCCTTCGACGTGCCAGAGACCTTCACGCGAGCGCCGAGGACGAAGGACTCGACGGTCACCTTCTCGCCGAGCGTCAGCTCGCCTACCTCGCCACGGAACTCGGCCAGCCTGCGCATCGGCGGCGCGTCGGCCTTCTTCAGGTGGCCTAGCTCGGGCTTCGCCAGGTGCTTCTCCTTCGTCGCTCCAAATGCGAGCTGGACGGCCTCGTACCCGTCGCGCTCGAGCGTGCGAATCGCCGTGACGGGACACGGCCCGGCCTCGAGCACGGTGACGCGCGCGACGCTCCCATCCGGCTGGAAGACCTGCGTCATGCCGAGCTTCTTGGCGAGGATGGCGGACATGGCAAACGCTCGATGCTCAGGTCGCCAGGCGGATCTCGATGTCAACACCCGCTGGGAGATGGTCGAGGCGCTGCAGCGAGTCGACCGTCTTGGGCGTCGGCTGGTGAATGTCGATCAGGCGCTTGTGCGTGCGGATCTCGAAGTGCTCGCGCGAGTCCTTGTCCTTGAACGGCGAGCGGATCACGCAGTAGACGTTCTTCTCCGTCGGCAACGGAACCGGTCCCGACACGCTCGCGCCGGTGCGCGTGGCCGTCTCCACGATCTCCTTCGCCGCCGACTCGATGGCGGAGGTGTCGTAGGCCTTGAGCCTGATGCGGATCTTGTTCTGGTTGGCGGCTGCCATGGAAACTCTGTGATGTGCTCGTCTTCGGTGTGGTGTTCGTGCGCTCTTGAGTGCTCGCGTCGTGGTGGTCCCGGCTCACTGCATTCACTCCGGCAGAGCGGGCTTCCGCCGGTACCGCCGCGCGGCGAGAGCAAGAGCGGATTCCGTCGAGGAATCCGCCCCTCACGCCCGCGCTCGTGGCGGGTTCTTAGTCGTATCGGACTGCCAATGTTTGCGCGTCGCCTCCGACGATTGCGGATGGACGCGCGGGCGCTACTCGATGATCTCGCTGACCACGCCCGAGCCGACCGTGCGCCCGCCCTCCCTGATGGCGAAGCGCAGGCCCTGATCCATGGCGATCGGCTGGATGAGTTCGATCTCCATCTGGACGTTGTCGCCGGGCATGACCATCTCGACGCCGTCGGGCAGCTTGGCCACGCCGGTGACGTCGGTGGTTCGGAAGTAGAACTGAGGCCGGTAGCCCGTGAAGAAGGGGGTGTGGCGGCCGCCCTCCTCCTTCTTGAGTACGTAGACCTCTGACTTGAACTTGGTGTGCGGCGTGATCGAGCCCGGCTTGCACAGCACCTGACCGCGCTCGATCTCCTCGCGCTTGGTGCCGCGCAGCAGGCAGCCGACGTTGTCGCCCGCGCGACCCTCGTCGAGGATCTTGCGGAACATCTCCACGCCGGTGACGACCGTCGAGCCCGTGTCGTGGACGCCGACGATCTCGACCGTGTCGCCGGTTTTCACGATGCCCTGCTCGACGCGCCCGGTCGCCACGGTGCCGCGGCCGGTGATCGAGAAGACGTCCTCGACGGGCATCAAGAACGGCTTGTCGAGCTCGCGCACGGGCTCGGGAATGTAGGAGTCGAGGGCCTCTGCGAGGTCGAGGATCTTCTGCTTGGAGGCTTCGTCGCCTTCCAGCGCCTTCAGCGCTGAGCCGGTGATGAACGGGATGTCGTCGCCGGGGAAGTCGTACTCGGAGAGCAGCTCGCGAACCTCGACCTCGACGAGCTCGAGCAGCTCCTCGTCGTCGACCATGTCGGCCTTGTTCAGGAACACGACGATGTAGGGGACGCCCACCTGGCGGGCGAGCAGGATGTGCTCGCGGGTCTGCGGCATCGGGCCGTCGGCCGCGGAGACGACGAGGATCGCCCCGTCCATCTGCGCCGCGCCGGTGATCATGTTCTTTACGTAGTCGGCGTGGCCGGGACAGTCCACGTGCGCGTAGTGACGGTTCTCGGTCTGGTACTCGACGTGCGAAGTGGCGATCGTGATGCCGCGTTCCTTCTCCTCGGGCGCGTTGTCGATTTCCTCGAAGCTCCTCGCCTCGGCGCCTCCCTTTTCCGCCAGCACCGTCGTGATGGCAGCGGTCAGCGTCGTCTTGCCATGGTCGATGTGACCGATGGTCCCGACGTTGACGTGCGGCTTGTCGCGCTCGAACTTCTCCTTCGCCACTTTTTGTTCGCTCCTATATCGGCTTGTGTGTCCGCCACCGTGGGGGCGAACCGGGGAAATCTATCTGAATGCTGCTTTCTCTGCTGGTTGCTGCTGTTCGCTCTGCCCGGCCTGCTGTCAAGCCCTGCTCGCGGCTGGCCGGCTAGGCCGGGACCGGCTCCCCCGTCCGCTGCTCGACGATCTTCTCGGCGATGTTCGGCGGGACCTCCTCGTAGCTGTCGAACTGCATCGTGTAGGTCGCGCGCCCCTGCGTGTTGGACCGCAGATCGGTCGCGTAGCCGAACATCTCGCTGAGCGGCACGTTCGCCGTGACGGCGAGCGCGTTTCCGCGGCGCTCCTGCCCTTCGACGCGCCCGCGCCTGCGGCTCAGATCGCCGATCACGTCGCCGAGGAAGTCCTCGGGCGTGACGACCTCGACGGCGAAGATCGGCTCGAGCAGCACCGGCTTGGCGCGCTTGGCCGCCTCTTTGAACGCGATCGAGCCGGCGACCTTGAAGGCGATCTCCGAGGAGTCGACGTCGTGGTATTTGCCGTCGACGAGCGTGACGCGCATGTCGACCATCGGGTAGCCGGCCTTGACACCGTTCTCGAGCGCCTCTTCGACGCCTTTCTGTACGGCTGGGATGTACTCCGAGGGGACCGCGCCGCCCTTGATCTGGTTGACGAATTCGAAGCCCTCGCCGGCCGCCGGTTCGAGGTCGATGTAGACGACGCCGAACTGGCCCGAGCCGCCGGTCTGGCGCACGAACCTGCCCTCGACCTTGTGGACCGTGCCGCGCACGGTCTCGCGATAGGAAACCTGCGGGCGCCCGACGTTCGCCTCCACGCCGAACTCGCGCTTCATGCGGTCTACGAGCACCTCGAGGTGCAGCTCGCCCATGCCCGAGATCTCGGTCTGGCCGGTCTCTTCGTTGGTGCGTACCTGGAAGGTCGGGTCCTCCTCGGCCAGCCGGCCGAGCGCGATCGACATCTTCTCCTGGTCGGCCTTCGTCTTCGGCTCGACGGCGACCTTGATGACGGGCTCCGGGAAGACGATTTTCTCGAGCTGGATAGGAGCGTCCGGGGCCGCCAGCGTGTCGCCGGTCATCACCTGCTTGATCCCGACGGCCGCGGCGATGTCGCCGGCGTGCACCTCGTCGACCTCCTCGCGCTCATTCGCGTGCATCATCAGGACACGTCCGATGCGCTCGGTGCGCCCGCTCGAGACGTTCAGCACACGCGATCCGGCCTTCAGGTGGCCCGAGTAGACGCGGAAGTAGGTGAGCTTCCCGACGTACGGGTCGGCGGCGATCTTGAACGCGAGTGCCGCGAACGGCTCCGCGTCGTCCGCGTGGCGGACGACCTCACGCTCGTGCTCCTCTCCCTTGATCAGTTCGGTGCCCACCACCGGCGGGACGTCGAGCGGTGAGGGGAGGTAGTCGATGACGGCGTCAAGCAACGGCTGCACGCCCTTGTTCTTGAACGATGAGCCGCACAGCACCGGCGTCAGCTTGGTCGAGAGCGTCGCGTTGCGAATCGCGTGCTTGAGCGTCTCCTCGGGGATCTCGCCTTCCTCGAGGATCAGCTCGAGCAGAGCGTCGTCGTAGTGGGAGACCTCCTCGAGCAGGTGTTCGCGCGCGGCCGCCGCAGCGTCGGCGAGATGCTCGGGGATCTCGACGACTTCCTGTTCCTTGCCCAGCTCGTCCTTGTAGACGACGGCCTTCATCGCCACGAGGTCGATGATGCCCTCGAAGGAACCCTCGGCGCCGATCGGAAGCTGGATCGGGACGGGGTGCGCGCCGAGCCTGTCGATCATCGTCTGCACGCCCTGGTCGAAGTCGGCGCCGACGCGGTCCATCTTGTTGATGTAGGCGATGCGCGGGACGTGGTACTTGTCGGCCTGGCGCCAGACCGTCTCTGACTGCGGCTCAACCCCTGCGACCGAGTCGAACAGCGCGATCGCGCCGTCCAGCACGCGCAGCGAGCGCTCGACCTCGACGGTGAAGTCGACGTGTCCAGGTGTGTCGATGATGTTGATCCGGTGGTCCTTCCACTGCGCGGTAGTGGCGGCCGAGGTGATCGTGATGCCTCGCTCCTGCTCCTGTTCCATCCAGTCCATCACCGCGGCGCCCTCGTGGACCTCGCCGATCTTGTAGGTGCGCCCGGTGTAGTAGAGGATGCGCTCGGTCGTCGTCGTCTTACCGGCGTCGATGTGAGCCATGATCCCGATGTTTCGGGTGTTTTGAAGTGAGAACTTGCGTGGCATAGATGAAGGTGGGGGTGGATGAGGCTGGCTTGGGCCAAAAAAATGGGCCCCTCGGGCCCACGCGCGCATCTGGTCTGTTCCGGACCGGTTGGCGTCGTTATCTGCTCGAGGTCTCCATCTTTTGTTCCTATTCGCGGCCCCAGGCTCGCTCCCTGCTGCACCGCGAGGCAAATCCGACTATAGCAGAGGGATTCTCAGTTTCTGCGGGCTTTCGCGGGTCCATTCGACCCCGGATCCGTGGCCCCGCAACGGCTGTCCGCGGGGGTGTCCTCGAACATCGCGGCGAGGCGCTCGAGCACGCGCGTGGCAGCGCTCAGGTCCTCCTCCTCCAAGCCAGCGAGCGCCTGCTCCCACCGGCCCTGCCAGGCCTCTCGCTTGGCCTCGATCTTGCGCCGGCCCTGGGCCGTCAGGCGCGTGACGACGACGCGCCTGTCCGTCTCCGAGCGGACCCGTTCGACATGTGCGCAGTCGGCGAGGTGGTCGAGCATCTGCGTCACGGTGCCCGGCGCGAGGCGCGCGGCCGCGGCGAGCTCCCCTGCCGGCAGCGGCCCCCGCTCGTCGAGCTCCAGCAGGAGCTCGAACTGGGCGTGGCTCAGCTCCGAGCCCTCTAGATGCGTGTCGCGTCCGCGCATGCGGTTGAGACTGCGAAACATCCGGCGGAAGGCCAATCCCAGCGCGCTCAACTCCGCGCTCGGCTGCACGCGGGCTTCGGCTGGGCGCCGGGCTGTCGACGTGTCGCTCATCCTCGCACCTAAACGCCGAGCGGCTCGACTGGCTGGGCGATGTCCGACGGGTCTGCGCCAGCCGCCGCCTCGGTGGGCCTTGCGCGAGGCCTCTGAGCCCGCACCAGCACGAGGCACGGGATCACCGAGAGCAGCGCTATGCCGAGCGACCACCAGTAGGCCAGGTCGAACGCCCCCGCGAGCTTCGACGCGGAGGGCGCGGCGCCGCTGGCGCGCTGCAGCACGACGGCGAGCACCGCGGTGCCCACGGCGCCTCCGACACGCTGAAGCACGTTCATCTGCGGCGTCGCGTCGGAGAGCTGCTCGGGGCGCAGCGCTGCGAAGGCTGCGGACATGGCCGGAACGAACGCCAGGCCGATGCCGACGCCGCGCAGCACGAGCACGAGCGAGAGCGTGAGGAGCGAGGTGTTCGTGCCGACGAACCCGAGCGGGATCGTGCTCAGCGAGAGGAGCGACACGCCTGCGAGCGCCACGCGGCCACCGCCGAAGCGATCGGTCAGGCGGCCGGTGAGCGGCATCACGCACAGCATTCCGAGCCCCTGCGGACCGACCAGCAGCCCCGTCGCGATCACGCTCTCGTGACGGACCTCCTGGTAGTAGTAGGGCACGAGGATCATCGCTCCGAACAGAGCTGCGCCGAGTCCGAATGTCGTCATCGAGGCGGCTGCGAAGACGCGGTTGGAATACAGGCGGATGTCGAGCAGCGGGCGCTCGACGCGCAGCGCGTGAAGGCAGAAGACCACCGTCAGCGCGAGGCCGGCGAGCACCGGCCACAGGACGCTCGGCGCGGTGAAGCTGCTGTGCGAGCCGAGCTCGCTGAGTCCGTAGACGACCGCGGTGGCGCCGCCCGACAGTAAGCCGACGCCGACCACGTCGAGGCGGCCCGCCTCGCCCGATTCCGTCTCGGGGATCATCCGCCAGCCGGCAAGGAACGCGATCACGCCGATCGGGACATTCACGAGGAAGATCCATGACCAGTGCAGGTTCTGCAGGATGAGTCCGCCGACGACCGGCCCCAGAATCGGCGCGAGCATCGCCGGCATCGAGACGATCGCCATCACGCGCCCCATCCGCCTCGGACCGGCGACCTGGGCCATGATCAGCTGGGCCACCGGCATGATCATCCCGCCGCCTGCCCCCTGGAGCACGCGGAAGAAGACAAGTGATGTGGTCGACGCTGCGACGGCGCAGAGGGCCGAGCCGCCCGTGAACAGCACCAGCGAGGTCATGTAGACGCGCTTGGCACCGAACCTGCGCGCCGCCCATCCGGTCACCGGGATCACCGCCGCCAGCGAGAGCAGGTAGCCGGTCACGACCCACTGGATCTGCGCGATCGAGCTGTGCAGGTCGCGGCCGAGCGTGCGCAGCGCCACGTTGACGATCGTCGTGTCGAGGATCGACATGACCATGCCGAGGATCACGACGCCGGCGATCTTCCAGACGTACGGCTCTATGCGGTCGGAAGCCGCAGGGCCGGCGGAGTAGGTGGGCTCTTGCGCGGAGGACATTCGGTACCGAAAGATTAGGTACCAAACCTTTTGCTGTCAACCTGTCTGGTGGCGTCTCACAGATAGCACGCAACCGGCGCACCAGCGGAAAGCGCGACGCAGAGCCCCGGGGGCCTATCGAGCAAGATCTGCCGCGGCGTTGGGCCTGCTACCAGCGGTAGTGCGCGAAGGCCTTGTTGGCCTGGGCCATGCGGTAGATGTCGTCCTTGCGCTTGTAGGCGCCACCCTGCTGGGACTGCGCATCCATCAGCTCGTTCGCGAGCCGCTGGGCCATCGTCTTCTCCCGCCTCTGCCTGGCGAACTCCACCAGCCAGCGCACGGCGAGCGTGCGCGCGCGCCGGGCAGGGACCTCGACCGGCACCTGGTAGGTCGCCCCGCCGACGCGGCGGGAGCGAACCTCGAGCGTCGGCGTAAGCGTCTTGACCGACGCCTCGAGCAACTCGACCGGATCTTTGTCGCTGCGCTCGGCAAGAAGCGCGAGGGCGTCGTAGACGATCCGCTCAGCCGTCGACTTCTTGCCGTCGAGCATCACCTTGTTGATCACCTGCTGGACGAGCTTTGAGCGGTGTATCGGGTCCGCCTCGACCGGCCGGATCTGAGCGGCTGCGCGGCGCGGCATCGGCTATCTCTTCTTCACGCCGTACTGCGAGCGCGCCTTCTTGCGATCGCTGACACCGGCGGCGTCAAGCGTGCCGCGCACGACCTTGTAGCGCACGCCAGGCAGGTCCTTGACTCGGCCGCCGCGGACGAGCACCACCGAGTGCTCCTGCAGGTTGTGACCCTCGCCGGGGATGTAGGCCGTCACCTCGATCGAACCCGAGATGCGAACGCGCGCCACCTTGCGCAGCGCCGAGTTGGGCTTCTTCGGAGTGGTCGTGTACACGCGTGTGCACACCCCTCGCCGCTGCGGCGCGGCGACCTTCTTCTTGCGCCCCTTCCCCGACTTCAGGCCGGGAGTGGCGAGCTTCTTCTTAGGGGCTACGCGCCCCTTGCGCACGAGTTGCGAGGTGGTCGGCATCGAGCGCAGATGCTAGCAGCGCTATGCGCTCTCGACGGCGGCCGCCATGCCCGCCGCGCGCATCGGCGCGGGCATCAGCGCCGCCGCCACGACGACCAGCACAAAGGCCAGACACTGCGCAACGACGCCGAGCGGGCTGGCGGCCATCGGGTCGCCGAACACGACGATCCCTCCGGCGATCCCCGCGATGTTCGCCGCGGTGCCCGTCACGGCGATCACCGGTACCGCCTCGCCATCCTGGAGCGCTCGCGCGGAGGCGTAGAAGGCCACGACGGACGCGAACACCGCAACTGCGAGCCACGGGCTCAGCGCCAGACCGAGGAGGCCGTGCGCGCCGGTGATGCCGGTCAGCGCCTTGATCGAGGTGTCCGAGACGCCGAACAGGATGCCGGCCGCAGCTCCCAGCATCACGCCGTGATGCTCGCTGCGCCCGCCCATCCGCGGACCCATCAGCAGCAGGCCGCCGAGCCCGAACAGACCGGCCTCGAATGAGATCATCGCCGGGTCGGAGAAGTGCGAGTGCGCACCGTGCATCGTCGGCAGCGTCACGCCGAGCAGCACGAGCCCCGCCGCAGTGAGGATCAGGCCCACCCACTGGCGGCGGCCGACTTCGAAGCCGAACATCCGCTCGGCCATGACCGCGATGAACACGACTCCGGCGGCGAGCGACACCTGGACGACCGACATCGGCGCGAGCGCGAGCGCGCCCACATGCAGTCCCCAACTGCCCGTGGCGGTCAGCATGCCCAGCGTGAACCACTTCGAGGAGTACAGCGCGCGAGCCGAGCGCAGCGGGTGGAGCACCTGCACCTTCGGCGCCTCGTTCGCGCCACGGTACTTGTAGAAGAACGCCAAATTCGCGACGAACGCGCAAGCGAGGGCGAGCAGGATGCCTAGGTCTAGAGTCATCGTAAAGAGGTTTAGGACCGGCAGATCCATCGACTACGCCATCTGGGTGCTTTACTCGGCGAAGGCGATCTCGGCAGATCAACCGTCCTCGGCAGACTACCCGGCAAAACCTGTATGCAACCTAAAGACCGCGTCGGCCGGGCGCAAGAGTGCTCGAGGCCGCTGCTGATGGTCGACATCGACGGCGTGATCTCGCTGTTCGGCGCACTGCCCGACGCCTCCCGCGATCGCCGGCTGCTCGACGGCTCCTTCCATTCGATCGAGGGCATACCGCACTTCCTTTCGTCCACCGCCGCCGCTCACCTGCTTGGCCTCTCCTCGCTCTTCGATCTGGTCTGGGCAAGCGGGTGGGAGGACAAGGCCGACGAGTACCTCCCCCACCTGCTCGGGCTCCCCGCGGGGCTGCCGTTCCTGCGCTTCTCCAGCGCGGTCCGTGTGACGCGGGTCGCGAACGGGCACTGGAAGCTCGAGGCGATCGACGCCTACGCCGCCGTTCGGCCGCTTGCATGGATCGACGACGCGTTTAGTCCCGACTGCCACGAGTGGGCTTCCGCTCGGCCGGCGCCGACGCTGCTCGTGCAGACCGCGCCCGAGCGCGGCCTCACGTCGCGGGAGGCACAGCTGCTGGCGGACTGGGCGATGGCGTTGCCGGCGGCGTGAGCGAAACCGGCACCGCGAGTCCGAGCGGTTCGGAGACCGCTGCGCCGAGCCCGCTCGAGCCGGCACACAGCGACCGCAGCGATACGCCTCTGCCCGCCGGCGCGAGCGTCACCGCCAGCGACCAGGCGCCTTCGGCGCCCGTCATCGCTTCGCCGATCGTGCGCTCTGTCACAACTTCCCCTTTCCTGCTCACGGTGCGCGCCTGAAGCAGGATCTGGGCGCCTGCGATCGGCGTGCCGTCGAGGAACTTCAACGCGCCGATGAGCGTTCGCGCTTCGCCGGCCGGTTCGGCGCCGGCCGGCGCGGCCGCGGGCGGCGCGCTCGGCTGGCCGGCGGGCGCGAGCGCGAGCGTCGCGCGAACCGGGCGCCCCGCCAGATGACGCACGCTCGGACGGATCCCAGGCAACTCGCCGTAGAGCGCGTCGCCGGGGCAGTCGGTCGAGTCGGCGTCCCTGTGGCCGGCGATCCGCGGTAGCGAAACACGCGCGTTGGCCGGGAAGCGCGAGTACGACGCCCCGGCCGGATCGACCCGCACTGTCACCCGCCCTTCGGCAGGCACGCCATGGAGAGCGAGCTTCCATGCGAGCAACCGCTGGAGCGCGCTGCGCGCCGGCGGCGAGATCGGCGTGCTCATGAACGAGCCGAGCACCGCGACACCGGTCGAGACGATGTTGTAGCCGCCCGCCTGCGCACCCACGACGGGCTCGTCGATGCCCCCGGCCCGTGCCTCGAAGATGCGCCCGTAGAGGTCGACCACGAAGTTGTAGCCGATGTCGTTCCAGCCGCGGACGTAGCGGTGGTACGTGTAGATCGCACGCAGCATCGCCGGCACTTCCCAGGGTGCATAGCCGTTCGGGTTCTCGGTGTGGTGCACGAACGCCATCCGCACCGCTCCATATCCAGGCGCAACGCGCGGCGGGGCCACGCCCTGCGCCCAGCCGCGGCGCGCAATGATCGGCGGCTGGCCCGGTCCTGCGGCCAGCACGGGCGTCGCAAGCGGCAGCGCCACCGCGAGCCTACCCGTCGTCCGCTCCTGCCGGCGCGCCCCGATCCCGCCGCTGACGTCGACCAGGGCAAGGCGCACGCCGCTTAGCACCCGCGTCGCGCGCAGCTGCACCGCTGTCGTCCCCCCCGTCCATACAGGATCGCCTACGAACGCGTCCGTTGCGGAGCGCGCTTCCGAGCCGTGCGCGTGGCGCCCGGAGCAGCCGATCGCCGACACCCACCGGCTCCAGCTCCCTCCGCCAAGGCGGAAGCGTAACTCGATACCCGTTTCCGCCGGCCCTTGCCACTGCACGCCGATCAGGTCGGCGCTACGCGCCAACTCGACCGTCACGTTCTGCGACGCAAGCCGTCCAACCCAGCGCTCTGACAGCGACGGGGGCGGCGGATACGCCAACGCAGCGAGGACGCCGCTCGGGCGCACCAGAGCACCCGCCATCGCGCCCGCGCCGGCGCCGGCGCCGAGCAGCGATCTGCGCGTCATTCCGCGCGCACTCATCAATGCCCAGTACACGTCGACCGTGCGAAGGTCGCGCTGTGCTCGCCTAAGAATCTTCTTGATGAGCGCGGTCCAGCGATTCCGGCTTCGCGCCGCGCGCACGCGTATAGCAATGGCTATACGCTGCTGCAATGGCTATGCGCTGCCCCGCGCACGTATCTCGTCGCGAGTCGTAGCAAAAACTCGCGTATAGCAATGGTTATACGCTGCTCTCGCGCGCACAGTCCCATCTGCCCGCTCCGCGGTGTTCGCACGCACGTCACGTATAGCAATGGCTATACGCGACTCGCAAAGACAGCGATCGACCCCGCGAAACCCCGACCAAGCGCAGAGCTCGCTCGCGCTTGCGCGCCCGGGCTGCCGTCAGCAGCGCGCGATGAACCCAACGGGGCAGCAGGCCGCCCCACGCGGGCGGCGGCCTACCCCGGGGACTACTCCTCCGCGGGCTCCTCCTCGGAGATCTCGAGCTCGGCGAGCTCCTCGGCGAAGCCTGGATCGGTGCCGCCGGCGCCGATTTTCTCGAGCGATGCGAGGTCGGCGTCGAACTCCTGCCCGTAGCCGCCGTTGAAGCCCTCGCCCGCGAGCCCGAGCTCGGCCGCGATCTCCTCCTGGTCGAGCAGACCGACGTCGTCGATCGCGCGGGGTAGCGGCTCGGAGGGCTCGATCTCGATGCGCCGGTAGCGCTTCAGGCCCGTCGCCGCGGGGATCAGCTTGCCGATGATCACGTTCTCCTTGAGCCCGTTCAGCCGATCGATCTTGCCTTCGAGTGCGGCGTCGGTGAGGACCTTTGTCGTCTCCTGGAAGGAGGCTGCCGACAGGAATGAGTCGGTGTTCAGGGAGGCCTTCGTGATGCCGAGGATGATGTCCTCGTAGATGGCCTGTTCACCGCCGTCCTTCTTGACGGCGTCGTTGGCCTTGGCGAACTCGAACCGATCGACGAACTGACCGGGAAGATAGTCGGTGTCGCCCTTCTGGTCGACGCGTACCTTTTTGAGCATCTGGCGCACGATCAGCTCGATGTGCTTGTCGTTGATGTCGACGCCCTGGGACTTGTAGACCTCCTGGACCTCCCTGACCAGATACTGCTCGGTCTCGGTCCGTCCGCGGATGGCGAGGAGCTCGTGTGGGTAGACCGACCCCTCGTTGAGCTGCTTGCCTGCCTTGATCTTCTCGCCGTCTGAGACGAACAGCCGCGTGCGCCGCGGGAACGCGTGGCGGTGCTCTTCACCGGATGTGTCGTTGATGACGACGGTGAGGGCCTTGTCGGTTTCCTCGATCGACACGACGCCGTCCTGCTCGGCGATCTTGGCGAGCCCCTTGGGCCGGCGCGCCTCGAACAGCTCGACGACGCGCGGGAGGCCGTGCGTGATGTCCGCGCCGGCGACGCCGCCGGTGTGGAACGTGCGCATCGTCAGCTGCGTGCCTGGCTCGCCGATCGACTGCGCGGCGATGATCCCCACGGCATCTCCGATCTGCGCGAGGGCTCCTGTTGCCATGGCGCGCCCGTAGCAGGCCTGGCACACGCCGCTGGGGGCCTCGCACTTGAGCACCGAGCGCACGGGAACCGTGACGAGGTTGCCCTTCGCGCGGTCATCGGCAAACGCCTGCGCGATATCGGCGAGCTCCTCGCGGCCGATCTCGGCGCCTTGCTCGGTGAGCATGCGGTTGCGCTTGGTCGTGATCGGCTTTGCGGCGATCCGCCCGACGAGGCCGTCATTCGGCTCGCCGTCGCCCTTGAACACGTCCATTTCGATGTACTCCTTGGTGCCGCAGTCGGCCTCGCGGATGATCACATCCTGGGCGACGTCGACCAGGCGGCGCGTCAGATAGCCCGAGTCTGCGGTGCGCAGGGCCGTATCAGCAAGGCCCTTTCGCGCGCCGTGGGTGGAGATGAAGTACTCGAGCACCGATAGGCCCTCCATGAAGTTGGCCTTGATCGGGCGCTCGATGATTTCACCCTTCGGGTTGGCCATCAGGCCGCGCATGCCGGCCAGCTGACGGATCTGCTTGAACGAGCCACGGGCACCGGAGTTGGCCATCATGAAGATCGGGTTCAGGGTGTCGAGGTTGTCGACCATCGCGTCGGCGACCTCGTCGGTCGCGGCGTTCCACTGCTCGACGACCGCCTCGTGGCGCTCCTCCTGGGTGATCAGGCCGTCCTCGTACTGGCTGGTGATGTCACCGACCAGCTTGTCGAAGCGGTCGAGGATCGACTGCTTCTCGGGCGGGACGACCACGTCGTTCTTGGAGATCGTGATCCCGGCCTGCGTCGCGTACTTGAAGCCGAGGTCCTTGAAGGCGTCGAGCACCAGCGAGATCGTGGTCGCGCCGTAGGTCTGCACGAGGATGTCGATCAGCCGCGTCGTGTCGCGCTTCTTCATCGACTGGTTGACGAACGCGTACTTGGACGCGTCGAACTCGTCGCCGAGCGCCTCGGCGAGCGCGCGCTCGATGCGATCGTTGTAGATGATCCGCCCGATCGTCGTGAGCACGTGTCCGCCCTCGCGCCCGTACGGGCGGAACTCGGCCAGATCGTGCAGCTTGACGACGCCGGCCTCGTAGGAGAGTTCTGCCTCCTGAGCCGTGCGGAACACGTGCGGGCGAGGGTCGTGGGTCGCCCGGTCGATCTTCGCCAGATCCTCGGCGTCGGGCCCATACGTCAGGTAGTAGGCGCCGAGGATCATGTCCTGGGTCGGGGTCGCCAGCGGCGCGCCGTGCGCGGGGCTGAGGATGTTGTTGGAGGACAGCATCAGGATGCGGGCCTCCGCCTGCGCCTCGGCCGACAGGGGCAGGTGCACGGCCATCTGGTCGCCGTCGAAGTCGGCGTTGAAGGCGTGGCAGACCAGCGGGTGAACCTGGATCGCCTTGCCCTCGACGAGCAGCGGCTCGAACGCCTGGATCCCGAGGCGGTGGAGCGTCGGCGCGCGATTGAGCAGCACGGGGTGCTCGTGGATGACCTCCTCGAGCACGTCCCAAACCTCGCCGATCATCGAGTCGACCATCTTCTTTGCGGCCTTGATGTTCTGGGCGGACTTGCGCTCGACCAGGCGCGCCATGATGAACGGCTTGAACAGCTCCAGCGCCATGATCTTCGGCAGGCCGCACTGGTGCAGCTTCAGGTAGGGGCCGGCGACGATCACCGAGCGCCCTGAGTAGTCGACGCGCTTGCCGAGCAGGTTCTGGCGGAAGCGCCCCTGCTTGCCCTTGAGCATGTCCGACAGCGACTTCAGCGGACGGTTGCCCGGACCTGTGACCGGCCGGCCGCGGCGTCCGTTGTCGAACAGCGCGTCGACGGCCTCCTGGAGCATGCGCTTCTCGTTGTTGACGATGATCTCCGGCGCGCCCAGGTCGAGCAGCCGCTTGAGGCGGTTGTTGCGGTTGATGACGCGGCGGTAGAGGTCGTTGAGGTCCGATGTTGCGAAGCGGCCGCCGTCGAGCTGCACCATCGGGCGCAGCTCCGGCGGGATCACCGGCACCGCGTCGAGCACCATCATCTCGGGCTTGTTGCCTGACTGGATGAAGGCCGAGACGACCTTCAGCCGCTTGACCGCGCGGGCCTGCTTCTGGCCTTTGCCGGTCTTCACCTGATCCTCGAGCTCGATCCGTTCGGCCTCGAGGTCGACCTGCTGCAGCAGGTCGCGAATCGCCTCCGCGCCCATGCCGCCGCGGAAGTACTCGCCGAAGCCGTATGAGGAGCCGAAGCGCTCCTTCAGCTCGCGGAACGTCGCCTCGTCGTGCTCGATCTGCTTGGGCTCCATCGTCTTGAAGAGCTCCCAGACGCTGCGCATCCGCTCGGCCGCGTCCTCGATGTAGGCTTCGGTGTCGGCGATGTCGGCGTCGAATGCCTTCGTCAGCTCCTTGACCTGCTTCTCGCGCTCCTCGTCGGAGATTTTCTGAAGGTTGATGTCGAGCGAGTCCGCCCACAGGTGGTCTTCGTCGTTGAAGTTGGTCTGTTTGCCCGTCTGCAGGTACTTTTCGCGGCGCTTGAGCGACTCGCGTAGTTCGAGTACGCGCTCCTCGCGCTCGGCGGCGTAGCCGTCGAGGACCTTGTTGACCTCCTTCTCGAGGGACTCGAGGTCCTTGGCGCGTGCCTCCTCGTCAACCCAGGTGACGATCGACGCGGCGAAGTAGAGGACCTTCTCGAGTTCCTTCGGCGCCATGTCGAGCAGGTAGCCGATGCGGCTGGGCACACCCTTGAAGAACCAGATGTGGCTCACCGGTGCGGCGAGGTCGACATGGCCCATGCGCTCGCGGCGAACCTTCGAGCGCGTCACCTCGACGCCGCAGCGCTCGCACACGATGCCCTTGTAGCGCACGCGCTTGTACTTGCCGCAGTAGCACTCCCAGTCCTTGGTCGGACCGAAGATGCGCTCGCAGAACAACCCGTCCTTCTCGGGCTTCAGCGTGCGGTAGTTGATGGTCTCCGGCTTGGTGACCTCGCCGGAGCTCCAGCTGCGGATCTGCTTTGACGAGGCGAGACTGATCTCGATGGCGTCGAAGTTATTGATGTCGATCATTCTTGGTGTGCTTTCGCTCGTGTGGTGGTGAATCAGGCATTTGGCTTCGCCGGGGCCGCGCCCGAGGGCGCGAGCCCGGCTTCTACTCGGCGGAGACCTCGCTGTCCAGGCCCTCCAGGTCGATGTCGGCGGTGCCGGCGACGTCGAGCATCTCCTCCGCGTCGAGGTCCTCGGCGGGCTCCTTCTCGCTGCCACCCGCAGCATCGGTCGTGTCCTCGCCCTCCAGCTCCTCGTCGCTCGCGTCGCCGGCGATCGCGCGGACTCCTGAGAGGTCGATGCCGAGCTCCTCTGCGGCGCGGAGCAGGTCGTCGTCCTCGTCGCGCATCTCCGCGCGCTGGCCCTCCTCGGATACGACGTTCACGTCGAGCGCCAGCGACTGCATCTCCTTGAGGAGCACCTTGAACGACTCGGGGATCGAGGGCTCGGCGATGTTCTCGCCCTTGACGATCGCCTCATAGGCCTTCACGCGCCCGACCGTGTCGTCGGACTTGATCGTCAGCATCTCCTGCAGCGTGTAGGCCGCGCCGAACGCCTCCAGCGCCCAGACCTCCATCTCGCCGAAGCGCTGGCCGCCGAACTGCGCCTTGCCGCCCAGCGGCTGCTGCGTGACCAGCGAGTAGGGACCGGTGGAGCGAGCGTGGATCTTGTCGTCGACGAGGTGCAGGAGCTTGAGGATGTACATGTACCCGACCGTCACCTGTTCCTCGAACGGCTCTCCGGTGCGGCCGCTGAACAGCGTCATCTTCCCGGAGGCCTGCTCGCCCTGACGGCGGGACTTCTCGACGTCCATGCGGATGCGGCCCTTGTGGGCGTCCTGCCACTTGACGAGCGCGTTGTCGACGTCTTCGACGGTCGCCCCGTCGAACACGGGCGTAGCGACGTAAACCCGGCCGTTGCCGGCGTCGCCGTGCGCGCTGCGGTAGGCGTCGCTGTCGTCGTCATACCAGCCTTGGGCTGCGACCCACCCGAGGTGGGTCTCGAGGATCTGCCCGACGTTCATGCGCGAGGGCACGCCCAGCGGGTTGAGGATCACGTCGACCGGCGTGCCGTCCTCGAGGAACGGCATGTCCTGCTCCTCGACGATCTTGGAGATCACGCCCTTGTTCCCGTGACGGCCGGCGAGCTTGTCGCCCTCGGAGATCTTGCGCTTCTTGGCCACGAACACACGCACGAGGTCGTTGACCCCGGGCGGCAGGTCATCGCCCGCGTCGCGGCTGAACGTCTTGACGTCGATCACGACGCCGCCCTCGCCGTGGGGCACCTTCAGCGAGGTGTCGCGCACCTCGCGGGCCTTCTCCTTGAAGATCGCCCGGATCAGCTTCTCCTCGGCGGTCAGCTCGGTCTCGCCCTTCGGCGTGACCTTGCCGACGAGCAGGTCGCCCGAGATGACCTCGGCGCCGACGCGCACGATCCCGCGGTCGTCGAGGTTGCGCAGCGACTCCTCCGAGCGGTTGGGGATGTCGCGCGTGATCTCCTCCTCGCCGAGCTTCGTCGTGCGCGCGTCGATCTCGTACTCCTCGATGTGGATCGAGGTGAGCTCGTCATCCTGCACCAGCCGCTTGGACAGGATGATCGCGTCCTCGAAGTTGTAGCCCTCCCAGGACATGAACGCGACCATCAGGTTCTTGCCGAGCGCCATCTCCCCGCGGTCTGTGGAGGAGCCGTCGGCGAGCACGTCGCCGGCGGCGACCTTCTGGCCGCTCTTGACGAGCGGCTTGTGGTGGATCAGCGTGCCCTGGTTGGAGCGCATGAACTTCTGCAGCTCGTACTCCTCCTTCTTGCCGTCGCTGCCCTGCACGACGATTTCGTTGGCGTCGATGTACTCGACCGTTCCGGCGCGCCTGGCGAGCAGCACGTCGCCGGTGTCGAGCGCGGCGCGCCGCTCCATGCCGGTGCCGATGAGCGGAGCGTCCGCTTTCAGCAGCGGCACCGCCTGGCGCTGCATGTTCGAGCCCATCAGCGCGCGGTTGGCGTCGTCGTGCTCGAGGAACGGGATCATCGCGGTCGCCACCGACCAGATCTGCTCGGGGGAGACGTCGATCAGGTCAACGTCCTTGGGGCCTACCGTCAGGTACTGGCCGGCCTGCGTGCGACACAGGATTTCGCTGCCTTTCAGGCGTCCGGTCTTCGGATCGACCGGCGTGTTCGCCTGGGCGATCAGCAGCTCCTCTTCCTGCGTGGCGTCGAGGTGGCGGATCTCGTCCGTGAGCACGCCGTCCTTCACCACGCGATACGGCGTCGTCACGAAGCCGTACTCGGAGACCTCCGCGAAGGACGAGAGCGAGCCGATCAGGCCGATGTTCGGGCCCTCGGGCGTCTCGATCGGGCACATCCGCCCGTAGTGCGTCGGGTGCACGTCGCGCACCTCGATCGGCGCGCGCTCGCGGGTGAGGCCGCCCGCACCGAGCGCCGAGAGGCGCCGCCGGTGTGTCAGCCCGGCGAGCGAGTTCGTCTGGTCCATGAACTGGCTCAGCTGCGAGGAGCCGAAGAACTCCTTCAGCGCCGCGACGACCGGACGGATGTTGATGATCGTCTGCGGGGTGATCGTGTCTGCGTCCTCGGTCGTCAGGCGCTCGCGCACGACGCGCTCCATGCGGTACAGGCCGATCCGGAACGCCTCCTGGATCAGCTCGCCGACTGTGCGCAGGCGGCGGTTGCCGAAGTGCTCGTACTCGTCTAGGTGCTCGGCAACGGGCTCGCGCGGCATGCTCATCGCCTCGGCCGCGTAGTCCTTGATCTCCACCTCGCCGTCCTCGGGCAGGCCGAGGCGCTTCGGCAGCGACACGAGCTCGCGGACGAGCTGCAGGATGTCCTCGTGCGTCAGCGTGCGCGTATCGATGTCGACGTCGAGGCCGAGGCGCGAGTTCAGCTTGTAGCGCCCGACGCGCGTGAGGTCGTAGCGCTTGGGGTCGAAGAAGAGCTGGTTGAGCAGCGCCTTGGCGTTGTCGACGCTCGGCGGCTCGCCGGGGCGCTGCTTCTTGAAGAGCTCGATCAGCGCGCCCTCTTCGGTGCGGGTCGCGTCGGTGTCGGACTCGATCGTGTTGCGGATGTAGAGCGAGTTGTCGAACAGGCGGAGGATCTCCTCGTCGCTTGCGTAGCCCATCGCGCGCAGCAGCACGGTCACCGGCAGCTTGCGCTTGCGGTCGATGCGGACGAAGACCTTGCCCTTCTTGTCGATCTCCAGCTCGAGCCACGACCCGCGCGCGGGCATCAGGTTGGCGATGAACACCTGCTTCTCGCGGTCCTTCGGCTCCATCAGATATGCGCCGGGGGAGCGCACGAGCTGGGTCACGACCACGCGCTCGGTGCCGTTGATGACGAAGGTGCCGCGCTCGGTCATCCAGGGGAAGTCGCCCATGAAGACCGACTGCTCGCGTATCTCGCCGGTCTCGCGGTTGATGAACGCGACCGTGACCGTCAGCGGGCGGGCGTAGGTCAGGTCCTTCTCGCGGCACTGGTCGAGCGAGGCGACGGGCTCGTCGAACGTGAACTCGCCGAACTGGACCGCGAGGTTGCCGGTGTAGTCCTCGATCGGCGAGATGTCGTCGATCGTCTCGCGCAGGCCGCCGTTCTGTGGGTCGGTCAGCCAAGCGAACGAGCGCCGCTGAATGTCAATCAGGTTTGGGACGTCGACTGTCTTATTCAGGCGCGCGAAGCTTCTGCGCGTCCGGAGAGCGTCTGCAGCAGCCAAGAAATGACTCCTTCGGAGGGCGATGCACGGGCAGAGGAGGGCGCCGAAGCGCGACCAGCAAAGATAGCACAGGTCATCGGCGCCCTTAAGGGCCGCCGGCGCTCACGGACCCCGCCCCCGGCATTCGCGTATGTGGCGCGATGCCATTCCCGCGGGACGGCTGCGACTATCGACCAGCGGAGGGGACTCTACCGGAAAATGGGCGATTGTGAGCGGAAGATAAAGATGGCCGCGTAGAGGTCGTTGCGGGGCATCGGCAGGCCAGCCGTCGTCGCTAGCCCAGGTCGATCGACGTGCCGCCCCACTCCTCGGGTGCGACGTCGGCGATCGACTGCGAGAAGGACCAACGGTGGCCGTCGTGCGCGCCAGCGCTCGCTGAAGCCGAACGCCTCGCACAGCCACCCGACCGCCTCGCCGACGCTCTCATAGGCGAGTTCCGGGATGACCGTCGATCGCGGCATCGAGCGGTTCTCGAGCATCGCAAGACCGGATCCCTTGGGGGCTGGCGCGCTGCTGCTACTTCAGCTCGACCGACGCGCCGGCCTCCTCGAGTTCCTGCTTGAGCTTGTCGGCCTCCTCGCGTTCGATGCCCTCCTTGACCGGCTTCGGCGCCTCGTCGACGAGCGCCTTGGCCTCTTTCAGCCCGAGGCCGGTGGCGGCTCGCACGACCTTGATCACCTGGATCTTCTTGTCACCTGAGCCGGAGAGGATGACATCGACGCTGCCCTGTTCCTCTGCCTCTGCCGCCGCGCCGTCTCCGCCTGCTCCGCCGCCGGGCGCGGCGATGGGCGCCGCGACCGCGGCCGCGGATACTCCGAACTCCTCCTCGAGCGCTTTGATCCGCTCGGCGAGCTCGAGCACCGAGATGCTCTTCAGCTCCTCGATCCAATCCTGCGTGCTTGTAGCCATCTTCGTTCAATCCTCCTTGGTGTTCGCCTCGGCGTCCTCTGGCTGTATCTCAGCCGAGGCGTCCGCATGCTTGTCGTTTTCTTGCGCCGACTCGCCTTTGTCCGGCTCAGCTTTGTCGTCGGATGCGCCCTCCCCCGCCGTCTGCTCGGCCTGCTCGGCCTCCGCCGTCTCCTCGGCCCGCTCGGCCTCCGCCGTCTCCTCGGCCCGCTCGGCCTCCGCCGTCTCCTCGGCCCGCTCGGCCTCCGCCGTCTCCTCGGCCTGCTCGGCCTCCGCAGGCGCCGGCTGCTCTGCCTCGGCGGACTCGGCCTCGGCCGCGACCTCCGCGGCCGGCGGTCCGCCGGCGGGGATCTCGCCTGACTCCTTCTTCTCGCGGACGCCGGCCAGCGCGACGGCAAGGCCACCGAGCAGCGCGTTCAGCGTGCGCACGAGGCCGCTTACGGGCGAAGCGACCACTCCGACGAGCTGGCCGTAGAGGACTTCGCGCGAGGGTAGGCGCGAAAGCAAGCGAATCTGCTCCACGTCGAGGGGCGCGCCGCCCATCAGGCCTCCCTTGAAGGGCAGCAGCTGGCTCGTGCGGCCGAAGTCGGCGATCGCTTTGGCGGCCATTGCGATGTCGCCGCGCACGAACGTGAGCGCCGTGGGGCCGGTCAGGAATTCCTTCAGCGTCTCGACGTCGGCCTTGTCGGCGGCGCGCTCGGTGAGCGAGTTCTTGACCACCTTGAACGTGGCGTCGGCCTCGCGCAGGCGGAGGCGAAGTTCGGCGATCTGCGCGACCGATATGCCTCGGTAGTCGACAGCGAAGATCGCGTCGGACTCATCTATCTGATCGGCGATCTCGGCGATCGCCACGGCCTTCTGCTCTCGGTTCATTGGGCTCCTGTCCCGGTCTTAAGCTGCAGACGATCGGAGATCGACGTGATCTGCGACCGGCCGGCTGCCGCCGGGGGTCTCTGGTGGCCTGTGTGAGCGGACGCTACGCGGCGGTGACCGCTGGCGCCTCCTCAATGATGTCACGTGTGCGGCTCGAGTCGACCTTCACGCCCGGCCCCATCGTCGTAGCGAGGGTGATCGTGCGCAGGTAGCGACCTTTCGCGGCGGACGGCTTGGCGCGGACCAACTCTTCGATCACGGCGGCGTAGTTCTCGAGCAGCGTGCGATCGTCGAAGCTCGCCTTGCCGATCACCAGGTGCACGATCGCAGTGCGGTCGGTGCGGTACTCGACCTTGCCGGCCTTGGACTCCTCGACGGCTTTCGCGACGTCCATGGTCACGGTGCCGACTTTAGGGTTGGGCATCTTGCCGGACGGCCCGAGGATGCGACCGAGGCGACCGACGACCGACATCATGTCCGGCGTGGCGATCGCGACGTCGAAGTCGTCGAAGCCATCCTCGACGCTTTTCGCGAGATCGTCGGCGCCGACGACATCCGCGCCCGCCTCCTCCGCCTCACGAGCCTTATCGCCCTGGGCGAACACGACGACCTTGACCTCCTTGCCGAGTCCGTTGGGCAGGGCGATCGTGCCACGCAGCTGCTCGTCGGCGTGGCGAACGTTCAGCCCGGTGCGGACGTGGACCTCGACGGACTCGTCGAACTTCGCGCTGGCGAGGCTGCGCACGAGCGCGACCGCCTCGGCGGGCTCGTACTCGCGCTCGCGGTCGAGCTTCTCGCGCAGCTCGGCGTAGCGCCGTCCGTGCCTGCTCACGCCTCGACCTCCACGCCCATCGAGCGCGCCGTGCCGGCGATGATCTTCGTCGCCTGCTCGATGTCGTTCGCGTTCAGGTCGTCGAACTTGCGCTCTGCGATCTCGCGCAGCTGCTGCTTGGTGATCGTGCCGACCTTCACGCGGTTCGGCTCACCGGAGCCCTTGGCGATGCGAAGGGCCTGGCGGATCAGCACGGCTGCCGGAGGGGTCTTGGTGATGAACGTGAACGACCGGTCCTCGTAGACGGTGATGACGACGGGGATGACCGTGCCGGTCTCGCTCTGCGTCTGGGCGTTGAACGCCTTGCAGAACTCCATGATGTTGATGCCGTGCTGACCGAGCGCAGGGCCGACCGGCGGGGCGGGGCTCGCCTGCCCGGCGCTCGCCTGCAGCTTGATCGTCGTCAGCACCTTCTTGGCCATGGCTCGTCAGCTTATCTAGGGGGATTCGCTCGCGGATCGCGGTCGCGGCTCAGGCCGGCTCAGAGCTTCTTCACCTGGTCGAAGCCCACCTCGACTGGCGTCTCGCGGCCGAAGATCGATACGAGCACCTTGAGCCGCGCGGCATCCTCGTTGATCTCGGAGATCTCGCCGGAGAAGTCCGAGAGCGGCCCGGAGACGACCTTCACGGACTCGCCGATCGTGAACTGGGCACGTGTGCGCGTCGCAGTGGCAACCTCCTTGTGCAGCAGCCGGTCGACCTCACCCTGGGTGAGGGGCACGGGCTCCTGCGAGGAGCCGACGAAGCCGGTCACGCCGGGAGTCCCCTTGACGACCCCCCAGGAGTCCTCGTTGAGCTCCATGTTCACGAGCACGTAGCCGGGCATAGTGCGCTTCTCGACGGTGACCTTCTGGTTGTCCTTCATCTCGGAGACGGCTTCGGTCGGCACGACGACGTTGCGAACCGCGCGCTGCTGGCCGAGGGACACGACGCGGTGCTCGAGGTTGTGCTTGACCTTGTTCTCATGGCCGGAGTATGTGTTGACGACGTACCAGCGAAACATTCAGCGGTCCTGACCGTCAGAGGATGAATTCGACGATTTCTTTGGCGACGAAGTCGGCGAGGCCGAGATAGGCGCCGGCGATCGCCACGAAGCCGAGCACGACGGCCGTCGCCTGTGTGACCTGGCGGCGGTCGGGCCATTGCACGCGCTGCAGCTCGGCCCAGCTGGCGCGCAGGAAACCGATCGCGCGGTTGCCGCCACGAAGCGGTGCGCCTGACGGGCGCTCCTCGCCGGGTCCGCCGCCGCCGGTGCCGCCGTCGCGCCCGGCGCCGTCGCGCCCGGACCCACCGTCGGCCTCCTGAAGCGCGTCCTCAGCGGTGGCGTCGGCCGCGTCTTCGCGGCTGCCCTCGACGGCGTCCTCGCCGGTGGTCTCGACGGCGTCCTCGCCGGTGGTCTCGACGGCGTCCTCACCGGTGGTCTCGAGTGCGTCCTCGGGGAGAGCGGCAGGAGCTCCGTCGGCACCGCGGATGAGCGCGGCGTCGAACTCGTCGACGTCTGCCGAAGCGTGATCGAGCGCCGCGGGCACGTCGGCGCGGGCGGGCTGGTTGGGCGAGACGGCGTGAGCGCCCTCGCGAACGCGCCGTCCGCGGCGCTGCTTTGCACGTTTGCGGTCACGGGCCACAGCAGCGCTCCCGCGCTAACGGGTCTCCTTGTGGCTGGTGTGCCTGCGGCACCAGCGGCAGTACTTTCGCAGCGTGATCCGGTCGGGGTTGTTGCGCTTGCTCTTGTTGGTCTGGTAATTGCGATGCTTGCACTCCTCGCAGGCGAGGGTGATGGCGATTCGTACGTCTCCGCGGGCCATGGTGAGAAATCCCTGCGTAGTGGTTTGGGCGGCGAGCTCGGGCGAAGAAAAACCCCGCCCAAGCGCGAGGTACAGGCAGTCTAGCGTGCATCATGCGGGCGCGGGAGCCCTGGGCGTGAGGGCTCGCTACGGTGACGCGATGCAGGAAGACGATCGCACTCGCCGCGCGCCGCGAAGTGGGCCGCGAGCACGAGCTGCACGCTTGCACAGGGCGCGCGTGCGCCGCCGCCGGCGCGTCGCGCTCGGCGTGCTCCTCGTGGCGGCGGTGGCGGTGGCCGCGGTGCTGCTGAGCGAGAACGGCTCGGGCGTGCGTGCGGGCTCGACGCTCCGGCCCCTGACGGCTCGGGCGGGCTCGGTGCCGCCGCGCGCGCACGGAGGCTCCGGCAACGGCGGGCTCGCGGCGCGGGCGGTCGGCTATCCGGAGACGCCGGAGGTGCACGCGCTGATCGCCGAGGGCAAGCCGATCTACTGCGCCGGTCGCCGCGGCAACGAGGTCGCGCTGACGTTCGACGATGGCCCGGGCCCGTACACGCGGCTGGCGGTCGCGAAGCTGCGCAAGCACAAAGTCCACGCGACGTTCTTCGTCGTCGGGCGCAACATCCCGCTCGTGCCGGGCGCGACGCGCGAGGAGCGCGCGCTCGGGGCGGTCGGCGACCACACGTTCACGCATCCATTACTGACAGCGCTGAGCCCGGCTGAGGCGGAACAGGAAATCGTGCGCACCAAGACGGCGCTCGAAAGCTCCTCGGGCGGGCCGGTGTTCCTATTTCGCCCTCCATACGGCGGGCGCAACGCGACGATCGACGGGATCGCGCGCGCCAACGGCCTGCTGGAGATCCTCTGGACGGTCGACAGCCAGGACTCGCTGGGGGCCAACTACGCGCAGATCGAACGCAACGTGATCTCGGGCATGCACCCGGGGGCGATCATCCTCATGCATGAGAACCACGGCCAGACGATCCGCGCGATGATCAACATCTTTGCGGCGCTTCAGCGCAAGCACCTGCGTGCGGTGAGCGTCCCGCAGCTGCTCACCGACGACCCTCCGAGCGCGGCCCAGCTGCGCGCCGGCGGCCTCGGCTGCGGCCTCGCGAGCGGCACCACGTTCACGGGCGGCTAGCGTCGCGCTCGCAGCGGGGGCATAGTCGGCGGCGTTGGGGAAGCTCACCTGGAAGCGCTTCACGGGCCCCGGCCGCCTCGCGATCCAGACGCTGTTCAGCGCGCCGCCACAGGGCGGACGGTCGGTCTATTCGTAGATCGTGAGCGTCGCGAGGATGACGTAGAGGGCGATGAGCGCCCAGCCCTCGAACTCGGCGGCGTCGCCGTCGCCGGTCACTTGCGCGAGCGCGATCGCGGTGAGCGCCAGCGCACCGATGTGGACCGGCGCGAGCGAGAACGTGAGCGTGGTCTTCAGCGCCAGCGAGACGAGCACGAGCACGGGGAACAGGAAGGCGGCGATCTGAGCGACGGAGCTCTTGACGACGGAGATGGCCAGCTCGGCGCGCCCTTTCGAGGCGAGCGCGACGCCGGCGGTGTTCTCGACCGCATTCCCAGCGATCGCGACGATCACGAGACCGGCGAACGCCTGGGAGATGCCGAGCTTGTGGATCGCGGGGGCGAGCCCGTTGATGAACCAGCTCGAGACGAACGCCGCGGTGACGCCGCCGGCGACGAGCAGCACGATCGTCAGCGCAAGCGACAGCCGTGGCCCTGGCAACGGCTCCCCGGCGGAGCGCTCGGCGCCGGCCGCACGCGGATCCGGCGCGAGCGGGCTTGCGGCGCCGGGAGGGGCGTCGTTGCGCAGGAAGGGGACGATCCACGCCAGGTAGACGACCAGCAGGCAGACCGCGCCGACGACGGAGATCGCCTTGACGTGATGGCTCGCGGGGTTGTGCGAGGCGAAGGAGAGTCCGAGCAGCACGATGATGAACGCGGTGACCTGCAGCAGCGTGGCCGTGTCCCTCGGCAGGCGCTTGGAGAAGCGCATCACGCCGTCGCTGGAGCGGCGGGCGCCGACGACGATCACGAGGCCGAGCACGAGCAGCGCGTTCGCGAGGATCGAGCCGACGATCGCGGTCTGCGCGACCACCAGCTCGCCCTTCTGCAACGCGAAGATCACGACGAACAGCTCCGGCAGGTTGCCGATGCTCGACTGCATGAGCCCTGTCGCCCCCGGGCCGAAGCGCTCGCCGAGCTGCTCGGTGCCGAAGGAGACGATCCATGCCAGGGCGGCCAGCGCGACGGTCGCGAGGGCAAAGCGCAGCACGGGCGCCCACGCCTGGTAGTTGGCGATCCCTGCGAGCGCCGTGAGCGCCGCGACGAGCGCCAGCCCGACGCGCTCGCGTGCGCTCAGCGCGGACATGCCATGCGGCCGGCCCTCACCGGGCGATCAGTGGGTGTCGAGCACCCGGTCGACGAGTCCGTACTCGACGGCCTGCTCGGCCGTGAAGAAGCGGTCGCGCTCCATGTCCCGGCGCACCTCCTCGGTCGGCCTGCCGGTGTGCTCGGCGTAGATCTCATCGATCCGCGCACGTACCTTGAGGATCTCGCGCGCGTGTATCTCTATGTCGGAGGACTGGCCTTCGAAGCCGGCGGACGGCTGATGGATAAGGATCCTCGAGTTCGGGAGCACCGCGCGCTTGCCCTTGGTGCCTGCGGCGAGCAGCAGCGACCCCATCGACATCGCCACGCCGACGCACATCGTGTTGATATCTGGCTTGACGAACTGCATCGTGTCGTAGATCGCAAGACCGGAGTAGATCGAGCCGCCGGGCGAGTTGATGTAGACGGAGATGTCCTTCTCGGGGTCCTCGCTCTCGAGGTGCAGAAGCTGCGCCACGACGAGGTTCGCGATCTGGTCGTCGATCGGGGTGCCGAGGAAGATGATCCGCTCGTTGAGCAGCCTCGAATAAATGTCGAACTCGCGCTCGCCTCGCGCGGTCCTCTCTATAACCATCGGGATCAGCGGCATGAGCTCCCACCCTATCGGCCGAACAGTCGCAACCGTAGTGCTGCTCGCGATCCTCCTCGCCGCGGTGCCGGCGGCGGCGATGACGAGCCATGCGGGATGGCCCCCCGACCAGCATCTCGTCATGGACCGCGGTCCGGCCGGCCATCACAACGTGCTGATCGGCAAGGCAGACGTCCACAACTACCTTCTCGGCGGCTACGGCGACGACACCATCTACGGCAGGAACGCGGGCGACGTGATCTGGGGGGACTACCACCCCTCGGGCTGGCCTTCGTTCCAGACTGCTGTCATCCATGCGGGCAACGGGCGTAACGTGATCTACGCCAACGACACCGTCAACTACGTGTGGACCGGCACCGACCCCGCGACGGTCGTACACGCACACGAGGGCGCGGGCGTCATCCACTGCGAAAACCCGCAGATCATCGTCTTCACCAGCCACCGCGCCCTCCCCCATTACAAGCTCGACGGTTGCAAGCGGATCAGCTTCTACTCGGTCGGCTACTGAGCCGCGCGGCTGGGCGGCTCAGATGTTTACCGTGCGCATCCCTTCGGCGTCATAGCGCTCCCCGGCGGCGGCCGGGACGGTTTCGGAGATCCGCTTGACCTCCTCGTCGCTGAGCTCGACCTCGGCGGCGGCGAGGTTCTCTTCGAGGTAGGCCACGTGCTTGGTGCCGGGGATCGGGACGATGTGCTCGCCGCGATGCAGCACCCATGCCAGCGCGAGCTGCCCCGGCGTGATGCCCTTCTCGGCCGCGAGCACTTTGACGCGCTCGGCCAGCTTCAGGTTCTGGCGCAGGTTCTCGCCGTTGAAGCGCGGTCCGTAGCGGCGGAAGTCGCGCTCGTCGAGCTCCTCCGGCGAGGTGAAGCGTCCGGACAGGAAGCCGCGCCCGAGCGGCGAGTAGGCGACGAGGCCGATGCCGAGCTCTTCGAGCGCCGGCAGGATCTCCGGCTCGACGTCGCGCGTCCACAGCGAGCACTCGGTCTGGACGGCTGTGACCGGGTGAACGGCGTTCGCTCGGCGGATCGTCTCGGTGCTCGCCTCCGACAGGCCGATGTGGCGGACCTTGCCGTCGCTGACGAGCTCGGCCATCGCGCCGACGGTCTCCTCGATCGGCGTGTGCGGGTCGACGCGGTGCTGGTAGTAGAGGTCGATGTGCTCGACGCCGAGGCGCCTGAGCGACCCCTCGCAGGCGCTGCGCACGTACTCGGGGCTGCCGTCGATCGAGCGGCGCGGCCGCCCGCCAGCGGCGCCTCCTTCGATCCTGATGCCGAACTTCGTCGCCAGGAACACCTCTTCGCGCCGCCCGTCTATCGCGCGTCCGACGAGTTCCTCGTTGGTGTGCGGCCCGTACATGTCGGAGGTGTCGAGGAAGTTGCAGCCGAGATCGAGCGCACGGCGGATCGTGCGCAGCGATTCCTGTTCGTCGGCGTCGCCGTAGAAGGCGGACATGCCCATGCAGCCGAGGCCGATCTCCGATACCTCGGGGCCTTCCGGCCCGAGCGTGCGCGTTCTCATGGCGCTGTCCTTTCGATCGAGGTCGAGTCGCTGCTCGCTTCTACAGATATTCTCAGCAGTAGTGTTCCCGCTGAACCTCCCGAACGTGCTGACGGTGCTGCGGATCATGCTCGTGCCGGCGCTCGTCGTCGCGCTGCTCGGCAACACGCCAGGCGGCGACGTGCTCGCGGCAGTGGTGTTCGCGCTCGCGTCGCTGACCGATTTCGTGGATGGCTACCTCGCACGCGCGCGCGACTCGGTCACGACGTTCGGCAAGCTGATGGATCCGCTCGCCGACAAGCTGCTGATCGTCGCGGCGCTGATCTCGCTCGTCTCGCTGCACCGCCTCGCGGCGTGGGTGGCGATGGTGATCATCACGCGCGAGCTCGCCGTGACGGTGCTGCGCCTCGGCGCCAGCCAGGCGGGAGTGGTGATGCCGGCGAGCATGTTCGGGAAGGTCAAGACCTGCCTGCAGATCGCCGCGGTGCTCTCGATCATCGCAGTGCAAGGCCGGCCGCTCTGGGTCTCGGCGCTCCTCTACCTCACCGTCGCGGTGACGGTGCTATCCGGCCTGGACTACTTCTTCGGGCTGCGGCGACGGATGCAGCAGGGCCAGGCTCAGGCCGACGCCTGACGCGGCGAGCGCGGGTCGAGCCACTCCGCGAGGCTCGTCTGGTGCACGGCCGGCCTGCCTGACCCGATCTCGGCGCGCAGCTCGCTGAGCAGGCCGTGGCGCTCGGCGACGACGTTGTGCTGATGGATCGTCTCGAGGTTCTCCTGGCGCGCGGAGACGAAGCTCGCGCCGTCGAGCTGCGGGAAACGCTCGACGACCCCGGCGATCATCTCGCGCACGCAGTCCTCGACGAACCGCGGGCGGCGATGCGCCTTCTCCACCACGGCAACCTCGTCGGAGCGCTTCATCAGCTCGTAGATCTCCGATGACATGCTCGCCTCGGCGATCTCGAGCAGCGCCGTCGCATCGATCTCGGCGACGCAATCCTCGGTGCAGCCGATGTGCAGCGTGGCGAGGCCGCGCTGGTTGTGGGTCGCGACGGGCACGCTTGCGAGAATCACGTCGATCTGCTCCGCGGAGAAGTCCTCGCCGGCCAGACGCTCGCGCGCTCGGGCGGCGACGAGCTCCTGCGCGCAGGGGCAGGCCGTCATGCCGGTCGCCGATACGCCGACGGTGCGCCGGGTCCCGTGTTCGTAGGCGATGGCGCGCCCGTGCAGCGTGTAGATCTCCTGCGTCTGCACGCCGGAGACAGGCGCAGGCTTGTGCTCGGGGTAGCGCGCGGCGATCGTGACCTCGGCGCGCTCGGTTCCCTGGCGAGCGCGCACCAGCTCGGCGATGTGCTGGGCGAGCGTCTCGGCGCGGAACGGCGACTCGCTGAGGACGACCTCGCCGATCGCCTCGTTGATCACCTCGTCGAAGCGCGACATGTGCGCGCCCTTGCGCTCGTGGCTGAGATCGACGAAGCAGTCGAAACGCGCGAAGAACAGCTCGTCGCGGATGCGAACCACCTTCTCGACACCGGTCACGCCTACACGCGAGAGGCCCACCGGAACGCCGGGCAGGCGTTCCTGGACGTCGTCTCCGGCGCCCGTGGTGGGCGAAGGCGAGGTGGTGATCCGTGTCGCCTGCACCGTCGCCAGCCTAGCGCGCGTGCGGCCGCGGCTCGGCGCCGGCGGAGCCCAGGCCGCGCGCCATCCCCCGCCGCCGCGCCGGGCGCGGGTCCCCCGACCGGTGATTCTGGTATCACTCGGCACGTGGCCCAGCGAGTCTGCTCCGAGGATCACGGAGCGAGCAGCTCGCATGCCGCACGAGACGCAAGGCAACTGCCATGTACAAAACGCAACGCACAGGAGGCTTAGCGTAAGTCAGGGGAGGTCGGGGCGATTGTCGCTCCGATGGGAGCCGCGCGGGTCCTTGGGAGGGTCCAGGTGACAGACAGACATGACGGTCCGCCGCTCGCGACGGACACGGCGGTGGTGGAGATCGAGGAGCTTCAGGGGCTCATCGCGGAGGGCCAGGAAAAGGGGTTCCTGGCGGCCGACGCGCTTGCTGCGGCGCTCGAGGAGGCGGAGCTCTCGGGCAGGCAGACGCAGGACCTGCTCGGCTACCTCGAGGAGCATGGCATCGATGTCCTTCGCGACGGGCAGCCCGCGGCCGAGCTGCAGCTGCCCGGCGATCGCGAGGACCACGATGGCGGCGGCGAGGAAGACCCGCTGGCGGCCAGCGCACATGCGCTGACCGGCCACGGCGATGCCGCCGAGGATGAAGCCCAGGAGCAGGTCAGAGGCCTTCAGGCTCGCCTAGAGGAGCTCAAGCGACCCGAGCTCGACCTGACGGTCGAGCCGAGCCTCGACTCGCTGCGCCTGTACCTGCGTTCGATCGGCCGCGTCCCGCTGCTGAGCGCGGAAGAGGAGGTTGCGCTGGCCAAGCGCATCGAGCGCGGCGACTGCGCGGCCAAGCAGCACATGGTCGAGGCGAACCTGCGACTCGTCGTGTCGATCGCCAAGGGCTACGTCGGTCGAGGGCTGACACTGCTCGACCTGATCCAGGAGGGATCGCTCGGACTGATCAGGGCGGTCGAGAAGTTCGACTACCGCCGCGGCTACAAGTTCTCGACCTATGCGACGTGGTGGATCCGCCAGGCGGTGACCCGCTCGCTTGCCGACAAGGGCCGCACGATCCGCATCCCGGTGCACATGGTCGAGCGTCTGAACAAGCTGATCCACACCGAACGCCGCCTGATCCAGCAGCTCGGGCGCGAGCCGACGGCGGAGGAGCTCGCCAGCGAGCTCGAGTGCACCGTGCGCGAGGTCCGCGACGTTATGCGCATCGCCCAGCAGCCGATCTCGCTGGAGAAGCCGGTCGGCGAGGAGGACGATTCGGCGCTAGCGGACTTCGTCGAGGACGTCTCAGCGGAGTCGCCGTTCGAGATCGCATCGGAGGCGTTGCGCCGCGAGAACGTGACGCGCGTGCTCGCCTCGCTGCCGCGGCGCGAGCGCGAGGTGATCGAAATGCGCTACGGCATCGTCGGTGGGCGGCCGCGCACGCTGGAGGAGGTCGGCCGCGCGTTCAACATCACGCGCGAGCGCGTCCGCCAGATCGAGAACCGGACGCTCAAGAAGCTGCAGGCGCTGCCCGACGCGCAGCAGCTGCGCGAGGCTTCGTAGGCGACGCGGGCGGTCAGCGCCGCCCGGCAGCTCGCGGCCCGTCGATCACGGATCGGCCGTAGCGTCCTATCCCAGGCGAGCCGTATGTTTGGCCCATGGCCCGCATATCGCCGCGACGGCAGGGCGACCTCGGCGAGCTCTCGGGGATGGAGTGGCTCGGCTCGCAGGGATGTGCCGTGTTCTTCCCCATCGACCACAGCCCTGCGCATCGCGCTGCGACCGGCTGTTCGTCCTGGTCGCCGACGGGCGGGGGTGGTTCATCCCCGCCGAGACGGTAGGCGCAAGAACTGGCCTGCGCCTTGGTGGCCCGAAGTACGCCGCATTCGAGGTCGAGCCCGGGCGGCCGCTGCCGTCGAACGAGCCGGATTGATCGCTATGCTCAGCGGCTCTGGCGGGGTTCCCGAGCGGTCAAAGGGACGACGCTGTAAACGTCGCGGCTCAGCCTTCGCAGGTTCGAATCCTGCCCCCGCCACTGAACCACTGGGCGCGAGTAGGTGACGCCTCGGGGGTTCATGTCTGAACTTACCCCAAGCGGGTCGCCTACCGGGCAAAGGGCATCTCTCGCTCGACCGACCTAGGCCCACACGAACGGCGGGTAGTCCTCGGTCATCGAGTAGCTGAAGATGAGCACTCGCGCACTCCACCGCTCCGCGATCGTGACGGCGCTGAATAGGCCTTGGGGATAGCGCCTCGTGAGCAGGATGGCGAAGAACGCGATGATCACGGCAACATAGGCGATGAGACCGAGCACCACGGTTCCGATGAGTGCGGGGATCGCCAGCAACCAGTTCACGAGCGGCCGCCAGCGCGCTATCCGCTGCGGGTAATCGACCTCGAATCGGACCGGGTAGGACGGGTCATCATCGAGCGAGAACGGTGGGTAGCGGTCGGTCTGCAGAAACAGATAGGCGCCGACCCGGACGCGCCAACGCTCGAAGCCCACGAGGAAGTTGAACATCCCGCGGGGATAGGTTCCGGTGATCAGCACTGCGAGCCAGGAGATGACGAGCGCGACGAGCGCCGCGATTCCCATTAGCCAAAGGACCACGTAGTGGGGCACCGCGAGCAGCCACTTGAAGAGTGGTAACAGCCGGTTGAGTCCTTCCGGGTAAGCGATCTCGAGGCGAACCGGGTAGTCAGGATTCTGCGGGGTCATGCCTGTTCTGCTCCTGATCGGCGTCAGCGCTTCGCTGCGCGTGACCTAATCGCTCGCGCGCGCGGTCACCTCGATCAACGCTATCCGAGTGGGCGCCGCTCTTCCAGTACCGCCGAGCAGGGAGCACGGATCACCGGCGAGTGATCACCGGCGGGTGGTTAGACAGCGAGTACGCGGCCAGCGCCAGGACCTGAGCCCTGCGGCCAGGCGGGCGAGCTCTCGCGCCGGCGACTATCGTCCAGCGCATGATGCGCCTGTATCACCGAGAGCACGCGGGCCGGCCGATCCGGGTCGCGTGGATGCTCGAGGAGCTCGGCGAGCAGTATGAGATCACGATGATGACGCGCGAGGAGAGTAAGGGCGATCAGCACCACGCCCGCCATCCGCTGGGCCGCGTGCCCGTGCTCGAGGACGAGACAGGGTTCGTATTCGAATCGGCGGCGATCTGCCTGCATCTCGCCGACCTGCATCCCGACGCCGCCCTGGCGCCTGCGCCGGGGACCCACGAGCGGGCGCTGCTCTACCAGTGGACGATCTTCGCTCCAGCCGAGCTCGAGCCACCGCTGATCGAGTCAGCCGTGCACGCCCAGAGCGACCCCGACCGCTCCGCCGCAGCGCGACGGCGCTTCGACGAGGCCGCGGGCGCGGTTTCCAGCGCCCTGGATGGCAGCGACTATCTCGTCGGAGAGCGCTTCACGGTGGCTGACGTGCTTGTCGGGAGCACGCTCGCTTTCACGGCGCGCATCGGCTTCGCGGATGAGCTCCCGGCGAACCTGAGGGGCTACCTAGCGCGGCTCACGCAGCGGCCCGCTCGCCAGCGCGCCCTTGAGCGCACGATGTCCGGCTGAGCGGCGGGAGCCGTTCAGCAGGCGCCTGACGCTGTGCCCTCGATCAAACGGCAGCGGCGGGGACCTCGTGGAAATAATGCCCGTGGTCGAGGTCGGCGATGAGCCCGAAGTGCGTTGGCTCCCAGCCGAGCAGCTCGCGGGTCAGTGCGCTGGACGCGGGGCCGTCGATCGCGAGGAAGTCGGCAAGCCAGGCGAAGTGCTCGCGTGCGTGGTCGGGCGCGATGGAGACCACCGGGAGCTCGAGATGCCGTCCGATGACCTCGGCGATGTCGCGGATCGGAACGCCCTCGTCGGCGACCGCGTGGAGCGTCGATCCCGCGGGGGCCTCCTCCAGCGCGAGGCGGAAGAGGCGCGCCGAATCGAGGCGATGCACGGCGGGCCAGCGGTTGGTGCCGTCGCCGATGTAGCCGGAAACGCCCTTCTCGCGGGCGATGGCGACCAGCGTCGCGATGAAGCCGTTATCTCCCTCTCCATGGTTCGTAGGAGGAAGCCGCACGACCGACGAGCGGACGCCGCGGGAAGCGAGGGAGAGCACCAACTCGGCGGTGCCCCACCGGGTCTGCTGGCCGCCCCCCGGACCTGCCACAGCGGTGTCCTGACCGTGTCCGTCTCGCTCGGTTGCCACGCGGCCCGGTGCGACCGCGAGCGTGCCGGAGGCGATGACGAAGGGTCGATCAGACCCCGCGAGCGCCTCGCCGATCGTCTCGACGGCGCGGCGATCCGCGTCGGCAGCGCCCTGGAAATCCCCCGAGAAAGCGATCTCGTGCTTGAAGGCGAGGTGGATCAGCCCGTCCGACGCGGCAGCCCCGCTCCGCAGGATGTCGAGATCATCGAGCGTGCCGCGGTGCACCTCTGCTCCGGCCGCGATGAGGGCATCGGCCGAGGCATCCGAGCGAGCGAGCCCGACGACATGATGGCCCGCTCCGATCAGCTCGGGGACGACGGCCGAGCCGATCCAGCCCGACGCACCGGTGACGAATACGCGCATGAGACAAACCTCCATTTGGTTGGCCGTCCTGGATGCTGATCTTTGCTTCGACGGCGTGATGTCAGTTGCTGCCATCAGCGTAGCACGCGATGTCAGTCGCTGCCGTCAGCTAGAATCGAGGACATGGGCCGATGGGAGCCAGACGCACGCGGCCGGCTCATGAAGGCGGCGATGGAGCTCTACAGCGAGCGCGGGTTCGAACAGACCACCGTCGCCGAGATCGCCGGGCGGGCGGGACTTACCGAGCGAACGTTCTTCCGGCACTTCGCCGACAAGCGCGAGGTTCTGTTCGCGGGCGCCGGCGCACTGGAAGCCCTCCTCGTCAGCGCGGTTATCAACGCGCCCGACGGCCTTGCGCCGATCGAGGCGGCGGCAGCGGGTATCGAAGCCGCCGGCGCTGCCATCCAAGAGGGAGGAGAGCTCCCGCGACAGCGCCAGAGGATCATCGCTGCAAGCGCAGAGCTCCAGGAGCGCGAGCTGATCAAGCTAGCATCGCTCGCCTCGGCGCTCGCCGACGCACTGCGTCAGCGCGGTGTCACCGAGCCGGCTGCGAGTCTGGCCGCCGAGGCTAGCATCGCCGTCTTCAGGATCGGCTTCGAACGCTGGATCAACGAGACCGACCAGCAGGACCTGTCGCGACTCATCCGGGAGTCGCTCGATGAGCTGAGAGCCGTGACCGCGGGCCAGTAGTCACGGCCAAGTCAGACCCCGTGGCTCGGTCCAGGCGAGAGTGTTCAGGGCGCTCGCTCCGTTCAGGCGCGACCGAACGGATGATGCGCGGATGACGCCTCGAGCGTGCCTGCGCCGCCGGTTCTGTCATGTGCGGCTGCAATGGTGCGCTGGCCAGTGGCTGCGGAAGGCCAGAGTCCGGAGACTGGGAGCGCGACGATCATGCACGAAGACAGCGGAGCCGCACCGGGACGGTGGCGCATCCAGATTCTCGCCGGGCCGCCGCAGCTGTTTTGCATGGGTGAGGATGTCCCGCAGCATGGCTGGGCGGTTCAGGAGGAGACCTCGGTCTTCAGGGACGGCGAAGCCGTAGGCCTTTTTGCGAGCCTGAGCAGTCGCCCAGGCGGTCAGTGGAACCTGCGCTATGAGTGGATCGAGACCGGTCCCAGCGCCGAGGAGCTCGCGGCCTGATCGCCCTCGCTGCGGCTGCGGGACGGCACATTCCGCGGACCATCGTTCGAAGCGCTCGTCGGCCGGATGGATAGACCGACTAGAACATTCGCGGATCTCTCGCCAAATATCCGGCGCAAACTGCGAGGTTCGCGCCGACGAGCGCCTCGCGTTTGCGCTAATAGCGATGAGAGCGTGTAGGAACGGAAACGCGAGGTTCTCCCAGAAGACCGATTCCGTCCTCCAACCATTTCGCGGCCCCTGCACCGGGATGGAGGCAAACAAGGGAGACTGAGATGTTGAGCACCCCGTCACTGACCCCGAGACAGATCCGGAGCATGAAGAGGCTCACCGAGGGCCATGTCGTCCTGAGCACCCGCCGTGGCGTCGCGATCGTGCGCCGGCCGGACGGGCGCCTGATGCGCCTGCAGCCGGACGGGCGCCTCGCGGGAATGATCCGCGTCGAGCGAGTTCAATCGTATCTGCACGTCCAGGGTTAGGGAGCTCTTTTGATGAGCGGCTGACGCCGCCGGATGCGCAGGTCCGCGCTACTCGTCGGCGAGCGCCGAGTGCGCGTGCGCGGCGTGCACTCCGGGCGGCAGGCCGAGGCGGGCGGCGACCCGCTGAAGCAGCTCGAGGAGCTGCTCGCGCTCCTCTTCGTCGAGGTCCGCGCACAGGTCGCGCTCGTGGCCTACGGCAACGGCGAAGGCGCGGCCGAGCAGATCGCGCCCGGCGTCGGTCAGGTGCAGCTTGCGCGTGCGACGATCGTGCGGGTTCTGACGCCGTTCGAGCAGGCCGCGTGCGGCGAGCGCGTCGATGAAGGCGACCATGCGGCTTGGCGGGATCCCGAGCCGCTCGCCGATGGCCTGCTGGGACTGGCCTTCGGAGGCGCCAACCGCGCGTAGCAGCGCGAACTCGCGCGGCTCGAGCTCGAGCGGCGCGAGCAACTCGCGAAAGCGCCGTGCGACGGCATAGCCCACCGTCGATACGGTGAAGCCGACTGAGCGGAACGCCGGAACGCTCGCGTCGGGGGTCTGCGGGACGTCCTCGAGCGGCGCCGGAGCGAGGTCACCCGGCCAGGGAGCGTCGATTGGTCGTTTTGCGCCGCTGTCGGGATCGAGCGACGGCTCGGGGTTCGCGGATGGCCCCGCGCTCGGCTCTCGCGGGGCGCTCCGATGAGATTGCGCGTCACCTTCAGTCTTCACACGAAGATCATAGACGCTAGAAAGTATTTCTGGTATAAACCGTTCCGCCCGGAACCATTCTTCGCTGGAAACACTGGAGGCATTCCTGATGAGCACGACCACGTCCATCAGCCAAGACCGCGCCGCCGCGCCACACCGCCCTATCGCAGCGCTGGTGCTGGCCGTGAAGGCGGTCGTCTTGAACCTCATCTCGATGGCCGCTGCCTTCGGCCTGATGACGTGGTTCTGGCAGGAGGGCCACGGCTCGAGCGCCGTATTCGGCGTGCCGGCGACGGGTGCTATCACCTTCTGGATCCCACTGATGGTCTTCGCATTCCTGTTCGGCCTGTCGATGGACTACGAGGTCTTCATCCTCGCGCGTGTGCGCGAGGAGTACGACCGCAGCGGCGACACCGACGCGGCGCTGATCGCAGGCCTCGGCCGCACCGGGCGTCTCGTGACGAGCGCCGCACTGATCCTGTTCCTGGCGTTCGCCTCGCTGGCCTCGGCGCCGAACACCGACATCAAGGTGCTCGCGACAGGTCTCGGCTTCGGGATCCTGCTCGACGCGACGGTCGTGCGCGCGCTGCTGCTCCCGGCGCTCGTATCGCTGCTCGGACGCTGGAACTGGTGGCTGCCGCAGCCGCTCGCGCGCGTCATGCGCGTCCGCACGCCGCGCCCGATCGCGCGGCACAGCAGCATGGAGGGAGCGACGCCATGAGCGCCGGCACGAGCCTGGACGAGAACGGAATCGAGGTCGAGGGGCTCGTCCGCGACTTCAAGGGCGGCGTTCGCGCGGTCGACGGGATAGACCTGCAGGTCGCGCCGGGCGAGATCTATGGCTTTCTTGGCCCGAACGGCGCTGGCAAGTCGACGACGGTGCTCGTGCTCACGACGCTGCTTCCTCCGACGGCAGGCAGGGCGCGCGTGGCGGGACTCGACGTCGTGCGCGAGGGCGCGGAGGTACGCCGCGCGATCGGCGCCTCGCTGCAGGAGTCGGCGCTCGACCCGTTCCTGACGGGCCGCGAGCACATGCGCCTGCAGAGCGCCCTGCACGGCCTCGGCAAGGCCGAGCGCGAGCGGCGGGCCACTGAGCTGCTGGAGCGGGTCGGCCTGACAGACGCGGCCGACCGCAAGGTCGGCGGCTACTCCGGCGGGATGAAGCGCCGGCTCGACCTCGGCCTGGCGCTCGTGCATGGCCCGCGGCTGCTGTTCCTCGACGAGCCGACCACCGGCCTCGACCCGCAGAGCCGCGCAGCGCTGTGGGACGAGGTGCGCCGGCTGGCAGGCGACGGCGTGACGGTGTTCCTCACGACGCAGTACCTCGAGGAGGCCGACGTGCTGGCCGACCGCGTGGGGATCATCGACCGCGGCAGGATCGTCGCCGAGGGCACGCCGGCTGAGCTGAAGGAGTCGATCGGGCGCCCGAGCGTCGAGGCGATCCCGGCGGACCCCGGCGACCGTGAGCGCCTCGCGTCGGTGCTGAGCCGCTTCGGCGAGCAGGCGGCGGCGTCGCCGAACGGCGTCGCCGTGCGCCTGCCGCAGGGCGTGAGCGACCTCGCGGAGATCGTACGCACGCTCGACGCCGAGGGCCTGCGGATCGCCGACCTGCGGCTGCATTCGCCGACGCTGGACGACGTCTTCCTCGCGAAGACCGGCCGCTCGCTCGAGGGCGCAGCCGGCGGGGGCGGGAGCGCTGCCGACGACGACGGGAGCGATCGCAGCGACAGAGGCCGCGCCGCCGGCGTCGGCGGCTCGGGCGACGCAAGCGCCAGCGGCGATCTCGGCGCACCGGGCAACGGCCTCGCGACGGGCATCGCGGCCACCTCGCGCAGCGCACGGCGGCCAGGTGCGGGAGGCAGCGACGACGACGACGACGAGCGGGCGAGCCGCGCAGCCGCGGGCAGATGATGGGCACGCTGTCGACGCAGGTCGGCGTGCTGGCGAAGCGCTCGATGCTGAAGACTCTGCGCCAGCCGTTTCAGCTGTTCCCGATCGTCTTCTTCCCGATCATCCTGCTCGCGGTCAACGCCAGCGGGCTGCGCGCGGCGACGCGCCTGCCGGGTTTCCCGACGCACTCCTACGTGTCGTTCGCGATCGCCGTCGCGTTCATCCAGGGCGGGATGTTCGCGCTGATCAACACGGGGACGAACCTCGCGGAGGACATCGAGACCGGCTTCTTCAACCGGCTCGCGCTCACGCCGCTGCGCCGCGTGTCGCTGATCGGTGGCCTGCTCGTCGGCGTGGGGGCGCTCGGCGCACTGCAGTCGGCCGTCTACATCCTCGTCGGCCTGATCGCAGGCGCGCATCTGGACGCGGGCTTCGGCGGCGCGCTCGTGATCGTTGTCCTCGGCGCGCTGACGGCACTCGGATTTGGCGCGCTGGGCTGCGCGGCCGCCCTGCGGACCGGCTCGGGCGAGGCGGTGCAGGGCCTCTTCCCGCTCTTCTTCGTCTTCATCTTCCTGTCGTCGAGCAACCTCCCGCGCAACCTGCTGCGGACGGGCTGGTTTCACGCGGTCGCGAACCTCAACCCGATCTCGTACCTGATCGAGGGCTTTCGCAGCCTGTTCATCTTCGGCTGGGACGGCACGGCGCTGTGGCGCGCGTTCGCTGTTGCGATCGGCCTGACGATCGTCGCCCTGCTCGCGGTGTCGGGCGCCCTGCGCACGAGGCTGCAGCGGACATGAGCGGCACATCTGCGCATGTCAGTGGCGCATCCTCGGGCATGATCGTGTCCTCGCCGGGCGGCGGCGTGTGGCGTGTGGCGAGGACGATCGCGTGGCGAAGCCTTCACACCTACGTGCGCAGGCCCGACCTGTTCGTCCCATCGATCGTGTTCCCGCTCGTCTTCCTCGCTAGCTTTGCCGGCGGCCTGTCGGCGCTCGGCTCGGTGCCAGGCTTCCATTTCCCTGCGGGCTATACGGCCTTCCAGTTCGTGTTCGTGCTTGCCCAGTCGGCGATGTTCGGCGGACTGTTCACCGGCTTCACGCTCGCATTCGACTTCGAGAGCGGGTTCGCGCGCAGGCTGATGCTCGCCGCCGAGGACCGCCGCGGGATCGCACTCGGCTATGCGCTCGTCGCGCTCGCGCGCGCGGCGGTCACGCTCACGATCGTCACGGCGGTGGCGCTGGCGACCGGCATGCGAATCACCGGCGACGGCGTGGATGTGTTCGGCCTTTACGGCCTCGCGGCGCTGCTCACGCTCGTCGGCTTCGGCTGGGCGGCTGGCGTCGCGTTCCGCTTCCGCTCCATCCAGGCAGGCCCGCTCATGCAGACGCCGGTGTTCCTGATCCTTTTCCTCGCCCCTGTCTACGTGCCGCTATCGCTGCTCAAGGGCTGGATCCACGCGGTTGCGAGCATCAACCCTGCGACGGCCTTCCTCGAGGCCGGCCGCGGGCTGATCTCCGGCGTGCAGGATCACACAGCGCTCGCCTTCATCGCCGCGCTCGCGCTGATCGTCCTGTTCGGGATCTGGATGCTGAGCGGGCTGCGCAGCGCCGAACGCTCGACCTAACCGGAGACGTTCACAGGTCCTTGAGGGCTCACCTCGGGCTGCAGGCGCCGCGCGAGCTGCTCGGCGTCGGGCGTGCTCACGAGCACCCTGCGCAGCGGGTCGTGGTTGCGGACCGCGAACGACAGCGCGGGCACGCCGCGGCGCACGACAAAGGCCTGGTCGAGGCGGATGGTGCGGGCGACGTAGTACAGCCACGGCAGGCGCAGTCCGGCCTTGATGCCTGTTCGCATCGCCTCGCGCAGCGGATCCTCGACGACGCGCACGTCGCTGACATCGGCCAGCGGGACCCTGATGTCGCGCATCAGCCCGAGCACCTTCTGCCAGCGCGACAGCAGCACCTCGACCGAATCCTCGCCGACCTGCACGCGCATCACCACACCCTAGCCGCGGGCGGATGACACCGGCGGGCGATTGCGATAGAAGACCAGTTACGACGCGGCGGCTCGCCGGCGCTCGCGAGGCGCTCGCGCGGGGTGATCGCGACCAGTGAGCGAGAAGGGAGTGCGGATCATGGAGTCCTCAGAAGACCCCACCAGGGTGCTCGTCGTGGCGCACAAGACGGCCGCCACGCAACCGCTCTTCGACGCGGTGCGCGAGCGGGCGCAGCGGGGGCCGGCGAAGTTCACGCTGCTCGTCCCCAACCCGGCGCACGGGCTGCACAAGGTCGTCGATCCCGAGGACCAGGGTTCCGGCGAGGTGAAGACGGTGCTCGAACAGGCCGTGCCGCGGCTGAGCGAGGCAGCGGGGACGCCGGTCGAGGGGATGGTCGGCGACGCGGACCCCGTGGCGGCGGTGCACGACGCGATCAACCTGCACGGCTTCGACGAGGTCATCATCTCGACGCTCTCGCCGCGGCTGTCGCGGTGGTTGAAACTTGACCTTCCGAGCAAGGTCTCGGGAATGGGCCTGCCGGTCACGACGGTCACGCCAGCCGACGAGCCGACCCGCTGAGACGACGCGACAGTTGTCATCATCGACAACTACTGTTTCCACGTCAGCCGAGCGCGAGGAGCATGGGGCGAAGCTCCTAGGGCACAGACATCTGTCTGTGGCCGTTTCGTCTGCGCGCAGCGACAGTTTGAAGCAAGATGGAGAACGCCCGCATCCAGTTCGCCACCAACCTGCGCCGCCACCGCGAGATGGCCGGGCTCTCCCAGGAGAAGCTCGCGGAGATGTGCGACCTGCACCGGACCGAGATCAGCCTGCTCGAGCGCTGCAAGCGCTCGCCGCGCCTCGAGACGATCGTGATCCTCGCCCGCGGCCTCGGCCTCTCGTCCCCGGGCGAGCTGCTCGAGGGAATCCGCTGAGAGGAGCCTCCCGCCGCGCACGCGCGCGGTACAGTGCGCTTCGCCCGCCCAGCTAGCTCAGTTGGTAGAGCACTTCCATGGTAAGGAAGGGGTCTTCGGTTCGAGTCCGGAGCTGGGCTTGGCTCTGTAGAGCCGATTCCTGGCCTTCGCGCCAGGGTCACTCCGCGGCGATGGGCAGCTCATGGGCAGCTGCGGTCGAGCGGGCAGCCATGATCGCGTCCTCGGCGTCCTGCTGCGGCCGGTCGTCCAGCTCGTCGATGACGTGGCCGTAGCTGCCGAGCGTGAGCTGCGCGCCGTGGCCGAGTTGCCGGGCAACGTAGATCACGCTGCGGCCCTCGTGGAGCAGCAGTGAGGCGAAGCTGTGGCGGAGGTCGTACGGACGGCCCTCGGCCTTCGCCGTGAGCCTGACCGAGTGCGGATGTGACGCCGCGCGCCCGGATGGCGTGCGACACGGCTTGCCGGGCAGCGCCTTGCAGCGCTCGCAGCGCCGGTCCTCCCAGCTTCCAGCCGGATGACCGAGTGCGGCGCTCAGTGCTCGGGCGAAGCTGTGCCGCCGCCAGGAGCGATACGCCTCATCGGTCCACGGCTTGCCGGCGCGGCCGGGGAAGACCAGCGCGCGATCGTCCGGGCGCCCGGAGCGCATCCGCCATGCCTTCAGGTCGGCGGCGAGCGGTGCCAGGAGCCGCACGGTGCGGTGCGCGCCCGTCTTGGTCGACTTCTCCTCGCCGAGCGACACGGCGCACTGCACGAGCAGCGTCTGATCGCGTACGTCGCCCCAGCGCAGCCCCAGCGCCTCACCTGGCCGCAGACCGGCGTACGCGAGCAGGGAGAGCAGGGTCGCGTCCCGTGGAGTCGACGCGGCCCGCATCCTCTCGACCGTGGCCGGCGCGAGCGGCCGGGTCTCGGCGCGCCGGGGCGTCTTGGCCTTGCGGACCAGTCGGGCCGGGTTGGACACGATCCGACCGGACTCGGCGGCGCGCTGGAGCAGGCTCCCGAGCAGCGCGAGCGACTTCCGCACCGCCGCCGGCCCGACGCCCGCCGCGAGCCTGTCGGTCTGCCACCGCCCGATCAGCTCCGGGCTCAGCTCGCGGAGCGGGACGGAGCCGAGGGTCGGCGACACGTGCGCGTCGTAGAGGATCGAGTACGTCTTGCGCGTCGTCGGCGCGAGCAGCGCGGCATACGTCGGCGCCCAGGTGCCGGTGACGTAGGTGTCGAGCGTCTCGCTGCCGGCGTCGAGTCGTGCCAGCTCGCCGAGCCGGCGCTTGCGACGGAGGTCGGCGTCGAAGTCGCGTGCGTCGCCCTTGCCGTCGAATGTGCGGCTGCGCCAGCGGTCGCCCTCCTGCCAGCGCACGCGCCACGATGTGCTGCGCTTGCCGCGCTTGTCGACGGTTACGCGCTTCTGGACGCTCATCGCTTCGCCGCCTTTCGTTCCTCGGCGGCCACTGCCCGCTCGAGTAGGTGCCGGATGTACCGCTCGCGCGGCACGAGGCCGCGAAGCCGATCGATCCGCTCGACGAGCTCGGGCGTGATCCGGACCGGCAGCGGCTTCGGTGTGGTGCTCATGCGACGGATGCTAGCGCTTGCTAGCAGTTTGGGATAGGGCGTCAGCGAGCGGCCGGCGGCTCTCAGCGCGCGGACGCGCTTTCGGCACAGCACGCGTGGCCGTAGAGGGAGTGAGCCAGGCCTTGAGGTCGTCGCCAGCGATGCGGACCCCGCGCCCGACCCGCTTCGAGGGCAGCGCTGCCGAGCGCACCGCGCGACGGATCGTCTCGACATGCACGCTCGCGCGACGCGCGGCCTCCTGCGGCGTCAGCAGGGCGTCGGGCTCGGGCTCGGCGTCGAGTAGGTACGGCCGCAGCGCGTCTGCCAGCGCGCGCAGCGCCGCCTCGTCCAGGTTCGCGAGCGTCTCCGCCAGGCCGGTGACGACGATGTTTTGTCCGTCGCGCTCACGCTGCCCATCCCGTGCGCTCGATCGCGCTCCGCAGCGGCTGCCACGCTCGGCGGGCGTAACGCTCCGCGCAGCGGATCGCTGCCCTCTGCCTCGGCGTCGTCAGGGTGCGCGGCGAGTGCGATCGAGCCCCACGCGGCGATGTCCGCGCACTCCTCGGTCATCTCGACGAGCAAGTCGCGCAGTGGGCGGCTGTAGCTGCGGTCTCCGTACTCGCGCGCGCCGATCTCCAACCGCTCGGCGACCTGCGTGTCGAAGCCGGTCGCTTTCATCCGCACGCCGCCGTCCCTCCCGTGGGTGACGGAGGTGACGGTGTGACGGACTGGTCCGGAAACTCTCGTGATGCGCGCGCGCGTATACGCGAATCCCCGTCTTGCTCCGTCACCTCCGTCACCGCGTCCTCGGATTGGCTCTGTGATGCGGATTTTGCGGTGACGGATGGTCCGTCACTGCCCGTCACCCTTCCGTCACCAGCTCGGCGCGGACCGATGCAAATGCCGGTCCAGAGCGCGCCCCGTTTTGTGCGCTTGCGCGTCAGGCGATGCGTTTCGAGTTCGCGAGCGAAGGTCTGCGGGGAGCAGGGCTCGTCGGCGCTCTGACGGCAGTAGATTCGTAGCCCTCGTACAGGTCGCGACCGTAGGTCTGGGCGTCGGGATGGAGCTCGCAGCACGCGGCCAGCCAGTGGCCGACCGGGTCGTTGTCCGAGCGATAGCCGGCGGTGGCCTGCTCGACAGCAGCGCAGGTGCCGAGGCCCTCGGCGTGCCAGGCGATGGCACCGTTGACGATCCACGCGAGGATCGCGGCGCGCTCGGCAGCATCGTTGACGAGGGCGCGCTTCAGCTCGGGGTCGCGCTGCTCAGCTGGGACCACATTCGTGAACGGGACGAGCCGCAACCGCCGCCAGGCCGCGTCGTCTGCGGCGGAGATAGCGGGCTTGTCGTTCGCTGCGAACCAGAGCGTGAAGGCGGGCACGAACTCGAACGGGTCGCGGTGCAGATGGCGAGCGACGATCCGCTCGCCGCCCGTCAAGGACTTCAACCGCGCCGGGTTGAAGCGCTGACCGGCGCTGACCTCGCTCGCGCAGACCATGCGGGCACCCGCGAGACGCGCGACGGCAGGCGTTGGACCGTCCCCATCACTGCGCGACGCTAAGAACGTGGCGAAGTCTGCGGTCTTGGCGTAGTCCCCCAGCGCTGCGCGCAGCGCCTCGACGAACGTGGTCTTCCCGCTCGCGCCGGGGCCGTGCAGGAACAGCGCGACTTCCGCGTCAGTGGAGCCCGTCGCGCTGTAGCCGGCGGCGCGCTGCAGGTAGGCGCTGAGCTCAGCGTCGCCACCGGTCGCACACTCCAGGAACCGCTCCCAACGCTCCGAGCGAGCGGCGTCGTGATACTCGGCACCGGCGAGCTTGGTCATCAGGAGTCCGGGGTCGTGGTCGGCCATCGCGCCCGTCCGCAGAGCCACCGCATCATTCTGGTGCGGACGACGAGCCCTGTGCGTCGAGCTGCTCGGCACGCACGGCGAGCGCCGGGTCGGTCTAGAGCCAGCTCAAGCGACCCTCGTATCCTCGGCTCGTCGCAGCGGGCGAGCGCAACCTTGGCCGCGCGCGGGTCGCCGACGTCCGCCGCGTCCCGCGCTCGTGCGCGAGCGATTCCCTTCGCCGCCTCGCGGGCAACATCATCGCCCGGCACCCACCGGCGCCCATCCCAGGCGAGCCAGCCCGGCCCTGCACGAAGCGCAGAGTCTCACCGTGCTCCTTGGCGATCGCCTCGCTGTAGCTCAGGTCGGTCGCCCCGACCGCCTCGTCTCCGGCCTCGCTGCCCGTCTGCGTACGAACCTCGACCTTCGCCGCCTCGAGGTCAGCGATGACACCAGCCAGCCAGTCAGCGCCGTCGTCAACCGCCCCCAGCGCGTCAGCGAGGTCGTGCCCGGCTGGCAGCGGCAGCCGCGCCGAGGGGATCGCCGCGGCACTCAGCGCTCCCGCAGCGCGCTCGGCGAAGGTGTCGCCGGCCCGGTCGGCGTCCGGTGCCACGATCACGAGCTCGGCGCCCCGCATCTCGCCGGCCAGGCGATCGACCGGGAACGACGCGCCGGGCACCGCCGCGACCGCGAGCCCGCCGAGGATCTCCTGCGCGACGGGATGGCTCGCGCGGGCCTTCGCCGTCAGTGCCGCGAGCGCATCGCTCTCGCCCTCGCAGACGAACACCTTGCCGCCCGAGCGTCCCGCCGGCCACCAGCACGTCAGCGGACGCCCCCGCGGCTGCGTCGTCTTCGGCCCGGAGCCGTTCAGCGAACGCCGGCGCTCGAAGCTCCCGGCCTCGTCCGAGCACGGATACACGAGCGCGCCGCCGACCTCACGCACGCGAGCCTCAGCCGCGACGGCCGGGTCAATCGAGTGTGCGGCGAAGTATGCGAGCACCTCGGCGCTGTACGCCTTGGCGAGCACCTCGTCGGCGGGCGGGCGGGTGCGCCCCGGTGCC
>CAWBQH010000008.1:0-40151 GCA_963790905.1 uncultured Solirubrobacteraceae bacterium
GCACGATCGCACGCGAGAGATCTTCAGAGAAGAACCGATACTCCCAGCCTTTACCCAGCGACAGATCCGTTGGCGTGAGATGCCCGATCGACAGGTCTCGCGAGGACCAGCCACCCCCACTCCCGCGTGTCGCGAGCACCGACTGATAGAGCAGATAGCCCGCCGGGCTCGGTTCGGTCGGCGCATCAGCGACATACGCCAGGCGACCGCCCCCAGCAGCCGCCTGGATCACCCAGTCTTCGCCGATCGGTTCGATCAGCGCCCCCAACTTGTCCGCCGGAGAGACCATTTCCCACTCACGACCATCAGGCAACGCGAACGGGCCGGTACCCCAGGTCGTGAACGTCCCTTCAGAGCCCAGCACCGGTTCGCCCTTCGGGGTCTTCGCGTTTTCCGCGACGAGCCTGAAGTGATAGGCAGTGTCCGCCCGCAACCCCTGCACGTCGGCGCTCACGCTGTCGACTTCAAAGCTCGCGCTCAACGACCCCATAGCGGTACGCCCTTCCCAGCCACTACCGCGACACGTCGCCACCGACGAGCACGCCCCGTATTCAAACCAGTAGCTCGTAGTCGGTTCACCGGGCACACTGCGCGGCTTGAGTTCGCCGCCAAGCTTCGCGCTGTCGTTGGTCACTTCCGATAGCGACCCGGATAGGATCAAAGGCGGAGCTTCCGGTTCGAGCTCATACACCCGCACCACGTCAGAGCTCCCCACCCCCACAAACACCTGCCCCGTCAGCGAATCCACCGCCAAACCACCCTCGCAGTTCCCCTGCTGATGCTGAGTGCACCCCAGTTCTCCTTCCCCGAACGTTTCCAACGGGGCTCTTTCCGGCGTGCCTTCGGGAGTGAACCGCTGAACGCTGTCGATCGCGTCCGCATAGATATCGTCGCTCGAGCCAAAGATGCTCTTGTTGGGCAGTTCCGCCGCGAGCCCGTTCAGGGCGTATTCCTCGGTGGCGTTTTCTGGGTAGCCGAATTCACCAAAATCGCGCCCGTTTCGCTGAACCCTATGATGGCGGGGGGCCTGTGGTGGTGCGCGTAAAACTCGCCGTCGGCGCTCAGCGCAAGTCCTACCGAGCTAATTTCAGCGGCTAGAATATCGAGCTTCGCAGACTTTTCAAGGGTCGGGATCGGGGCGTCAGAGAACCTGTCGATGTAGTCATCAGGTTCCCCGCTTGTGGTTTCGAGGGATTCCTCGAATAGCCATGCTTCGCCTTTCGCGCCCGCCACTAAACCTCTGAGTAGGAAAACCCCGCCGGGGGCGGCTGCGACGGTCTTGGCCGTGATCTGCCCTATGTATTCACCTTCGGACGTGAACTTATCCACGACCTTATGCCCCTCGTCGGTCACATACACATCACCATAGGACAGGCTCGAAGGGTCGTTATCGACCGCGATACCCTCCGGCGCGTCAAAGCCGCCCGTTACCTCTTCGTCGGGTTCCGGGCCGGCGCCCGCCTCCCTACCGTGTTCGTTGGGAAGTTCACCGCTGCCGTTGAACTGGCCCGCGTATTCGTATTCCTGCGTGGTCGTGTTGGACGTGAACCACTCGACGCGGCCTTTGTCTACACCGCCTTCTTCTTCCTGGTCGACGACGTAGACGTCGCCCGTGGCTTCGTTGACAGCGACACCCGCGGGGCTTTTGAACTGGCCGTTCCCGGAACCTTCGGAGCCGAAGGTCGTCTGGAGCACGTGCCCGCGGGCGGCCAGTGCCGGAGTGGCACAGAGCAACACGCTGGCTAGCAGGAACGACGTGGACAGCAATATGGAGAGGGCGCGCGTCAAGCGCATGGAGGAGCCTTTCGTGTAGCGGTGCTCGGGTCCGAAGACGTCACGGGTCCAAGTGGGTGTGGTCATCTTGCTCTGGCCCTGCCTGGGACAGACAGGGCCAGGATGGACCGGGCGAGATAGCTATTCGGCCGTCACCGCCCACGAGCCGTACGCGAAGTACCCTTCCTTTGCTTCGGGGAGTACATCCCACAGCACGACGCCGCCGGTAGTCGAAGGCACTCCTTCTCCGGCCAGCGTAGGTGTCACTTGTGAGCCGGGGTCATAGGCGATGTACACGCAGAGGAAGCCCGCTTCCGCCTTGGGATCGGCCGCAGTGCCGGGACATTCGGCCTGAGAGCCCGCGTACCCGAGAGGCTCGATCTCGATCTTTTCTTCTTCCAGGGCGCCGGCAAGCGGGATTGTGAATGAGATCGGCGCGAGCCCGACCGCTTCCGGATACGCCGCGGCTTTCTTGGGGATCGTCATCGACCAGGTGCCAGTCTCGGTTGCTTCTTTGGGGAGGGTTCCGCCGGCGGTCCACGGGGAGCCGTTGCAGGCATAGGTTTTCTTGGCTTCTGCGGCGATGAATTCAGACCCGCCTTCTTTGCAGGGGCCGATCACGCCCGCTTTCTGTTCTTTGCTCGTGACGCTCGTGCCGTTTGAACCGGCGGTGCCTTCGGTGCCACCGGTGCCGTTCGTGCCGGCGTTACCGGCAGGACCCTGTGGCCCTTGCGGTCCCTGAGCGCCGTTGGCTCCATTCGCCCCCGCTGGGCCCACGGACCCGGCCTTGCCCTTCAAAGACGCAAGGACACTCGGCTTGATCTGCTTGGTCGAGGTGATGACCTTCAAAGACGCAAGGACACTCGGCTTGATCTGCTTGGTCGAGGTGATGAGGTAGTGCGAGGCGGCCAGGGCTCCGCCGGACATGGCAAAGAACAGCGCCAGGGTGGCTGTGACGTTGGCGTAGGACATGTGGGTGCGTAGACGTGAGAGCATCGTTAGATCTCCTGAGAGTTAGACGTACGAGCGCTCAGCGCTACGGACGTGATTCTGGTTGTCGATGGTTGAAACGCATGCGTCCCGGTTAGGCGCACGGGGGCAAATAGAAGGGTGAATGCACGCGCTCCAGCTGGTGCGCTGAGACGGCACACTGCTTCGAGACCGCGCGCGCAGGACGGCAGAGCCAGGCTGCTGGCGCCGGGCGCGATCAGTCGTGATGGATGCGTCGCGCGCACCCTGAAGGGCACAGGCTGAACGGCTGTCCTTGGGTGCACCGGTTGGTTGCGGAACAACCGTGTCGAATATGTCGAGGGCGGCGAGAAGCCGTCGCCGGCGAGCCGAGCTCGCGTGGTGGACACCACCCATCGGGACAAGCCGCACCATCCCGTCCCCGATCTCCTGCCCCCTGTCCGCAGCGCGCCCGGCATAGTGGACGTCGCATCGCTCGGCGACCGTGTCGAGGCTTGCGCGACGCGAGCAGCAGATGCGGTTAGGTCTCCCAATGCGGTTGCGCCTCCCAAGATGCCGCCTCTCCTCCGATGTTCGGGCGGCACCGACCTGCGCCGCCTATAAACGCTGGCGCGCACGCTATAGCATTGCGGCGCGTTCTGCAACGCGGAACCGCTGCGGCTCACGAACAGACCCGATCGCGAGCATTTGCGCCGATGTCGACTGGCAGTCTGCGGCACTGTTGCTCTGGCCGGTCGGAGGAAATGTCGCGTCCGACGTGCACGTTGCACCGGGGGGCGATAAACGCTGCCGCTGCGTTTGCGCGAAGGTGCCGCCACGCGAGTCGCACCGAGAGCGCACGGGTCTTCCTCCCTCACCACGAAACGGATGATCGTGGGCGAGCGAGCCGTTGGTAAGTCAAGGGGTAGAAGGAGCAAGCCTCCCGAGGAAGACCCTTGCGACGCGACTCCGGCTTGGGGGTTCGGTTGTGGGCCGGGCGAGCGCGAGGCCTCGATGCTGGATGCGGGGGTGGAGGATCGCGCCCAGCAGAGACGCATGCGGAGCTGTGATGTGGCGCGGCGGGGCGCACGCGCGCGTTGCCGATGAGCCGAAGTCGAAGGCAACCGAAGCTCGCAAACAGGCCTTCCCCACGAGGCTCAAGCTCATTCGCAATGCCCTCACCGGTCCCAGCAAGCGACCGGCCCGTCCATCAACTCCACAGAGAGCGCGCCGACCGGTGCGAGGCCCGGTGGCTGTGATGCTCGCGGGAAGGGCTCCGACCAGCGGCCTCAGCAGAAATCGCCACGACAGAGACAAGCCCGCCTCGCTAAACGTCAGCCGCCCCGTTTATTGTCGTGTCGCAGGGCTTGCGGCTGCGACACGCCGCGCCACTCGTCGGCTGGTTGACAGTCGCCGCGGGCGTATGTTACCCTCCTTGATCGCGCGTGCTCGCGCGCGTTTATTTCTGGGCCTGCCCATGCGACCTGGGCCTGCACATGCGGCCGCGACAACCGCCGTTGGTAAACGAGGAGGAGACGAGAAGATGAACGCCCGCAGAATGGCCCTGTCCGGCGTCAGTTCGCTGTGTGCCATGGTCGTTGTGCTGTTGGTGGCGTGCGTCCCCGCTCTGGCGGCCGAAGAACACCCGTACATCCCAACTGACTCCGTGATCGGCCAGGTCGGAGAAGGCCAAGCCGATGGGGTCGTGACCGACTCGCACGGCGACATCTACATCACCAACCACAACAAAGACGAAATCCAGATCTACTCATCTGAAGCCAAAAAGATCACCGATTTCAAAACGCCCAGCGAAACCGGCAATGGGCCAACCAGCCTCGCCGTCGACTCGGAAGGCGCCGTATACGTCGACTACTTCAAACACGGGGTCTACAAGTACAGGCCCACGGCCTTCCCGCCAACCGCATCCACCACATACGCCCTGGAAGAATCGGCGGGCAACAAGGGGGTGATCGTGGAAAAAGAAGGCGGAGCCTACGCGATCGCCGTCGACCCCGAAAGCCAGCACCTGTATGTCGCCGAGGGCTCGCACATCGCCTCCTACGAACCCAACGGGAAACTGATCTCGGCGACCATCGGCGAAGGCCTCGCCCCCGGAGCAGACTACTTCGGCCTGGACGTATACGGCACCAACAATGATATCTACGTGACCGACACGAAACACGAGAAGGCCTACATCCTGAACCCGCAAGGCACCAAGATACTGACCGAAATCAGTGGCGTGGACAGCCCCACAGGCCCCTTCGACGCGAACGGATGGCAGATATCCAGCCTCGCCGTCGACCAGTCAGACGGCGACGTCTACATCTTTGTCTCCCAGGAAGGCTCGCTCGAAACCACGAGCGTCGTATATCAGTTCAACTCCGCGGGCGGCTATGTCTCGAAAATCGGCAACGAATTCGGAAGCTCGCTGCGCCTCCGGGAAACCACGGTGTCGGAAATCGCGGTCGACAACGCCAACGACGGCGATGTCTACGTCACTTCCGAGAACAAAGGCAAAGCTGACAACGTCTATGCCTTCGGCCCGCTGACGGCGGTCGCCGAGCCCGTGCTGACGGTCCACAAGTACGGCAACGGCGAAGGTACCGTGACGAGCAAATCCATGAGCCTAGACTGCGGCCTGATCTGCGAAGCCCCGTTCGCCGTGGGCGAAGAAGTCGAACTGAAAGCGACGCCGGAACCGGGTTGGAAGTTCGAGGGGTGGGTGGGCTGCCCGAGCCCGGAAGGTCCCAACGGAGAACTCTGCAAGGTCACGATGACCACGCCGCTCGCGGTGGCCGCCAAGTTCGCGGGGAAACAGAAGCTAATTGTCTCAAAGAGCGGGGGCAACGGCGAGGTCACGTCCTCGCCGCTCGGGATCGCGTGCGGGTCGACATGCTCGGCGCTGTTCGAAGAAGGCAAGGAAGTAGTCCTCACGGCGACGCCCGAAGCGGGTTGGAAGTTCAAGGGATGGACCGGTTGCGCAAGCACGGAAGGTCCCAACGGAGAAATCTGCAAGGTCACGATGAACGAAGAAATCAGGGTGAACGCCGAATTCGGAGGCAAAAAGACCCTGAACGTAGCGACAAATGTGATAAGCGGCGAAGGAGGCGAAGTCAAGTCCTCGCCGGCGGGGATCGCGTGCGGGTCGACATGCTCGGCGCTGTTCGAAGAAGGCAAGGAAGTCGTCCTCACAGCGACGGCCGAAACCGGTTGGAAATTCAAGAAATGGTACAACTGCACGAGCACGGAAGGCCCCAACGGAGAAATCTGCAAGGTCACGATGACCAGAGAAATCACGGTTACGGCTGAATTCGAAGGCAAACGCACCCTGAACGTCTCGAAGATCGGCAAGGGCGACGTCACGTCCTCGCCGCTCGGGATCGCGTGTGGGTCGACATGCTCGGCGGCATTCGAAGAAGGCAACGAAGTCCTCCTCACAGCGACGGAAGAAACAGGCTGGAAGTTCAAGGGATGGACGGGTTGCACAAGCACGGAAGGCCCCAACGGCGAAATCTGCAAGGTCATGATGACCGAGAAAATCACAGTGAGCGCAGAATTCGAATCCACCGCTCCCACAGACAAACTGACGATCACGAAGAACGGGGCGGGCACCGGCGAAGTGGAATGCGAAGCTAACAACAGCACCAGCTTCGTACCGTGCGCCTCGGAATACCCCGAAGGCACCAAACTCGTCGTAAAGGGCAACCCCAAACCAGGCTCCGAATTCGCCGGGTGGAGCGCCGGCACCGGCTCCGCCAGCTCATGCACCACCACCAACAACTGCCCGTTCACGATCACCACCAACACCACCCTCACAGCCACCTTCAACCCCGCGCCTGTCACCACAGACAAACTGACGATCACGAAGAACGGGGCGGGCACCGGCGAAGTGGAATGCGAAGCTAACAACAGCACCAGCTTCGTACCGTGCGCCTCGGAATACCCCGAAGGCACCAAACTCGTCGTAAAGGGCAACCCCAAACCAGGCTCCGAATTCGCCGGGTGGAGCGCCGGCACCGGCTCCGCCAGCTCATGCACCACCACCAACAACTGCCCGTTCACGATCACCACCAACACCACCCTCACAGCCACCTTCAACCCCGCGCCTGTCACCACAGACAAACTGACGATCACGAAGAACGGGGCGGGCACCGGCGAAGTGGAATGCGAAGCTAACAACAGCACCAGCTTCGTACCGTGCGCCTCGGAATACCCCGAAGGCACCAAACTCGTCGTAAAGGGCAACCCCAAACCAGGCTCCGAATTCGCCGGGTGGAGCGCCGGCACCGGCTCCGCCAGCTCATGCACCACCACCAACAACTGCCCGTTCACGATCACCACCAACACCACCCTCACAGCCACCTTCAACCCCGCGCCTGTCACCACAGACAAACTGACGATCACGAAGAACGGGGCGGGCACCGGCGAAGTGGAATGCGAAGCTAACAACAGCACCAGCTTCGTACCGTGCGCCTCGGAATACCCCGAAGGCACCAAACTCGTCGTAAAGGGCAACCCCAAACCAGGCTCCGAATTCGCCGGGTGGAGCGCCGGCACCGGCTCCGCCAGCTCATGCACCACCACCAACAACTGCCCGTTCACGATCACCACCAACACCACCCTCACAGCCACCTTCAACCCCGCGCCTGTCACCACAGACAAACTGACGATCACGAAGAACGGGGCGGGCACCGGCGAAGTGGAATGCGAAGCTAACAACAGCACCAGCTTCGTACCGTGCGCCTCGGAATACCCCGAAGGCACCAAACTCGTCGTAAAGGGCAACCCCAAACCAGGCTCCGAATTCGCCGGGTGGAGCGCCGGCACCGGCTCCGCCAGCTCATGCACCACCACCAACAACTGCCCGTTCACGATCACCACCAACACCACCCTCACAGCCACCTTCAACCCCGCGCCTGTCACCACAGACAAACTGACGATCACGAAGAACGGGGCGGGCACCGGCGAAGTGGAATGCGAAGCTAACAACAGCACCAGCTTCGTACCGTGCGCCTCGGAATACCCCGAAGGCACCAAACTCGTCGTAAAGGGCAACCCCAAACCAGGCTCCGAATTCGCCGGGTGGAGCGCCGGCACCGGCTCCGCCAGCTCATGCACCACCACCAACAACTGCCCGTTCACGATCACCACCAACACCACCCTCACAGCCACCTTCAACCCCGCGCCTGTCACCAACCAGAGCACGCCACCGCCGAGCGAAATCGTGACGCCGGGCTCGACTTCCGTCGCGGGCTTCACGCAGAGCACGCCGCCTAGCGCACAGGAAGGCAAGCTCATGACGCCCGGCTCGATCGCGATCTCCGGCGACAAGGCGCTGTTGAAGCTGGCCTGCTCGGCGGCCGGCCCATGTCACGGCACGCTGAAGCTGACGATCAGGGTCAAGCACGGTAGCAAGACCAAGACCGTGGTGATCGGTCAAGCCACTTACCACATAGCTGCCGGCCAGCGGTATACGATCAAGATCACGCTCTCCAACGTCGCCGTCAACCTCCTCCGGCATCACAGGAGCGTCGAGGCGAAGCTGACTGCCCCGGGCGTGAGCCGCACGTTCAAGCTCAGCACCGTTCGCGACTGAATGCTCGAGTGGTCTGGAACCACTTCAACAGCGCCCAAAAAGTGCCCGCGGGTGGTGCTATCGAGGTAGGGTCGGGCGCGGTCGTTGCAGCTTTCGATAAAGTACTCGATCGCGTTGATGAGCTCGGGGACGTCGTGTCAGGCGCCGCGGCGGACTCTGTTGGTTGGTTCACAGCCGCAAGGACATCGTTGACCGTTGAGGGTGAGGGATCACCGCGAGCACATCGTTTACCGGGTGAGTGTGTGGTTGCGCGGGCGGCTCCTGGAACGGAGCCGTAGGCATAGTGGAGGGAAACGCCCGCCGCGTGTCGTCCGTCGGACGTCAGCGGCGGCGTGGTGTGTGTAGTCGGGCGGTGGTGAGGAGTTGCCCGACGGTGTCGCTGATGATGAGGTTGTCGTGGTCGGTGAGGGAGAGGTCGAGCGTGGCGGTGACGTACTGGTAGGCGCTGTGGTCGGGCATCGGGATGGCGCGGCCCAGGACGCGTAGGCGCTGGTCGGAGCGGATGAAGCGGATGAACTCGACCTTGCCGTGTCTGGGCCAGCCGGTGGGGATCTGCTCGGGCGCGCGTGGTGCACGCTTGGCGCTGGCGGGGCGGGCGCGTGTTGAACGCCACCTTGGATGAGCATCCGCGTTTGATTTGATGACGCGGTGGGTGAGGATGGGTGGTCCTCACGGGGGTGGCGGCATGGTGGCGGTGATGTCGTCAGGCTGGGGTGTTCCTGCACGTGCAGAAGCCCTCCCGTCGAGCTTTGACCAGTTCCGTTGGGAGAGCCCCTGCGTGGTGCTTCGCCGATGCCCGAAAGGGGACATCTATGTTCATCGTAGGGGACGAGAGAGCCGGAGTCGAGGCTGAGTTGTGTGCTGGGCGGTTTGCCTGCCCGTTTTGTGGAGGGGTTTTGGGTCCGTGGGGGTTTGCGCGTCGTCGGGTTTTACGCCTCCACGCGGGAGTGGTGCGGTCGTTGCGTCCGCGGCGGGGAAGGTGCCGGGAATGTGCTCGCACGCACGTGTTGTTGCCCGATGTGTGCTTGTTGCGTCGTCGTGATGGGGTGGCTGTGATCGGTGCCGCGATCGAGGCGAAGGTGGGCGGTTTGGGTCACCGGGCGATCGCGGCCGGGTTGGGGGTGCCGAAGGACACGGTGCGTGGGTGGCTGCGGCGGTTTGAGTCGGGGGCGGAGAGGATCCGCGCGCACTTCACGGCGTGGGCGTTTGCGCTGGACGCGGAGCTTTCACCGATCACGCCTGCTGGCAGCGTGTTCGCTGATGCGCTTGGCGCGATCGGGGTGGCGGGCAGAGCATGGGTGCTGCGCCTCGGCGTGAGGGCGGTGTGGCCGCTGGCGGCGGCGCTGTCCGGTGGCGTGCTTTTGTGCAACACGAGTTGCCCCTTCCCGGTGGTGCGCTGAGCGGAGATGCTCGTGTCTCTGTCACCGGATGTGGGGAGTGAGCTGTGGAGGAGGAGCGTTTCAGGGACGTCGGACTGTTCCGTTACTCATTGATCAGGCCGATGCTCGACCCAGCGTGCTCGCCGGTCGAGCGCGGCGCGATGGTGCGCGCCGTCGCTCAGGTGGAGCACACCGGGCCCGGTGGTGCGCGCCTCACGGTCAGCCGCGCGACGGTCGACCGCTGGATCCGCAACTACCGCGCGGGGGGTTTCCAGGCGCTGGTGCCGCGTCCACGAGTCGTTCCCCCGGCCACGCCGCCGGGGGTGCTGGCGTTGGCGGTCACACTCAAGCGCGAGCTGCCGCAGCGCACCGCCGCGCAGGTCAGGGCCGTCATGCTCGCCGCCGCCGGTGAGGATGGGGGCGTGTGCTCGGAGCGCACGATCCAGCGTCACTTCTCGAGGCTCGGGTTGAAGGTGACCCGGGGTGCTGGCCCGGTGAAAGTTTATGGCCGTTTCGAAGCGTCCGAGCGCAACGAGCTGTGGACCGGGGATGGTCTGCACGGCCCACAGGTGGGTGGCCGCAAGGCGATCTTGTTGGCGTTTATCGACGATTTCTCGCGGTCGCTGGTGGGCTACCGCTGGGGCACCGCGGAGAACGTGACGCGCTTGGAGGCGGCGCTGCGCGCTGGTCTGAGCGCGCGTGGGGTGCCACGCGCGATTCTCGTCGATCGCGGCTCCGCGTTCGTCAGCCGCCAGCTGGAGCGTGCCTGCGCCGTGCTGGGCATCAGGCTGATTCACGCCACCCCCCGCGCGGCAACGACAAAAGGCAAGATCGAGCGGTTCTTCAGGACCGTCAGGGACCAGTTCCTCGTGGAGCTCGGTTCGCGTGAGGTCGCGGACCTGAACGAGCTGAACCGGCTGTTCAGCGCGTGGGTGGAGGTCGTCTATCACCGTCGTGTGCACTCGGAAACGAAGCGCACGCCGCTCGAGCGTTTCCAGGGAGTCGCGCCGCCACAGCTGCCATCACCGGAGCTTTTACGGGAGGCGTTTTTGTGGTCAGAACCCCGCGGTGTCTCCACAAAGACCGCGACGGTCAACCTGCACGGCAACGAATACGAGGTCGACGCCGCGCTCCTTGGTCACCAGGTCGAGCTGATCTTCGACCCGTTTGACCTGGAGCACGTGGAGGTGCGCTATGGCGGCCGCGGGATGGGCACCGCGGTGCCGGTCCGCATCACCCGCCAGGTGCACCCCAAAGTGAAAGCCGAGCCGGCGCCGCCACCCCCATCCAGCGGCATCGACTACCTCGGCTTGATCGCCGAGCGTCGCGCGGCGGAGCTGGCCGGCAAGCCGATCGACTACGCCGCGCTCGCCGAGCGTGAGCGCATCGAGCGTGACCGGGAGAGCACCAATACCGATATCGACGAGCAAGGGAGCAGAGGATGAGCATTGACCGGTTGCGCGCGCATTACGGGTTCTCACGGATGCCGTTCGGGAAGGACCTCGCGCCGGGCATGCTGCACGCCCACGACGCTCACTCACAGGCGGTCGCGAGGATCTGCTGGTGCGTCGCTGAGCGCCAGATCGGGGTGATCAGTGGTGAGTGTGGTTCCGGGAAGACGGTCGCCGCAAGGGCCGCGATGGCGACCCTCGACGCCTCACGGCACACGGTTCTTTATCTCGGGACCCCGGGTGTCGGGTTGCGTGGTCTTTACGCGACGATCGTTACTGGTCTGGGTGGCACACCGCGTTTTCACAGCGCGTCGCTGATCCCCCAGACGCAGGAGCTGTTGGCCACGCAGAGCTCTGAGCGCGGCAAGCAGGTCGTCGTCGTGATTGACGAGGCACACCTGCTCGACGCTGACAGCTTGGAAGGGGTGCGGTGTCTCTCAAACGCTGACATGGACCAGACCATGCCGTTCTGTTTGTTGCTGCTGGGGCAGCCCACGCTGCGCCGCCGGCTGCGGCTCGGGGCGCTGGCTGCGCTGGATCAGCGCATCGGCTGCCGCTACACGCTCGGCGGCCTGGACGAGAGCGAGACCGCCGGTTATATCTCTCACCACCTGGCGCTGGCTGGGCGGGATGACACGATCTTCTCCGATGACGCGATCGCGCTGATCCACCAAGTCTCCCGCGGCCTGCCGCGACAGGTGAACAACCTGGCCCTCTCATCGCTGATCGCGTGCTTCGCGGCGGAGCAGGCGATCGTCGATGAGTCCGCCGCCAGAGCAGCCGTCAGCGAGGTCTCAGACGAGTGAACCCGAGCTCGGCAGCGGCGCGCACCCTCTTCGACGCCACCGTGCCGGAGCCCACGGCGGGCTGGGGGGAGCGGACACTGCCCGCCCCGGCGGGGTGGCCACAGCCGCCCGGCCCGGCCGCCTACCACGGGCTCGCGGGGGAAATCGTGGGCCAGGTCGCGCCGCACACCGAGGCGGACCCCGCCGCGATCCTCTCACAGTTACTGATCGCGTTCGGTGCCGCGGTCGGGCGTGGCGCCTACTTTCAGATCGAGGCGACGCGCCATCACCCCAACGAGTTCCTCGTGCTCGTCGGTGACACCGCCAAGGCACGCAAGGGCTCCTCCTGGGACCACGTCCGGCGCCTGATCGCCCGCGCGGACCCCACGCTGCCGGCTCGCATCGCCACCGGCCTGTCCTCGGGGGAGGGCCTGATCTGGGCGGTCCGCGACCCCACCGCCACCGACCCCGCCACAGGGGACAAGCGGCTGCTGGTGATCGAGCCGGAGTTCGCCTCCCCGCTGAAGGCCGCTACCCGGGAAATCTCCACGCTGTCGCCGGTGCTGCGCTGCGCCTGGGACGGCCGCGCGCTCGCGCTGCTGACCCGCACCGCGCCCGCCAGCGCCAGCGGGGCGCACATCGCGGTGATCGGTCACATCACCGCCTCAGAGCTCTCCCACCACACGACCACGATCGATATCTCAAATGGATTTTTGAACAGATTCCTCATGGTCGCCTGCCGCCGCGTGCGCCTACTACCGGAGGGCGGGCAGCCCGACCCGCTCGCGCAGACTCACCTCCAAGCGAGACTTCAGTCAAACCTGAAGAGCGCGCAGCACGCCGGGCAGCTGCGCCTGGATCAGCACGCACGAGCGCTGTGGTGGGACGCCTACGCCCAACTCTCAGAACCAGCCAGCGGCGGCGGCCTCTCCGGCGCGCTCTGCGCCCGCGCGGAGGCACACACAATCCGCCTCGCGCTGATCTACGCCCTGATCGACGGGGCGCAATCGATCACACCCACCCACTTGCACTCAGCGCTCGCGCTCTGGGACTACGCCGCCGCCAGCGCCAGCTGGGCACTCGGACACGCAAGCGGCGACCCCCTCGCCGAGCAAATCCACACCGCACTACTCAACTCCAAATCCGGGCTGACCCGCACACAGCTGCGCGACCTGCTCCAACGCAACCGCTCCGGCGCGCAAGTCGAGCAAGCACTCGCCGTGCTCACACGCAGTGGCCGTGCTCACTGCGAGCAGATCCAAACCGCCGGCAGACCCGCCGAGCTTCTGGCACGCCCAACATTCTCCCCAAGCGCCCTGAACCCCGCCGGGTTGCGCCTATGCGCAACCCCTAATTGCCGAGCAGTGAAGCGAAGCCGGCCAGTCAAGGGCGGCCCGACAGGGCCGAGCACAGCGAGCCGCGAAGCGGCGCCCTTTACCTTGCCGGCGCAGCGGAACTACCCCACACCCGACCCCTTTGGTCGTTCGGTCGTCAACCCCCCACATCCTCACCCATCACGTCGCCGCCATCCTCAACGAACGTGTCGGCCTACACGGGCGTCGTTGGGGACGCGCCCACGAGTGGCGCTGTAGCGGTGCTGGGTGTTGTGGAAACGCTCGAACGCCCCGGCGCGCTGCGCGAGATGCTCGAGGCTCGTGAAGCGCTCTTGGCGGAAGAAGCGCTTGTCGAACGTATCGTTGAAGTGCTCGATCGTGCCGTTGCGCCACGGCTCGCGGGCCGGGATGAACACCGGGGTGATGAGCTGGTGAAGGCACACCCTGACGACCTCGCCGAGGCCGGTCGGGGAGACGAACGGGCCGCCGTTATCGAACTGCATACGCCGGGGCACCCCGTGGCGCCCCCACAGGGCGTGCAGCCCGGCGAGGACCCGCTGATCGCCGCGGTCGGTAACGATCTCGATCCCGGCGTGATGGGAAGCCACATCGATCTGGTTCAGCGCGTGAGAGCGCACACCACCGTCCAAATGGCGCGGGCCGACCAAGTCGACTTGGACCACGTCTCCCAAGCGGTGCTCGGCTGGGGCTGGGTATGGCAGGCCCTTGGACATACGACGGTGCCCCCGCTGCTGGCGGCCGGTCACACCCGCGCGGGTGAGGATCTCCTCGATCGTGCGCTTCGGCGGCACCACCGCTGGCCGACCGAGCTTAGAGAGCTCCCAGGAGATCGCCTCCGCGCCAACTTGCGCCCACGAGTTCTCCGCCAGCCTCCCACGAACCGCGAGCACCCGCTCTGTGACATCCGCTGGGGTGCGGTTCGCGACATGCTTGGGCGCCCTGGAACGGCCGTCAGCCCAGCTCGGATCCTTATGGTCATACCGGCCCGCCCACTTCGTCACCCACTGCCTGGTACGCCCCAAATCCACAGAAATCGCCTCCGGCGACTCGCCCGCCAGCCGCCTCCGCGCCGCCTCGCGACGCAACGCCGCCTCCGCATCCGACATGAACACCTCCGTCAACGGCCGCTGATTTCTCCCCACTGGTGGCCACTGATTCCCCCCAACCTTGGCGGGGTAGCGGAGTCGTGACCGCTGTGGCCGTGGTCAGGCCCCCAGGGCACCATCCCCTTTCCGATGGTCGCTTGCGCGAGGCGGTAGCTTTCTTGGTCGTCGGTGAGCCCCATATCCACCGTGCTCTTACTCTTGTCTCGATGCGGCAGTGCTGGCCACCAGCTTTCGCGGCGCCTTCTGCTCCCAGGCATCGGCGAGCAGTTCGGCGAGATCGTCTGGATCGATGCGATCGAGGTCGACTTGAGTTGCGAGCAGGCGCTTGCCCCACCAGACCTCTGTGCATATCTCTGGTCTGGACTGCACGGCGGTGTGGATGCCCGGCTCGTCGAGCATCAGGTTCATGTGGTTCTCGTCCCATAGAGTGGCGAAGATCTTGCCGGTGACGCGGAATGAGGGTCGCCCGTGGTGATCCTGCTCCACCGTCTCCGGTAGAGCGAGCGCGAGTTGTCGAGCCCGTTCGGGGGAACTCACTCGGCGGCGTAGGGATCGTAGGTGCCGAACGACCAGAGGTTGCCCTCAGGGTCGCGGGTGCTGTACTCGCGTGAGCCGTAGGGCTGGTCTGTTAGGTCACGAACGATCTGTGCCCCCGCGGCCTTGGCACGATCGTGATGGGCGTCGGGATCGGGGACGACCGCGTAGATGCTCAGGGTCGATGCGAGCGCGTTCGGCGGTTCGCCGCCCATCCAGCCCGCGTCGTCGTACTGGCCGAACATGATCAGACCGTCGCCGAGGCGCAACTCGGCGTGGTGAATCGTGCCGTCCTCGCCACGATGAACGGCCTGCTCCTGAAAGCCGAATGCCCGCTCGAGCCAATCCAGTGCGGCCTGACCATCGCGGTAGCGCAGCGCGGGGAAGATGTTGGGCCTCAGTGCGTGAAGTGCTTGATTCATGACTGTCCTTTTCGCTTGGCGGCTACTGGACTCAAGACGCTACGCGGTGTCCTTCCTCGTGTCTTGGACAAATGGGATTTCGTCTCCGATGAGGCCGCCACCGGGGATCCGGCGAGCGAGAAAGTCAGTGGGTGTGGTCCCAGCGAGCTCACGGAAGTCACGGTTCAGATGCGACTGGTCGCAGTAGCCCGCGTCGTGGGCGATATCCGCCCACCGAGCTGGCTCGTCGTCGATCCTGCGACACACGTCCTCGAAGCGCAGCAGCCGAGCGAGCGTCTTTGGGGGAACGCCGATCTGCTCACGAACCCTGGCATGAAGGTATCGCCGGCTGCAACCAAGCTCGGCGGCCAACGATTCGATCCGCGCCCGTCCCGCCGTGGCGCGCAGGCGAGCCAATGCCCAGGTTACGGCGGGGCTCGCCTGTGGTCCGTTCGCGGCGCGCTCGAGCAGGAATGCCTCGATCGCGTCAAAGCGCCGGTCCCAGCCGGACAGATCGTGCAACCGCTCGACCAGGCGCCGTCCCGGCACGCCGACGACGTCCTCGATCCCGACGATGGCGCCCGCCAGCTGGTGCAGCGGGCGGCCGAGCACGGTGTAGGCGCCCAGAGGGGTCAGCTGGAGGTCCAACGACGCATAGGAGTTGCCAAGTTCGACCACGCTGTAGGTATCGCTCAGTCCGCCGACCCATGCGCCGGGAAGCGCGACGCCATCGGCACGCAGACCGCCTTGCAGGTCGATCATCAGCGTCAACGCCGGCCGCGGAGGCTCAAGCCAACGCCCGAGCCCGGCGTGCCGGTGCTCAAAGCCGACATAGGCGCGATGGAGCAACGGCTGAAGTCGCGGGTCCGCAGCGCGCGTCGCACGCGTCCAGCACCCGAGCCCGAGCTGGTGTGCGACCAAGCGGGTGCGCTGTTCTTGCCGACAGGAGACCGAAGACATCGTCATTGGATTGGTGGCACCGATGTTCGCACAGCACTGCCGTCCTTGCGCGGAGATCCGATGGCCACCATGGGGAGGATTAGTGGCCACCACTGGGGAGTTCTAATGGCCGCCTACGGGGAGAATTGCATGGCCGCCGTCACACCTCCACGCTCGCTCGACACCTCCACGCCCGCTCAACAAGAGCCGCGAGCGTCCCACGCCACCCCGGATGTAATCGATGTGCTTGCGGTCAGAGGTGAACGATGTGCTTGCGGCCGTCAGTTAGTGAGCACCGAGAACCAATGCTAGGGTTCGACGGACCGTGACTGCAGAGCACAAGCGTCACCTCGCCGGGCCTCCGATCGCCGCAACGGCGCTCCTGGCCATCGCGGTCTGCGGGGTGGGCTACCTGAGCACCGGCATCATCAGCGCGAGCTGCGGCGTCGAACAGAGCCGCGGCTACTGCGCGCGGCTGCACGGACGCGAATTTCCCCCGCTGGAGGAGTGGTGCTTCATACTCGCACCCGCGCTGGTTGCGATGGGCATCGTCTACTGGCGCATGCGGCGCGAAACCAGCCGTCCGTTGCTGAGGGCTGGCGCCGTGATGCTGCCGCTAGCCGCGGTCCTGCCGGCTGTCGAGCTCGCGGTCTGGAAATGACCGCAGCCGGCGGGCGGGGTGAAGGCTCGTGGTCTGGCAGCCGAACACACAGCGGTGCTCGACCGGACACGAGACGCACCTCCTAGACGTTGCCTCGTTGACAAGGCACCGGGGACCACAGGCCACTCAGGACAAGACAGTGGGGAGATCCGATGGCGGCCACCCATGGGCGCATGAGCGGCGATCCCGGCGGGTCTTGCACGCCAACGGGCGCCAGGCCCCACCTTCTGCGCATCGCCGATCTCGACTGCCAGCCCAGCTCCCCAAGCCGACCATGCACGAACCGCGCACCGTTTATCGACTCGATCGCAGCGCACACCGGATCGCGAACGGCCCCCAACGCGACCCGCCAAGCCGCGCAGCCCATCGGCATCCGGCGGCACCGCGCCCTGTTCGATACGCGAGATGGCTTCGCAAGACCATAGGTCCGCAACGTGCCCGCCTTCTGTCTCGTACTGCGGCGGGCGGGGCCTCAAGGCCCCGCCCGCAGTCCGTCAGCCTGCTTATTGCTGCCTGCGACTATCGCTCATGGATGCTGCCAGGAGGCACCTACGAGAAAGCGCCTAGGCCCTTCGGCCCCTGTTCATCTGTGCCTACCACTGTCGCTTCTTCTTCGCCGGAGACGAGCGCGATTGGACCTATTTCAGTTTCGCTGAACCACACGGCCTTGTGTGCCTGTTCGCCACTGCCGTTGACCGCGAATGTGATGGTCAGCCCCTTCGAGCTGTTTTTGGTCGCGCCGATCAGATCGCCTTCCAGTACGACCGTTTCGCTTCCACATTTGAATTCTGCGAAGACACCTGTTTCTTCATTGGAGAACGCGATGCCGCGTTCGCTTTCGCTTGCATTGATGAAGTAAAGGTTGCCGCTCAACAACCCTGTTTTGATCGTCCCTGCGCTGCCGCAGGTAGTGCTGCCGGTCTTGCAACCTGTGAACGTGATCGTCACCATCTCGGTGAATTGGTCTAGAAGTTCACCTTTGTCCGTGTCCTTCGAGCACGTCACCACTTTGCCGTCAGCTTTGATTTTGGTGGCCTTGCTCTTGCTGGTGAACTTCATTCCGGCTGCGACTTCCTTCAGTTCGGCCTTGCCCTTGCCCATCGCGCTGTGCGACGCGCAGCCCGCGTTGTAGTTTCCGTCCTTCTTCTTGACACACATCTTGAATTCCGGGCGTCCAGACGCCGAGGCGCTCGCTGTGGCGACCGCGCTCAGGGCGAAGACGGCGACGAGGCAGAGTCCGAGCATCCTTACATGTCTCACTATCCAACTCCTTTATCTCTAGTTATGATCGCGCGGCGCGCGAGCCCTCGTACTGGAGGCGCCCAGACACCGCCCATCCGCCAGCGCATTCCCCGGATCTGGCCGGTGGCCAGTTTGGGGAATGCGCTCGTCGCCGAGGAGGGCGCGCCTGGGGCGCGGTCCTCGACATACGCTTGTCGCGCCATCGCTCGCGCTGGAGGGGGAGCGATGGGCGTGAAGAGGTGGTTCGCCGATGCCGCTGAGGGCGCGATGCACGAGCGCTTGGGCGCCTCGAGGCAGTCGGCAGGACGACACGAGCGGCGCACGGCATAAGCCCCGGCATAAACATTGCAGGGCAGGCGTTGCGCGTCCTGCTGCCCGCCACGTACACCCGGCGGATAGCAAGCTGGTCGACGACCCTCCATGGATCCCTCGAGTCCCTTCTCCCCTTCGCTGCTGAGTTTCCGGCGCCGGCTTTGAGCCGGCGACAAAGCATTGCCCAGCCGGCAGTAATAAACGATGTCGAGACGTTATCGTATGGCGATGGAGCTTGTCAAGCCTAGCTGGCTGATAGCTATATCCACCTCACGAATAAACCGGTATATGGAAGACTGACGGAATGGCGCCTTTGCACGCCTTGGGGGGCTCAATATAAACGCTGTGCTTGTTGATTGATGGGCGCGCGAGCGAAGGCTCGGCGCCTCGCGACGCTCCCGGCCAGCCCCGCCACGGCCCGAGACCACGCGCGATCGCCCTCAATATGCGCGGACAACGGCCGGCGGCAATCGCTCCGGACGCGCTGGGTGGGCGCCGGGCGGCACAGCTAAACGTCGCAGCTGGCTCAGGTCGTTTGAGCAGGGATCGCCCAACCGCCCACCAACTGACGGTCGATCCGCTAGTCTTCTCCCATGGGAGTAGGGACCGCGCGGGGGCAGGCGCTGGCGCCGATGCATTCACCGGTCAACTGGGCGCTGCTCGGGCTGGTGATCGAACGGCCCAGCTACGCGTACGAGCTGGCCCACCGCTTCGAGCGCACCTACGAGGGCGCGCTGTCGCTGTCGAGCGTATCGCACGTTTACACCGCGCTTGCGACGCTGCGCGAGCGCGAGCTCGTGCAGGAGCTGCCCGGGACAAGGGGAGCGCCGCGCTCCAGGCGCCGCTACGAGGCCACCGCGACGGGCATCGACGAGCACGCGCGGTGGCTGGTCGGACAGGTCTCGGAGGAGCGCCGCCGCCAGCGGCTGCTCATCGCGCAGCTCGGCGCGCTCGCGCGCAGCCCCCAGCGCGCGATCGAGGTGCTCGACGCATACGAGCGCGCGTGCATGCTCGAGGTGGCGGACGCGCCCGCCGCGGGCGAGGGCATCCCTGGGATGACTGGCCTGGTTGCGCGGCTGATCGGTGAGGAGACACGGCTGGCGGTCGCCGCGAAGCTCAGATGGGTGCACTACGCGCGCGCGCAGGTTCGCGAGCTCGCGGACCGGGGGCGCGCAATCGGCGAGGAGCCGCAACCGCGGCGTTGACGATGAGCCTGCTGGAGCTAGAGGACGTCAGCAAGCGCTACCGCGAAGGGCAGCGCGAGCGGACCGTGCTGCGCGAGGTCTCGCTGCGGATCGACGCCGGCGAGCTGGTGATGGTGTGGGGGCTGCGACGCTCGGGGCGAACGACGCTGCTGCGGGTCGCCGCCGGGGTGCAGGCACCCGACGCCGGCACCGTGCGCTTCGCCGGGCGCGACCTCGCTGACGACGGCGAGCGCACGCTCGGCGAGGGGATCGGCTATGTGCAAAAGACGCTGCGCGCAAACGAAGAGCAGGGAGTGCTCGAGCAGGTGGCCGCGCCTCTGCTGGCGCGCGGCGCCGGCGTCGAGCTGGCGCGCGAGACGGCGAGGCAGGCGCTCGCGCGTGCCGGCGGCGAACACTGCGCGGGGTTGCGGGTGGCGGAACTTGGCGGCGGCGAGGCCGTGCGGGTGGCGCTCGCGCGCACGCTCGCCCTGTCCCCCGCCTTGGTCGTGATCGACGAGCCCGCCGCCGCGGCCGAGCTTGGCGAGCGCGACGAGATTCTCGCGCTGCTGCGCACGCTCGCCACAGAAGGCGTGGCCGTGCTCGCGAGCACCGGCGAGCCCGGCGAGCTCGCGGGCGCGCAGCGGGCGCTGACGCTCGGCGACGGCGAGCTGCGTGGGCAGAGCGCCCCGGAGCTTCGCGCCGGTGGTTGCGTTGCGGCGCCGCGCCGTGTAGAAGCCCTGCGGATGCTCGAGCTACAGACGGTGGTCAAGCGCTACCGCAGCGCAACCGAGAGCGTTCGCGCCCTCGACGGCGTCAGTCTGAGCCTTGGCGAGGGCGAGATGCTCGCGCTGCAGGGCCCCAGCGGCTCGGGCAAGACGACGCTGCTGCTGCTCGCCGCGGGCGCGCTGCGTGCGGACGCCGGCGCCGTCAGCTACCGCGGCAAGGACCTCGCGCTGATGAGCGAGCGCGAGGCCGCGCAGTACCGCCTCGCCGAGGTCGGGTTGATCTCCCAGAACACGCACCTGATGGCGCGCGTGCCGGCGGTCGAGAACGCAGCGACCAAGCTGCTGCTCGGTGGCGTCGCGCTCGGGCTGGCGCGCGAGCGCGCGATGGCGTGGCTCGAGCGGGTGGGGATGGCCGAGCACGCCCAGCGTACGCCCGAGGAGCTCTCCGGCGGCGAGCGCCAGCGCGTCGCGCTGGCCAGAGCGCTCGCGGGCGAGCCGCGTCTGGTGCTCGCCGACGAGCCGACCGCCAACCTCGACAGCCAGCGCTCGGGCGAGATCGTTGCGTTGCTGCACGAGCTCTCCCGTGAAGACGGTCGCGCGGTGCTGCTGGTCACGCACGACGGGGAGGCGGCGGCCGCGGCGGACCGGGTGCTGCGGCTGCGCGACGGACGCCTGGAGCAGACGGCGCCGGTGAGCGGCGGATGAGCGCGGGCACGCAGCCCCAGCTCGTGACGCGGCGGCTGCTCTCGCCGCGCGCGCTCGTGTACTTCTATCGGCGGCGACTGCGCGCTCACGGGATGCAGGAGCTGCTCGCGGGGGTGGGGATCGCGGCCGCGGTCGCGCTGGTGCTCGCCGCGGGCATCGCGGAGGGCAGCATCGCGGGCTCCAACCGGCGGGCGCTGCGGGCGGTGATCGGCCCCGCCGAGCTGCAGCTGCGCGCGCGCGGCGGCGAGGGGTTCTCCGAAGCGATGCTGGCGCGGGTCGAAGCGCTCCCCGGCGTGCAGCGGGCGGCACCGCTGCTCGAACGATCGCTGCGGATCGTCGGAGCGCACGGCAGGAGCGCGAGCGTGTACGTGGCCGGCACCGACACCAGCCTCGCGGTGCTGAACGGGCTCGGGCGCACGCTGCCGCTCGGCGCGTTGTCAACCGGGGCCGTCGGGCTGACCACAGCCAGCGCGCAGGCGCTCGGGGTCAGCGGCGAAGGCGAACAGGTGCGCGCAAGCGTGACACCGCTCGTCGGCGGCGTCAGGCGGCCGATGCGCGTCAGCGCGGTGCTCGGCCGCGGAGCGGTCGGGGTGCTCGCGCAGGCGCTCTTCGGGGTGATGCCGCTGGCGAGCATGCAGGCGCTGCTCGGCCAGCCTGGACGGATAGCCAGGATCCTCGTCCAGGTAGCGCCGGGAGCCAGGGCGAAGGTTGCGCGCGGGCTGCGAGCGCTCGCGGGCGACCGGCTGATCGCCACCGGCTCCCAGCAGGACATCGCGCTGCTCGATCAGGCGCTGCGACCGAGCGGGCAGGCGAGCGCCCTGTTCGCGGCGATCGGCGCGCTGCTTGGTTTCCTGCTCGCGTTCAACGCGATCCTCTTGACCGTGCCCGAGCGCCGCCAGGCGATCGCGGACCTGCGCCTGGCCGGGACCACGCGCAGCGCGATCGTGCAGCTGGTGGGCTTTCAGGCGCTGTGCCTCGGCGCCGGCGCGTCGCTCGTCGGCCTCGCGCTCGGCGACGCGCTCTCGCGCTGGGTATTCCACCAGTCGACCGGCTATCTGGCGGAGGCGTTCACGCTCACCGGCGGCACCGTCGTGGGGACGGGAAGCGCGCTGCTCGCGGGTGCCGGCGGGGTGCTCGTGACGTGCCTGGCCTCCGCGCTGCCGCTCGCGGACCTGCGCCGCGGACGGCCGCGCGACGCGATCTACATCGAGCGGGCGCCGTCCGGCGACGCGCTCGCCCGCCGGGGACAGAGGTGGCTGTTCGCCGCCGCGCTCGCGCTGGCGAGCACGCTGTATGCGGCCGCGCCCTCCGACGCGCTGATCGCCAGCGTGGCGCTCGCGCTGGCGACGGTGCTGGCGGTGCCGATCGCGTTCGCGGGCGTGCTCGCGGCTGCGCGTCGGGTCAGTGAGCGCGCGCCAGGCCTGGCGACGCTCGCGCTCGCGCTCGGCGGCGTGCGCGGGACGACGCTGCGCGCGCTCGCGCTCGCGGCCACGGGCGCGGTGGCGCTGTTCGGGAGCGTCGCGCTCGGCGGTGCTCGCGCGAACCTGCTCGGCGGCATCCGCGGCTTCGCGCACAGCTACGCCGAGGACGCGCCGATCTGGGTCAGCGAACTCGACGACAACCAGGCGACCCAGCAGCTCGCCGGGAACGGCGGCGCCGCGAAGATCGCGCGGCTGCCCGGGGTCGCCTCCGTGCAGAGCTTCCAGGGGGCGTTCCTGACGGTCGGCGTGCGGCGCGTGTGGATCATCGCGCGTCCGCCGGAGGGGGCGCACAGCGTGCTGGCCACACAGACGCTCGGCGGCGCAGCGGCGGCGCGCATCGCCGACGCCCGCCTCGCGGAAGGCGGGTGGATCGCGGTCTCGCAGCAGATCGCAACCGAACATCACGTGCGCGTCGGCGGCACGCTCACACTGCCGACGCCGAGCGGGAATCTCCCCTACCGGGTGGCGGCGCTGACGACCAATCTCGCGTGGAGCCCCGGCGTCGTGTTCATGAGCACCAAGGACTTCGCGCGGGCGTGGGGGATCGCGGCGCCGAGCGCGCTCGCCGTGCGCCCAACGCGGGCAGCGGACACCCAGCGGGTGAGAGCGGAGATCATGCGCGCGCTCGGCCCCTCGAGCGGCCTGGAAGTCGCGACCGCCACCATGCGCGAAGCCAGGATCGACGCGCTGACGAGCGAAGGGCTCTCCCAGCTCGGGCTGATCTCCACGCTGCTCGTGCTCACCGCGATCGTCGCGCTGGCCGCGGCGCTGGCCTCCAGCATCCACCAGCGTCGCGGCGCGCTCGCGGGGCTGCGCCTGACCGGCGCGCAGCCCGCGCGGCTGCGGCGCATCCTGCTCGTCGAAGGCGGCCTGATGCTCGGCGCGGGATGCCTCACCGGAGCGCTCGCCGGCGTGTACGGGCAGTTCGTGATCGACGCGTACCTGCGGCACGTGACCGGCTTCCCCGTCGCGGGCGCCGGCGCAAGCGCAAGGCCGCTCGAGATCTTCGCGCTCGTGATCGCCGCGGCCCTCGCGATCGTCGCGGTCCCCGCCTGGCTCGCCTCGCGCGTGGCGCCGGCGCTCGCGCTGGCGGAGGAGTAGGCCGGGCCGTGGGAAGCGGCGCTCCGCACGGGCTGACAGCTGACAGCCGGCATCAGGCGGCCGCCGCCCTGGCGGCACTGGCGCTCGCCAACGCGCGCTACTGGCCGGCGGTGGCGCCCGTCGTGCACAGCGAGCTCGCACGCTGGCGGCAGCCCGCCGAGCGGATCGGCGACCCGGTCCTGCGCGAGCTGGCGCGCGCCAAGCTCGCGGACGAGCGCTTCAACGCCGAGGTCGCCGCGACGCTGGCCACGCTCGCGCCGCGGCGCACGCGCGCTACGGCGACGCGGGCGATCGTGACGCTCGAGCTGCTGTTCGACTATCTCGACGGACGCACCGAGATGGCCTCGGACGATCCGCTCGCATGCGGGCAGCGCCTCTCCGGCGCGCTGATCGCCGCTGTAGACCCGCGCGAGCCGCTGCCAGGTGCGGGGGGCGGCGCCGAGACGGAGGGCACCGAGGCGCAGGGGAGCGACGCCCGCTACCTGAGCGAGCTGAGCGCACGCGTCCGTGAGGAACTGTTCGCCCTGCCCGCCGCGGATCGGGTCGCACACGTCGCACGCGCGGCCGCCGAGCGCTGTGCACAGGCGCAGACGCGACTGCACGCCGCCGCCGTCCTCGGCGACGAGCAGCTGCGCGAGTGGGCGAGCGAGCACGCGCGGACCAGCGGCCTTGGCTGGCGCGAGTACGCCGGCGGGTGCGCGTCCTCGGTGCTGGCCGTGCACGCGCTGATCGCCGCAGCCGCCGACCCGGCCACGAGCAGCGCCGACGCGGTGGCGATCGACGCCGCCTACCTGGCGGTCGGCGGCGTGATCACGATCCTCGACAGCCTCGTCGACCACAGCGCGGACGCGGCGCGTGGCGAGGCCGGGTTCACACGCCTGTTCGCGCCGCGCCAAGAGCTCGCCGAGCGCACGCGTGTGCTGGTGCGCGAGGCACTGGCACGAGCACGGCAAGCGCCGCACGGCGCGCACCACGCGATGACCCTCGCCGGCGTCGTGGCCTACTACACCACCCACCCGGGCGCGCGCGAGCCGCAGGCGCGAACCATCGCCGCGATGCTGCAACACGAGCTGTCCCCGACGATCTGGCCGACGCTCGCCGTGATGCGCGGCTGGCGCTCGGCGAAGCGCGCACGCGCGCTGGCGGTGCGCCTCTATAACTCATGAGCTGGACGGCGAACGACCCGCCGCGCCAGCCCACGGACATACAATGGCCGTGTGGAGAGGACCCGTGAGGCAGCGACGCGCGCGACACAGTGACACAGGCGAGGTGGACAGCAGCGGTCCGGTGCGTGCGGAGGAGACACGGTCGCAGAGCGGCGCTCGCCCTGGCCACCGGCGCGGCGGCGCTCGGCACGTTCGCAGCCGCGACCAGCGTGCCCGCCGCTGCTCGTCCGAACGCGCGGGCCGCGAGTCGCGTGAACGTCAAGGACGAAGGCTACCTGCGGCTGGTCAAGAGCTCCGGATCGCTGCTGATCGACGAAGGCTCCGCGCACGGGACGATCCCCGGCACGGTCAGGGTCCACTTCGTCTACGACGGCAGCCCGACGGTGAGCGCGCAGATCACGATCTACGGTCACGCGGGAAGCATCCAGGTGCACGCCAGCGGGCGACTCTCCAGTCCCACCAGCTCCAGCCCGAGCTTCAAGGGCACGCTGACGATCAGCGGCGGCAGCGGACGCTACACGCACGCCCACGGCAGCGGCACGCTCTACGGCGTCTTCTACCGGCGCAGCTACGCGATGACCGTGCAGACGCAGGGCACGCTGGAATACTGAGCAGACGCACGGCGGCGTCAGCGCTGCTGCTCGTCGCGTGCGCGTGGGGATGGCGCGGCGCGCCCGCCGCGGCCGATACGAGCGCGCAGGCGACGGGCGGGCCACCCGTGACACTGACCGCCGCCTTCCGGCCCGAGCGACTCGGCGCCGCCACCTCGATCTCGTTCAGCATCAGGATCGACCCAACCGCGCAAGCCGGCCCCCTGCCGCTGTCGAGCGCCGAAGTGAGCTACCCGACCGATCTCGGTCTCGCGACCAGCGGGCTCGGCCTGGAAGCCTGCGACCCGCACACGCTGGAAACCGAAGGACCGGAAGCGTGCCCCCCCAACGCCAAGATGGGCGCGGGCAACGCGCTTGTCGACGTGCAGTTTGGGCCTGAAATCGTGCCCGAGGACGTAGGACTGGATATATACGCCTCACCGTCGAGCGACGGATATCTGCACCTGGCGATCCTCGCGCGTGGCTGGGAACCCGTGATCGCGCAGATCGTCATCAGCGCCGTGCTGCTGCCCGGACGGCTGCAGATCGTGATTCCGCCGATCGCGACGCTCCCGCTCGCCCCCTACGCCGCGGTGGTCGACCTGCATGCGACGATCGGCGGCGCGTTGACCTACTACGAACGCGCGCACGGACGCACGATCGCCTACCGCCCCAGGGGCATCGGCCTCCCGGACACGTGCCCGCGCGGCGGCTTCAGGCTCGCCACGAGCCTTGGGTTCACCGACGGGCAGCGCAGCACGGGCGCAACCGTGATCCCGTGCCCGCAGAGGAGGTCATCGGCACGAGGCCGATCGACGCCGGCCGCGTGAGCTCACGGCGCGCGGCCGCGGCATCCAGATATCCGAGCACGATCACGGCCATCAGCGGGCCGCTCATGAACAGTCAAGTGGTAGAAAGTTCGCGGCCGGAGGAGCGCAGGCACGCATACCATCAGACGGGCATGTCCCGCCAGGCGCGCGCCGAAGCTGCACCCGCAAGCGATGACCCATCTCCGCAGGCGCAGAGCCGCGCGCGATATGTGGCGATCGTCAGCGACGGCAGCGCGCGCTGGGCGCAGGCACGCGGCCTGCCGATCGGCGCAGGCCACGAAGCTGCCGTGGACACGGTGATCGCGCGGATCGCCGACGCGATCGATTTGGGCGTGCAGGAGCTGACGCTGTACGCGTTCTCAACCGAGAACTGGACGCGCCCGGATCGCGAGGTCGAGCAGCTGCTCGGCATGCTCGCACGCAGGATCGACGAGGACACGCCGAAACTGCACGCGCAGGAGGTGCGGGTTCGCTTCATCGGGCGCCGCGACCGGACGGGCGAGGCGCTGATCAGTGCGATGCGGCACGCCGAACGGCTGACGCACGGCAACCTCGGGCTGAGGCTGTACGTGGCGCTGGACTACGGCGGACGCGACGAGATCGTGAGGGCGGCCGCGCGCTATCGGGGCGATGGCGAGGCGGGGTTCGCGAAGCTGCTGTACGCCGCCGAGATGCACGATCCCGAGGTGGTGATTCGCACCAGCGGCGAGCAGCGGCTGTCGAACTTCCTGCTGTGGCGGGCGGCGTACTCCGAGCTGGTGTTCCGCGAGGAGCTGTGGCCCGACTTCGGGCGACGCGCCTTCGAAGAGTCGCTCGCGGAGTACACCGGGCGAGGAGGACGCGCGGGCGCCGCGGCGGTGTAGGGAGGTGCGCGTGCAGCTTCGGCGTGTCGACGTCGATCCTGCGCGCTCCCAAAAGCAATTTCGGCGGGACTCTGGCGCGACGTGCTCCAGTGATGGTAAGCGCGCTCGCCCTTCTCCGATCCCGAACTTTCTACCCCTTGACTGTTTATGGAGATGCTGGCAAGCAATGATCAAGGTCGGCAATGAGTAAGGATCGCCCGATAGAGCTGGGCGCGCGGCGCGCGTGGGTGCATCCCGGCGCACGGCTAGTGGCTCCTCGCCAGGTGGATCACGTCCGCAGAGCACGCCTGACCTCGGCAGCCGAGCGACTCATCTGCGATGACGGCGCTGAGCACCTCACGGTGGCTCGCATCTGTGCTGGAGCACGCGTTTCGCGGCGGACCTTCTATTCCGCCTTCGAGGACCGCGAGCAGTGCCTGCTCGCCGTATTCGACGATGTGAGCGATCGAGCCACCGCCGCGATGGCCGGGGCGTATCGCGCCGGAGGCTCGTGGGTCGAGGCGGTGCGGGCTGCACTGGGCGAGCTGCTCGCGTTCCTCGACGATCGACCGCGCGTCGCGCGCTTTCTGATCGTTGAATCGCTCGCCGGCGACGCCAGGCTGCGCGCCCGTCGCGCGGAGCGCCTCGCCGCGCTCGCGCGTGCGCTCGACGCCGACGCTCCGCCCGCGAGCGCCTGCTCGCTTCCGGCGTCCTTCGACGCAGAGGCGGTCGTCGGCGCGGTCGCCTCGATCCTTCACGGGCGTCTGCGCGAGGAGCCGGCGCCGCCGCTGCGCGACATGCGCGGTTCGTTGATGGCAGTGATCGTGATCTCTTATTTGGACGCCGTAGCCGCGCGCTGTGAGCTCGGCGGTCAGGTGCCGGCGCCGAGCGCTTCGGCGTCGAGCGCGGCGAGCAGCTCCTGGCTGTAGTGGTCATCGGTCTGCGCGAAAGCGCTACGGGCCTGTGCCGTTGCGCCAAAGCGGCGCTTCTCAACGCCCGCCCCTATGCCCAGCGGCACGAACCGCGCGCGGTGGCGCAGCGCGCGCATCACCGAATGCCAGAGCGCCTGGCGGTAACTGGCGTGCTCCTCCAGGTGCCTGTAGTCGAGCCCGACGATCATCGGCACGTAGTGGCGTGCACCGCGGAAGTTCGCGGCGAACGCGAGCGGCCGGCGCTGCATCACCTCGTGCGTGCGGTGCAACAGAACCAGCTCCCAGCAGTCGTGTCCGAGCATCCGCGGGAACAGCTGCGGCGGCAGCGGGAAGGTGTTGAGGTCCTGGTTTCGCGCGTGGACGTTGCGGTAGAGGCCATAGAGGTGCTCGAACTCGGCATCGGCTGGAGTGCGCCCGCCCCGGCGCAGCACCTCGACGGCGAAATGGCCGCCGAACGGCATCACCTCACGCAGCTGGAACCTGCGCGCACGGTAGGAGAGCGAGCCAAGCCAACCTGCTGGGTCAGCCGCCAGCGGGTCGATGACGTAGGAGTCGGGCATCTCGACGCGCACGAACCCGCGCTCGGACAGCGCGCCCGCAAGCTCCTCGTCGCCAGCAGCAAGGTCGCGAAAGACGATCGTGCCGGCGCCCTCCTCGGCCGCGTGCTCGCCGACAGTCTCGACGAGCAGGTCAAGCGCGCCCAGCCAGTCGGCGCGACGCTCGAGAAAAAGGTGGTCGCCCTCGGTCAAGAGCGAGCCCATCGCGAACGTCTGCGCGGTCAGGAAATAGGGGTCCGCGAGGCGCTCCTGCTCGACGCGGCGTGACAGCGCCGCGCGGTCGAGCATGTCCTGCTTCCACATCGCCGCGGTGAAGAACGTCGCCGCGACGACCCGCCCGCGCCCGTCCCGGACGAGGTAGTAGTGCCAGCGCCAGCGGTCCTCGCGCAGCGTGGCGTGTTCGTTGAATGTCTCCTCGAGCAACCGAAGTCCGGCCACCGAGAACGTTCCGCGGGAGCCCATCAGGAAGTTCCACTCGCGCGCGTCGAGCGCCTCGCAGGAGCGGTGGTGCTCCACACTCAGCGCTCTGCGCAGGATTCCCGGGCCGCCCGCCAGCCCCCGGCCGGCGCAGGCGCGCGCCTGCGCGTGGGTGCTCGCTCGAGCGTGCGCGAGCTCGGCCAGCGTGCCGACCAGCAGCTCGATGTCCTGCGGCCGCAGGTGGTTGGTGAGCGTGAACCGGAGGCCAGAGCGCTTCATCGGCACCGCGGGGAAGATGCCGAGGTTGACAAAGATGCCCGCGTCCATCAGCGCCGCCATCAGCGCTTCGCTCTCGATCGGCAGGCCAAACTCGACGTAGCGGATCGGCGCCCGGACGTCGCTTGTGGGACGCAGACCGTGCTCCTGCAGCAGCGCGTTGCAGTAGTCGATCCGCTCGCGCAGCGCCGCCTGACGCTCGGGCAGCTCGGGGGACAGGTGGATCTCGGCCGAGGCGAGCGCAGCCGCCAGCATCGGCGGTTGGATCGGACCCGAGAAGATCATCGGACCGCCGAGCGTTCGTGCGCGGCGGCGAAGCTCGGCGGTCGGGAACACGAGAACGCCGCCGGCGGCGGCGAACGACTTCTTGAGCGAGCCTGCGACGACAACGCGCTCACGCACGCCGAGGCGCTCGAGCGCCAGGCCGCGCCCGCGCTCCCCGGCCCAGCCGATCCCATGCGCGTCGTCGATGTACAGGTGCAGCTGCTCATGACGCTCGAGCAGCCTGTCGAAGCTCGTCGAACGGCGCTATGTCGGCGAACATGCTGTAGAGGCCGTCGAGCAGATACCAGACACAGCGATGGGTCCGCGCGTGTGCGTCGACCTCACGCTCGAGCTCGTCCATGTCGCTGTGGCGCAGGAGCTTGACCGTGGTCGTCTGCGCGCGCAGGTGGTCTGACGCGCGCTGGACCGAATGGTGGACCTGATGGTCGAGCAGCGCCGCGTCCTCGGGCGCGACGATCGCCGGCAACGCGATTTTGTGGCCGAGTGTCGTCGAGGGGGCAACGAGCACATGCCCGCCGAAGATCTCCTGAAGGCGCTCTTCGAGCGGTGGGTATCCGGGCGCCTGCACGTAGGTGCGCGAGGCCGAGAACTGCGAGCCGTAGCGCTTGGCGGCAGCGCCGATCGCGTCGGTGATGTCAGGGTGGTGCTCGAGCCCCAGGTAGCTGCAGGAGCCGAAGTTCACAAGCTCGCGCCCGGCGGCCCGGAAGGTGCGCCCGTCGAGCGCGTGGTCCTCGGCGGTCAGCATCAGCAGTCCGCGGGCGGTCGCACCCGAGACCATCTCGTCCAGCCGCGCGAGCGCGTCGCTGACGCGGCGCGCCATCAGTTCCCCTCGTTGGTCATGCTCGCGCTAGCGGTCCACGCGAAAAAAAACGCCATCCATGTATTTACCTATCTCGCCGGTCGAATCGCCCGTCAGCCCGTTGCCTACAGGTGTTAGCGACTAAAGCATAAGGGGCGTGGAGCCGAGAAGAAAACGAAGGCAGGCACAATCGCCAAAGGCGCTCCTACTCCTCGCATGCTTCACCACCAAAGTCCTCCGCACCCACTGAGCCTGCGGCGAGTGCGAAGCGAAAGCGCCGGGCGCACGGGCACGACGCTCCGGAGCGCTCTGCGGGAGAAGGTGCCGCTGCGCTGGTTCACGCGCCTTGGCGCGCTCGAGCGCCTGCGAGCGGTGTTCCTCGCCGTAGCTCTCGCCGACCTGGCGGCGAGCGTTCTGTTGATCGCCCCGGCGGCCGAGCCGGTAGCAGAGCGCGCGCTTGCGACCATCGCCGCCGGCTGGCTCGCGCTCTACTGGACGCGGGGATTCGCGCGCGGGAGCTTCCCGCTGGCTGGCGAGCCGCTCGAGGCGCTCGCCGGGTTCGCCCTCTTTTGCGCGGCGCCGGGACGGCCGCTGCTGCCACTGGTCGCGATCGTGTATCGCTCGCAGTACTCCGAGGGCGGCTTCCGCCGCGCCTTCGGCCGCTACGCGCTGTGGGTGCTCGCGTGGTTCGGCGGCCACGCCCTCGCCTACGGTCCAGGCTATCTGCGCGGCGACATCTCGCCCGCGGCGGGCACCGGGCTGGCGCCGCTCGCCTTCTGCGCGCTGGCGCTCGACAAGCGCCAGCTCTACGTCCTCGCCGAGCGCTTGCGCCACGACGCGACGCACGATTCGCTCACCGGCCTGGCCAACCGCCGCCAGCTGCTGGCGCTGCTGGGGGAGGCATGTGCTCCAGGACCTGCGGTCTCGCGCGTCGCGCTGATGATCCTCGACCTCGACAACTTCAAGGGCATCAACGACGGCCTTGGACACGCCGCAGGCGATGAGCTACTGGTCGAGCTCGCGCTACGGCTGGTCAACGCCGTCGGACCGGATGCCAGCGTCGCGCGCCTGGGCGGCGATGAGTTCGCGGTGCTCGCCCGCGGCGCCGACGCAGTCGAGGCCCGCCGTATCGCCGGGCGAATCTGCCAGGCGACCGAGCGCGAATTCGAGCTGCAGGCCGAAGTGCGCCTTTCGGCGCGCGCGAGCATCGGGATCGCCGTCTGCCCCGAACACGGCCGCGACCCGGCGACCCTGATCCGACACGCCGACGTTGCGATGTACTGCGCCAAGCGCTCCGAATCCGAGCGCAGCACGTTCGAGCTCTACGACCCGCAACGCGACGAGCATTCGCGCGAACGGGTGCTGTTGCTGGGCGAGCTGCCGCGCGCGATCCGCGGTCGCGAGCTCGTGCTGCACTACCAGCCGAAGGTGGACCTGCACAGCGGTCGGATCGCCGGCGTCGAGGCGCTCGTGCGCTGGCAGCACCCGACCCGGGGGCGGCTCTCGCCCGACCGCTTCCTGCCGCTGGCCGAGCAGGCTGGGCTGATGCGGGAGCTGACCCTCAGAGCGCTCGACATGGCGCTCGGCCAGTGCGCGCGTTGGCGCGCGAGCGGGCACGATCTCCCGGTCGCCGTCAACCTCGCGGCGGCGAACCTGCTCGACGCCTCGCTCGCGCCCCACGTCGCACGGCTGTTGGAGCACTACGCGCTGCCGCCCTCCTCGCTCGTACTGGAGATCACCGAGCGGGTCGTTGGCACCGACCGCCGCCGCGTCGCAGACGTGCTGGCGCAGCTTCGCGAACACGACATCGCGCTCTCGCTCGACGACTTCGGCATCGGCTCCTCGACGCTCGGTTTCCTCAGCGAGCTGCCCGTGCAGGAGGTCAAGCTCGACCGCTCGTTCATCGCCTCGGCGTCCGCGCGCAACGAGCGGATCATGAAGCTGATCATCGATGCCGCCGCGCAGCTCGGCCTGCGCACGGTCGTCGAGGGGATCGAGCGGCGCGAGTCGCTCGAGCTGGTCGCCCAGTTCGGCGCCGATGAGGTTCAGGGCTTCTATCTGGCGAGCCCGCTGGACATCGTCGAAATGACCGCCCTGCTCAACAGCTGGCAGCCACTCGAACTGCCGCATCGCGGCGCGCACCGGCCCAGCACCGGCGCCGCCAACGGGGAGCATGCGAGCACGCTGCCACGTGCGCTCGCCCGCTGACGCCCGCACTGCGCCTCCCGGACAGCCGAGCCGTCATGTGAAGCCTGGGATCAGGCGACGCGCTGTTCGGGCAGGGCGTCGGCGAGCAGCAGGCTGGGGAGGTCGTGCAGGGCGCTGCGCAGGATCGAGCGCTGCTCGGTCTGGTGTGGCGGGGAGGGCAACTGCTTGGCGCGGTGCACGATCACGCCCATCGCCTTCCAGCCGTGCGGGATGAACGGAGAGTCGCTGGCCAGGACACGCAGCTGGTGGATCATCATGCCCTGCTGCTCGTTGGTCGGGGCGCTGTTCTTCGCGTCCAGCACCCACACGATGCGCTTCGCCTGGTCGACCACGATCACGTCCAGGTCGATGCCACCCTGTGGGGGCGACCAGCGCGCCGCCACGTAGTCGAGCTCGTCGTGGGCCTCACACAGGCTGGCCGCGGTCGCGATCACGATGCGCTCCCACACGATGCCCGCCGCTACAGCGAGCATGCCCTCCGTCGGGGAGCCGCCACGACGGGGGTCGCCCTCGTAGCGGTCGAGCGTCGCCGCGGCGGAGCGCTCGTCGTCGGGCTCGATCGACGCGCTCACGCCGTCCGGCAGCTCCTGCGCGAGCGCCGCCAATGCCTGCGCGAGCATGCGCCCGATCGCCCGTGCGCCGAGCTTCTCGCTGGAGCGGCGCCGCGGCGGCGGGCTCAGCGCGAGCAGCTCCAAGAGCTCGCGCACCGCCGAGGAGTCGGCGGTCGTGCGCACGTGCTGGGTGCGCGGCCGGCGGCTCTCGCCGCGATCGAGGCACGCCTGGGGGTCGGTGTGGAGCGCCGCGCGTGTCGTGTCCGCGATCACGCACAGAGCGTGGGGTTGCTCGGGCAGCGGCTGGACGGCAGCGACGCGCTTGCTCGCATCCTCAGCGCTGGTCGGGTGCAGGACCACCGGGACGCCGCGGGCGAGGACGTCCGCCAGCGCGTCCTGCAGCCATGCGGGGAGGGTCCGCAGGTTGGGGGCACAGAGGTCGAGGCGGTCTCGCGCGGCCTGCGCGACGTCGATCACCGCCGCACGGACACGCGCCGGGTGGGGCTCGACGGGGCGCCAGCGCGGGGCGGTCGCGGTGGGCCGCTCGGGCTCGGCTGTCAGCTCGGCCAGCCAGCGTGGCGGCGGGGGGTGCGGGCGAACCTGTTCGAGGTCGACGATGTCGCCGCGCAGGCGCGGGCCGTAGTGCTCGTGCAGCCACGCGGTCAGCTCCCGGCTCTCGATCGCGTGCTGGGTCAGCGCCGTGCGCGGGCGACCGGGATCGTCCTCGTCGAAGCACACGAGCAGGTGCACGTCGGGGAGGCGCAAGACGTGGGAGAGGCCGCCGCGGCCCGAGGGGAAGCCGCCGCGCACGTCGGCCAAGACGTCCATCACCTCCTCGATCTCCACGTGGCCATCGACGCCGCTGTCCCACGAGGCAGCCGCGCTGAGACCCATGCCTTCGAGGCTCGCCGGCGTCGGAGGGTCCAGCGGCAGCTGGAGCCCTTTGTCCTTGCCGCGCACCACGACCACACCGTCGAGGGCCGAATACGGCAGGCAGCGCCGGCGCGCGTTGTCCACCCACACCAGGTACTCGCGTTCGATCGGCGCCAGCTCGCGCGCGAGCTCGCCTCTCACCTGCGCGACGCGCGCGAGCGGCACGCCCGTCGCCGCCGCGATCAGGTCATCGTCCGCGCCCACTCGCTCGGCCATGCGGCGGACGGTCGTGTGCAGCGCGGTGCCGAGCTCACGGCAGCGCACCGTCGCGCGCACGCGATGGACCGGAATCTGCAGCGGGATCGCGCAGGCGACGCTCATGCCGCGCGCGAGGCGCTGGAGGGCCGGACGATCTCGTACGCGCCGTCGCCGGCTCGCGCGCGCTCGAGGATGAAGGTGGCGACGTTCTTCAGCGGCTCGCCGATCGTCCCCGTCAGCGCGGCACGCACGTTCGTCGTGACGATCAGCAGATCCTGGGCGCGGCTCAGCGCCACGTTCACGCGGTTCGACTTCTCGAGGAAGCCCGCGTAGGTCGTGTTCACGAAGCTCACGATCACCACGCAATCCTCATCCCCCTGGAAGCGATCGACGATGCCGATACGCACGTTCAGGTGCGGGTAGCGGGTCATGTCCAGCCGCTCGCGCAGCAGGCGCCTCTGCCCCGCATACGGGGTGATGACCGCCACGCCGAGGCGGCGCGGCCGTCGCGGTGGCGCGCCGACGCGCGCAGCGTGCTCCTGCAAGCCGGCCAGCTCGTCGCGGATGCGGTCGACCTCTTCGTCGCGCACGTTGCTCTTGCTGTCGCGATGCTCGCGGCGCTGCCTGCCGGCGATGTCGAACAGGCGCACCTGGGCGACGGGCGCGAAGGACGCGACGCGCGGGTCGCGATCGCCGAGATCGGCCGGGCGGCCGTGGCGCAGCGCGCCGGCGTAGAAGACCTCGCTGACGAGCTCACCGATCGCCGGGACCATCCGGTACTGGGTGCTCAGCGTCGTCTCGTGCTCGCTGCCGTGCAGGCGCGTCCCGAAGTGCTCGAACAGCGTCTCCTCGGCGGCGAGCACGCGCTCGCGCTCGCTGGCGCCGAGCCCGCGCGCGGCCGCGGCCAGGCTGGCGGCCTTCGACGCGCGCGCGGGGTCTTTGCTCGCGATCTTCGCGGGGTTGCGCAGGGCGTCACCAAGGACCTTCCAGACATGCGGCGGGAGCTGGCGGCTGTCGCCGATCAGGATGCTCGTGCGAGCGCGCAGCATCAGCATCAGCGCCTCCGGCGGGCTCGCCTTGCCCGCCTCCTCCAGCAGCGCCACCGGGAAGTGGCGTTTGCGGACGGTTGGGTTGGCGCTGACCGCGAAGCACGTGCCCGCGATCACGCGCGCCGCCGCGAGTCGCGCGTCGGGGCCGCGCTGCTCGCCCTCGGAGAGGAAATAGTCATCCTGGATCGCCAGCACCTCGCCGATCGCCGCCGGGTCGTGGATGTCGCCCGCGTACATCCTGGCCTGCGCCATCCGCCGGAATGCCTCCGCGCGCAGGCGCACGCGCGGCCGCCACGGCTCCGGGCTCTCGATCCAGTAGCGCTCGCGCACGAACGGGTCCATGCGCTTGGCGACATAGCGACTGCCGATGCGAGCCATCGGCAGGTCCGGGTCGGCGTCGGCCAAGCGCCGCAGGACGTTGTCGATCGCCTGGTGCGTCTGCGCCGCCAGCAGGATGCAAGTCTGCGGGTCGCGCGCGAGCAGCTGGCGCACCGTCTCGCAGATGAACGTCGTCTTGCCCGTACCGCCGGACCCTGCACGACGAGGACGTCCTCCGCGGCGAGGGCAGCCTCCAACGCCGCGCGCTGGCCCGCGTCGAGGTCGGGGTTGAACAGGCGCTCGGGGCGGCGGCGCGCCGAGCGCAGCGCCAGCGTCGGCTGTTGGATCAGCGCCGACAGGCGTGCGTTGCGCGCGGCGTCCTCGAGCGTCCAGCGCGCACGGTCGATCTGCGCTGTCGTCCCCTGATCGTCGAGGCTCAGGCGCCGGTCGCCCGCCCGCAGGCGTATCAGGTGCTCCCGCACGCGCGCCGGGTCGTGCTCGCCGCAGTCGATCAGCAGGCGATCGCCGTCGCTGTCCTCGACGCGCAGCGGGATCTCCAAGCGGGGAAGGCGATAGACGAAGCCCGCGCCCGCGCGGTCGGCCTCCCTGACGCTCTGCGCCAGCAGCACCAGCTGGCCTTCGGCGAGCTCGTCCTCGTCGAGGGGCGGATCGGCCAGGCGGATCGTGCTCGCCTCCTCTTCGGCGAGGAACGCCACGATCTCGTTCAGCTTGCGCCAGCGCTCGATCTGCTCTGGCGCCGGTTTCTGCGCCCGCGCGTGCACGCGCGTCCAGCGCTCGCTCAGCGCCGCGTGCGCCTCGGGATCCAGGCGCGCTCCGGCCCTGAACGGCTCGTTGTAGCGGTCGCCGTAGAGGACGTCGTTCTCGGTGCGATCGCCCGGCTCGCGCTCGCGCGCGCTGATCAAGATCAACGCCCCCGGCTCGTCCTCGTCGGTCATGTAGGACTCGCAGCACACGCACGGACGCCGCGCGCAGATGCACATGCCCGCCGGCAGCCGGTAGCCGGACAGCTTCGCGATGTAGGAGAAGCGCTGGCCGATGAGTCGCAGCTTCTCCGGTTCCCTGCGAAAGCCGCCCGAGCACAGCGTCCAGCCCCGCGCGAGGTCCGCGCACACCGGCTCCGCGTCGTAGAAGCCGGGGGCGCCGCCGACGATACCCGTCGTCCTGCCCTTCACGTCAGCGTCGAGGATCACCCGAGCAGCCTCACGTGGAACTCGAGCTCACCGCCGTTCAGACCTTCCTCGAGCTCCGCCCTAGCGCCCTGCCCGTGCTCGGCGTCGAGCAGCACGCGGAAGCTGAGCGGGCCGAGCTGATATGCCTGACCGCCGCAGCGGTGGGCGATCTCCTCGAGCCTCGCGCCGGCGTCGGCGAAGACGGCCTCCCACGACAGAGCGCCATACAGCGAGCGGTGGCCGTCCGCCTGTTTCGCATCGACCTGCACGTCCAGCTCGCTCGTCGGCTGGCCGAGGCGCTCGCGCAGCGCCGCGTGGCGCGCGAGCGCGTGGCCGTCGCCGAGCTGGGTCACGATGCCGCGTTGCTCGCGTCCGCTCGCCGCGGCGAGGCCGAGCAGCGAGAACAGCGCCGCGCGGCAGAGGCCGGTGACCGTCGCAACCGTGTCCTCGCCCGCCAGCACCGTCGGCTCCCACGCGCAGCGAAGCGCGTGAGGGCCCACGCGGACCTCGGTCGTCAGCGGCCTGCCGGGGCCGTGCCAGTCGGTGTGCTGCTCAAGCTCCTCGGGCGTGGGGCTGTAGACGTGCAGGAACTCGACCGAGCTCAGCAGATGCGCGCCAGCGACCTCGTGAACCGCCGCCGCGAGACGTTCGAAGGGGTCATCGCCCTCGCTCTCGCCGGCCGCCAGCCGCGCCAGCTCGAGCAGCGCGAGCGGCAGGCGGTGCGCCCAGCCAGCGGTCTCCTCGAGCGCCGCGCGCGCCAGGCGCAGCTCGTCCTGCGTCGCGGCGTGAGCGTCCTGCAGCGCGGCTGCGTCCTCGCGGTGCACGCCGCCGAAGAGGACACGGCGCAGCTGCGGCGCGGGCTGGTGCTGGTCGGCGGGCACCTCGTGGGTGGTGGTCGCGTCGTGCGCTTCGTCGCTCACGAGCACAACCTAGCGAGCGCGCGGAGGGCGATCCTTACGGTCGGAACGAATCCTCATAGACAGCGAGCAAGCCTCCGATGAAAACGATCCAGCGGTGCTATCGGCGCTGGGTCAGCCAGCCGCGACGAGCGCGACAGCGCGATCGCTCGTGTACGACGCGAGTGCCCCGTCGTGGGCACACTTGGTCACGAGGCGTGCCTTGCGGGCAGTTGGCCGCACGTCAATCGTGAACTCGATGCCGAGCGCGCCCGCGAGTCGCATCAGCGTCCCGAGCGTGGGGTTGACGTCGCCGCTCTCCAGCCGGGCGACCTGCGGCTGCTCCATGTCGAGCAACCCTGCGAGATCGCGCTGGGAGAGATCGCGCTCGGAGCGATAACGCACGAGATGCAGCGCAACGGCGCGAGCCACCGCGGTCCGCTCCCACTCGGCGCGGAACGCGGGGTCTGCCATCTGCTCGGCGAGCAGCTCGGCATTTGTCTTCATCTCGCTCAGCTTCATGCGAACTCCTTGATTCAACGATGCGGATGGGAACGATCCACGCTGCCATGATAACAGGGCTGTTATCGGCACAGATGATGCACCGCTTCATCCGGGATCCACTTCGTCCATACGCCGGCGCGCTCTCACCACCGCAGCGTCGAAGCCTGCACGGTCGATTTCGGCCTCCGGTCCGATCGCAAGGATCAGAAACGCGCCGGGGGCAACCTGACGGTAGATAGGACGCCAGCGACTGCGCCCGCTGCGTGGCCGCAGCTCCCACAATCCCTTCCCGTCCTCACCCTGGACGGAGCGTGAGTGCGGATAGGACAGGCGCGCACCCTCCGCCTCGAGCTTTTCCGCGACGTGGAGCATCGCGACCTTCTCCCGCGAAGGCCAGGAGGCGTCCCGCTCTGCTTCGGCTCCCGGGTGCCAACGCACGACATATGGCAGCCCCGGATCGTGCGCGGGCTGGCGCGCCAACACCTTTCTGGCTTGTCTTTTCGGCTGGCGTTTGCGCGGACGCTTGTCGGGCGACATTGCTGGGAGCTCGTATCAAGCCTGCCCAGCCGCCTTGCCGGCGGCTGGAGCGTCCCTCCGCCCGCTGGGGTTATCGCCCACCTGCTCGGTCCCCACCCGAAACGCCTCCGCGACCAGGGCCGCGTCCTCGGCTCGCGGCGCGTAGTGGAGATACCGCATCGTCGTCTGGATGTCTGCGTGGCCCATCCACTCCTGCACCCGCCTGATGTCCGCCTTGGCGATCATGCGCGTGCCGAACGTGTGGCGCAGGTCGTGGAAGCGCAACGGCCGCAGCGCCGCGTCGGTCAGCGCCGTCTTGTAGCGGCGCCTGAGCGCGGAGCCGTCTAGATAAGAGCCCGTCTCGCCGACGAACACCAGGTCGTCATCACCGGTGGAGCGTTCGCGCTGGGACAGCTTCGCCAGCGCCTTCGCGACCTCCGGCGCCAGGGGAACCGAGCGCACCTTGCCCGACTTCGGCGCCGTCAACGCGCCGGCCGCGTAGCTCGCACGGACGCGCAGCGGCGAGCCCGTGAAATCCACGTCGCGCCAGCGCAGGGCGATCAGCTCGCCGCGACGCAGCCCCGTGAACGCAGCCGTCAGGAAGATCGCGCCGTCCTGCTCGCTCGCCGCCCGCACCAGCGCCCACACCTCCTCAGGGCTGAACACGTCGATGTCACCCGCGAGCCTGACCGGGTGGCGCTCGATCCCGGCGACAGGGTTGACCGGTAGGTCGTACGCCTTGCACGCACGCGCGAACACGCCATGCAGGAGCGTCACGATCCGGTTCTGGAGTTGTTCGACAGCGGCCGTGGGGCGTTCGGCGGATCCCCGCCGGCTTGCTTCTCTTGGCTCGGCTGCTTGGGCTTACGCCCGCTGCCGCCCACACTCGTCAGCTTTGAGCGCCACAGCTCGACGTCCCGGGCAGTGATGTCCTCGAGCCGCCTGGGACCGAATGCCGGCAGCAGGTAGGCGTCGACGATCGAGCGGTAGCCGCGCAGCGTCGAGGGCTTCAGGGCGCGATCATGCTCAACGTAACGCAGGAACTCAGCCGCCGCGTCCGCGAACGTGGCGCCCGTGCGGACCATTCCCGGCAGCGTGCCGCGACGCGCCTGGTCGAAGGTGTCCCGCAGCCAGTCCTCCGCCTGGCGCTTGGTGTAGTAGCCGGCTGGGGGACGACCGCGCTGTGTCCACGCGGGACCGATCTTGCGCTGAACCTGGCGACCGTCCGGGAGGCGGTACTTGGCATACCAAGCCGGTCCGCGCTTGCGCTCGACGCGAAAGACGTGGCCGCTCGGGGGCTGGATCGGGGCGCCCTGCATATCCCAAGGATACCAACTCCTTGGGACATATTCGGGACACGATTACTTTTTTATAGCAGGCCGCCGAAGTAAAGAGCCCGGTTTTATTGGGATTTTG
>CAWBQH010000009.1:0-6787 GCA_963790905.1 uncultured Solirubrobacteraceae bacterium
CCATGAAGAACTGCTGGTAGAGCAGGAAGACGTTGAGCAGGCTGATCACGCCGGCGCAGCCCCAGGCGAGGATGGTCGTGAGGCGGCGGTTGACGTGGACGCCCATGACGTCTCGGCGGCCGGTGAGCATGACGAGCGGCACGAGGGCGAATGGGATGCCGAAGGACAGCACGACCTGGCTCAGCACGAGGACCTGGGTGGGGTTCATGCCGACCGCGAGGACGACGATGGCGGGGATCATCGTGACCGCGCGGCGCAGCATCAGCGGGATGCGGACGTTGATGAAGCCCTGCATGACGACCTGGCCGGCGTAGGTGCCGACGCTGGATGAGGAGGCGCCGGAGGCGAGCAGCGCGACCGCGAACGCGAGCGCGGCGGTGCCGCCGACGAGGTGGCCGAACTGCGCGTGGGCTTCTGGGATCGTGCTCAGGCCCGAGAGGGCGGGGGTGTGGAAGAGCTTGGCGGCGACGGCGAGCATCGCCATGTTGACCAGGCCGGCGAGGCCGAGCGCGATGATCACGTCCAGGCGCTCGAAGCGCAGCACGCGGCCGCGCTCACGGTCGTTGCGGCAGGGCATGCGGCCCTTGGTCAGCGCGGAGTGCAGGTAGATGACGTGTGGCATCACGGTCGCGCCGATGATGCCGACGGCGAGGTAGAGCGAGGTGACGCCGTGCAGGCCGGGCAGAAGGCCGCGCAGCGAGCCGTGGGTGGAGGGGCCGATGCGCAGCGTCTCATACAGAAAGCCCAAGAAGATGATCCCGAGCAGCGCGGTGATCGCCAGCTCGAAGCGGCGGAAGCCGTGGGTCTGCAGCTCGAGGATCGCGAATGCGATCACGCCGGTCATCAGGCCGGCGGGGAGCAGCGGCACGCCGAAGAGCAGGTTCAGCCCGAGCGCGGCGCCGAGGAACTCGGCGACGTCGGTCGACATCGCCATGATCTCGGCCTGCACCCACATGCCCCACGTGAACGGGCGCGGGAAGCGCTCGCGCACGACCTCGGGATAGTTGCGGTCGGTGACGATCCCGAGCTTGGCCGAGAGGTACTGGATCAGCATCGCCATCACGTTCGCCAGCAGGACGACCCACAGCAGCAGGTAGCCGAACTGCGCGCCGCCTTCGATGTTGGTGGCGAAGTTGCCCGGATCGACGTAGGCGATCGAGGCGACGAACGCCGGGCCCAGCATCATGATCGTCGCGCGCACGCGACCCTTGGCCAGCAGCTGCTCGAGCGCGCTCGGGCCCGCGAGCGCCCCGCCGAGCTCCCCGGGCAGCGCTACCGAGGCGCCCTCGACGGCGCCCTCGAGCGCGGGCACCGGATCGGGGCGCAGCGGTGCTATCGCTGACCCTCCTCGGTCTCGATGCGCATCGCGCGCGCCAGCGCGCCGCCGATCGGATGCTCGCGCTCGCCGAAGCGCACGAACACCGGCCCGCCGAACGGCTGACGGTCGACGACCTCCAGGCGATCGCCGATCGCGATGCCGTGCTCGGCCAGGTAGCGCAGCATCTCCGGGTCAGAGTCAGAGACGCGCACGAAGCGCCCCGCGGCGCCAACCGGCAGCTCGTCGAGGCTGTGCGTCGAGCGCTCCTCGATCCCGAACTCGACCGTGGGGATCGGGTCGCCGTGCGGATCGACCGTCGGGTCGCCCAGGCGCGCGGCGATCAGCTCCTCGAGCTCCTCGGAGAGCACGTGCTCGAGCACCTCGGCCTCGGCGTGCACGCGATCCCAGGGCATCCCGAGCTCCTCGGCCAGGAACAGCTCGATCAGCCGGTGGTGGCGCAGCACCTCAAGCGCGACCCGCCGACCCTGGCTGGTGAGCCTCACGCCGTGGTAGGGCTCGTGCTCGACGAGCCCCACCTCGGAGAGCTTGCGCACCATCGCCGAGACCGAGCCCGGCGTGACGCCCAGCCGCTCGGCCAGCTCGTTGGTCGATACCGCCGCGCCCTTACGGGCCTCCAGCGCATAGACCGCCTTGGCATAGTCTTGAACGGACGCGGAAATCGAGTCAGGCGCAGCCATAGAAGTATTTATGGCATACCAAAATATGCTTGTCAAGAGGCCATAACTCGAACATGCCGTTCGACCGCAGCTGCGACCGTCACCGCAACGTGCGTTAGTCTGAGCTCGTGGCCGATGATCGCTGCGATCTGCTGTGTCTGGACCTGCCGCGCGCCGAGGCGATCCGCCAGCGCTTGGATCTCGATCTCGCGGCAGCGGCGGCGGCTCGTGCGAAGGCGCTCGCCGACCCGACGCGGCTGCTGATCGCGCTCGCGCTGCGCGACGGCGAGGAGCTGTGCGTCTGCGACCTCGCATGGATCACCGCGCGAGCGGAGAACCTCGTCGGCCACCACCTGCGCACGCTGCGCGACGCCGGGCCTCGCGAGCTCGCGCCGCGAGCACAAGATCGTCTTCTACACGCTGACCGACGCCGGCCGCCAGCTGCTCGACGCGCACCTCGAACTCGCCGAGGTGACGCCATGAGCACCCCGTCGCTCGAGCTGCCTGTCGTCGCCGAGCCGGCGCACACCTCGCAGCAACAGGGCCCGCTCGAGCTGGCCGAGCGCGACCGCCTGATCCGCCGCGCCAAGGCGCTGTCCTGGCTCAGCCTCGCCTACATGAGCGCCGAGGGCGCGATCGCGATCACCGCGGCGATCCTCGCCAGCTCCGTCGCGCTGCTCGGCTTCGGCCTTGACTCCGTGATCGAGGGTCTCGCCTCGATCATCGTCATCTGGCGCTTCACCGGCACCCGCCGACTCTCCGAGCACGCCGAGCAACGCGCCCAGCGGCTCGTCGCGATCACCTTCTTCCTGCTCGCCCCCTACATCGCCCAAGACGCCGTCCGCACACTCATCAACGGCGAGCATCCCCGCACCAGCTGGCTCGGGATCGGCCTGTCGATCTCAAGCATCATCGTCATGCCGCTCCTCGGCAAAGCCAAGCAAGGGATCGGCCAGCGCCTGGGCTCAGGCGCGACCGCCGGCGAGGGCACCCAGAACATGCTCTGCGCCTACCTCGCCGCGGGTGTCCTCACCGGCCTAGCGCTCAACGCCGCCTTCGGCCTGTGGTGGGCCGACCCCGCCGTCGCGCTCGGCATCGGCGCGCTCGCGCTCAACGAGGGCCGACAGACCTGGCGCGGCGAGGGCTGCTGCGCCGCCTCGCCGCTCCCCGGCGAGCCGCTCGACGCCTGCGACGACGACTGCTGCGCTGAACGCGAGCGAGCGCGCGGAGGGCCGAGCTCGACATGGCCCCTTTGAGCGATTCGGGAGCGTCTCGCCCAGCGCTCCGCGAGACTCCACCTTCGCCATGCGAAGGGAGCGTGTGGCGCGTCGGTGCACGGACGAGTCCTCGTGGTCCGCAGCGACGGTCTGCGCGGGTTGATCGAGACGAGTGCTCGTTTGCGCAACGCAGCAGCGCGAGGGAGCCCCACAGGGCCGGGGGCAGGCGACCTGGCGGTCAGCTTGGGAATCCGCTCGTCTCCTCCGCGCGCCCTGACTTCGATCACCGCGCGGCTATATCGCTCACGCCGATTTCGGTTCCGGTGGACATGGTCGTCTCAAGCGCCTGCTCGAGGTCCTGCCAGAGATCCTCGACGTGCTCGCGGCCGACCCTGACGGGCAGCAGATCCTCGGGCCCCGTAGTTCCCCGCGGGTTAAGGGAGGACGTCGGGGGCCGCCCGGGTCCCTTTCGGCAGCCGCCTGCAGGCTGCTGCTCGGAGCGCCAACCGAGCCTGGCGCAGGCGTCGGCTCTAGGACGCGTGGTGGAGCCATTCGGCCGTGAATGGGAGATCGGGCGGCGTCTCGGCGCCCCACCGGCTGATTGCACCTACCGCCTGTGCTCGGGGTTGGGGTGGTCGGGATGTCCCAAGTCCCAGTCATACGTCGAATTCCCATACGCCGGGATGCCGTCGGCGTCGGCGAGCATGCGGGCAAGGTGCAGCACATTCCAGGCCAGGAACACTGTGTTGCGGGTCGCCCATGCGTTGTGCTCGCCACCTCCGACGGCATCAAGGTAGGAGGGCCCAGGACCAGCCTCCCCAGTCCAATAGGTATCCGACTGGGGCGGGATCGTGAGTCCGATGTGCTCTAACGCGTAGAGAACCTGAGCGCTGACGTGCTTGCCGCCGTCGTCGTTGCCGGTGGTGATCGCTGCGCCGGTTTTGCCGTAATAGGCCCACTGGCCCGCCTCGTTAAATTCCGATGAGTAGGCGTAGAGGCGCTCGATGATCTTGCGCGTGAGCGAACTCTGGTCCCCCAACCAGACCGGTCCCGCGATGATCAGGATATGCGCGGGCACGACGGAACGCTTGTAGATGTCGGGGAATTCGTCGCTGTCGTAGCCGTGCTCGCGCATATCGGGCCACAGCCCGGGCGGAATATCACGATCCACCGTCCGGATCTCCTCAAGTTCGACGCCGACGCGGTTGAAGATCCCGCGGACGATCGCCACCAGGCCGTCGGTGTTGCTTACCTCGGGTGAGCGCTTGGTCGTGCCGTTGAACACGACGGCGCGCAGGTCGTCATAGCGCGCGCCTCGCGTCCGGCCTGCTCATCGATGAATCGTTGAATATTGCTGGGCAGGGCCATGTACGTCCTTTCCTTCGCCAACACGGTGGTGCGGTCGAATTATCCGGTAACTTGCTCGTCGTCGCTGAAGATTCGGACGCCAGCTTGCTGCGGCAACCTGGTGAGAGCGTCCGGTGCCGCGTGGATCGCGAGCATCAGCTGAGACAGGTGCTTCGGAGCGACTATAGGTGCTCACCGGAGGGGCACTTCGCTTCAATTTCGCTTTCGCGTGAAGGCAGTAGTCTGTGCTCGGCTGCACCTGGCTCCTGCTGCGGACGTTTAGCAATCGTCCGCGCCGAACGCGTCAGCAAGCCTGCCTTCAGCAAGGCGAGCGTCTGAGGCGATGTAGCCGAGGTTCTAAGTCTCCTGATCGTCCTAAGCAGGCGGGCGCGCTCGGTTGCGCCCAGCTAGCCGGACCGGTGAGCCGCGCCGCCTGTGCGAGCGGGTCGGGGAAGTCTCAGCCAACGATCCAGGCCTTCGCGTCCTGGATCTGGTCGAGGTCGAAGATCTGCACCTCGCCCGGGATCATCCAGGCGAACATGCGTGTCGCTTTCGCGATCCAGTCAACGTCGGTGACTAGTGCATAGCGCTTCCAGGCGGAGTGATGCCGGACCAGGACCTCAAGCCCGGTCTTGACATCCTCGATCCAAGCACCGGGCTCGAGGCCTTCAAAATCGGACAGGACAAATAGCAGTCGAGTCTCACCCGCTTCGACTGCCTGGCCGCTTTGGCTCAAGCACATCGCGATAGTCCGCCGCCGTCAGCTTGCCCGACGCGCGAAACCCGACGACTCCGCGGGGCATGTCTTCTATGTGCTCGACCATCTGGCTCCTTTAGGGCGGGAACGATGACGTGCAGGGCCGTCATCGGCTGCAAGGTGAACTGTACGCCCGATTCAGGCCTGTCACGCTTGGTGCGGCTACACGGCCGGAGCCGGAGAGCTTAGTTCAGCGAGGCGAGGTGGGATCTGGGATACCTGGCTGCCGCCAGATCCCCGCGCACCCGCATTCCACGGCTTGAGACCGCTCCGCGCGAAGACCTGCCTGGCCGCTACGTTCCGCCGCCAAGCAAGCGTGATAGCAAGCTCGCCGGGAGCTATCGCTCCGGACACGAGGAGCAGTCCGAGTCGGCGCCGACCGTACGCTTGCTCTGCGGCCAATGCAGCAGTCTGCACGTGGCCGCTCGTGAATAAGGCGAAAAGGACCTGGGCGGCCCGCCAGGTCCTTAAAGCCACAGGCAACCACGGTAAACCACGGGTATCGGGGCGCCACGAACGGCCAACTACCGACCCGCCGATTTGCAGGGCTTTTGCGGCTTTTCGCGGCCGAGTTAACCGTTCCTGAAAATCGTGTTCCGCGCACCACTCCCAAGAAGTCGTGGTGTCTTCAGTTCGATTCACGAGAGGCGAATCGAACTGGAGCTTCGGGCGCGTAGCGCATGTCCCACAGGCTGAGAGTCGGTTACGACGCGACTCAAGAGCGTGCGAGGCTGCTTACCGTAGCGCATTTGACCGGAAGCGAGCGCGATCCGGAGTACCACCCAGGCTGCTCCTCCTCGTCCATCTCAGCAGTGTCGGAGTCGACCGCCCGCGCGCTCGCTGTCTTGGGAATGCGGTCATCTTTGCGCATCCCCCCCCCCGGGGAGCTTGAAGCATCGGCCGGTCTTCGCAGATCGAGCGCTGGCGGCCTGCGCTAGCGGCAAGCTTCGCTGCGCCCCGGGCTTACGCCACGATGATGTTGTGGACCTCGGCAATCTGCGGTTCACCCGGGTCCGCGCCGACCTCCTCGAGGATCGGCATGAGGCTCTGGCCGAACCTGTCGAACGACTCCTGCGACTCCCAGACATCGAAAACCTGCACGCCGCCGCCAGCGCCCACGAAGGCGCAGTGATACGACCGACCGGGAGGCGAGCCCTCCCGGCCTCTCGAGTTTTCGGACCCCCGCGTCGTACTGGTCCTTGGTGAAGGACGTGCCGGGGAAATAGATGCCCAGTGCCATGAGAGAGGGAGGGTTGGGATCGGGGCCCCTACCCTAACGCAACGCTACGTCGCCCCGCTCGCTCTTCGTCCGCTGCGATCGTCTGCGCGGCAGCATGGCTGACGCGCGCTCAGCTGCCGAAGTGGCGGCGAGCCGTCGGGAATACTTGGCTGCCCGAGGTCCGACGAGGCGTCCACGACCCCGACCCGTCAAGTAAAAGCAGTACGGCAGTAGCCAGTAGCCGGACCCTAC
>CAWBQH010000010.1:0-13705 GCA_963790905.1 uncultured Solirubrobacteraceae bacterium
TGGAGTTTCGAGCCTGCGCCGGATGTCCCCACTGGACGCTTTCGTGTCGCGGAGGCAGTCGGAAACGCGTCTGGATCCAGTCAGGCAACCTGTCTAGTCTTGGATGACGTCTCTTGTTCTGCTGATCGGAACAAACGCCGGCAAACGGGTTGTTTATGCGGGCAGCGGCATGCGCTTCACGCTCTGATCGGGGATCGGAGCGCTAAATGAGGGAAAGGCGTAGGGAGACGATGAGAGGGCACAGAGTTCGCAAGATCGGGTGGCTGGCCGGTTTGGCCGTAGTGGCCGAGTTGCTGCCGGGCGGCGCGGGCGCCGGGGTCGTGATCGCGCACGCCGCACGCCCCCTCACGGTCGCCGCGCGGACGATCTCCCTGTACGAGAGCGCGCACATGCGCCTGACCAGCAAGCACGGCTTCACACTCAACGAGCAGGGCTCGGCGTCGGGCACGACCGTCGGGACGATCTACCTTCACCTCACCATCGCCTCGATCAACCGCGTGACGGCCGAAGTGAACATCTATCCCAGGGGCGGGTCGATCACGGGCTATGCCAAGGCGAGGATCACGTCGCCGGCGCCACCGCGAGCTTCTCCGGATCGATGTCGGTCGCTCGCGGCACAGGCAGCTTCGACCACGTGCACGCTTCGGGGCTCGGCTTCTCCGGCACGATCGCGCGCTCCAACGACGCAGTAACGGTGCGCCTCAGCGGCCAGATGGCCACCTGAGACAGTCGAGTCGAGTGTGCGTGCCGATCAGCTCTGCTGACGATGCCCGGAACGCTTCGAGTCGGGGCGCGCGGAGCCTGCATCGCTGCGCTGTCGCTGCTCGCCTGCGCATGTCTGCCAGCGAGCGCTAGCGCGACATCCGAGACGGCCACGCTGCACGCGGCGTTCACGCCCGACAGGCTGGGCGCGAGCACGACGATCAGCTTCGGCTTTCACATCGCCACGAGCGAAGGGCTCGCGCCGCCGCCGCTGACGAGCCTCGACCTGCGCATGCCGGCGGGCATCGATTACGCGACCACCACGCTGGGCCTCGCGATCTGCCAGCCGGCGGCTCTGGAGGCCAAGGGTGTGGCTGGCTGCCCGCCGAACTCGCGCCTGGGCTTCGGCAGCGCCTACGTCGAAGTCCCGTTCGGCGCGGACAGCGGTCACGAGCTGCCCGAAATCCAGGCGCTGATGGGTCCGCCGCACGACGGCAACCTGGTCGTGCTGTTCTACGCCAACGGCCAGACGCCGGTGGAAGCCCATCTCGTGTTCACAGGCGAACTGCTTCCCGCCTCAGGGGTCTTTGGCTCGCAGCTTGCGACGGAAGTCCCGCCGATCGCGAGCGTCCCCGGCGGAGCCGACGTGTCGGTCGTGAGCGTGCAGAGCACGATCGGCCCGAGCCGGCTCACCTACTACCGCCACAGCCACGGGCGGCTCGTGGCCTTTCACCCCGAGGGCGTCAGCGTGCCCGAACATTGTCCGCGCCGAGGCTTCCCGTTCTCCGCGAGGTTCAACTTCCAGGACGGCTCCAGCACGCAGGCGAACACGACCGTGCCGTGTCCCCACGAAGGCAGCCACGGGCGCCGTCGATGAAGCTGCCGAGCGAGCACGACCGCAGCGCCGGCGACCGATCGCCGCCAGAGTCCCGCGACGGCCCGGTCGAGCGCCTGGCGATCGCCTGTGTGTTCGTCGGCGCCGCGCTGCGCTATTGGCTGGTCGTCTATCCCGTCATCTGCCTGGAGCTGCGACGCTGGCGAGGGCCCGCCCGACGGATACCGGATCCGACCCTGCGCAGGGCCGCGCGCGACGCGCGGCGGAAGCGCGCGAACATCGAAGGCACCGCCGCCGTCGCCGCGATCGCGCGCGGTCGGCGACGCCTCCCGGTGGTACGCGCGGTCGTCTCCTTCCAGGCCATCTATGACTATGTGGACCTGCTCGCCGAGCGCTCCAGCGGCGGCGACCCCCAGCGCGACGCGCGATGCCTGCACGACGCGCTGATGGTGGCGCTCGAGCCGGGCGCGCCGCAGCGCGACTACTATGCGGGCCACGCCCACCGCGACGACGGCGGCTATCTCGTGGCGATGGTCCAGGCGTGCCACGCGGCGTTGAGGCGATTGCCGTCATATCAGGTGGCTGCGGTCCCTGCGCGCAGATCCGCTGCGCGCATCATCGCCTTCCAGAGCCTCAGCCTCGGCGCGGACGGGGGGCTGGAGCGCTGGGCGCGCATGCAGGCCTCGGCGGGCAGCTCGCTGGCGTGGTGGGAGATCGCCGCCGCCTGCGGCTCATCGCTCGAGGTGCTCTCCCTGATCGCTGCCGCGGCAGTCCCGTCGCTGCGCGCGTCGGACGTCGCCGCGATCGAAGGCGCCTACTTCCCCTGGATCGGCGCCCTGCATTCGCTGCTCGACAGCATCGTCGACCAGGCCGAGGACGCCGCCACGGGGAGCTCAGCCTGATTGCCTGCTACCGGTCCACAGGGGAGGCCGCGACGCGCATGCCTCAGCTCGCACGGCAGGCCCGCCAGGCGGCGCGCGCGCTCCCCGACGGCCGCCGCCATGCGGTGCTGGCGGTGGCGATGGCCTGCCATTACCTATCCGCGCTCGAGCGCTCGCCCGCGGGCGCGTCAAGCTGTGCGCCGGGTCCACACGGCGAAGGCGGCTTGGAGCCAGCCGAGCTCGCCCGGGGTTTGCGCAACGCGATGGGGAGCGTCGCCGCGCCCACGCTCATCGTCTTTCGGGCGCGGCGAATCGCCGGCCGGCTGGGCGAGGCGTGCACGGCAGTCGCCGCGTGGATGCGCCGGCGTCCCGCCGCTCGCGGGCGGGAGGGGCCGGTCCGCGGCGTTGCCGAGGCGGCGCCCGCGGCGCTCGTGGAACAGGAGAGGCCGGGCGCGGATGCTCGAGCTGCGTGAGCTGGTCAAGCACTACCGGCTCGCGGAGGGTGAGCTGGTGCGGGCGGTGGACGGGGTCTCGCTGTCGGTCGCGCCGGGCGAGATGCTCGCGCTGTACGGGCCGTCGGGGTCGGGCAAGACGACGTTGCTGTTGATGGTCGCTGCGCTGCTGGAGCCAACGAGCGGTTCTGTGCTCGTGGACGGACGCGAGGTGTCTTCGTTGTCCGAGCGCGAGGCGTCGCGCTACCGGCTCGCGGAGCTCGGCTTCATCCGTCAGAGCTTCGACCTGCTGCCGGGCGTGAGCGTCATCGACAACGCCGTGCTGAAGCTGCTCAAGGGCGTGCGTTGGCGGGAGGCGCACGCGCGCGTGGCCCCGCTGCTCGAGCGGTTGGGTCTCGGCGCTCGGCTGCGGCAGCGCTCGGAGACGCTGTCGATGGGGGAGCGTCAGCGGGTGATGATCGCCCGCGCCCTGTCCACCAAACCGCGGCTGCTGCTCGCGGACGAGCCAACTGGGAGCCTCGACACCGGGCGCAGCCGCGAAGTGCTCGCCCTGCTGCGCGAGCTGTGCCGCGAGCGCCAGATGGCGGTCGTGCTCGTCAGCCACGACCCGCTGGCGGCCGGCTACGCCGACTCCGTGCTGGCGCTGCGCGATGGGCGGCTGAGCGCCTATCAGGTCGATCAGGCGCTGCCGACGCGCAGCGCGTGATGACCGGCTGCGCCCGCTCACGATGAGCGTCCGCAACCTCCTGCACCTGTATCGCGTGCGCCTGCGCGCGCGACTGCTGCAGGAGTGCTTCGCGGCGGCCGGCATCGCCGCAGGGGTCGCGCTGCTGTTCGCCTCCCAGGTCGCCAGCCAGAGCCTCACGAGCTCGGTGGCGCAGCTCTCGCACGGCATCGTCGGCGATGCGACGCTGCAATTGCTCGCACGCGACTCGCGCGGCTTCCAAGAGGGCCTGCTCGGGCAGGTGCGACGCGTCCACGGCGTGCGGGCGGCGGCGCCTCTGCTGGAAGCAAGCGCAAACGCGGTCGGGCCGCGGGCAAGCCGCTCGGTCGAGCTGGTCGGCGCGGATGGGAGTCTCAGGGCGCTGGGCGGTGCGCTCGTGCGTCACACCGGGCTGTCGCCGTTCGGCGGGATCGGCGCGATCGTGCTGCCGGTGCCCCTCGCGCGGAGCATCGGCGTCACCAGGTTCGGCCAGGAAGCCACGCTCGAAGTGGGCGGACGCGTCACCCAAGCGCCGCTCTACCGTCAACTCTCCGCGAACGCCATCGGGCCGTTGGTCGACAGCCCGATCGTCGTCGCGCCGCTCTCCTACGCCCAGGAAATGACAGGCCTGGGCGGGCGCGTCACACGCGTGCTCGTCGCGTGCGCTCGCGGCAGCGAAGCGCAGGTGCGCGCCGCTCTCGCCCGCATCGGCGATGGACGCCTCGCCGTCGAGCCGACGAGCTATGACGAACGACTGTTCTCGAGGGCTGCCGCCGCCAGCAACCAGTCGACCGTGCTGTTCGCCGTGATCAGCGCGCTCGTCGGATTCCTGTTCGCGTTCAACGCGATGCTGCTGACGGTGCCCCAACGTCGACGACTGATCGTGGGGCTGCGTCGTGACGGCTACGCTCCGCGCGCGGTGATCGCCGTGGTGGCGCTCGACGCGCTCGTGCTCGGCGCAGTCGGGTGCGTGCTCGGATTGGGCCTCGGCGAGGAGCTCTCGCTGCGCCTGTTCCACTCCAACCCCGGCTATCTTTCCTCCGCGTTCGCCGTTGGCTCGAGCAGGGTCGTCAGTGTCCGCAGTGTCGCGCTGTCAGCCGCGGGCGGGATGCTCGCCGCGAGCGTCGCAGTGCTCGGTCCGCTGCGCGACATCCTCTCTCGCAACCCGCTCGCCGCGCTGGGCGGGGGGGATCGCGATGCGGGCGCGCCAGCCACGCGATGGCTGGCCGCCGCCGGTCTCATATGCCTGGCGGCGACGCTCACGATCATGCTCGCCGTGCCGCAGCTGGCGATCGTGGGGATGCTCAGCCTGACGTGCGCGTTGCTGGCGGCCCTGCCGCTTGCGCTGGGCGCTGCGCTCGCTGTCGTCAGGCACGTCGCGCCCACGATCACCAGCGCGATCCCGCACATCGCCGCCATGGAGCTGCGCGCCAGCAGGACGCGCGCGGTCGCCGTGGCCGCGACCGGAGCCGTCGCGGTGTTCGGCAGCGTCTCCATCGAGGGCGCGCGTGCGGACCTGCAGCACGGTCTGGAAAACGCCGCGCACGACATGAACGCGTTCACCGACATCTGGGTCTCGCCCGCCGGCAGCTTCAACCTGCTGATGACCCAGCCGTTCCCCGCCACCGCGCTCGGCCGGCTCGGACACCTGCCCGGCGTCACGGCCGTGCGCGCATACCGGGGCGGTCTGCTCGACTGGGGCGAGCGTCGCGCCTGGGTGATCGCGCCGCCCCGCCAGGCGAGCCCGCTGATACCGCCGAGTCAGCTCGTGCAAGGCGATCTGCGACTCGCCGACGAGAGGGTCCGCCACGGCGGCTGGGCCGTCCTCTCGCAGGCTCTCGCAAGCGAACACCACATCCGCATCGGGCAGGCGTTCACGCTGCCGTCGCCGCGTCCGACGACGTTCCGTCTCGCTGCGATCTCCACGAACATCGGCTGGGCGCCCGGCGCGATCCTCCTCAACGCCGCCGATTACGCGAGCGCGTGGGAAAGCCCGGAGCCGAGCGCCTACAACATCCTGCTCGCCGGCGGCGTCGCGGCGCCGCGCGCGCGCGGCGAGGTCGAACGCGCGCTCGGGGCAAGCTCGGGCCTGACCGTGCAGACGGCCGCGCAGCACGCGCAGAAGCAGCGCGTGCTGACCCGTCAGGGCCTCCAGCGCCTCACGCAGATCGCCACCCTGATCCTCGCCGCCGCCGTGCTCGCGATGGCCGCGGCGATCGGCGCGATCATCTGGCAGCGCCGTCCGCGGCTGGCGAAGCTCAAGCTCGAGGGCTTCAGCCGTGCGGAGCTGTGGGCCACCGTGGTGCTCGAGAGCCTGCTGCTGCTCGCCGTCGGCTGCGTCAGCGGCGCGACCCTCGGCCTTCTCGGGCAGCAGCTGCTCGACCGCGCGCTCGCCACCACCATCAACTACCCCGTCGTGTACTCGGTGGCGGTTCCCACCGCGCTCGCCGCTGCTTCACTGGTCGCGGTGACCGCCACGGCCGTGCTGACGATCCCCGGCTATCTCGCCGCTCGCGTCCCCGCGTCGCTCGCCCTACGCGACCAGGACTGACCGCGCGGGCTGCTCCTCGCCGGCGAACAGCCACGGCGCGCGCTGGCCGATGACCGCGCCCCTGAAGCGCTTGCGCGCGCCGTACACCACCCAGGTCGTGTCGACCGCGCCGTAGTACTCGACGAGGCGCAGCGCGTCGGGGTGTTCGGCGGCGTGGTGCACGTGCGTGAGGCCGGCGTCGTAGCGCCCGGCGAGCAGGCTGGCGGCGACCACCGGCTTGGACGGCTCGTCGACGATCGTCTCCCACCGCGTCAGGTCCATGTAACCGCGGGTCGCCGACACGATGCCCAGGCTGCGCGGCTCATCCACGTCGGTGCGCACCAGCAGGCCCAGCTCCTTGGTGGGGTAGATGAAGGTGTCGATCACGAACACCTGCGTGTGGTAGCGCTCGGTGACCAGGTGCACCTGAACGTGCGCGCTGCACTGCACGAGGAACGTGCTCGGCCGTTCACGCACCTGCCCGACCGCCCCCAGCAGGTCCTCGACGAGCTCGATCTCGAACGCGTCGATCCCCTGGAAGTCGAGGTAGTGGCGCAGCGCGTTCTCGTGACAGGTGCCCGCAGGGCCGAGCGTGATGAACGTGGGCACCGTCATTGCACGCCGCCTCCTTCGGCCGCGGGCGGCGGCTCCGCGGTGGAGGGCGTGTCCATCGCGGAGGGCGCGTCGATCAGTTCGTCCTCCATCCTGCACGTCGCGCCGATCAGCAGCTCGAACAGGTTCTGGGTGAAGTCCTGCGGAAGCTCGGCGTCGGCGCCGCACGTCAGGTAGCGCTTGCGAACCTGCGCCACGCGCGCCGGCTGCATCATCGGGATCGCGTGCGCGCGCTTGTACAGGGCGATCTCGCGGCAGACGGCGAAGCGCTCGCCGAGGAGCCTCGCGATCTGGTCGTCGAGCTCATCCAGACGACCACGGAAGCGATCGAGCCCGTTCACGCCAGCGCCCGCCGCATGCGTGTGCCCAGCGGCGCAAAGCCGCTGGCGGTGTAGAACGCCTGTGTTGCGCGAAGGTTGGCGAAACGGTCTCGCGGGAGCCCGACCTCCACGCACGCGATCCCGTGCCGGCGCGCAAGCACGAAGAGCTCGTCGAGCAGCTTGTGGCCGATGCTGCGGCTTCGCCACGCGGGTTGCACCCACAGGTCCTGGATCAGCGCGTAGCGCCCCGCCATGTGGATCGCTGTCTGCCAGCTTGCCGCGAGCACTCCCACGAGCGCGCCGTCCGCCTCGGCCACCAACACCGCGCCCGCCTCGCGATCCCCGAGCAGCGCCTGCACGGTGTCCTGCATCGCCGACGCGGCAGGCGGCGCGGCGCCGAGCTCAACGAGGAGATCCACCACCGCCGCCGCGATCCGCTCGACATCCTCTGCCTGAGCGCCGCGAATCAGCAAGCCGGTATCCGCCGGACTCGGCGGCCGTTCCCGGTCGCCCTCGATCGACGGGCGCGCCGCGCCAGGCGCGATCGACGCCGGCGCAGCGGTGGATTCGACCGGGGCGCCCGCCGCCGTGACGCGCGAGCCCGCCGCCGCCGCGTCCGGCTGCAGCTGGATCGTCCACGTATCCGCCGTGTCCTCACCGGTGACGGCTTGCGCGATCGCGGACATCGGCGCGCGCGCCTTCAGCAGGATCTCGTCGAACTCCTCCTCGGGATCGGACTGCATCACGATCGCCCCGCCCGCTCCGATCGTGGTCGCTCCCGGGCGCATCACGATCGTGCGGATCACGATGCTCAGATCTACGCTGCCGTCGAGACCGAAGTAGCCGATCGCGCCGGAGTACACCCCTCGAGCCTCCCGCTCGATGTCGTCGATGATGCTCATCGTGCGCAGCTTCGGGGCGCCCGTCATCGAGCCGCCGGGGAAGCATGCGCGCACGCATTCCAGCGGCGTGCGCGCGCGATCGAGCACGCCCGTGATCGTGGAGATCATCTGGTGCACGGTGGTGTACGGCTCGACGACCATGAACTGTGGCACGCGGACGCTGTCGACTTTGCACACCCGTCCGAGGTCGTTGCGCAGCAGGTCGACGATCATCAGGTGCTCGGCGAACGTCTTTTCGTCGCTGCGCAGCTCCTCGCGCAGCTCGGCATCACGGACTGGGTCGGTTGAGCGCGGGGCCGTGCCCTTGATCGGGCGTGCCTGCACGCGGCGAGCGCGATCGACCGACAGGAAGCGCTCTGGCGAGGGCTCAGCACGGTCACCTCGCCGAGCTTGAGATAGGCCGCGAACGGCGCCGGGTTGCGCCTGCGCAGCAGGCGGTACAGGTCGAACGGCTCAGGAGCGGCGTCGGTGTGGATCTGGTCGGTCAGGCACACCTCGTAGGACTCCCCCGCGCTCAGCGCCGCCTGGCAGCGTGCGATGTCCGCCAGATACTGCTCACGTCCGCGCCCGCATCGAAAGCTCACGGCGGCGGGCTCTTGGCGCTCGCGGTGAGGAGCTCGCCATAACGGCGGCTTGTTCGCGCCCGCTGGCATCAGCAGCTGCCGCGCCGCCTCCTCCGCCGCGGCCAGCCAGGTGTCTGCCTCTCGATCGTCACCCTCGTCGAGCGCCAGCAGGTGCGTGCGATGCGCGACATGATCGACTGCGACGATTCGGTTGGCGAGCATCAGCACCGCGTCGGGTATATCCGAGCGATGGACGCTGGGAGAGCCGCAGTCGGCCTTGCACTCGTACCCCAGATAGCCGACGAAGCCGCCCACGAGGCCAGTCGGGACATCGCGCGGGAGATCCACGCGTCGCGTCGCGAGCTCCCGGTCGAGCAGCGCGAAGATCGAGCCGTGCTCGATCGCCGTCGCTCCGCCTGTGTGGATTCGCGCGAGCTGCTCGTCGACTTCGTATTCGATCACGCAGCCATGCTCGCCGAGCGTCGCGCCGAGGAACGAGCGTTTCGCCATCGGCGTCGGCGCGTCGACGCTGTCGAGCCAGAAGGCGTGCTCGGCGTCGCCGAACAGCCGCTCGAACAGGAGCTCGGTCGATGGCTCTCCCTCCAACGAGCGAACGTGCAGTCGCGGACGCTCACGGCCGGAGTCGCCCTTGCGGCTGGGGGTCGGCGGGCGTGCGGGTCGCGGCGGAGGCGTCGGCGGCCTGGCCGTCCGCCGCGCGCGCGCAGCGTTGTGGTGCTTGGCGAGGACGTAGAAGTTCTCGAACAGGCGGCGGCCATGCTCGGTGGCGATGGACTCGGGGTGGAACTGCACGCCCCACATCGGGCGCGTGCGGTGTTCGAGCGCCATCACCACCCCCTCGTCGGTCCACGCCGTCACGCGACCCTGCGCCCCGAGCTCGCCGACGACCGCCAGCGAGTGGTAGCGCACAACCGAGAAGCCCTGCGGGATGCCGTCGAACAGGCCGCTGCCGTCGTGGCGAATCCCGCTCAGCCGTCCGTGCATCACCATCGGCGCGCTCCTCACGACCCCGTTCAGCAGCTGGCCCAACCCCTGATGGCCCAGACACACGCCGAGCACGGGGATCTCAGCGGAGCGCAGGATGTCCGAGCACACGCCGAAGTCGTGCCAGCGCTCAGGGCGTCCCGGCCCGGGCGAGATGACGATCGCGTCGAAGTCCCAGCGCGCGAGCGCGCGCCAGGAGACGACATCGTTGCGGATCACGATCGGCTCCTCGCCGGAGGCCGCCGCCAGCATGTGGAAGACGTTGTAGGTGTACGAGTCGTAGTTGTCGACCAGCAGCGTGCTCATGGCGCGGCCTCCAGGCCCAGGCCGCGAGCGCTGCGGTCGAGCAACGTGTGCACGACGTGCTGCACCGGTTCCGCGCGATCGCGCTCCAGGTACCAGATCGCCAGGTGCTTGAGGTAGTGCGCGAGCGGCCTCACGTCCAGCCGCGCCACCGCCAGGCGCAGGTAACGTCGGTACAGCTCGGACTGGACCACCGCAAAGCGGTAGTCGCGGTCCTCCACCGGTCGCCCGCCCGGCGCGCTCGCGCCGCCCTGGTGGGCACGCGCACGCGCGAGGTCCCAGCCCAGGCTCTCCTCGTCCTTCAAGAGCCTGGACACGTCGAATTCCATGTCCGGCGTGACCGGATGCGGCAGGAAGTACCCCAGCGCGACCTGCGCCGCCACCCGTTCGGGACAGGGGTGTCCGCGGCGCACCCGCCGGCGCTCGGGGTCGCCGTCTATCTGCGCGTCCAGCCAGTCGGTCAGGTCGTCGATCAGCAGGGCGCCGGCGCTCGACGTCAGCGCGCGGTTCTCGCTCGAGACCATGCCGTGGAAGATGCTGCGGCTGGGATGAAAGCCGCCGTTCAGATCCGGCCTCAGCTCCCCGGCCAGCTTGCGGATGCTCGCCACGTGCGCGACCCACTCCGAGCCCGTGACCTGCAGCGAGGTCATGTCCTCGAGTTCCGGCGCGCTCACCGCGTAGGTCAGCGAGCGCATGTGCTGGGTCGAGAGCCCGTCGGAGCGCACCAGCGGCATCTCCTCCAGCTCCTTCAGGCCGGTGGCGTACACGAGCACGCCGTCCTCGCGCCGTTTGAGCGTGCCGTTGCGCGTCCCCGTGTTCGTGAGCTCGGCCGTCTCCGGCAGGAAGTCCGACTCGAAGAACACCCTGTCGAACGCGATTCCCAGGCGCGCCAGCGTCTTGCGCTGCCCGGCGATCACCCACGCGCGCGTCTTGTACCACAGCTCCAGCGCCTCGCGCTCCCCGCACAGCATGCGTTTGATCAACTCGTCGGCCTCGTCGTTCTGCACCTGCACCTCGCGCGAGAGCGAGTCCTCCGCCTGCTCGAGCCCGTTCGCGCCCGGCGCCGCGCTGCCCGCCACGTAGTCCGCGTAGCACATGCCCACGAAGTGGTCGCTCTTCTCGTCGCCGTCCATCCAGCCGCCGTCGTGGCGGCCGCTGCCCAGCACCCCCGCCATCGCCTCGCCCATCGCGCGACCCATGTCCGAGATGCGGCTGCGGCGCTCGACCTGTCCGCCCGCCTGGGCCAGCGCCGCCGCGAGCGCGTTGCCGATCGCGAGGTTGCGCAGGTGCCCGATGTGCAGCGCCTTGGTCGCGTTCGGATCCCAGAACTGCACGGAGAAGCGCCGCGCGGCGGCGAGGTCGGCGAGCGGCGCCTCCGCGCTGCCGCCCGCCTCCAGGGCGGCGCCCGCCATCTCGACCCAGCCGTCGTCCAGACGCAGGCGCACCGCCCCGCGCTCGCGGATCACCGCGTCCACCCACGGTTCGCCCTCGATCTGCGTCAGCGTCTCCAACGCGTCGGGGTCGTGTTCCCAGTCGCGCACGCGCGGGGTCAGCTTCAGGTCGTAATCGCGCTGGGGGCGCCGCGGCGCGCGTGCCGCCCAGGGGGAGGGCCCCGCGCTCGCGAGGTCCTCAAAGTAGTCGAAGAGCTTGATCGTCATTTGACCTCAGCATCGTGTCTTGTTTGCGATGCACCAGCCGGGGCTCGAACCCGGATCACCGGTGTTTAAGACCGGTCCTTTCACCGATTAAGGTACTGGTGCCCGAGCAATGGCGCCTTCGGACCGTCGCGCCGTCCACGCGTCGCGACGGCGTTACCGAAAATTCACCATTGCCGATGCGCTCGGGTACGCTACTCGCTGGACCCCGCTATCGCAAGCGCGGCCGACGCGGAGTCGACGAGAAAACAGCAGTCAAAGCAACCAGCAAAAAGGCGCAATCGGGCATTGTGGTAAGAGGGAAACACTCAGCAGAAAATGAAAAGAGAGAAAGTCGTGACGCAAAGCCGGAAGTGGGAGACATGAGCGGGATCCTTGGCGCGTTCAAACGCCGTGATAATGCGGCCGGCTTGCCACACGGGCCACGCATGCCCAGCACATTGCAGGCGCTCGGCTGGGCGCTGCGTCCACTCGCGTTCATGGATCGCTGCGCCGAGCGCTACGGCGATATGTTCACATTGCGCGTTCGTCACGGACGACCGTGGGTGTTTCTCACCAGGCCCGAGCACGTCAAGCAGGTCTTCACCACCGATCCACAGCTCCTGCGCGCGGGCGCGGGTGAAGCCAACCCGCTGCTCGGTCCGCTGCTCGGTCGAGCTCGATGATGTTGCAGGACGAGCCGACGCACATGGTCGATCGCAAACGGATACTGCCGTCGTTCCACGGCGAGCGCATGCACGCATACGGCGAGATGATGGCCGACGTCGCACGCCGCCAGATCGACACGTGGCCGCTCGGCGAGCCGTTCGCGTTGTGGCCGCGGATGCAGGCGATCAGCCTGGAGGTGGTGATGCGCGCCACCTTCGGGGAGGTCGAGGCACAGCGCGCCGAGCGCCTGCGCAAGGCCCTCGTCGAGCTGACCAACTGGGTCAACGGGCCGCGGCGCCTGGCGTTGCTCGCGGCCGTCGGCGAACGCTCGATGACCGCCAACCCGGGGTTCGCCACGGTCATGCGCCCCGTCGAGCAGATCGTGCTCGAGGAGGTGCGTCGGCGGCGCGCGGCCGGCGACGCCGACGACCACGACGACATCCTCGCGGCGCTGGAGCACAATCGCGGCGGCGACGGCTCGGACGGCGATGCGGTGGACGACAAGAAGATGCGCGACGAACTCGTCACGTTCCTGTCCGACGGTCCCACCGCCACCTCGCTCGCGTGGGCCTTCGAGCGGTTGCTGCGCCACCCCGACAAGCTCGCCCGTCTGCGCGCCGAGGCGCTCGTCGGCGACAGCGAGGAGTACGTCGACGCCGTCGTCAAGGAGACGCTGCGGCTGTGCCCAGCGGTGCCGGTCGTCATGCGGCGCCTGACCCAGCCGATGGAGCTCGGCGGCCGTACGCTTCCGCTCGACACGATCGTCGCGCCGTGCGTGTACCTGATGCACCGACGCGCGGACGTCTACCCGCGCCCGCGCGCGTTCCAGCCCGAGCGCTTCCTCGAGAGCGAGGGTGGACGTGACATCGGCACCTACACGTGGATCCCCTTCGGCGGCGGCGTGCGCCGCTGCGTGGCCGTCGTGTTCGCGCAGCTGGAGATGAAGCGCGTCATCCAGACCGTGCTGCGCGAGATCGACCTGCGCGCCGCCGTCTCACGGTCGGAGAGCGCCGCGCGGAGCCCGTCTCGTTCGTGCCCGACGGCGGTGCGCGCGTGGTGGCCACGCGCCGCAGGCCGGCTGCGGTCGGTCTGCCGACCGCCGCGTAGCGCGCCCGCGGCGGCGATCCGCCTGACAAAGATCGATGCGATGCCGCAGCGGCGCGTTCGCCTGTACGCGGTTAAGCCGCGCCACATCCACTTCACGACCGATTGCACGTTCGAGGCGCGCGGCAAGCTTGACCGCTGCGTCGGGATCGTCCTCCCTGAGCGAGCCGCCCGCTAGCCTCACGCTGGTGTCTCTCTCCAGCTTCAGCCCGCGCACCCGCGAGTGGTTCGAGCGGGCGTTCGCCTCGCCCACGCCCGCCCAGGAGCAGGCGTGGCCCGCGATCGCCGCCGGCGAGAACGTGCTCGTCTCCGCGCCCACCGGCTCCGGCAAGACGCTCGCCGCGTTCCTGTGGGCGCTCGACCGGCTGAGCGCCCGCCGCGAGCAGGACGCGGGCGACGCCAACGCCAGGACGCGGGTCGTCTACGTCAGCCCGCTGAAGGCGCTCGCCTACGACATCGAGCGCAACCTGCGGGCGCCGCTGCGCGGGATCGG
>CAWBQH010000011.1:0-259649 GCA_963790905.1 uncultured Solirubrobacteraceae bacterium
GACCGCTGGACGCCGCTAGAGACCGCCTGAGTCAAGGTCTCGAAAACCGTTTCGGGGGTTTTCCTCCGACGAGGGGTTCGAATCCCTCCCCCTCCCCCTGCGTCGTTGCGGCGTGTGCGGCCGATTTGCACCTGATGCTGCCGCCCTGAGGCGGCCACCGGCGGGCGGTGCAGGGCCGCTCGGGACCGCTGGAAACCGCCTGAACCGGAAAAGAACTGGCGCAAAACTGGCGCAAAATCGCCAAGTAGGTTGAGGTTCTTTAGGAAAGGCTGCCGGCGGCGCGAGCAGGTGAGCGAGCGCTCCCGGGAGGGCGCTCTCCGCGCTACGCCGCAGCACGCACGTCATCTGTGGCCGCGCTCAGGCGACTCACGTTGCGTGCAGCGATTGCTGGGCGCTGCGCCCGTGAGCCTCGGACTGGACTCGCACGCGTCCGTCGTAGACAGCCTCGTCGAGGAATGCCCGCATGAGCTTCTCGTGCGTTCGGTAGCGCAGCGCTTGCGCCTCGTGGCGGACGGCGACGGCGTAGTCTGCGGGATCTGAAGGTCGCTCCTCGGCGAGACGCCGGGCAACGATCTCCTCCGCGGCCCAGGTGTAAACCGTGTTTGCCGCCACCTCGACCTCGAGCATTCGGTACGGAAGGTATTCGCGCACCCGCCCCTTGGGCAGCCCGGAGCGACGCGCCGCCCTCTCGAGGGCTCGAAACTCTCGGCGACCCTCGTAGACGGTGACGATTCCTGCTTCGGGGTCGAAATGCGCCTCGATCTCAGCGTCCTCGTCCTTGCGCGCGATCTCGCGGACCCAGCCGTTCGCGTGGTGGCGCACGACGAGGACGACCAGCTCCGCGGCGTGACCCATCGCCTCGGCGAGCACGCTGAGCCGGGCACCGGGCTCCGCCGACGCGCGGCAGCGCAGGTTCGCGTCGATCCGCGACCAGCCGCTGCGATTGGGCTCCGGGACGGTGTCCGACCACAGACTGATCCCGAGGCCCGGGTCGACGGCGATGTGGACGATCGTGCCGGCGGCGATCCGCTGCGGGTCGATGAGCAGCGAGACGCCGCGCCGCTCGCCCGGGTGCAGCCGTACGAGCGCCTGCTTGAAGCGCAGGGGCGCCCGCTCGGCAGCTGGCGATCCTGTGCCGGAGATTGGGGCGGGACCGGCGCTCGCCTCTGTGGTCTCCGTCGGCGTCGCCGGTGGACGCGCCGAGGGCTGCCCGCCGGACGCGAACCCGGCCTTGCCGGGCGTGTCGAAGGCGTTCTTGAGGGCCTCGTTGAGCGCCCGCAGGCCGACCTGATCGCGGGCGCGTAGCGCCCCGCCGGCGCGTACGAGGTGAGCTCCGGCGCGGCGTTCCTCCTCGGCGACGATCGGGCGCAGTACCCGGTCGATCGCGGCATAGAGCGCCTTCACGACCGGGTGGTTCTCGTTGAGCCCGCTGCGATCGACCTTGACGACCACCTGCGGTCTCGGTCGCTCCAACGCCGCTCGCTGGAGCTCCTCGAGCGCGTCGCACTGCACCTCCCCATACAAATGGCGGGTGCCGGGAAGCCCCTCGTGAGCGGCGAGCGTCGACTCGTGTGCGGCGCGTCCAGATCGCACGACCAGGCCGCCGAGCCGAGTCGCACGCGAGGTTCCCGGCGGCAGGGGTCGGGTGCTGCGACGCACCGTGATGTGGGCACACACTGCGCGCGTGACCTCGACCTCGCCCTCGAACAGCATCGGTCGGTCCGTATCCGGCTCCGGTACCGGAAGCCGAACCATCTCGACTGCGCCCGACGGAAGCTCGAGCCACAACTCGCGCGCCGGATCCTCCAATACAGGCCGCAGCTGTACCAGCTGCGAGACGAGGGTTCTCAAGCGACCGTCGGCGGGCAGCCGGTTCACGGCGAGCGGCACGGTCACGCGTGTCCCCGGCCGCGCGCCGGGGGCGGGTTCGTCCCGGACATGCAGGTACGCGTACGGGTCGTCGCCTGCCGCCGGGAAGAACCACGACTCAACCCTGCGTCCTTCCCGGACGCCCTCGATCCGCCCTGCCCCTTGCGCCAGCCAGACATCGCGAAGGCCCCGTCCGAACAGGCCACGCTGCCCGCCGTCCTCCGGAAGCTCGCCGAGGGCGCCGAGGCGTCGGTCTACCGTTGCAGCGTCGACTCCGACCCCGTCATCGACGCAACTCGCCTCGAAACGCCACGTCGGCAGGGCAGGGACGCGCAGGGCGCGCATCTGCACGCGCCAAGCCGCTAGGAACGCGCCGTCCGGGGCGCCGAAGCGAAGCTCGATCCGCCCTTGTGCAGCGCCGCTTGCCGCGATTGCCGCGTCGGCGTTCGTGACGAGCTCGGGCACGATCTGCGCCAAATCGATGCCGCCCTGGGCGAAGTTCTCGCGGAAGTAGCGCCCTCGGACCGCGCCGACACGCACCGCCTCCCGCGACAACAGCTCCGCCATGACGGAGGCAGCGTACCGGGTGGCACAGCCGCCCCGTTAACCGTGACTGAATCCGCGTAACCGTGACTGAATCCGCGGATCACGCGGCCAGCTCGGTGTCGAGCGAGAGCTCTGCCCGTAGCCACGCGACGTCGGGCCCTGGCTGGCCGTCGGCACGGTCGCGCGCGCTGTGATGCTCGAGGCTGCGCAGCTGCCGTTCGACCTCCTCGCGGTGCTCACCGCGAGCGGCTGCGGCTCGCGGGCTGAGCCCTGCGAGCCGCTCGTTCGGGTCGTCGATCCAGCGCCGATAGGTGAGCTCTCGGATCCGTGCCTCGGGCACGAGCGAGTGTTCGCCCCTGACCGCCGGTCCCGCATCTGGGCGGACATTCGGTGCTGGTTGCCGCTGGCATCGCCGTGCTGCCAAGGCGTCGTCGACGGAACGCACGTGACGCTTGGGAGGACCCGCCAACCTGCCGAGGCGTCGCTTGATGAGCGCAATTGCACGGGCTAGGCGCTCCTCGGAGGTCCCAGAGAACTCGAGGCGGTCGTCCCGCAGGGTGAACGTCCCCAGCGATGTGAGATCTGGGAGCTCGAGCTCGCCGTCCTCTCTCACGAGGGCAGGTCCGCTCTCCATGCAGATCGCACCGATCGGCAGGGCCGGCCGGCGAGCGAGTAGCGGGCGTCGCGAGGTGAGCCAGTCGAACGTGATGTCCTCGCTGCCGCCTGTCGTGTCATCAAGCGTGAGCTCGTGAGCGTCGAGGAGCGCGTCGAACGCCGTGGTGGGCTCGCTCAAGTGCCAGCACGCCTCAGCTATGACCACTCGGTCCCCCTCAAGGGTGTACGGCACGTGCGCGGCGCGACGGCTGGGCGGGATGAAGCACACCAGCTCGCCAGCGCCCACGCGTAAGGCGGCTTCCAGCGCGGTGTGGCTCGTGCCGAGCTCGTGGGCGTCGGCAATGCACCGCAGCTCTGCAAGCAGCTCGGCCTCCTCGGCAGGCTCGTAGAAGCCAGCTGCGCCCCAGAGTGAGGGGGTCGGACCGCCGAACAAGACTCGGCAGAGGAGAACGTGCCAGCGCACGGCCTCGCGCGACACGTTCGGGCTCGTCACGCGGGTCCTCGCGCCGGTGATCACGTTCTTCAGGCCGATCGACGCGCCCGAGTCAACGTCCGTTACGCGGTGGAGCCCGAGCCCGCACGCTGCGATGCGTGTCGCAATCTCTCGCTCGGGCGCCGTGAGCTCAGGGAGGTTCGCGTACAGCTCCGCAGGCACGCCGCTGCCGTCAGCGAGCTCGCGGTCGATGAGCAGCCAGCAAAGCGCGAGCGAGAGGTCGTCGTCCATCGCCGGACGGTCGTCGTTGCCCACGCCGCGGGCATCCATGTGCTCCTTGAGCGCCGCGCCGAGCTCATCGCCGAACCGTTTGAGCGCCCAGCTCTGCATCCGATCCCAGATGCGCTCAGCCTCCAGAGCGTCGAGCGCCGCCTCGTCCTCTCGGCCCAGGCAGCAGCGCTTGTGCTTCAACCCGCTTCCGCAGGGACAGGGTGCGTTACGTCCTACGTCGGTCATGTCGCGGCTCCTGGAAGTCTCGAATGGGGGTGCTGTGAGCTTGAGCCCACAACACTCAGAGCGAGTACTCAAGCTACGAGCGCGGACGGACGGACGCGGCTCGCGGCGAGAAGTGTCACGAGCTCTGCGATGGGTCGAGATGTGCCCCTGCGAAAGGCGTTCGAGATGTATGCGCCGGAGATTGAATGGGACAGTCGCGCCGTGCCTTGGCTGATGGAGATGGGATCGGATGGAATCTACCGTGGTCACGACGGTGTGCGAGCAGCGCTGCGGGGATGGTTCGAGGCTTGGGAGTCGATCTCCTATCTGCCTACCCGGATGATCGACGCTGGCGAGGATGTGCTTGCGTCGGTTCAAGTCACCGCGCGAGGTCTGAACCGCTCCGGGAGATGTCGCAAGCCAACCTGTAGATCGTCAAGCGGGTGCTAGACGCCTTCAACCGGCCCGGTCATTCCGGCGGCTGTGCCGTGCTTTGATTTCTTCGATGTGCCCGATCGCGTCGTGTGGGCCGATGTAGGGTGCGGTGGCGATGTAGGTGAGTTGGGGTAGGCGGGTGGCGAGTGTGGCGGGGTCGTGTTGGGCGATGTGGCGTTGGGTGATCTCGAAGATCGCGCCGGTGATCGCCTCGGTGCAGAGGCGTGGTAGCCGGGCGGCGTTGGTGTTCTGGTGGTGGCCCTCTTGGATGAAGATGGTGAAGGTGCGGGTGATGTCCTCGGCGCGGCGGATGGCTTCGGGTCCGGCGGAGTAGCACTCGACGAGCCGTAGGTGTGAGATCGCGGGGTTTTCGGCGATCGTCTCGATCAGGGCTTTGAGCATCCGCCAGATGCGTTCGGGCCAGCGCTCGGCGGAGAAGTAGGCGTCGGCGCAGCGGTCGAGCACGTGCTGGCTGGGGTACTGCTGGGCCTCGAGGAAGGCGTGCTGCTTGTCGTTGAAGTGCTCGTAGAAGGTGGGCTTTGTGACGCGGGCGCGGGCGATGATCTCGTTGATCGTGGTGTTGGCGTAGCCGCGCGCGAGCATGACCTCGGCGGTCGCGTTGATCAGGCGGGTGCGCTGGTGGCGTGTGACGAGCCCGGCGGGCAGGCCGTGGGTTCCGGGTGGCAGCCGCTCGGGCGCCCACGCGAGCGGCCGCGGCAGCTGCCGTGCCGCGGCGGGTAGCAGCGCGGCGGGCGAGCTGCTCCATGGCGGTGACCCCGCTGGCCTTGTGTAGGAGTGCAGCCAGTCGAGGCCGTCCTGCAGGCGCGCGGGGAGCTCGTCGGCGGCGTTGTTGCGCAGATGGCGCGCGACGATGTGTCGCAGCGCGCCGATCACCGCGAGCACCGGTATGTCCGGCGAGTCGCCGGAGGGATGGCGCAGGTACTCCGCCACGCGGTCGCCGAAGCGCGCGAACGCCTGCGTGCGCTCGGCGCGCATCCGCTCGCCGCCGGCGAGCGCCTCGATGAACAGCACGCGTGCCGCCTCGGGGTCGCGCGCGAGCGCCCGCAGCAGCGCGTCCAGGGCACGCCGCGGGATCTCACCCGAGCCGTCGGCGTCGGCGGCGGCGGCGCGCATCTCCCCGAAGATCGCCTCCGCGCAGAGCCGGTAGGCGTGGATCAGCACGTCTTCCTTGTCGTGAAAGTGCTCATGGATGCTCACCGGGGAGACGCCCGCCGCGGCACACAGCTCGGCGATCGCGACCTGCTCGTGCCCGGCGCGAGCGGACAGCTCGATCATCGCCTGCGCCAGGCGCCAGCGCGGGCTGCGCCGCGTCCGCGCCGGTTTCGGCGGCGGTTTCGGCGGCGGCGGGAACGCCCGCCGCGAGCGCGGGAGTCTCGCCGCCCGGCGCGGACGCTCGCCCAGCTCGTTCGCTTTCGAGTCCCCGTTCACAGCGTCACATTCTTACAGCACATCGAGCACAACGCCGGCACATGTGCTCCCACGAGCTTACATCACGGTCTCACACAACGGCGATTACACAGACCGGCTCGGCCCCTGTATGGAGCAGAATGTGCGACCTTCTGGATAAACACCTTGACAGATGCTAGCCGATCTGGTTAGCTGCCTTCCCTCAGGCCGCTTCGGGGGGCAAGCTTCGGGCGGGGATCAGGAGATCGAGGGGAGAAAAGAGAACAGTGAGGTGCTTCACTCCCTAGCAGGACGCTCGACCACCAGCCACAAACACGCAGGGCTGGCGGCGATCCTCGCGGCGCTAACCGCCGCACTCACCATGACCCTCGCCTCCACCGCGCAGGCCGCGCCGAACGTGGCGTATGCGTGGGGCAGGAACTCCCAGGGGCAGCTTGGCAATGGCGAAACCGAAGGACCCGAAAAATGCGCACAGTACGCTGAAACGCCTGCCTGCAGCACGACCCCGATTGCTGTAAAGGGGCTGAGCGGGGTCACGGCCGTTACGGGCGGCGGGATCCTTGAAAATTATGACTTCAGCCTGGCGTTGCTGGAAAACGGCAAGGTCATGGCCTGGGGCACAGGCGGCAGTGGGCAGCTCGGCAACGGGGAAAAGAAAGCCAGCGACGTGCCCGTTGAAGTGACAGGTCTCAGCGAACCGGTCGTGGCCATCGCAGCCGGCGGCGAAAACGCCATGGCGCTAATGAGCGACGGCAAGGTCGTCGAATGGGGCGAACGCAACGACGGCACGAACAGCGACGCGCCCGTGGAAGTCACGGGACTGAGCGAACCCGTCAAGGCCATCGCAGCAGGGGGACACACCAGCTTCGCCGTGCTGGACAACGGCACGGTGATGGCCTGGGGCAGCGGAGCAGCACTCGGCGATGGTTCCACCGGAACCAGCCATGTCCCAGTGGCGGTCTGCGCGCCCGCACCGGAACCTTGTCCGGGCTCAGTCTTGAGCGGCGTCAGTGCCGTCTCGGGCGACAGTGCTCACAGCTTGGCCCTGCTGGAAAACGGCACCGTCGTGGCCTGGGGAGAAAACGGGGGAGGAGAGCTGGGCGACGGCACCGAAACCGCCAGCGACGTCCCGGTGGCGGTCAGCGGCCTGAAAGAAGTCTCAGCCATCGCAGCCGGTGGTCAACTAGCAAACGGTGGTGCACCTTTCAGCCTCGCCCTGCTGAAAAACGGCAAGGTCGAGGCGTGGGGCGAAAACTTCAACGACGAGCTCGGCGACGGCAGCCATACCGGCCCCGAAAACTGTGGCACGTTCATGGAGCCCTGCTCCAAGAAACCGGTTGAAGTGAGCGGACTGAGCAGCGTCACTGCCATCGCAGCCCGGGGTGACCACAGCCTCGCCCTGCTCAAAGGCGGCTCGGTCATGGCCTGGGGAGAAAACAAGAATGGGCAGCTGGGCGACGGCACCCACACCGGCCCGGAACCCTGCGAGGCCGAAAGCTGTAGCGCGACTCCGGTGGCGGTGCTCACGCATGGCTCGATGGTCGGCATCGGCGCTAATGAGCACTCCAGCCTCGCCTTCGGCCCGCCGCCTCCGGCACCCACGAGCCTGCCGGAAGTGGGGCGGTGTGTGAAAGTGGAAGGCACGGTGGTTGGCAAGAAAACCGTTTACAGCGGCGGCTACGGCGGTCCGAACTGTGTGGCGGTGAACGCGACGCATAAAGGCAAGTACGAATGGGAGTCGGGTCCGGGCTCAAAGCCGAAGTTCTCGGCCAGCACGGGTTCGGTGAAGCTCGAAACGATCAGCAAAAAACTGGTGATCGCGTGCTCGGCTGGGACGCTGGCGGGTGAAGTCACCGGCGCGAAAACGTTGACGGCGAGCGTTCTTTTGAGCGGCTGTGTGACCGAAGAAAGCGACCTGGCGTGCCAGAGCAACCCGCTCAAAGAAGGGCAGATGGAAACCACGACGGCGGTGGAAGGCGAAGTGGGCTTCATCACCGGCGGGGAAAAACCGGTGGTCGGCCTGGACGTGAAGGCGAAATCACCCGCGCCGAGCTGGTTCTCCTTCGAATGCGGGCGCGACAGCAGCGAAGCGGTCCAGGCCGCGTTGGAAGGCTCGGTGATCGCGCCGATCACCAGGCTCAACGGGATGTACAGCGAATTCACGCTCGCCTACAAGCAGAAGGGCGGCGTGCAGAGCCCCGAACGCTTCGAAGGCGGCTTGAAAGACACGCTGAAGATCACGAGCCCCAAGGAAGCCGAAAAAGGCGGGATACCGCCCGGTGAACAGATCGGGCTGAACGCGACGGCGAAACTCGCCGGCGAAGAACCGCTGGAGGTCAAAGCGAAGGCGTAGCACCCCGGGTGGACGCGTGTGTGGGGCGGGCCCCTCTCCCGCCCCACGCACAGCGTTCGGCGTCCGCCAGGGGCACGGCGTAGAGAACGAGAACGCTTCTTGAGCACGACCCGACCAGGAGGGCCAATCAGCCGATGACCGATTCGCCGTTCGGCTCGACAGCGAGCGTCATGCGCGAGATCGATCAGGAGCTAAACCGCTTGGAGAAGTGGGAACGGGCTGCCGCCGGGGAGCGCGAGGTGCTGCTGTCCGCGCGCGCCGCGCTCGCCGGGGAAACCGTGGCGCCAGCGGCGCGGCAGCGACGCGTCTCCCAGGGCGACATCATCGGCTACCTGACCGATCACCCCGGAAGCTCACCCGCCGAGATCGCCGCCGCGCTCGCTGTCCCAACCACGAACGTGTCCACGCACCTGCACCGCGGCAGGCACACCCGCTACGAGCGACGCGAGGACGGCTGGCACGCACGCTAGTTCGCCTCGCCGCAGCTTTGGGCATCGAGGTATCCGACTTGGCGAGGCTCGCCGAGGAGATTGCGAGGAGCTCAACGCCCTCCTCAGGACGGTGCGGCTGACAGCGGTACGTCCACCACAAGCAGGTATGGGGGTCGAAGGTGCGCCGCCTTCGCTAACTGCGCGCTTCCGCGGGGCTTTGCGCCGCGACTGGGCGCAGCCTGCATGACCGTCGCGAACCTTTCAGATGCCTCCCGGTTGAGGCTGCCCACGCTCTGGTTGCCGAGATGCACGATTACAACACCATCGCTTTGCCCATTTTCATAGCTGAACCACACATCGACGACGGCCATCAGCTTTCCTATGCGCCGAGGTGTGCTGGCAAGCGCTCGCTCTAGCCAGGCTTCCGCGTCGGGGTCAATGTCTACCGGCGTCTTCTCTGTGCGCCGTGCCCAGGCGTAGTAGGAAGCGTCATCTGGTGGCTGCATCCACTGGGGCGCCTCACCCAACCCCTGCGACTGCGCCACGCGACCCAGCGTTGTGGCAGCCAGCCCGAGACGGCGCACCGTCTCGCGTCCCCGTTCAGCCGGTGACCATTCGAGTTCGTCCAGCTTCTGCTCGACCCAGACGGGATCTCGCGCAACGCCCCGTCGATCAAGCTCGTCCTCGAACAGGCTCCTCAGTTGCTCGCGCGTCTTGCCGTGGCGCAGCGCACCGACCGCTTGCGTCACCTGCTTCTTCTTGGCTGCCGCCTCGCGACCCACCTCCCAGAGTCGCCGAGCGAACTCTCGCCCGCTTTGCGGCGGCTCCTCCCCCCAGGGCGGATCGCTCCTCACGACCTTGAATCTACTCGGAGGAGCGATTTACCGCCAACGATGGCAATTGAGAGATCGCAGGTTGGTGGCCGGAAGTGCGCTAGTGCTTCACTTCGCCCGATGGAGTTGACCATCCGAGATGCGACCCAGGCCGATGCAGCTAGAGTCGCCGCGCTGCTTGCCGACATCGACTACCCCGCGTCACCCGAGGCGGCGGCAGCCCACATCGCGCGGTTCGCAGACGATCCGGCCTCGCGACTACAGGTGGCAGACAGCGCCGATGGCGTCGTGGGCCTTGTGGCCACGCATATCGTTCCTCGCCTTGATCGTGATCGCCTCTCCTGCCGCATCACCGACATCGTTGTCTCGGCCTCCCATCGGCGTCGGGGTATCGCCTCCGCCCTCGTGGAGGCGGCGACCGACGAGGCTCGCCGTGCTGGAGCGCAGCGCCTCGACTTGTCGTCTGGCGAGTGGCGGGCCGATGCCTACGCCTTCTATACGAGGATGGGCTTCACAACGCAGTCTCGGGGCTTCACGAAGCGGCTTGCTGACACGCCGTGACGGGGCACGCGGATGGTCGCAGTCGTCTCGTCTGATTTTTGATACGCCTCGCGCGAGAGCCTCCTCGGGTGGCTACGTCTACTCGCAATGACCAGCTCGCTTTGGGCGCGCAATGAGGCATGTCTCGGAGGTCGTGCCGTTCGGGTGTGGAGCGGTTTCTCTGCCGATCGCCGGCGATGTGTGCGTGGGCTGCGTGTGCGTGGGCTGCGTGACGAGAGCCGCTGGGATAGGGTTACCTGGTTGGCTGTGCGCGCTCTCGTTTTCGACGTGTTCGGGACGCTGGTGGACTGGCGTTCGGGGATCGCGAGGGCGTTTCTCGCGAGCAAACTATCGGGCGATCCGGAGGAGCTGGCTGACGCGTGGCGCGCCGGTTTCTGGCCGATGCTGGCCGCTGTCAACGCTGGCGAGCGGCCCTGGGCGAACTTCGACGAGCTTCACGGCGCCGCGCTGAACGAGCTCCTCGCCGAGCGGGGTTTGGATCTTCCCACGGTTGAGCGAGCGCGGCTCCTGGACGCGTGGCATCAGCTCGACGCCTGGCCGGACGTGTGTACGGGCCTTGATGCCTTGCGCCGCGAGCGTGTCGTTGCGGCCCTGTCGAACGGCCACGTCGCCCTGCTCGTCGATCTCGCCCGTCACAGCGACCTGCACTTTGACTGCGTGCTCTCAGCGGAGCTAGCGCATACCTACAAGCCGGCGCCGGAGGCTTACCTCATGGCGCCGAGCCTGCTCAACTTGGAGCCGGCCGAGGTGATGCTGGTGGCCTCTCACCCCTTGGATCTCAAGGGCGCGCGCCGGGCCGGGCTGCGGAGCGCGCTCGTCGAGCGCCCGCTCGAGTACGGGGAGGGCTCGCCGGTTCGCGAAGACCCCGACGCAGACCTGTCCGTCCGCGACCTGCACGAGTTGGCACAGCTACTCCCAGCCTGAGCCGACGAGCGAACCATCGCGCAGAGCACGGTTTGGAGACGACCGCATTGAGGCGAGGCAGCGCAGAGTCTGCTCGAGGCAGTTGCGTCCTGTCGTGAGCGCGGTTGCGCCCGATCCCAAGCTCGCCGAATCGGGCGCAAGCGGATCCCCTCAGGGCCGCGCCTCGAGCACCAGGTTGAACGGCGTCTCGGTCGCGCGACGAAAACGTGTGAAGCCGCCCTCGGTCACGACGGTGCGCAGTCGCGCTGGCCGGACCCCGTTCATCGGTCCACCTGCTGTGAGAGTCGGTGGCTGTCGTCTTCGTGAAGAGTAGGGGTGCCGCCGCCTTGCGGAGCGAGCCCGTAGGGCGAGCGCAGCAAGGCGGCGGGCGCGTCGCCGAGTACCCCCTCGGCCGAATCGGACACGTTTTCACCACCTGGCGTTGAAAAGGAGCCGCTCTCGAGCGATCTGAGGGCCTTCGCGGGGTTGGTGAAGGGGATCACCTTGCCCTCCTTGACCGCCTGAGCCCATACCCTGGCGAACTTGGCCGGCGCCATCATTGAAAGCGCCGAGTGCGGGCGGCGCTCGTTGTAGTCCTCTCGCCAGTCGGCGACCATCACCTGCGCCTCGGCCAGGCAGCTGAACTGCTCGACCGCGAGCAGCTCGTCGCGGATGCGCGAGCCGAAGGACTCCACATAGGGGTTCTGCCACGGCGATCCCGGCTCGATGTAGGCGCTCCCGGCGCCCGAGAAACGGCACCAGTCCCTGATCGCGTTGGCCGTCAACTCGGGCCCGTTGTCGGCGCGCAGGAACGCGGGCACACGCCCGGTCTCGGCGACGATTCGCTCAAGGCGGCTGACCGCCTGGTCGGCGTCGATGCGCCGCTCGCAGCCGACATCGAGCGCCTCGCGGGTGAACTCGTCGACGATGTGCAGGAGCTTCAGGATGCGCCCGTCGGCGGTCTGGTCGAACTGGAAGTCAAGCGCCCATACGTGATCGGGGTGTTCCGCGGCCAGGCGCTTGGCCGGCACGGTCGAGTCGCCCAGGCGCTGGCGCTTGCGCCGGCGGACGGGCACGCGCAGGCCCTCCTCGCGCCACAGGCGCTGCACCCGCTTGCGGTTCACAGCCCAGCCCTCCTCGCGCAGCTGGGCGTGTGCGCGTCGGTAGCCCCAGCGCGGGCGATCCTTTGAGAGCTTGCGTAGGCGGGCGCGCAGCGCCTGATCATCTTGCGCCACGCACAGCGGCCGGCGCTGCGTCGAGCGGTGCTGCCCGACGATCTGGCATGCCCGACGCTCGGAGAGCCCCTTGCGGTCCTGAAGCATCAGGACCGCCTGGCGCCTGCGGGCCGGGCCTACCAATTTCCCTTCGCCACCTCCTTCAGCGCGTCGATCTCGAGCTCCTTGTCGGCCACGATGCGCTTGAGCTGGGAGTTCTCGCGCTGCAGCTCCTTCAACAGCTTGACGTCGTCGGCCTTCATGCCGCCGTACTGCGTGCGCCAGCGGTGGAACGTGTTCTCGGAGACTTCGAGCTCCTTGGCGACCTCGGGGATCGTCTTGCCCTCGGCGAGCATCCGCTCGGCCTCGCGCAGCTTGCGAACAACCTGCTCTGGCGTGTGCCTGCGTCGCTTCATGTGAGTTCCTTCCTCGCCCATGATCGTGGGCGGGTAGAACTCTCACAAGCATCGGACCGAACTCAGGGGGTCGGGCCAGCGCCTCACCGGCCTGCGCACCGAGCGCGAGCCCGACCTCCTGGTCGCGCGACGCGGGGGTGCAGATCATCGTCGAGGCGGAGTAGAATACGCGCCCTACCGGGTTGAGATTGTCCTCGAGTCGGTCGTTGGCGAAGGGCTCACGATCAGCCACGTACCGTCATGGGTGAGCGCTTTGCGCACGTGGGCGGCAGCGCCGACCGGGTTGCCCATATCGTGCAGGCAGTCGAACATCGCGACGAGGTCGTAGCCCTCCCCGGGGAAGTCCTTGGCTGAGGCGACCTCGAAGCTGACGCGGTCCTCGACGCCCGCCGCGCGCGCGGCGGCGCGTGCTCGGTCGATTGACTCGGCGTGATAGTCGTAGCCGACGAACCTTGACTGCGGGTAGGCCTCAGCGAGGATCAGCGTCGAGGCGCCATGCCCGCATCCGACATCGGCCACCAGCCCGCCCGCGGTGAGCCTCTCGTTCACGCCCTCAAGCGCAGGAATCCAGTTGGGAACGAGGTTGGCGATATAGCCCGGGCGGAAGAAACGCTCCGTGCCGCAGAAGAGGTCCCCGTCGTGCTCGTGCCAACCCACGCCGTTGCCCGAGCGGAACGCGTCGGCGATCTTCGGCTCGTCCTTCACGAGCGACGCCGCGAGCTGGAAGGCTCCGGGAATGAAGGCCGGGCTGTCGTCCTGAGCTAGGGCCATGGCCTGCTCGGGCGGAAGCGTGAAGCGCTCGCTCGCCGCGTCGAAGGTGACGTAGCCGCCAGCCGCCTGGGCCGAGAGCCACTCGCGCACGTAGCGCTCCTCGGTGCCGGTGCGCTCGGCGAGTTCAGCTGAGGTGACGGGATCGCCGTCGGCCATTGCCTTATACAGCCCGAGCTTGTCTCCAAGCACCACGGTCGCCACGCTCAAGGCGGCGCCGAGGTCCTGTACGAACTGACCCATGAACTGGTCCAGTCGTCCTTGATCGATTGTCGGCTGAGAACTGACTGCCGCCATGACTTGTCTCCTGTGGTCGATTCCGCGGTCGATTCCGCTGAGCAGGACCACGCTACGGCTGCTGACATGTGCCCACCACGCAATTTTGTACCTTGGGCGCATCCAATCCTGGACCCGAGAGTCTAAGGTCACGGCGGTGGGCGCAGAGTCGGGAGACCAACTCCTTCCGTGCGCTGCTCGAGCCGGCCGACCGCGAACGGCTTGACCGTCTCGGCCGGCTATGTCGCTTCCCGCGCGGAACGCGATTGATGCATGAGGGAGAGCCCGGCGACCGGGTGATGATCCTGCTCGAGGGGCACGTCAAGGCCAGCTGCGTCACAGCCGAGGGCCACGAGATCGCGCTGAGCTTCCGCGGTCCAGGCGACGTCCTGGGCGAGCTGTCGTTCATCGACGAGCAGGCACGGTCGAGCAGCGTCACCGCGATCGAGCCTGTGGAGGCATTCGTCTTCTCGGCATCGAGCTTTCGCTCATACCTGCAGGCGACCCCGCGCACCGCGCTCGCGATCGTGGCCGTCATCAGCGGCCGCTTTCGCGACGCGAATCGCAAGCGCATCCAGTTTGGCGCCTCTGATACCACCGGACGCGTCGCCGCGCGGCTCGTCGAGCTGGTGGAGCGCTACGGGCAGACCGGCGAGCGGGGCTCGGAGATCACGCTGCCGATCACCCAGGAGGAGCTGGGCGGATGGACGGCGTCCTCCCGCGCGGGCGTGGCCGAGGCGCTGCAAACCCTGCGCGAGCTCGGCTGCATCGAAACCGACCGCAGGCGCATCACCGTGTGCAACATCGACGCCCTGCGCGCGAGATCGGCGTAACGCAGGAGGCCGCCCGGGTGCAGCATCCAGAACTATGCGCTGTGGCCCTCCAGAAGTGAGTCGTAGCGCGCGCCCGCGCAGAATAGCCTCGAACCGGCAAAGAGTATGGTCGATCGCGCATTTGGAAAGGAGGAACGCATGGCCGTCGCAGTCGATGCCAAGGAGCAAGCTGCCGAGCCGACGCGGGCGCTCTACCCGAGCGAAGAAGGCTACATCGAGCGCGACGGCGTCCGTGTGTTCTACGAGGCCTACGGCCACGGAGACAGCACCGTTCTCCTATTGCCAACGTGGTCGATCGTTCATTCGCGCATCTGGAAGGCGCAGTTCCCCTACCTCGCTCGGCACTTTCGGGTGTTGACGTTCGATCCGCGCGGAAATGGCAAGTCCGACCGCCCTGCCGACAGCGAGCTGTATGCCGAGTCCGAGTTCGCGGCGGATGCGCTGGCGGTGATGGACGCGACCGACACCGAGCGGGCGACGATCGTGTCTCTCTCGCGTGGGGCACAGCGCTCGCTGCTGCTGGCCGCCGAGCACCCCGAGCGCGTGCTCGCGGCGGCGTTCATCGGTCCGTTCTTCCCGGTCAGCCCGGTGGGCGGGCTGCGATGGCGCGTGCTGGCCCATCCGCGACTGCGCAGAGGGTTCTATCTGCACCCCCCGTGGCCAGGAGCTGGCTGAAGTTCAATGGCGCCCACTGGCTCTCGGACTACGACGACTTCGTCGACTGGTTCATCCGCCGGTCCTGTAACACGCCCCACTCGACCAAGCAGATCGAGGACGCGATCGGCTGGGCGCACCCTGTCGATCATCGCCGTCGCGCAGCGAGCCGGCCTCAGCCTTGGCGACATCCGTGAGTCACTGGCCGCGTCCGATGCAAGCGCCGCTGTCTCCGAGCGATTGCGCACCATCGCCCAGCGCAAGCTCCCCGAGGTCAACGCGCTGATCGACCGCGCGCGCCTCGTACGGAGTTGGCTCGAGGCAGCGGCCGAGAGCCGCTGCCCCACCCTCGAGGACTGCCCGCTGTTCGAGGAGGTCGGCTAGTTGTCAACGAAAGCGCACAGCGACGCTGTCTCCGTCTAGAAGCGCGGCTTTCCCTCGTCGAAGCGCTCGAGCCCGTCATCGGGAATGGGCTCCCAGCAAGCCGCATACGCGACGAAGGTTCGCCAGCTCGGACGCACGCCTGGATCGCCGTCGAAGCCCCCCATGCGCACGCTCATTTGCCCAGGATCATCGGGGTTGCGACTAAACAGATGTGCCCCACACTCGCCGCAAAAGCACTTCTCGAACCCGCCGTCTGGATGGCGCCACGCCTTCACGAAGTTCTGCCCCTGAAGCAGCCGGAAGGTGGCGCCGTTGATCCTCGCCTGTGCCGAGGCGGCTGTCCCAGTCCGCCGCTGGCAGCGAGTGCAATGGCAGTACCCAGCGGCCGTCGGCGGCTCCGTCAGCTCGAAGCGCACGCGGCCGCACAGGCAACCCCCGGTGAGTGCGTGAGCTGTCACGGCCGACAAGTGTGTCACTTCAAAACGGGGGCGAGGCCGCAAGCCTCGGCTAAGGTGGCGCCGCGCCAGCGGCCATCCTCGCCCGCCATTGGAGAGCGCTGCCCCTTCTGCTTTGCGCGCTGAAAGCAGAGGCGAGCGCCCTGGCGAGATGCGAGACATCGGCCGTCCGATTCGCGGGCGTGGTTTTGTGGGAACGCACGATCCAGCTATGCATGATGCGGTCCATTTGCACCCAGTAGTTGTCGGACAGATTCTTGGAATGCGCTGGTGGTGAAGCATTGGGGCTCAGCGAACTCCTCCATGACGAGCGCTTGGTCCCAGGACGCGTCGGCGGCGGCGCGCAGCAGGGGCTTCGTCATCGCGATTGCGTGCGGCGGAAGTTCAGCGATCCGCGTGCACCACACGTCGGCTGCGCTGAGGAGCTGGTCGTGGGCGACGACCTCGTGCACCAGCCCGAGCTCCTGCGCGCGCTGCGCGTCGAGGTGCTCGCCAGCGGCATAGTAGGCGAACGCGCCCTGGTAGCCAAGCCGGCGTGTGAGGGCCCACGAGGTCCCCACCTCGGGCAGTAGACCAAGGCGTCCGAATGCTGGGACGATTCGCGCACGCTCGGAAGCTACGACCAGGTCGCAGGTGAGTGCCCAGGCCAGTCCGACGCCGGCCGCTGGGCCGTTCAGTGCGGCGATGAAGGCCGTGTCGCTAGGGGCGATCAGCCGCGCGATCGCGCCGAACTCATAGCGGATCCAGCGCCAGATATCAGTCGTGCCGTCGGCCGCTGCGAGCGCGCCGGGAGCTTGATCCATCATCCGCAAGTCACCGCCGGCCGAGAACCCCGGGTCGGCTCCTGTCAGGACGATCGCCCGGATCGCGCGATCGGCCACGAGCTCCTGTAGCGCGGCCTTGAGCTGCTGTGTCAGCGCGGCGCTGAGGACATTGAGCTTCTCTGGGTCGCTCAGCGTTACCACAGCTCGGTCCTGCGCACGCTCGACGTGCACGACGCGGTCGGGGTGCTGATGTCCGGCGGCCAGCAGATCATCGTAGAAGGTCATCACGGCTCCTTGAGTGTGTTCCAGGCGGCATCGGCGAGAATGTCGGCCACGGTACCCGGCATCCGTTTGGTGTGTCCAGCCAGCCAGTTGCGCGTGTACTCCTGCGCTGGCCCGAGGCAAAGCGCGTGGAGCAACTCGCGAGGAAGTGGACGCAGCACACCGTAGTGGACATGGGTCTGCCACCAGGCCGTCATCTCGTTGAAGAACGCGCGGTTGAGCTCGCGCAGCGCTGGACCGTCAGGTCGAGGCGACCTTGGCCAAGAGCTGGCGCTCGGCGCTGGTGAAAGGGCGCGCTCGGAGATGTATGCGTCGCATATGGCATCGTTTGCTGACGTCCTTCCGGCCTCGCAGCCGGATCGTGGTGTTTGCTCAAGTCAGCTCCTTGGAAGGGCACGAGCGCGTCTGAGCGCCTCGCCGAGCTGGGGGATCGGGATCGCCGCCAGCGTGTCGCGAGTCGTGGCTCCAAACGAGCCGGCGAGGACCAGGCGGGAAGTCGTGCGCCAGCGCTGCAACGCTCATCTTCGTCAGAGAACTCCCCACCACGCCAGCGTCGCGGTGGCGAGGGTCATCCCACGCGGCAGCGTGACGAAGGCGGCCTGACACGCTCGCAAGCAGACGAAACCAGTAACCGAGCCGTCCCGACGTCCGTGGAGGTTGCGGTTTATGGCGTCAGCGTTCTCGGGCAGTTGCGCGGGCGGCGAGGCCGTCGTAGAGGAGGTCGAGGATCTCTCCGAGGAGTTGGTCTGGGACGGCGTCGGGCTCGGCGAGGGCGGTCATCGCGAGGCCGTTCGCGAGGGCGAGGATCGCGGTGGCAAGTCGCTCGGCCGGGTAGCTGAGCGCGACGCCGGTGGTGGTGTGGCGGGCCTCGAGCGCACGCGCGAGCGCGTTGCGAAGTAGCTCCTGGCGCTCGTTGAACGCCGGCCGCAGGCCGGGGTCGCGCACGGCGAGCGCCCAGTACTCGAACAGCAGCATGATGAGGTCGCCCTGGTCGCGAACGAGGCGTGCCAGGCCGTGGCTCACCGCACCAGCCGTCGCCGTCTCCGCAGGGGCGGTCTCGGTGAGTCGCATCAGCTCGCGCGCGGGTCGATCGACGCGTTCCTCGAGTAGCGCGAGGAAGAGCTCAAGCTTGCTGTTGAAGTTCCAGTAGACCGCGCCGCGGGTGAGCCCCGCGCGTCGCGCGATCGCCTCGAGGGAGGCGCCTGCATAGCCACGTTCGCGCAGCTCGGCAAGCGCGGCATCGAGGAGTCGTTCCCGGGCCGTCCCGCGCAGCTCCGCGTGGCGACCGTCCCGGCGGGGGGAGGCTGACGGAGGGTTTGTGGGTGGCACGGTTGACATTGTACATTCAGTAGTGTATGTAGTACATGCAGAGCTGTATGTTATTTCCCACGAGTCCGGAGGTTCTGATGTCTGAGCGCGACAATCACGGCGGCAGAGCGCTTCCTGCGCGGGCAGAGGTGGCGATCGTCGGTGCCGGCGCGGCCGGGCTCGGGGTCGCCGCGAGCCTACGTCGCCGCGGTATCGAGGCGATCGTGCTCGAGCGAGCGGCGGTCGCATCGAGCTGGCGGGCGCGCTACGACGGGGTGCGCCTGAACACGGTCCGCTGGATGTCTTCGCTGCCGGGGATGGCGATCCCCCGCTCTGCCGGGCGCTGGCCCTCGCGCGATGCGCTGATCGCCTACCTCGAACGCTACGTAGAGCGTGAGGGCCTCGATGTGTTCACCGGCGTTTCGGTCGAACGGATCGAGGATGAGGGTGCCGGCTACCGACTTCGCACGTCGGCCGGTGATCTTTACGCGAGCTTCGTCGTCGTCGCCGCGGGCTATGACCAGATGCCTTGGATTCCCGCCTGGCCCGGCCGCGACAGCTTCACCGGCGAGCTGTCGCACGCTGCTGAGTACCGCAATGCCGAGCGCTTTCGCGGCAAACGCGTGCTCATTGCCGGCATCGGCAACTCGGGGTCTGAGATCGCCGCCGAACTGGTCCGCGCGGGCGCGAGCGTTCAGATCGCGATGCGTACTCCGCCCAACGTGCTGCGGCGCGAGATCTTCGGTATCCCCGCGACGGTCCTGGCGCGCGTGAGTGAACACCAGCCGGCATGGCTCGTGGATCGCACCGGATTCCTGCTTCAGCACCTGCTCTTCGGCGACCTGACGCGCTACGGCTTGCCGCGCGCGCCCTACGGGATCGCAACCGAGCTTCGAGTCAAGGGGCTCGGGGTCGTTCTCGACAGCGGCTTCGTCGCAGCGCTGAAGGCCGGGCAGCTTGAGCTCGTGCCACCGATCGAGTGCCTCGACGGCGCCGATGTGATCCTCGCCGATCACCGCCGCGTACAGCCCGACGTTCTGATCGCGGCCACCGGATACAGACACGCGCTCGAGCGGGTCGTTGGACACCTCGGTGTGCTGAACGACACGGGGCGCCCGCTTGCGTACGGCGGCAGCGCGCACCCACGGGCTCCGCGCCTGTACTTCAACGGCTACTGGCTGCCGATGAGCGGTCAGCTTCCCGCGATGCGACGCACTACCAAGGCGATCACGCGCAGCATCGCCCGCGAACAAAGACGCGCAGCCATAACAGCGCCGGCACGCGCCCGCGTCGGCCCAGCCGATGCGACCCTAGCGTGATGCTGAACGTTCGCTGGAAGGCGGGAGCGGCGGCGCCTGAGCGTGGTGGAGTCGTGATCGCCGCGACGGAGGCTCGCGTCGGCCGCTATCGCGACTTGCCGGGCGCAGCGATCGCCGCCCTGCGCCTACGCCGCGGCTGGCCGGCGCTCGACGGCGCCGTCGCTCTATCGCTAACGGCCCAGCCGCTCAAACGCACAACGCGCTCCATCTCGGTCTGGCAAACCGAAGAGGACCTGGTCCGATTCCTACATAGCCCCGCCCACCTGGCCATCGTTCGCCGCTACCGCGGACGTCTGAGCATCCGTTCTGCCATCTGGAGCTCTGGAAGCTTCGACCCCATGTGCGCGCGTGACGAAGCCGAGCGCCACCTACCAGACGATCAACAAGGCTCTGGGTCCGTTCGGTCCCCAGGCCGTTGAGCGCGGTTTGCAGGTTGTTGGCGAGGTTATTGGCGCTCATCGTGTGCGTCACCTCCTTGGCACGCGTTGCTGGTCTGCTGGCGGTGCCTGAAACCGGCATCGTGTTCTGAGCTCGCTCTTTTCAGATGATCGATCCCTCAGGCGTGATCGTCCTCACCCAAATCGGGTGACGATCTCCGATCCGGGCGAGCAGAAGGCTGCGATGTTGCGAGTAGCTTGCTTCGGGCACCTTGTTCCAGACACCAGCGACGTCGCCGAGCCGGCCGGAGACGATCGGACGCGCGCCGGCGTCCGGGACTCGTCACGCCCGGCCGCCGACAGCAGGCGGTCCTAGATCGCTACTGCGACGAGTACCAATGTGCCCACCGCGAGCACCACGGCTGCGGCCGTCAGACAGAAGACGAGACGGGACGACAGCTCGTCATAGCTGCCCGTGCGCAGGGCCGTGGCCACGCGGCCCTGACGTACACCACCGACCACGAGCACGGCGACTGCTAAGGCGCCATAGCCGAGGCCGAGCAGCCTGAGCGGCCAATGTGTCCCGCCCGCAAAGCTCGGGAGGATCCGACCGACCGCTACAGCAACCGCCGCGGCGCCCAAGCCAGTGCGCCACCAGGCAAGCCACGTCCGCTCGGCTGCCAGAGAGGTGCGCCGGGAGGCATCCGCGGTGTACGAGTCGCCGCTGTCGCGTTGCGGCGTCGCCGCCATCTGCAAAAAGTAGCGCGCGTCCCGGAAGTGTCGGCGCGTGTGGGTGGGTGCTGGGCGCGTTCTTCGCCAGCAACACGAAACAAAAGCTTCACACAGCCGGCGCCCTAGCCTGCGAGCCCCGAGATCCCGTCGCGAAGAAGTGAGACGGCGAGCGCGGCGACAATGACCATTGCGACCGTGCGCGCATGGCGTTCGATCAAGCCGCGGACCGTCGCAAGCCTCGGCGTGGTCCACTGGGGTGCCACGAGGAGCAGCACGAGCGCTACTCCGAGCGGCAGCATTGACGCCACGGAAAAGAGGACCCAGTCGAGAATGTACTGCGACGTGCTCGGGTTCAGCTGTGAGATGTCCGTCAGCGCGATGACCATGAAGACGCCCGCGTTGGCGAGAACGGCTCCAGCGCCGACAATCGTTACAGGGCGTGCGGTCGTCAGCTTGGCGATGCGTTCGACGTTCGCTGCTGTCTTCTTCGGGTCGCCCGGGCGCCGGACGACGCGTGCGAGGTAGCCGAGAAGTGCAGTGCCGGCGACGATGCTAAAGATCGAGACCCATGTCTTCGGGCTCGACGTCCGAGAGGTCGCGGCGTTGCCGAGTACGAAGGCCGCCACGACGCCGACGGACAGCGTTGCGCCTATGCCGCCGATGTAGAACCAGAAACCGGTCCGCAGCGGTCGACCGCCGAGCACAAGCACCAGGACGGAGGAGATGAGCGTCGCCGGTTCCAGCATCGCGACGAGTCCGACCAGGACGAGCTCGACATCGACGGAGATCATCGCAGAGGCGCGCGCCGCTAGCTCGCAAGCCCGGCCACGCCGTTGCGCAAGTGCGCCGCGCCAAGCGGGGACATGATCACACCGGCGACAATCCTTACCGTAATGACGTCTTCCCGCACCCCGTCCGTGTCGCTCGCCACGCTCTCACTCTCCTCCGACCGATGTTCAGGTTCCAGCCAGATCTTTCAGGCCCACGGGCGAGCACACATCACCCGAGCCGGATGAAAGCGACCGCGTACGTCCGCCAGCCGCCCAGTCGGAGTCGCGATGATTGCACGACGATGGTCATGCAGACGGAAGCGTGACGTACAGGTGGAGCATGGGACGCGCTACTAGCGTCGCCCTTCGCGGCGTCCGTGAAAGCCGCGGTATCCCAGTTCCGAGGCTGGTCCGGCTATTCAATCCGTAATCGAGTTACTGGTCCTGGGCCCAGCAACTCGGCCACGCCGCGCAAAGTAGATCAGAAAGCAGGATGGTGCCGTCCTGCTCGCTGCGGTGGTCGAGATCTTCGATCGCCCGCACGACGAGCGCAGCGGCGGAAACGGCGTCGAGCGGCCAGCCTTCGGATTCCATCATCGCCCCGCCAGACGCCGCGCGTCCGCGAACGGAGCTACGGGGACACTTGACGCCTTCATGGTGTCTATCCTCGCCGCTACCCCCGGACGCGGTCCATACCGCAGTTGCGTGATCTTCGCGATCTCAGCGCACATTTGGTGACGCTGGGTTGGGGCTCATTGGCCGGCCTGTTCGTCGCGCAGATGACCGTGCTGCTGCACCGGCGAGCCAAACTCGGCCGGCAGGTCGATCCCGAGCTGCTCGCGGTATCCTGAGCGTGACGCGGCGGCCACGAGCATGACGACGACGCAGGGCTCGTGGTCTCTGCCACCGTTCTATCGCGGCACCTCACTCTTTAACGAATGCCAGCCTCTGGCCGCAATGACTCGGCTACAGCGCCTGGGCGGAAGCTGTCGGCGAGAACGGTGATTGCCGTGGTGCTGGTTGCACTCGTCGTATTGTTTGCCGCGCTCAACAGCCAGTCGGTGACGATCCACTGGCTCGTGACTACCTCTCAGACACCGCTTATCGTCGTGATCGTGGGATGTGGCTTGATCGGCTTCGCTGCCGGCTGGCTGCTCGCCCGTCGCGCGGCGCGCAGCAAGTCAAACTAGCGCGCGCGTGTCGCGACCAGCATCCAGCAGGTCCCCGTCTCGCTGGTCGGTGCTCACCGCGGAGCCGTGCCGGGACGCGTGCTCCACGCTACTTGCGCTACAGCCCTGTCTCGGCGACGATCTTGCCGGATTTCACCGCAGCGACCAGTGCTCGGTAGTCACGTTCGTTCTGCTCTGCGTAGGCGTGGGAGAACTCTAGGATGGCTCGGTCGAAGCTCGGGCCTTTGCCGAGATACGAGGCGATCGCGATGCGGTCGCCGCTGCGGGCGTGTGCGCGGGCCAGCGTCCAACCGCACAGCCGTCCGTACTGCGCCATGCCCTTTGGGACCATCTGCTCGATTTCCGCCGAGCCCTTCCAGTCCTTGAGCTGGCGGCCATAGAAGTCCCGTTCCTTGCCGTCGAGGCCCTCCTCCACGTGCAGCCAGCCGAGGAAGATGTCGCTGCTGGCCTGCATCAGCCGCTGGCCGGTTACGACCCGCTCGCCGTGGTTCTCAAACTCGCTTGGGGCGAGAAATTCCTCGAGCACCGACGCCTCGGCCTCCTTCAGCTGCAGGAACAGCGGGTCCTGGCCGTCGCGCCCGAGCAGGAGCGCGATCCACGCGCGCGTGCCGACGCTCCCGACGCCTACGACTTTTCGCGCGAAGTCGACCAGGCGAAACTGCTCGAGCAGCACGCGCCGGTCGAACTCCAGCGTCTCGCGGTACGAGCGCGTGAGTTCGCGCAGAGCGTCAAACATTTCTTCGCGTTCGCGCCCTTTAGCGAGGTCCTCGATCGGCACGATCAGCGGTGGTTCGGCGACGATACGAGTCTCACCGTCCACAACGTGCGTCAGTTTGGAGAAAGCGGACATGCTGTCCTTGGTGCGCGCCTTGGCCAGCGTCTTGTCGGTTCGCTTGGCCATCTTCGGCGTCAGCTGCGAGCTGAGTTCCTGCATTACGGTCTCGACGTCCAGGTGTGCGTACCAGACGTCGAGGTTCTTCATCCGCGCGAAGCTCGCCATGGCGATGCGGTATTCCTCGACGGTGTCGAGCACGATCTGGTCCTGGTTCTTGGCGGAGAAGTTGTCATCGCGCGCGGCGATCAGCATGCTCACAGCCAAGCGCTTGACGTCCCACTCCCACGGCCCCGGAAGCGTCTCGTCAAAGTCGTTGAGGTCGAACACGAGCCGCCGCTCGGGCGAGGCAAACACGCCGAAGTTCGAAAGGTGCGCATCGCCGCAGCACTGCACCGTCAGCCCAGAGCGCGGCGTCGCCGCCAGGTCGCTGGCCATGATCATCGCCGCACCCCGATAGAACGTGAACGGCGATACGAGCATGCGGCCGTAGCGGATCGGCACTAGCTCGGGTACGCGTGTCTTCGCCTGGCGCTCGAGCAGCTTGATCGGATCAGGCCGGCGCGCCGGCGGGGCGAACACCGCGTGGCTTGAGCGCGGCACCTCCGCGCGCGCGGCCCGGCCGCGAGCCACCCTCTCATCCACCGTCAGGTGTGGAACCTCCCGGCTCACGTCGCTCGCAGTCGCCACGACACCGTTCGCAGTCGCCATCGTCGGACCATAATCCCGAACTCATTCGCGCGCCAGCCTGCACGCATGACGATCGATGGCGGTGCGTGCATGTCTGCACGTGTCTGTGTTCAGCCGGTCACACTTAGCCCAGGTTCAGGCGGGACTCGTTCGCATAAGGTCTGACGATGACCTCGGTCGACACCGAGCTCGCGCTCGTCGCGCTGGCGGCGATGCTCTCGCCCGTCACGCTGTTCCTGTCGGTGCTGGCGCTCGTCGTGGGGGATCGGCCGATGCGCACCGGCGTGTGGTTCTTCCTCGGCGCGTTCGGTGTGACGATGATCGTTGGCGTAATCGGAGCGTTCGTGCTGGGGAACGTAGCCGCCTCCTCGAAGCCCAACACTCCGAAGACTTGGGTCGCGGTCGTCGACGTCGTGGCAGGAGTGGCGGTTCTGGTCGTCGTCGTTCGCCTGCTGCGGCGGCCTCGCAACCCCAAACGGGTGGCTGCCATGATCGAGCAGATGAGCAAGGTGGCTTCCTCGCCGGTGATCGCGATCGTCGCCGCCGGCGCGACACTCGCCAACCCGGGCGCGTTCATCCCGCTTGCTCTCAAGGACATCTCCGAGACCAACCCGAGCACCGGCCAGTATGTCGCCGAGTGGGCCGCGTTCGCGCTGGTCTCATTGCTCCCGCTCGTCATCGCGCTCGTGATGCTCGCCGTCGCGCCCGACCCGACCAAGCGGGTGCTCACGGCCGCACGCGGCTGGCTCGAGCGTCACGCCAGGACGATCGCCGCGGCGATCCTGATCCTGCTGGCGGCGGTGCTGATTCGCAATGGCATTGCCGGGCTCACGGGCTAGCGTCGACTTCGTGACGCCCGGGGACGTGCTGCTCCGAGCGTCTTGGCCATCGGAGTTCCACCTCGCGAGTTGGGGAGTCGCCGGCATCGGCGAACGGACACGACGGCTAGTTGGGCCGGCGCCTAGCGGTGAGCGTGACCGCCGGAGGAATCTGCGCATCATCCATTTCGGGTGATCGTCGGGTCGCCGTCGTTGTACGGGTCCAGTCGATTCAGTTCCGCGCTGCCCGCTCTGCTGTATATCTCGACACGGTGCACTGGGCTCTTGCCACGGTCGGTCTGATACTGCTGCTGGTCGCGGCGGTGTCACGGCGCCTTTCGGGCACGGCGATCACGCCGGCGATGGTGGTGGTCGCGCTCGGCGTTCTCGTGGGTCCGCTGGTGCTCGACGACATCACGCTGCGACCGACCAGTTCAACGGTGCGCAGCCTGGCCGAGGCGACGCTCGCGATCGTGCTGTTCTCCGATGCGTCGCGTATCAACATGCCGGCGCTCAAACGCGAGGCTTCTATTCCGCTGCGCCTGCTCGGCATCGGGCTCCCGCTCACCATCGTGCTCGGAACGCTGGTCGCGATCGGTCTGTTCGGCTCGTTCTCGTTGAGTGATGCGCTGATCCTCGCAGTGATCCTTGCGCCGACCGACGCGGGGCTGGGAAGCGCGGTCGTGACGGACGCGAGGCTTCCTCAGCGTGTGCGCCAGTCGCTCAACGTCGAGAGCGGACTGAACGACGGGATCTGTGTCCCAATTCTGTTGATCGCGCTGGCAACCGTCTCCGGCGCCGGCGGCGCCTCGCATCCGGTCCACGTGATCGTCGAAGAGATCGGCTTCGGGCTCCTCGGCGGGGTCTGCGCAGGTGTGCTCGCCGCTTCGATCGTGCTCGTCCCTGGACGCAAGCGCCTCATCGAGGATGCCTGGCGGCAGATCATCCCCGTCGGCGCGGCGTTGCTCGCGTATGGGATCGCGCTGGCTCTGGGCGGCTCGGGTTTCATCGCCGCATTCGTGGCAGGCGCCCTCTTCGGGCTGCTCGCCCGCGAGGATGCCGGCGGGACGATGATGCGCTTCACCGAGGAGAGCGGAGCGTTACTGAACACCGTCACCTTCTTCGTCTTCGGCGCAGTGCTCCTGGGTCCCCTGCTGGAGCACGTGAGCTGGCAGATCGGCCTCTACGCGGTGCTGAGCCTGACAATCGTGCGGATGCTGCCGGTGGCTATCGCGCTCTTGGGAACCCGAGCGCGAGGTCCGACCGTGGCGCTGATCGGCTGGTTTGGCCCGCGCGGGCTTGCATCGATCGTTTTCGCGGTGATCGTCGAGGACACCAATCTCCCTCACGCCGGGACCATCGTCACGGCCTGCTACCTGACCGTCGGCTTATCGGTCCTCGCACACGGCCTCTCCGCGGCGCCGCTGGTGGGCCGTTATGCCAACTGGTATCGAGCCACGGCCGACAAGCGCGTCCCGCCGATGGAGCAAGAACCAGCGCACGAGCATCGGGCGCGAGGCCCTCTCGCGGCCACCGTTAGCTGACGTTGGGACAACCGAGGTATTGCGGCGCCCGTCGTCAGCTGCGCACTTCCTTGACGCGCCGCCCCTCCTCGAGATAGACGCAGTGCTTGCGGCCCGAGGCCGCCATGACACGACGCCGCACTGGGCCGCTCAAGAGTGCAGTGGCCTCGCTCAGGTGAGCAAAGCGGTGCTCGTCGATCTCCTCGTCGTCGATGGTGATCGCCGCAAGCTGCTTGCCGCGAAAGCGGCCGCAGTCGAACAGGAAGCGCACACCGCCGGGACGGCCGGCGCGGGGACGCAGGAAGTCAACGCAGGCCAGCTGGCCGCGCTTGATCTCGAGGCCGCACTCCTCGAAGGTCTCGCGCTGGCATCCCCGCCAGGGCGACTCTCCAGTCTCCTCGATCTGGCCGCCGGGGATCGTCCACCCGGCCTTGTAGTTCGGCTTCAAGATCAGCAGCCTGCCGGTCTTGTCGAAGATCAGCGCGCCCGCCGAGGCAGGGATCCGCGGGATCTCCGAGCGTGACTCATCACCGACCGAATCGACCACGATGTGATTATTGTCGAGGCATCGAGCGCGAACGACGGGCTGGCTGCTGTTTGAGGGACTGGGTCGATTCCTCAGGCCCATTGGCTCCGGGGCAGCGAAGTCACGGTATCGACGTCTGCAGCGCGCGATTCTGAGAGCCAGCCTGTCAGCGCCTCGTGCATCGCCTGTACGCCGATGATCGGCCTGGCCAGCTCGCCCCACTCGGACGGCACAACAGCAAACGGCCTGGTCTGCGGCCCGCCAAGGCCGCCGTGTGAACCCATGAACTCCTCGAACGGGGCCACCTCGTTCGCGCGCTCGTCATACATGCTGTTGACGAGTATGTCCGGACAGTGAGGGAAGCGATCGTGGCGGCGCAGATGATCGGCGGCTGTCTCGTCGAAATGCACGAGCGGGTCCTCGCCCTGGACGGAGTCGTCGACGAGGTTCCTACGGCCGCTGGCGCCGATCACGATTGCTCCTTTCGCCTGCGATCGGACCATCACGAAGCCGACGCCAGGATGCGAGGTGAGCGTATCCAGGAGCCGCGGATGTGCCTCGGCGATCCGCTCCAGCGTCAGCCGCTCCGTGTCGAGCGCCAGGTAGATGAGCCCGAGGTTGCCCGACACGAGCACCACCGCCTCCTCCTCGAACGAGCCCCCCGGCGAGCTGCGCCGTGCCAGGGCCTCGCGGTTCGGTCCAAGCGCGACCGTTCCCTCCATGGACCTGCTGCGCGTGACCCGAGCCAGCATGCGTCCACCGAGACCTCGCTCCTGGCGTGCGTCGGCCAGCACGGCACCAACGTCACCCCAGGCCTCGTCGATCGCGCCCGGGTCGTTCACCCCGCCATGTGCGAGCCCGGCGTGCACGACCTCCTGCAGCGTCTCGCCGTAGCGCTGGCTGAACGGCGCTCCCTGTGTCTGGCCATGGTCGGAAAGAACGACGAGTCGATATGGGCGACATGACTGCGACGTCGCCCGCTCCAGACGCGCGAGCTGGCGGTCGTGGCGCCGGAGCACCGCGAGGGCATCGCGCTCGCGTATTCCCGAGTGGTGGGCGACCTCGTCGTAGCCGACGAAGGTGGCATAGCTGACAGGAACGCCCTCGACGATGTCGGCCATCAGCATCGCCACATTGACGTCGCGCATGACAACCGTGATCGCGGCCCGGATCAGCGGGTACAGGCCGCCACGATCGACGTGCAGGGCTCCGCTGCGGCGCTGGCGGGAGGCCGCCCATCGCTCCTGCATGATGTCAGCGAGCGATAGCCAGATCGTCCGCAGGAAGCCGTACGGGTCGGAGAAGTAGGCGAACAGGTCCCCGGCCTTCGATCGGCCGCGGTCGCGGATGACGCTCATGGTCGCCGTGCAGCGCGGCGCGTCGCCCGAGAACATGTTTCCCCGGCTCGTGCCCCCGGCTGCCAAGAGACCTTCACCGGTCGTTTGTCGCTGCTCGATCTCGGCGGCATCGGCCGGGTGGTTGGACACGAGCGTGCGGCGGGACTCCTTCTCATACCAGCGAAACGCGGGCATGTCCCAGTTGCTTCCCAGCAGCAGACCGGCCTGGCTCGCCCCGGTCTGGGAGGAGAGATCGCACTCCCACCCCACGAGTCGATGAGTGCCTTCTGCCAGCCAGCGCGCGATCGTCGGTGCGTAACCGTCCCTGATGGCCTCACGCAGGACCGTCTCTCCCAGTCCGTCGATCTCGAACAGGATGACCCCCGGGACCTCGCTGCGGTTGCGTCGTCTCGCGCCCCGCATCCGTCGCCGGACCACGCCGAGGTGGTGGACATCCCCATCGACGTCGAGCAGAGGCATGACCAGCGTTGTCACCAGTGCAAGCCCGAACGCGATCGCGACGTCAGCCCCAACGGGCGGCGCCTTGCCGTCGACCCAGTAGAACGCGAGAGCAACAGCTCCCGCGCTGAGCATCAGCGAGCCGAGCCCAAAGCTGACGATCGTGAGCGGTAGAGCCAGGCGAGTGACGACGGGCCACAGCAGGGCGTTGATGAGCGCCAGTACCACGGCGACGAGCAGCGCGGCGCTGAACGACAGCGTTTCAACGCTTGGCAGGATCGCGGCCAAGACGACCAGGGTCACACCGTCGGCCGCGAGCACGACCGTGGCCCTGACGAGGAACCCGAGGAGCCGCCGCGAGGCCCTCATCCGTCCCCGGCGCCAGGTCGATCGCCGGAGCATCCGGTTGCTAGCTTCTCGCGAATGGTCCATGGCGCTCGCACGATCACGGACCGTATCGTTTTCCTCGGCCATTCCACCGTCGTGATCGACCTGGACGGCGTCCGGCTGCTCACGGATCCGCTGCTACGCGGCCGTGTGTGGCACCTGCGCAGGCACGCCCCACCGGTTGACAGGCGCGTGACGGCGGCCCCCGACGCGGTGCTGATCTCACACCTGCATCACGATCATCTCGATCTCCCCTCGTTGGAGCTTCTCGGTAGGGATGTGAACCTGCTGTTACCGGCAGGCGCCGGTGGATGGCTGCGTCGCCGGCGGTTCACGGCAACGCGCGAGCTGAGCGCCGGGGACACGGCGGACGTCGGCGCGCTCACGGTGACCGCGGTGGAGGCTCATCACGACGGGCGCCGCCGCCCCGGTGGCCCGCGCGCTGAGGCGCTCGGCTACATCATCCGAGGACGGCGGACGGTCTACTTTGCGGGAGACACCGAGCTCTTTGACGAGATGTCCGAGCTGGTGCCTCGACCAGACGTCGCGCTGCTGCCGGTTGCCGGATGGGGACCGACGCTCGGGCCGGGCCACATGGATCCCTGGCAAGCCGCATGCGCGGCCCGCTTGATCAATCCTCGACTAGCGATTCCGGTGCATTGGGGAACCCTGCTGCCGATTCTCGCCTCCACTCGCCACCGTGCAGGGCTCGCAGACCCGCCGCGACGGTTCGCCGAGCATCTCGCGCGACTAGCTCGCGACATCGAGGTGCGGATCTTGGAGCCGGGGCAGCAGACGACGCTCTGACCGCCGCGACGACGTGGTCAGCTGCATGCCCCGCTGACGCAGGCGCTGCAGTGCGGGTGCTGGCCGCCCTGCGAATGTCATGTGAGCACCATCGCCAGAGATCCGAGAACTGACTATCGTCGATCGGTAGTCGTAATCGGTTCACATACGCGGCGCCCCGAGGGCTTGCGGGACCGCAGAGCAATGGAAGGAGCACCGAATGGCCGCTGTTGCAACGGACACCCAGGAGGCACTGACAGGGCTTTCGGTAGGTGACCTCGACTTCCTGGAGACGGCAGTCGGGCTGCGCGAGGCCAGCCGCGAGGGCACGGGCCTCGACGCCCGCACCTTCGCACTGGTCAAGATCGCTGCGCTCATCGCCCTGGACGCGCCACCGGCCTCCTACTCCTGGCAGATAGGCAACGCCCTCGACGACGGAGTCACGCCGGAGGAGATCCTCGGAGTCCTTCGCGCCGTCGCTCCGCAGGTCGGTGGCCCGCGGCTCATCGCAGCTGCCCCCGAGATCATGCTCGCGTTGGGGCTGGCTCTTCCTGAGGAAGGGTGAGGAGGTCGGCATGCCACCCTTGAGACGACGCCGCCCGATCCTACGTGCAGCCGCCGTGGGAGGCGGCGCCTACGCGTTCGGCAAGCACCGCGAGCGCGTTCAACAGGACCAGGCGGACCAAGCGTATGCCGAAGGACAGCAAGCAGCCGCCGCGCCAGTGACGCCTCCCTCCAGCGGTATCACCTCCGATGACACCGCGCGCTTGGCAGAGCTCGGAAGGCTCCACGAGCAAGGAATTCTGACCGACGAGGAGTTCTCGAAGGAGAAGGCCAAGATACTCGGGATCTAGGATGTTCGAGAGCGCCGCCACGGTCTGCGGTCGCGGGCCCGCAGGCAAGACTGTTCAAGTGACGGTGTCTGCCCTCGATCCTGGTCCACAGGGGTAGTGATTAGTGAGGGCTACGAACCGCCGGCACAGGGCCGTCCACCGTATGGTGACTCGTCCGAGGTCCCGCCTGGCTCCCCGCAGGGCGGTCGAGGTCCGTCTCCAGGCAGCGGCGGCCCGCCGCCGGAGGGGCGGACGGGGCGCGGCGGGTGGGCGATAGCAGGCGCCGTTGCGCTCGCTATCGCCGCCATCGTCGTGGTCATCGTGCTCGTCTCCAGCAACAACTCCAAGCGCACGCCGACGGTCACAAACCAGTCGGTCACCGTCGGTCACACGACTAGCGTGAAGGCGACGACCACTCAGCAAACGACGGTCACGGCTCCGACGAAGACGCAGACGGTAACCGCTCCCACGAAGACAACGACCACAACCGCGCCGACTTCGACGACGCCCACCACGACCTCGCCCTCGAGCGGCACGCCGACAACTCCTACGAAGACGGCCACGACCCCGTAGATGCCCTCGTCGCGGCTCTTGGTCGGGGACCGGCGCGCGTCGATCCGAACGGTCGTGCGCGCCCGGGGTTCCACATGTCCTTACGTGCGGTTCATCCTGATCGGATGATGCGAAACCAGCGTGCGACGCAGCACAATGCGACCTTCACGACTATCGGCACGTGCCGCACCAAAGGGACGGAGAACTTGACCACAGCGTTAGGGTCGCATCGCGGCGCGCGCGGCGACAGCGATACAGAAAAGGTGCGGAACCTCGGCGTTACACCGGTGTGCGGACCAGGGCACGGTCCGTGGCTGAAGTCATGAGCCCGGCCAAGTCGAGCAAGGCCAAATCGGGCACTGCCACGACGGCCGACATCGCCCCGGAGGTCGGGCGTACGGAGCGAGCGGTGCCCCAGAGCGCGGCGATGCCCTCGCCGTTCCCGCCGATCGCCGAGTACGCATTTCTGTCCAACTGCCACACCGGCGCACTGGTTGCCCCGGACGGGACGATCGACTGGCTCTGCGTCCCGCGCTTCGATTCTCCGAGCGTGTTCGGCACGCTGCTCGACCGCGAGGCCGGCGCCTTCCGTTTCGCACCCTTCGGGATCAACGTTCCGTCAGCGCGCTTCTACGAGCCTGGGACCAACACGCTGCTGACGACTTGGAAGACGACGACCGGATGGGCTCTCGTCCGCGACTGTCTGACCATCGGACGCCGCCGCCACGAGGATCTCGTCACGCCGCACACCCGCCCGCCGGCCGATGAAGACGCCGATCACATCCTCGTTCGCGTCGCGTTGTGCCTGGAGGGCGAGCTCGACATGGAGCTGACGTGCGAACCGGTCTTCGACTACGGACAGGTTCCCGCTCAATGGTCGGTCGCTGACGAAGGCCACAGAGCTGACGCGAGCGGCGGGGAGCTCACGATCAGACTCCAGACGGACATGTCGGTTGGCGTCGAGGGGGATTGGGTGAGGGCTCGGCACATGCTCAGACAGGGTGAGCAGATCTACTGTTCGCTCTCCTGGGCCGAGGAGCTGGCTGCGCCGAGGGATATCGATGAGGCCAACGAGCGCCTGAACGCCACCACCCGCTTCTGGCGCGGCTGGCTGGGCCGCGCCCGGATACCCGACCATCGCTGGCGCGATCCGATCCAGCGTTCGGCGCTTGCGATCAAGGGCCTCACTTACATGCCGACCGGCGCGACGGTCGCGGCGCTCACAACGTCCCTGCCTGAGACACCTGGCGGGGAACGCAACTGGGACTACCGCTACACGTGGCTGCGCGACTCAACGTTCACGCTGCAGGCGCTTCACTACCTCAATCTCGACTTGGAGGCCGAGGAGTTCATGCAGTTCGTGGCGGACCTCGAGCCCGACGAGGACGGCGCCCTTCAGATCATGTACGGGATCGACGGGCGGCGCGATCTGACCGAGTCCACACGCAAGGGCCTCTCGGGGTACGCCGGAGCAAGCCCCGTCCGAGTCGGCAACGGCGCGTTCGATCAGCACCAGAACGACGTCTTCGGCGCTGCGCTCGACTCCATCCTGCTGCACACGCGCCGCAGCGAAAGACTGCCCCGGCGCCTGTGGCCAGTCGTGCAGGCTCAGGCCGAATGCGCCACCGGTGTCTGGCGCAAGCCAGACCAGGGCATCTGGGAGGCCCGCGGCAAGCCCCAGCACTATGTCTCCTCAAAGCTCATGTGCTGGGTGGCGATGGACCGCGCCGCGAAGCTCGCTGCAATTCGCGGCGACTCGGAGCGTGAAGCCGCGTGGCTTGCCACCGCCGAGAAGATCAAGACCGACATCCTCACTCACGGACTCGACGACGGTGGCGTGCTCCGCCAGCACTACGAGACAGACGCGCTGGACGCCTCAAATCTGTTGGCGGCCATCTTCGGGTTCCTACCCGGCGACGACGAGCGCCTGCGCTCGAGCGTGCTCGCTATCGCCGAAGACCTGACCGAGGACGGCTTCGTCCTGCGCTACCGAACCGACGAGACCGACGACGGCATGTCCGGCAAGGAGGGCAGCTTTTTGATCTGCTCCTTCTGGCTCGTATCTGGGCTGGCGATCATCGGCGAGCAGCAGCGCGCTCGCGATCTGATGGAAAAGCTCTTGAGCGTCGGCTCGCCGCTCGGACTCTACGCCGAGGAGTACGATACGAGCACCGGCAGGCATTTGGGGAACTTCCCCCAGGCTTTCTCCCACCTGGCATTGATCGAGGCTGCCGGGCGGATCATTCTCGCCGAGCGGATCGCGGAGATCTCATAGTTAGCTGCTAACGGGGCCGGTGCCGTCGATTTCTCAGTCGCTCGCGTTCCCCGGCACGACGGCGCCTTGTGGGGTCGGGCTCTCCGCAGCCGTCCGGCTGTCCGCGACACTCGGCTTGGCGGTCCCCGGCGGGGACAGCTGCGTCGTCACGATGTATGCGGCAACGACCCCCACGATGATCAGCGGCTCGGAGCCCGGCCCCGACTTGGACGTAAGCAGCGTTGCGAGCACGACTGCTGACAGGGGCAGCCTCAATACCGTTACGGACGCGGCGCCCATGCCCACGGCGACCGCAGGCGTGGTGGAGAACCCGGGAAGCTGTCCGGCCATGATGCCTGCGGCGGCTCCGAGGAACAGCGCCGGGAACGTCGGGCCGCCTCTGAAGCTGCCCAGCGACAGGCAATAGGCGAGCCCCTTGAAAACGATCAGCAGCGCCAGCGCCGAGAGCGACCATGTCCCCGCCTTGGCGATCAGCCCCGGCAATGCGCTCTGGCCTGAGAACAGCACCTCGCTGACGCCCTTCCCGCTGGCCTGCGAGAATGCGATCGCTAGCCCGCCGACGATCAGCCCGAGGAGAGGGAGCAGCAACGGGCGTGGCGTGAGCACACGCTCGGTCATCCGTCCGCCGCGGATGATCACGACGGCGACGACGGCGATCACGATGGCCAGCGCAAGCGTCCAGCCGAACTGGGCGATGTCCGGACGGGCAAAGGAGGGCAGCGATAGTGAACCGAGGGCATAGGAGCTGGTGCTCAGCCCGGTCCACCATCCCATGCCGATCGAGACCAGCGTTCCGATCCCTGCGGCCAGCAGGCCGGGGAGCAGTACGAGCGTGAGCTTCGGCCCGCCCAACCCGATCGCCTCGATCAGAATGACCGCCGCTATCAGCGGCGAGGTGAAGATGAACGACAGCGCCGCGAAGCTCCCGGCGGCTGCGATCAGCACCAGCACCTGCGGTGCAACGTCTCTCCGCGCCAGCCCGATCGCCGCGACTGCCAGACCCGAGCCCAGCGCGATGAGCGGTGCCTCCGGCCCGAGCACGACGCCCAGTCCGATACTGGCGAAGGCCGCCAGCAAGATTCCGGGCAGCTGGATCGGCTGAGTTGGGCCGCCGCCGACGGCGAGTCCCTCGGCAGGTATGTGCCCGGCGCGACCCGGAAGGCGCACGATCGCGAAGGCGACGATCAACCCGGCGATCGCGAGTACGGGAAGCGACCACCACAGCGGAGCGCCGTTGTTGTAACCGAGGTCGCTCGGCAGGTGGACGTACACCCCTTGCTGGATCTGATACACGAGCTCCAGAAAGCACCACGCTGCCAGCGACACGATGAGGCCGACCACGGCCGCAAGCAAGAGCAGAACAATGAACGCCCGGCTCGCAATCGTGGAGCTGATTCCCTCGGGCGAAGGCTCACTCATCTCCTCGGAGATGGTACGGAGAGGGCGCCAGGCGAGCACATACGCTTGCGCGATATGACCTCGGTGGATGTCGAGCTCGTGCTCGTCGCGCTCGCCGCGATGATTTCGCGCACGACGCTCGCCTTCTCCGTGTTTGCACTCGTCCTCGGCGACCCGGCCGCTGCGAACAGGGTTCTGGTTCTTTCTCGGCGCGTCCGGGGCGACGCTGGCGGTCGGCGTGGTGGCTGCCTTCGTGCTGGGCAACGCCGCCGCCTCGCCAGACAACTCCCCCCAAAGACCTGGGTGTCGGTTCTCGGCGTCGTTTTCGGGGCGCTCGTGCTGCTCTATGTTGCGCGAGCGATGCGGCGGCCGACCGACCCCCAGAAGGCGGCGAGCATGATCCAGCGGATGAGCGCGTCGCGTCCTCGCCGGTCATCGCGATCGTCGGAGCCGGCGCGGCGCTGGCGAACCCGGGAGGATCGCTCTCGTGATGCTGCTCGTCGCGCGGGACTGGGCCTTGCGGCTGTTGATGGATGTTCGCGGGTGGCTAGAGCGATACGCGCGCATTGTCGCCGCGGTCATCCTCGTGCTCCTCGCCGCGGCTCTTCCGCGCAACGGCATAGTCGGGCTCACGAGCTGAACGGCAGAAGCCGACCCTGAGGCCCGCACGCTGGCCGATAGGGGTGCGGCCGCGAGGTCGCCACCGCACCTGAGCAATCAGCTGGGAGCGCCCAGAGGTGCCCCCTCGCCGGACTCGTCTCGTCCATCCCACGCTTTGCGCAGCACGCTGTCCCGCAGGTCCCGCTTATGGGCGAAGGAAACTGCCGGGCCGGCGAATGCGGCGTGCGGGAGCTCCGGCAGCTCCTGTGCCGAGACGAGCAGTACCACGAGGTGGGGGTCTCGCTCCATCATCACGCGCGCCGTCTCGATGCCGCCCAGGCCCGGCATGCGTACGTCCATCAGCACGAACTCCGGGGAGAGCGAATCGGCCGCGTTGAGCGCCTCCTCGCCGCATGTGGCCTTCCCGACAACGGTGAAGCCCGATGTGGCGCTCACCAGTTCGCACAGGACGCCGCGAAAGAAATCCTGATCGTCCACTACGAGCACGCGGACGTCGCCTACGCGCCCGAGCGGTGAACGCTCGGGGTCATCCGGTTCAGCGCTGCGGCGTCCCATCTCGCGAGCCAGGGATCCCTCCTCGCCGCAGCTCAACCCGAAAGAGCCGAAAACCGAAGCGCGGTTTGTAACCGATCATCACACATCGCACTGAACCCAACCAGTGTGCGTGCATGCTTCTTGCGTGTGCGGCTAGCCCCCTTCCTCGGCCAGGAACACCAGCGCAGCCTGCGTGCGCCGGCTGGCCGTCTCGGTCTCCGGCAGGTCGAGCTTCGAGAAGATCGCCTTGGTGTGTTCCTCGACCGTGCGCTCCGGCAGCATCAGCGAATCGGCAATCGCCGCGGTGCTCTTGCCCTCGGCGATCATCGCAAGCAGCTCGCGTTGTTCGCGAGTGAGCGTTGGGAGCGGCGAGCGAGCCACCCGTGCACGTGCCTCGATGAGCGCCTCGACGATCTCGCGATCGACCATGGTGTCGCCTCGCGCAACCGCTTCGATGGCGTCGATGAGCTCGTGCTCGCCGCGGATTCGCTCCTTGAGCAGGTAGGCGCGCGCGGAGCCAGACTCCAGCAGCGCAAGCGCGTAGGTGGGCTCGGCGTACTGACTGAGCACCACCACGCCGATCTCGGGATTGGTCACCCGCAGTTTGCTCGCGATGCGTATTCCCTCGTCCCCTCGCGAGGGCGGAATGCGGATGTCGGTGACAACGACATCCGGATGCTCGGTGGCCATCGCGCTCGCCAGCTCACCCCCGTCCGAGCACACGGCCGTCACTTCGAGGTTCGCGTTGCCGGCGAGCGCTGAGACGAGGTACTCGCGAATGACGCGTGAGTTCTCGGCGACGACAACGCGAATCGGGTGATCGAACGTGCTGCTCCCCATGCGGCTTCTCCCTGATCTGCGAAGGCCCTCAATCGGGTTACGTGGTCCGTCTCACCTTGGCCACCAGCGCCCCCTTGCTCCTCCTGTGGTTTGGCGGCTGACGACCGCGCCAAGACAATCCGTGCCTACAAACCTAGGTTGGCCAGGGGGGCTCTTCATCATCCGAAGCGGATGAACTGGACGACACACACGAGCAGGTGGTGCGAGCTTGCTGGCCGACAGGGAGGCCCACGCCCTTGCGGCTGAGGCGCGAGCAGTGAACGATATCGGCAGCTCCTCGATCGCCAGCAGGAGCTGTGGGACGCAGCGCAGTCAAGGATTACAGGGGTTGCCCGGCCGGTGGGTGATTCCTCTCGACCAGTGGGCCGGCGACGAGAGACAGCGGATGGACTACGAACCAGCAGGCGGCGTGATGGCGCCGCCTGTGCCCCCGGAAATTCCAGCCCCTCAAGCAGCATTCTTCGACGCGAGGCGCGCGCGCTTGCCGTCGCGGCGCGATCTTGTACCCCGCAGGCGGCTGGTGAGGCGTCTGATCGCGAGCCGCGAGACGCCGTTAGTTCTGATCGCCGCTCCCGCCGGATACGGAAAGACCAGCCTGCTGGCTGAGTGGGCGGAGGTCGACGAGCGACCGTTCGCCTGGGTCACGCTCGACGAGCCTGACAACGACGTCGTCCACCTGATGATGGCGATCGTTGACGCGCTCGCAGAGATCGACCCCATCGAGGCGGCGACGACGAGCCAGCGTTCCTCGCGGCTCTCATTTGTCGAGGACTTCGTGCTCCGGCGGCTCGCCTGCCTACTGGATGCTCAACGCGAACCGTTCGTCATCGTCCTCGACAACGCGCATGTCCTCGACACGCCCGACGCGTTGACTGCGCTGGGCACGATCGCCCGCAATCTGCCGGCGGGATCGCAGCTCGCGCTGAGCTCGCGGACTCTTCCGGCGGTTCACCTCGGGCGTCTGCGCGCTGACCACCAGCTCGTGGAGCTGCGCGCCTTGGATCTCGCCATGACGGCACCCGAGGCGGCGATGCTGCTCGAGGCCGCTGGGCTCCCACTCGACATCGACCACGTCGAGGCGCTCGTGCGGCGGGCCGAGGGCTGGCCGGTGGCGCTGTACCTCGCGGCGCTCTCGCTGCGCAACGAGCCCAATGTCGCGGGAGCCGTGAGCCGCTTCGCCGGCGACGACGATTTCCTCTCTGACTACATTCGCGAGGAGGTGATCGACGGCCTTGCTCCCGAGTCCGTCGATTTCCTTATGCGCTCGTCGATCCTCGCGCAGCTTTCGGGCTCACTCTGCGACGTGGTGCTCGCGCGCTCGGACTCCGGGACCCTGCTTCAGAACCTCGCGCGGCATGAGCTGCTGCTCGTGCCCCTCGATCGTTGCGGCGAATGCTACCGCTGTCCCGGTCCGCTCAGAGCCGTGCTGCAGCGGGAGCTTGGCATGCACGATCCGGGTCTCCTCGTCGAACTGCACCGGCGCGCAAGCATCTGGCATGCCGATCGTGGTCAGCTCGATCGCGCGATCGCTCATGCCGTCGCCGGAAACGACCGGGAGCGAGCGGGCGAGCTGCTGTGGATGCATCTTCCCTTCGACCTGGGCCGTGCGCACGGAGGCACGGTCTGCAACTGGCTTCGCAGCTTCAGCGACGAGGAGCTGGCCGGCGATGCGGCGCTGTCGCTCTGCTCCGCTCACGTCTGCCTGGCGGCAGGGGATCTGGCCTCGGCTGAACATTGGGCGATGGCGGCGGACGCAGCCCTCAAGCGCTCATCGGGCGGCGCCAGGGCGCAGTCGCTTTCCGCGGGTGTGGCACTCCTCGGCGCCTGCGTGGCCCGGCACGGCGTGGTGCGCATGGGCGAAGATGCCGCCACGGCCTACGAGCTCGAGTCAGCCCACAGTCCGTGGCGGGCCCTCTGCCGTCTGTGTCAAGGGGTGGCGGCTCAGTTGACCGGCGATCCGCTCCGCGCACGCGTGCTACTGGACGACGGCGCGCACCGAAGCGCCGCAGTCATGCCATACATCGAGACGCTCTGCCTCGCTCAACTCGCCATCATCGACGTCGGAGACGGCGACTGGGAGGTAGCCGAGGACAGGTGCGCTCAGGCTGGCGCTCTGATCAGGCGCCACACGCTCGACGGCTCCCCGACCTCGGCGCTCGCGCTCGCCCTAACGGCGCTGGTGAACGCGCAGACCGGACGCGCCGACCGGGCAAAGGAGTCACTTCGCGACTGTACACAACTGCTCGCGGAGGTCGACCGCCACGTCGCGTGGTACGGGGTGGAGGTCCGCATCGTGCTGGCGCGCGCGGCCGCACGGCTCACCGACGTCTCGCGCGCGAGCACGCTGCTTGCCGAGGCGTCCCGTGCAGCGCGTCGCGTCCCCGACGCACCCGTCCTGAACTGCTGGCTCGACGAGGCTGTGGGGGAGCTTGACTCGCGCGCCGCCGCCGCGCTGGAGGACTCCTCGTCGCTGACCCTCGCCGAGTTGCGGATCCTGCGTTTCCTGCCCACCCATCTCTCGTTCCGGGAGATCGGCGATCGCCTTCACGTCTCGACCAACACCGTCAAGAGCCAGGCGCACGCCGTCTACCGCAAGCTCGGGGCCTGCTCGCGGTCTGACGCCGTTGCGCGGGCTTCGCGCGTCGGGCTGATCTGGAGCCTGCCGAGCTCACCGGACATCTGAGAGGGGCTGCCACCCAAGCCCGCTCTGCTCCGGGATGCGATCGTCGTTAGACTTTCGTGACAATCGCACGGATGCTGACTGCTCCAATGGTTGATCAGCGAGGGGGTTGATGCAGTGGTACGACCAGGCTCTCCGAACAGGGCGCTGGTCTCCGCTGCCCCGCCGGCGCTGAGCGCATCGGCAGAGCCGTCAACCGCCGGCCCGTACGTTGATCGTCTCGGAGCGGGTTCGAACGGCGCTCGCCACCGCGAGGCAATGCGGCGGTACTCGCGGCGATCGCGGGATCTGCTCTTGCGTGCGCGCGGTTCTGGCGTCGTAGGGCTGCGCACGTTGGGCGGACTCGTGGTCACGACGGCCGCCTACGCCACGGTCGCCGACCCGCGCTCCTCGCCAGGAGGCGAAATGGCGCTCATCGTGGGCATCGCGACCGTCGTGGCGCTTCTCGCGGTGGGAGTCAGCGTTCAGGCCAATGAGGGGCGGGAGCGCATGGGCAGGCTGCTCGTCTACGCGGCGGTGCCAGCAAGCCTGTGGCTACTTCAAGGCTCGAATGACGCCTTCGCGTTCAGCGTCGGAAGGCTGTGCACCGGATGGATGCCCGTGCTGTTCGGCTACCTGATACTCGCCTATCCGAGGGGCCGGTTGCATTCGCGAGCGGCCCGTTGGTTTCTCGTGGTCGTGAGCATCATCCTGGCCTCGTGCTGGCTTGCGATCGAGCTCACCTCGGCGCAACCACCCTTCGTCACTCCGCTGCTGAGGTGCGCGCCGCACTGCCCGACGAACCTCCTGTTCGCGGGCCACTCGGCGATCGCCGGCCCGTTGTTGTGGGGTCTCGCGCGAGCCGCGTGGATCGTGCTGGCCGTGGGTTTGGTCATCAGTCTGCTCAGGCGTTTTTGGGGAGCGAGCCTGCCCGTGCGGCAATCGGTCGCTCCCGTGTTGCTGTGGGCGAGCGTCTACGCAGTGTCGCTCGCGGGCTTTCTCTTGAGCACGGCCGTCGCGCCCTCGGCCGCGCTGTCGGAGTCGCTTCGCTCGGTCTCAACTGCGATCGTGCCGGCGATCCCATTGGTGATGTTGCTCGGGTTCACCAGGGAGAGCCTGTTCATGGGAAGGGCGCTGTCGGGCTTCGTGAAAAGCCTCGCAGACAACCGCTCACCCGACCTTCAGGCGCTGATGAGCGCTTCCATGCACGACCCATCGCTGCGGATCCTCTACCGACGGCCCGCGCTCGACGCGTACGTCGACTCCTCTGGTTCGCCTGTCAGCAGGCCGCGGTCAAATCATCGCCAGGCCGTCACGCCGATCGAACGTGACGGGCAACCCGTCGCGGTCGTCGTTCACGACACGGAACTATCCGATCAGAAACGATTCATCGAGGCCGCCGGCGCTGCCGGGGTGGTCTGGTTCCGCAACGCACAACTGGCCGCCGACCTCAGGGCGTCCGTCGCCGACCTGGCGGCGTCGCGTATCCGCCTGGTCGAGACGGCCGACGCGGAGCGCCAGCGGATCGAGCACAGCCTTCACGACGGAGCGCAGCAGCACCTCGTTGGCATGCGCCTGCGGCTCGAGCTCGCTGCTCAAGCGATCAGAGAGGAGCCTCCGCGAGGCATGCAGATGCTCGACGAGATAGGGCGGCAGATGGACGAAGCGCTGGAGGACGTCCGCAGCCTCGCCAAGGGCGTATACCCGCCGCTGCTGCCGGAACACGGCCTCGGCGAGGCGATCAAGTCGGCCAACCGCCGTTCGCCCTGGCCGGCATCCATAGAGGTCGACGGGGTCGGACGATACCCCGCCGAGACCGAGGCCGCGGTGTACTTCTGCTGCCTTGAGGCGCTCCAGAACATCACCAAGCACGCCGGCCCGGCCGTCGGCGGCGCGATCCGCCTCTGGGAGGAGGCTCACCGCCTGCACTTCGAAGTCAGCGATCAAGGTGCGGGGTTCGCTCAGGAAACGATCGAGGCCGGGGAGGGCCTCACCAACATGCGCGACCGGATGGACACCGTCGGAGGAACGCTGGCCGTGAGCTCCCGCGAGAGACATGGCACGTCCGTGCATGGAAGCGTGCCGCTCGTCCGAGCAGCCGTAGCAGGCCGATGACCGAGCCCTCAGAACCAGGCGCCTCCCGCGCCGATCACCCGATCAGCGTGGTGATCGCCGAGGACTCCTATCTGATCAGGGAGAGCCTTAGCCAGTTGCTCGGCAGCGACCCGGGCATCGAGCTCCTCGACGTATGCAGGGATGCCAGGGAGCTGGAGGCGACGATCGAGAAACTCGATCCGGACGTAGTGATCACGGACATCCGGATGCCGCCTTCGGGCGGCGAGGAGGGCATTCGCATCGCGCAACGCCTTCGTCAGACTCATCCGCGTACCGGCGTGGTCGTCCTCAGTCAGTATGCCGAGCCGGCATACGCCCTCGCGCTCCTGGACGAGGGCGCAGGCGGACGCTCATATCTGCTGAAGCAGAATCTCCACAACCGTGGCGAGCTGATCGACAGCATCGCCGAGGTCGCTGACGGCGGATCGCGCATCGACGCCCTCGTCGTCGAGGCGCTCGTGAAGACCCAAGCGCGGCAGGCTCGCTCACCGCTGGCGGAGCTGACGCCGCGCGAGCGCGAGCTGCTCGCTCAGATCGCCCAGGGCAAGAGCAACGCCGCGATCGCCGAGTCGCTCGTGATCACCAAGCGCGCGGTCGAGAAGCACGTCAACTCCATCTTCTTGAAGCTCGGTCTCTCCCAGGCCGAGGGTGTGAGCAGCCGGCGCGTCAAGGCGGCATTGATGTTCCTCGCGGATGAGACCGATGGGAAAGCCCCATCCGGCGCGTGAGGCTCCGCCGCGCGCTCTTCAGCGCGCCACTGCAACCGGCCGTGCATCACCCGCTTTGGATGATGCGCAGCGCGGCGAAGAGAGCGAGCATCGGTGCCGGTGAGAACTACACCGAGAGCATTCGCGTGTCTGATGAGGTGACTCCGGACGGCGTGTCTGGTGAGGTGACTCCCGACGCCGGGGGCAAGCGAGCGGTGGCCCATGCGGATGCCGCCGGTCGCGCTCGCCGGATCTGGGTGCGCGTGATCCTTGGGGTCGCAACGGTGCTCGCGGTGTTTGCGATCTTCGCGGTCTGGGCCAACCGCCAGCTCCTGAATCCGAGCAACTGGTCGAAAACGAGCACGGCGCTGCTGCAGAAGTCGGCCATTCGAAGCGCATTGGCCGGCTATCTGGTCGATCAGCTGTACGCGAACATCAACGTGCCGGCGCAGCTCAAGGCGGGTCTGCCCCCGCGGCTGGCGCCGCTGGCCGGCCCGATAGCGGGTGGGCTGCACAACGTCGCTGAACAGGGCACAGAACGGGCGCTGGAAAACCCGCGCGTGCAGGGCCTGTGGGAGACCGCCAACCGCGCGGCCGACCAGACGCTCGTGACGATCGTCAAAGGCAGCGGGAAGCGCACGCAGATCAATGGCGGCACTGTTTCGCTCAACCTGCACCAGATCGTGGCCGAACTCGCCCAGCGCCTCGGTCTCCCAGCCGGGATAGCCGACAAGCTGCCCCCGTCTGTGGCGAACCTGAAGGTGGTCACCTCGAGTCAGCTCGGGCTGGTTCGCGGTCTGGCCAAAGGGCTTCACGCGCTGGCTCTATTGCTGACGATCCTCGTGTTCGCCCTGTACGCGCTGGCGGTGTTCCTGGCGCGCGGCTATCGCCGCCGGACGCTGATGTGGACGGGCTGGAGCCTGGTGTTCGCCGGCCTCCTGGTGCTCGTCGCTCGCAAGATCGGACAGGGTCAGCTCGTCTCGGCGATCACGAGCGATGCCTCGATCGAACCGGCCGCCAACGACGCCTACGCTGTGGCCACGTCGCTGATCGTGCAGGTCGCCAGCGCCGCGATCATCATCGGCGTCCCCGTTGTCCTCGCGGCATGGTTCGCCGGGCCGGCGCGCTGGGCGATCGCGGGAAGGCGCTTCCTGGCGCCCCACTTCCGCGAGCGGCCCGCCCTGGCTTACTGGATCACCGCAGCTCTGCTCGCGCTCGTGTTCATCTGGGGGCCGATCCCCGCCACGCGCAACCCGTTAGAGATGCTGCTGTTCACGATCCTCGCCTTCGCGGGCACCTATGTGCTCCGCGGCCAGATCGCAGAGGAGTTCCCCGACGCCCAACCGGTCTCGATACGCGCAGCCATGAGCGGGTACGCCCGCGCGGCGGGCGAGATGGTGGGCCGCGGACGCGGCTCGCCGGCGCCTGCGAGTGGGGCTGGCGGCCTCGCGCTGGCCAGTGAGCTCGAGCGGCTCTTGGTCCTGCGCGAGCGAGGGGCGATCACCGCGGATGAGTACGAGGCGGCCAAGCGGGAGCTGCTGGCGGTCAGCTGAGGTCTTCACACACAGTTTATGCCAGGGCGTCGAACTCGCTTCGACGCTGTCATACGGCCGCCTTCGGGTCGCGCCGGTTACAGGAAGGGGACCAAGTGAGAGGCGTCGGAAGTGCTTTGTTCGCAGGCATCCTGCTGATGGTTGCGGGCACGCTCAACATCGTCTACGGCATCGCAGCCGTTAGCAATTCGAAATTCTTCGTCAATGACACCCAGTTCGTGTTCTCGACCCTCCACACCTGGGGCTGGATCACGATCATCCTGGGCGTGATCGAGCTCACCGCCTCTTTCTCGCTGCTAGCGGGCGGCACCTACGGACGATTCGTCGGGATCACGGCGGCGATTATCGGTGCGATTGGCGCCCTGCTCAACGTCGGCGGAGCACACCCGTGGTGGTCGCTCGGCGTTTTCGCCATCTGTCTGGTCGTCATCCACGGCCTCGCGGTGTACGGCGAACCGGAAGAGGTCTGACGGCTCGCGAAGTTTTGGCCGCGCGAAAAGCCCGCCAACACCCGTCAGCTCAAGCCCCTTCGAACTGCAATCCACGCGCGATGACCCGCCCCGGGTTGATGGCGGGGCGGGTCATCGGGGCTGCGCCTTTCCGTGAACGACCCCTCGTCGTTCCCGGGGCGTGCAGCGCACCAGCGAGGCGATGACGAGCGCTCGCTGCGACTGCAGCCAGCGCGCGCCTGCGGCGTCGTAAACAGGCCACTCCGTCGGCCCCATAAACGCCGCAGGCGCCCGCCGTGTCTTCCAACCGAGGAAGCGGCAGCCAGGCCGGCGGTCCGCGAACGCCAGCATCTCTCCCTCCCAAGGCTCGAGAACACCCAGCGTGAGCGGCATGGGCGGTGTCGTGAGCGTCACGATCCAATCCCGCTCGCCCGCCCGCCGCCGACTCGACGGGTGTACCCGTGCGACATTGGCGGCTGTCGCTCGCAGCTCGGCGGCGAGACTCACCGCCTGGCGCAGGCTCGACGCCTGAAACGAGCAGCACAGGCGCAGACGGTCCTGATCCGGTGACGATGCACGAGGCGGGACATTGGGTGCGCTCATGCAGTCCATCTTCGCGCCGCGCCGCCACGCATTGAATACCGCAGTTGCGCGATTTGTCGCGAGATGTCAGTCGAGTACGAGGCCTTCGCCGAGCGCCTTGGCAACCAGCTGGGCGCGCGAGCGGGCACCGACCTTGCCCATCGCGTTGCGCGTATGTGTGCGCACTGTGTCGTGTGCGATCCGTAGTTCCTCGGCGATCTCCGGTCCGGTGTTGCCAAGCGCCACGAGCCGCACGATCTCGCGCTCGCGTCCTGACAGCGGCGCGGACTTCTGCTCTGGAGTCAGCGTGCGACGAAAGCGCGGGCCCCACCGCGAGGTGCTGAGCGCCACGAACAGGACGAGGCGTCGGCCGGTCACCACCTCCGTAGTCGCCGCGAATTGGACGGCGACCCTGCTGCCGTCGGCGGCCATCAGCTCGCCCTCGCCCGTGAACTCCCCCTTCATCATCGCTTCGTTCCATTCGGCCTGCGAGACCCGTGGACCGCCGACGACGAACTGGTAGATGGGGTGACCGAGGAGATCCTTGCGTCGGTGCCCCAGCAGCTTCAGGTACGCGCCGTTGGTGTCGACGTGACGACGGCGGCTGTCAAGCAGCACCATGGCGTTCCGCGACCGCCTGAACGCCGTGGAGAACAGCGTCGCCCATTCGCCACGTTCTGCCAACGGGGTGCCTTCAGTATCCGGTGTTCGTCTTGACGCGCTTGCGGTCGGACTCGTGCAGGCGACCCTTCGCCTCGAGCGTCTCGCACGCTTCGGCGATGTCGGCTCCGAGCGTCGCTACTAGTGAGTGCCCGAGCGTCTGCTTGACGAGCGCGCGCATGATCTTGACGTGTGTGGCGTTGGGAGGCAGGGTGTAGGCCGGGACCATCCAGCCCCGCTCGGCGGCGAGCTGAGCTGCGACATCGAACTCGTCGTAGTCGTGTTCCCCATCGAGCTGAAAGGCCACCAGCGGAAGCTGCTCGTCCTGCTCGTCTCCGATGATGGCGAACTCGCCGATTGCGGCTATCTCCTGCGCGAGGGCGCGCGCGTTGTATTGCATCGTCTCCATGATGTAGCGGTAGCCGTCATGGCCATAGCGGACGAAGTTGTAGTACTGGGCGAGCACCATCGCCGAGCCCGTCGAGAAGTTCAGCGTGAATGTCGCGTCGCGCTTGCCCAGGTAGTTCTCGTAGAAGACGAGGTCATCCGGAAGGTCTGCGCGTTCTCTGAAGATGAGCCAGCCGATGCCTGGGTAGACGAGGCCGAACTTGTGGCCGGAGACGTTGATCGAGCGGACCTGCTCGAGCCGGAAGTCCCATTCGCTATCGGGATACAGGAACGGCCACACGAAGCCGCCGCTGGCCGCGTCGACATGCAGCGGCACGTCCAGCCCGCGCTCGACCTTGAGCCGCACGAGGTAGTCGTTGATCCCGCGGATGTCGTCCGCGTGGCCCGTGAACGTCGTGCCGAGAACGGCCGCCACTCCGATCGTGTTCTCATCGACGTGTCGCTCCACGTCCTGCGGCCCGATCGTGTACTTGTCCCTGCTCAAGGGGACGATGCGCGGCTCGACGTCGAAGTAGCGGCAGAACTTCTCCCAAACGACGTGCACGTCGCCGCCGAACACGAGGTTGGGACGATCGAGCGGCTTCCCATCCGCCGCTCGCCGCGCGCGCCACTTCCACTTCAGAGACAGGGCGCCGAGCATGATTGCCTCAGAGGATCCCTGGGTGCGCGCGCCCGTCGTCTCGCCGGGAGTGTGGAAGAGGTCGGCGAGCATACGGATGCAGCGCTGCTCAATCTCGGCGGTCTGCGGGTACTCGGCGTGATCGATGAAGTTGGTGTGCAGGGCCTCCTCGATCACCCGCACGGCCTCCGGCTCCATCCAGGTCGTGACGAAGGTCGCCAGATTGCGCATCGGCAGGCCGTCCAGCAGCACCTCCTGTCCGACGAGGCGCATCGCATCCTCGGCCGGCATCCCCGACTTGGGCAGCTTCGCGTCGGGAGCCGGTTCGAGCAGGAAGCGGTTCCCATACCTGCTCTCGAGAGTGTCGATGCGTCTGCCTGTGAGGTCGGGTGGGCTCCCATCGATGCGTGTGTCGGTGGTCTTGTCCTTCGGGAGCACTTGAGACCTCCTCCTTGGCGTTAGCGCGAGAGTTAGTGGGCGCCCACCGTCCGACACGACGTCGCGACGTACCGGCTGGCGGATGTGCGCATGCACCGACTCCCGGAGTCGCCATCGCGACTTAGTGGAGGCCCGCGAAAGCGAACCGAGAGCACCCGAGCAGATTAGGCGCCGCGTCTCGGCGTAGCATCCTCCGAAACGGGTGATTCCGTCGTCGCGATGCGTTGGTAGGGTCGATCGGTGCGGGCGCCGGGCACCGCCGGCGGTCAGCGCGCCTGATCGGCGCCGCAACACACCTCGCGGGGACCGGCCGATCGAAAGGAGGCATGACCATGGCCACGCCTGAGGGGGGAGCGGTCTCTCCGTCGCCAGCTCACCCCCGCGCGATGAAGTTCCTTCTCGGCAAGCCGCTAACAGCTGGGCGAGCGGCGCGCATAATCGTGTCGGTCACCGTCTTCGTGACGCTGGTCAGCGGGGTGCTGATGCATTTCACGGACAAGCGGACCTTTCCCAATATCGGCGATGGCTTTTGGTGGGCGGTTCAGACGATCACCACGGTCGGTTACGGCGATCTCGTTCCGAAAAGCACGGCGGGAAGGCTCGTCGCCTCGCTCGTGATGCTCGTGGGGATCGGCTTCCTGACGATCGTCACCGCCGCGATCACCTCGACTTTCATCGAGACGACCCGCCGACGCCTCGAGGGCAACACGACACAAGCCCTCACCGCCAGGCTTGATCAAATCGGTGCGCGCCTCGAGGTGATCGAGGCTGGTCTGAGTGAGATCGGGCGCAATCGTGACAAGACATAGCAAGGGCGCAGTGCGGACGTGATAGCAGCGCAAATGCGATTGAACCCCACCAGGTTGCCCGTTGGCTGGGATTCGATGGTCTCGCGGAAGGCGGCGCCTTGGTGGTGCTGGCCCCCCAGGAAGATACCGGCGAGCCGTATTGGCAGCTGTGTGCTTCTGCAACAGACTGCGCCCTACGACGCCGAGCGTCGCGGCCCCGGCTCGCGTGGAGTCTCCTGTCGCTTCGTTCACTGCGGACACCTGCTGAAAGGACGATGAACCATGCCCCTCGCAACCAGCTATCCGTTGCTGGAAGTCTTCTGGACGATGCTCATCTTCTTCGGGTTCGTGATCTGGATCTGGATCCTCTTCACGGTGCTCGCCGACATCTTCCGTCGGCATGACATCTCGGCTTGGGCCAAGGTTCTGTGGATCATCTTCATCGTCGTCATTCCCTACTTAGGGGTTTTCGTCTACCTGATTGCCGAGCACGACGGGATGACCAAACGCGGGTTGAAGCAGGAACAGGAGGCGCAGGCACAGGTCGACAAATACATGAAGTCGGTCGCGGCGAAGAGCGATCCGGCGGACCAGATCGCCAAGGCCAAGCAACTGCTCGACAGCGGCACGATCACCCAGAGCGAGTTCGAGGAGATGAAGCGCGCGGCCTTGGCCACCTGACGGATCCGCTGCGCCCGGTAAAAGCCCACCGCTGCTGAGACAAGAGGAGAAGAAATGAGCGATAGACCCGTTTTCATCTACGCCGCAACCTACGCCAGTCGCACCGATGCTCTCGCCGACTACGATTCCCTGGTCGAGCTCCATGCCGAGAAGCTCGTCGGCACCTACGACGTCGCGCTGATCAGCAAGGATGCCGACGGCAAGGTCCATGTTGAGAAGCACGAGAAGCCCACGCAGCACGGTGCCTGGGGAGGGATCGCGGTTGGGGCAGTGGTCGGGATCCTGTTCCCGCCCTCAATCCTCGGGGCCGCAGCCGTCGGTGGAGTCGTCGGCGGCGTCGGCGGACACCTGCGGCGCGGCATGGATCGCGGCGACGCCAGGGCGCTCGGCGAGCTCCTTGATGAAGGAGAAGCGGCATTGATCGTGATCGGCGAGTCCCGACTCGAAGAGCAGCTCGACAAGGCTCTTACGCGCGCAGCGAAGTCCATCGAGAAGGAAATCGACGCCGACAGCAGGGAGTTCAGGCGCGAGCTCGAGCAGGCAGAGAAGGACGCCGAGAAGCAGGCCGCCGCGACCTAGGCCCGCGCGCGCCAGGCTGACCGCGGCGCCCTATGTAGGGGTGTAAAGGGTCAAGCTTCGTCGAGTCAGGACGGAGCTGGGTCAAGCTTCGTCGAGTCAGGACGGAGCTGGGTCAAGCTTCGTCGAGTCAGGACGGAGCTGGGTCAAGCGTCGTCGAGTCGGGACGGAGCTGCGCTAGTCACGCCAGGGCCATGATCCCGTGGCTGCCCAGCAGGCACCCCACGCTGATGCGCAGGCCCGAGGAGAGCGCCGGCGTCAACTGCCCCACGCGACCCAGCGCTCGGAGAACAGTCGGCGAGCTCACCGAGCCGAGCCGGAACCGGATGACTGCAATCGCGAGCAGCGGACCGACGTAGACCAAGTCGTAGATGAGGAGGAGGACGAGCTCCGTCCCCACGTGCAGGTTCGCGGCGACGATCAAACCTGCGGCCGCGACCAGGGGCACAGCAGTCGGCAGGTCCATAAAGGTTGCCAGCACCCCAAGCGCGGACGCCGACCCGCCGCGCAGCTCGCGGTGAGCCGCCGAGCGACCACGGTGCCGCCAGGCCCAGACGCCCATCGCCACGACGGCGACACCAGCTCCCACCTGAACGCCGCCGATAACGGCCGCCGGTGCGTGCGTGACCGCTCCGCGCGCTGCTGGCCCGACAACCAGCGTGAGCGCCAGCGCGATTGCCAGGTAGGTGAGATACACGGATGCGACGAAGATCCGAAGCGCACGAGCACGACCCGTGATGGCCAGGTAACCGGCTGCCGCGATCGAGGTCGGGTTCAGCGAATCGACCAATGCGAGAGCGAGAATGGTGGAAAGCAGTGCCACAGGTGCCTAGAGAGGGATTCATTCGCCGCGCCCGCTCATCCGCATCCCCCTCTGCGGATGAAGCGGGCTGCGGTCGCTAGGAGCGGGTCGGTGGCATCAGCGCGCCGATGATCCAGAAGATCGGCACGAAGATGCCGACGATGAACATGATCCAGTGGCCCTTCCTGATCGCCGTGATGCCCAGGGCGATGAATAGCACCACGTAGACGGCGGACAGCAGCACCACCGCCGGGCTCGACACGGCAAGCATCAGCCGCCTCCAACTGCGACGACGCGCAGCGAATGACCGTCTTGTGCGGCTGCAGCCATCACGGGCTCCTATCGGTGGCCGCCAGCGCCGCGCGCGACCGCGGGCCAGCCTGGACAAGCACGATACGGCCTCGCGCCCGGGCTGACCATCGTGCCCACACCCGAGTTCTGGTGCGGCCACCACACCGTGTCGATATGCATCGCGACTCGGCGTCCCGCGACCAGACTCGACGCCCCCTCCGACCGTCAGTGGCACGTCGCGGATTTAAGGCGTCGCGCTCAGCGAGCGGGCGGGCCGCGACGAGCGCTTATCCTCCGCGGCTGCGGACCACTCCAGCGCGACAAAGCGCGCGTCGGGTGGTTGAAAGCTGACGGGGGTATCGTGAAACCACAGCCATGGCCGTCGCCCAGCTTCGCGCGGCTCAGCCGAGCTGCGCGATCGACCGCTCTCGCAGTGATCGGCGCGTCGCTCCTCGGCTTCTGCATTCCGGCGCTCGTAGCTGCGCGACGGGGACGCACGCCGGCCGGCGCCGCCGCGTCGACCAGCTGTCGCGGCAAGGCGAGGCGTCTGAAGCCCGGACGCGTCGGCTTCTCCTTCAGCTGCGAAGACGAAGACGTCACCGCATTCGTTCTGCGTGCCAACCGCACGCTCCACTCGGTGTATGACCCGAGCTTCGCGTTCGGCTGTGAACGGAGCACCTCGAAGTCCTTCTCCTGCGTCGACATCCATTCAGGCGCCGGTCCGGTCGGGTCAGGTGTCGCGACGGTCAGCGAGCCGCTCTGCCGCGGTGCGCACCTCACCCTGCGGATCACCCCGACGCTCAACTTCGAAACGCAGCCTCGCGGAACGTTCACGCTGCGCGGACCCTGCTGAGGCGCGCGCCGAGCGCGAGCGCTGCGAGGCGCTCGTCGGGTCGGCGGCGTCTTCAATTCGCGCGCGCGTCGGGTTTTCAGCGCGTGACCGTTCGCCCGGCGGTGCGCCTTGGGCTGCGACGGCTCAGCCGCCTCAGCAGCTCGCGCTCTGCTTCGGCTCCCTTGCGGGTCATCGAGCCCGCGAGGTGAACGGCTCCACGCTGAACCGTCCAGTAGCCGGTGGCTGTCTTCTTGATAGTCAGTTGGTGTGGTTGCATAACCCTCGTGGATCGCGCAGTCGATGCGCCGCAGGAGCGGCGGTATGGAATGTCGTTCGGCATCGTATTCTCATGCCTGTAGCTCACTGCGAGGTAATCGGCGTGTGAACTATGCGCTGCGCTCGGACATGCTCTGCTCGGGCATGAGCCCGAGCTGGCGCAGGATGCTCAGCTGGTCGAAGTAGACGCGCTCGCAGACGATGCGATCGCCATCGAAGATGAAGAACGCCGTCACGCGCGTGCGGAACGCGCGGCCGGTTGCGGGAATCGAGCGCAGCGGCCCGAGATGCGTGCCGAGCAGATCGAACTCGACGATCACCGCGTCGTCGGCGTGGTGGAGCGCGATGAGCTCGTTGCGCTGGTCGGGAAAGGCGGTGCGTGTCTCGGCGAAGTAGCGGCGGACGGCGTCCTCGCCGTCGTACACCTCTCCGGTGGGGATGATCTCGTAACGGGGATGTCCGAAGGTCCCGATCGTGGTGTCGAAGTCGTGGTCGTTCTCGGACTCCATGTGCTCGCGCACGACCGCCTCGCGGCGCTCGCGCAACTCAGCGCCGGGTGACAGGGGGCGCTCGACGGACACGCCGCAGTTCTACCACGCACGGAGCGCTCAGCTGGGCTCGCCTGCAAAGCCTCCGCGCATGCGATGAACATGGCGCAGCTCCTCGACCGCCTCGTCAAAGCCGCCGAGCGCCGCGTGCGGGCCATCGCCGAGAAGCTCGGGATCGAGCCGATGACGGACCAGCTCGCCGGCGATCGCGTCGACCCTCTGGGCGCTCGCGCCCGGGCGTGAGCTGACCGCGCGCGTCATCTCACGGCCGCGGAAGAGCAGCCCGACGCCATCGTCGAGCGCCCATCCTCCGGGCACCGCGCCCTCGCGCAGCGCCGCAAGCCAAACCGGCAACCGCTCCGGCTCGCCGTCGGCGTGAACGGTGAGCGATCCCTCGAGCAGGCCGAGGCCGGCGATCGGCGCGGGGGGCCCGCTCGAGCGGGAGACACCCGCCTGAAACCAGCACATCGCGCCGGCGCTCAGGCCGGCGAGCACCGTGCCGCGGCGCCACGCCTCGACGAGCAGGCGATCGAGTCCGTGAGCCTGCCACAGCGCGAGCAGGTTGCGCATCGATCCACCGCCGACATAGATGATGTCCTGCTCGAGCACGATCTCCACCAGGGGACGTCTGCTGTCGCGCAGCCGGAACAGCGACAGCTGCTGCGGGACGCATGGACGTGCGGCGAAGCGGTCCCTGAAGGCGTTGATCTGCGCGGTCGTGTCGCCGGAGGCCGTCGGCAGGAACAGGATGCGCGGCACGCTGGTGCTGGCGAGGGACAGCACGAGGTCGTCGAGCAGCGGGTTGGCCGGCTCCATCGTGAAGCCGCCTCCGCCCATCGCGAAGATGATCCGCTCCTCGACGGCGCTGACCGGTGGCGAGCTCACGCAGCGACGGGCTCCGAGGCAAGCTTCGCTGCCGGGGCGCGCGGCGGAGAGCCCGACCGGGGCGGATCGGGGGAGTCCGCGGGTGGCCCGAGGTAGGCGACGTCGAGCTTCCTCTCGCACACCGCTCCATCCGGCGCGGCCTCGACGAGGTAGGCGCTGCCGTCCGGGCGTGAGCTGACGGCACGCAGCAAGTGCGTGCCAGCGAAATGCAGGGCGACGCCGTCCTCGACGGCGAACCCCCGCGGCATGCCGTCACCCACGAAGCGGTGGTACTCCTCACGGCGAGCCGGCTCGGCGTCGTAGTGGACGCAGTTGGAGTACGGGAGCAGCCCGAGGCCGCGGACGGCGCGGGGGGCGCCGTGGAATGCGCTCAGCGCCTGCTCGAACCAGCACAGCGACCCGGCGGACGGCCCGCACAGCACGACGCCCCTGCGCCATGCCTTGCGCAGGACCGCGTCCAGCCCGTGCGCTCGCCAGGCGCCGAGCATGCTCACGACATTCCCGCCGCCGACGTAGATCAGATCCTGTGCGAGCAGGTGCGTCGTGAGATCGTCCTCGACGCCGCCCGTGCCCTGGTCGCGGCGAAAGAGCGAAACGTGGCTCGCCTCGTATTCGCCGGAGAAGCGGCGGTAGAAGCGCACGACGTAGTGGTCGGCATCGCCGGAGGCGGTCGGCAGGAAGCAGACGCGCGGGCGCGGAGCGTCGGTCAGCGATAGGACGTAGTCGTCAAGCAGCGAGCCGTCCTTCTCCATCGAGAACCCGCCACCTCCGAGGGCGACGATCTGGGGAGCTCTTCTCGGCATCGCTCACTTCGCTCGGCATTTATCCGTTGCGGACACTTTCGATAGTCGCCCACGGCGCCGCATGCCGATATGGACCGGCGTCCAGATTCGCCGATCCGGCGATCGACACCCGCCCATACGCCGCGAAGGGCGGCGAAGCGCCGATCGCGATCAGGGAGCCGCCTAGAGTGTCGGTGATGGCGGAGGAGCAATGGCAATCGGCGATCGCGCAGAGCGGCGAGCCCGCGATCTCGCTGCAGGGGGTGGTCAAGCGTTACGGCTCGATCGTCGCGGTGAACGGGCTTGACCTGGAGGTGCCGCCCGGCGTCTGCTTCGGCCTGCTCGGCCCGAACGGCGCGGGCAAGTCGACGACGATGCGAATGCTGACCGCGCAGGCGCTCGCCGATCAGGGACGGATCGCGGTCCTCGGCTACGAGCTCCCGCGGGAATCCAAGCAGTCGCGCCTCGAGATGGGAGTGGTGCCGCAGCTCGACAACCTCGACGTCGAGCTCACCTGCCGCCAGATCCTGACAGTGTTCGCACGCCTGTACCGCGTGCCGCGTGCCGATCGCACCGGAGCGGTCGACCGGGCGCTCGAGCTCGCGAACCTGATGCCGCGCGCCGACACGGTCGTGCGGGAGCTCTCGGGAGGCATGCGCCGGCGGCTGCTCGTCGCGCGCGGGCTGATCCACGGGCCGCGGCTGGTGCTGCTCGACGAGCCGACCGTCGGCCTCGACCCGCAGGTGCGCCAGGAGCTTTGGTCGCTGATCGACGGCTTGCGAGCGGCTGGCGTGACAGTGCTCATGAGCACGCACTACATCGAGGAGGCCGAGCGGCTGGCTGACGTCGTAGCGGTCATGTCGCAGGGGCGCATCGTCGCCCAGGGCGCCCCCGCGGAGCTGATACGCGCCTACGCCGGCAAGCAGGTCATCGAAGTCTACGGACCGCCTTCGAAGCTCGCGGAGACGAGCGAGCTCGCCGCGACGAACGGCTGGCAGAGCCGCCGCAGCGGTCCGGCGCTCGCGATCATGCGCGCCGAGGAGCTCGACGGTGAGGCGCCCGAAGGCGTCCGCCGTCCCGCGAATCTGGAGGACGCTTTCGTCGCCCTGACCGGAGAGGAGATCGAATGAGCGTCCCCGCCGGGGTCGCCGCCTCTGCGCGGAGCTCACGTCGCGTACGCCGGCTCGAGCCCGCGGCGCTCGCCGGGGTGATGAGCCGAGATGTAGCGATCTTCGGTCGCTACTGGAAGGCGACGACCTTCTCGTCGATCGTCCAGCCGACGATCTACCTGCTCGCGTTCGGCCTCGGCTTCGGCTCGCTCGTCTCGCACGTGGGACACGTGAAGTACGTGGAGTACGTCGCGACCGGCGTGGTGGCAACGGCCGTGCTCTTCTCCTCGGCGTTCCCCGGCATGTTCAACACGTTCATCCGCTGGCAGTTCCAGCGCACCTACGACGCGATGCTCGCTGCGCCGGTCGACGTCGAGGAGCTGATCACCGCCGAGATCCTCTGGATCTCGCTGCGCGCCGGCGTGTACGGCATGGCGCCGCTGCTCGTGGGGATCGCGTTCGGCCTGCAACCTGACGCCGGCATGCTGCTCGTGCCGTTCATCGGCTTTCTCACCGGCTTCGGATTCGCGGCCTTCGGAGTCGTGATCGCAGCGGTCGCGAAGACGATCGACAACTTCAACTACGTGACGAGCGCAGTGCTCACGCCGATGTTCCTCGTTGCCGGCACGTTCTTCCCGATCTCGGCTCTGCCGCACGGACTGCGCACAGTCGCGCAGTTCAACCCGCTCTATCACTGCGTCCAGCTCGTTCGCGACGCCTCGCTCGGGAGTCTCGGCTGGGCTGACCTCGGTCATGCGGCGGTGCTGCTCGGGTTCGCGCTCGTGATGTGGCGCCTGGCGATCGCGCAGCTGGGCCGGCGGCTGATCGACTGAGCGCTTACCGAACTTTGAGGTTTCTCACACGCTGCTCATATACGCGGCGGCGATGCTGCCGGCATGAGCTTCAGCTGGGAGTCACATTCGGCCGCGTCCGCCGTGCCGCGCGCCACACCTGGCGCTGCCTGGCGGTTGCGTTCGAGGGTGGGCTTCAGGTCACTGCGGGCCCCGCGCCCTGAGCTGCTCGCGCTGATCGCGCTCGCAGGGGCGCTGAACCTGTGGGCGCTTTCGCGCAACGGCTGGGCGAACGAATACTACGCCGCGGCTGTCCGCTCGATGAGCACGAGCTGGCACAACTTCCTGTTCGCCTCGCTCGACCGCAGCGGGGTGATGACGGTGGACAAGCCGCCGCTGGCGCTGTGGGTGCAGTCGCTGTCGGTGAGGGTCTTCGGCTACCACTCGCTGAGCGTGCTCGTTCCGCAGGCGCTGATGGGCGTGGCGAGCGTCGTGCTCGTGTACGACCTCGTGCGCCGCCGCTTCGGCCGAGTCGGCGGGTTCGTCGCCGGGCTGGCGCTGGCGGTGACCCCGATCACGGTCGCGATCTCGCGGCACAACAACCCGGATGCGCTGCTCGTGCTGTGCTGCGTTGCCGCGCTGTGGTGCACGGTGCGCGCGCTGGAAGCACCGCGCGCACCCGCTGGCTCGTGCTCGCGGGCGTGTGCGTGGGGCTGGGCTTCGAGACGAAGATGGGCGTCGCGCTGACGGTCGTGCCCGGCATCGTCGGCTGCGTGGCTGTGGATCGACGCCGGCCGGGCGTGGCCGGCTGCACGCGCTGCGCCAGCTGCTCGCGGGCGGCGGCGGCGATGGTGCTCGTCGGCGGCGCCTGGCCGGCGCTGGTCGAACTGACCCCGGCGGCCGACCGTCCGTGGGTGTCGGGCACGAGCGACAACAGGATCCTCTCGCTGATCTTCGAATACAACGGCCTCGGGCGCGTCGACGGCCAGGCCGGAGGACCGGGTGGCGTCGGCGGCGGGAACATGTTCGGCGGCACGACGGGGCCGCTGCGTCTGCTGAACTCGCGCGCTCGGCGGCCAGGCCGGCTGGCTGCTCGGCTTCGCGCGTCATCAGCGGCCTCGGCATCCTCGTGGCGAGCCGGCTGCGGCGCTCCGATGCGCGCACCGGCTGGCTTATCGCGGTCGGCGGGGCGTTCCTCGTCACGGCGGTGCTGTTCAGCTCGGCGAGCGGCATCTTCCACCCCTACTACGTCTCGCTGCTCGCGCCGTTCATCGCCGCTGCTCGTCGGCGCCGGGCGCCGCGCAGCTGATCGGCGGCGGGGTGAACGTCCGCATCGCTCGGTCCGCTGGCGATCGTCGCGGGCGTGGCTACCGAGCTGGCGATTCGCGGCCGACTATCCCGGGCAGCTGACCTGGCTGGCGCCGGTGCTGATCGTCGTCGGCGTGCTCGCCGCGCTCGCGCTGGCCGCGTTCACGCTCGCGCCGCGTGCGAGTTCGTGGCCGTCGGTGCGGCCCTCGCGGCGCTGCTGCTGGCGCCCTCGGTGTGGGCGGTGGACACGCTCGGACATGCGACCAGCGGGACGTTCCCCTCGGGTGGCCCGGCCTCGGTCGACGGCCGGGGGCGGCGGCCGCGGTCGGTGGCTCGGCGGATGTGCGCGGGCGCCGGACCGGCCGGTCGGTGGGCCGGCGGCGGCAGCTGTTCGGCAGCGGTGCGCAGCCGGCGCGCTCCGGCGGCCGTGCGATCGCCTGCTTCGGCACCGGCGCAGGGGCGGTGCCCTGCCGGCGCCTCCCGGCGGGCGGCGGCTCGGCTTCGGTTCGGCGGCGGAGCCGCGTCGCGGCGGCCGGGTGCGGCGGCGGCGCGTTCGGTCGGCGATCGGTAACGGCGCCTGACTGCCAAGGTCGTCTCATACGTCAAGCAGCACGGCGGCGGCACGATCGCGGTCTCGAGCCAGTCGAGCGCCGCCTCGGCGATCATCAAAGGAGACGTCGAAGTCGCCGGGATCGGCGGCTTCTCCGGCCGCGAGAGCGACGTCAGCGTGTCCTGGCTCGCGCGGGAGGTGCGCGCGGGCAAGATCCGCTGGGTGCTTGCCGACCAGGGCGGCGCCGGACTCGGCGGCGGTCTGCCGGGCGACACGCGCACTGGGCTCGAGAATCGCGATGGCGCCGTTGCGAAGGCGTGCAAGGCGGTCACGCTCCCGAGCAGCGCGGCGGGGTCTGAAAGCGCGGCGAACGGGGTGAGGCGGGGTTCCGGTTCATCCAGCGCTGGCACGCTGTATGACTGCCAGGGCCGCGCCGCGGCGCTCGCAGAGCGCGAGCGCGCAACAATCGAGTCGTGAGGATCCTCGTCGTCGACGACGACCGCGCGGTGCGCGAAGCGCTGCGCCGTGCGCTGACGCTGGGCGGGTACGAGGTGCAGATCGCCGAGGACGGCGAGCAGGCGCTCGAGCTGGTCGTGCAGGCCGTGCCGGAGGCGGTGGTGCTCGACGTCGGCCTGCCGGGAATCGACGGCCTGGAGGTCTGCCGGCGGGTGCGCCGCCTCGGCAACCGCGTGCCGATACTGATCCTCACCGCGCGCGACGCCGTGGCCGACCGCATCGACGGCCTGGACGTGGGCGCTGACGACTACATGGTCAAGCCGTTCGACGTGGGCGAGCTGAAGGCGCGCCTGCGAGCGCTGCTGCGCCGCGCGGGTCCCGAGGGCGATGACGGCGGAGCTGTCATTCGCCGAGCTGCGTCTGGATGCTGCGCGTCACGGTGCGCAGGTGCGCGACAGCTTCGTCGAGCTGACGCGAACCGAGTATCAGCTGCTCGAGCTGCTGCATGCTGAACCCGCGGCGCGTGCTCCGCACAGCCTCATCTACGACCGCGTGTGGGGCTATGACTTCGGCCCGGCTTCGAACGCGCATGCGCGTCTACGTCGGGTATCTGCGCCGCAAGCTGGAGGGCGCGGGCGCGCGCGAGCTGATCCACACCGTGCGCGGCGTGGGCTACGTCCTGCGCGAGCCGTGAGCTGCGCGGCGGCGATGACGCTGCGCACACGTATCGCTGCGGTCGCGAGCCTGTCGGTGGCGCTGGCGGTGCTCGCGGCGGCGGTCGGCCTGTATGTGGCGGTGCGCTCGGACCTGCGCGGGGAAATCGACGGCGCGCTGCGCGAGCGCGCGCAGGCGTTCTTCGCGCCCGTTGCTCACGGTGCGCGGCGGGCTCGGCGGCGGCCCGACGCGCAGGCGGCCGACCGGCCCGACCCCGCGGTGGTCGGCGGTCCTCGCGGGGGCAGCGGCGCCGCAGGCCACGGCGGCGGCCCGGCGAGCTTCCCGGGCAGCGTCCAGCCGGCGCCGTTCGGGGCGGCGTCGGGCTACGTGCAGTTCATCTCGCCGGACGGCGCGGTCGAGGTGCCCGGCGGGCAGGGCTCCTCGCCGGCGAAGATCGCCGTCACGGCCACGCGACCGCGCGATCGCGGCGAGCGGGCAGCGGCAGCTGCGCTGACCGACAGGAGCGTGCAAGGGGACGGAGCTGCGCGTGCTCACGGTCGGGCACCGGCCCGCGCGGCGCGGTGCTCGTCGCGCGTCCCCTGACGGAGGTCGAACACGAGCTGAGCAGGCTGCTGCTGCTGCTCGCGCTGATCGGCGGCGCTGGGATCGTGCTCGCGGCGATGCTCGGTGCGCTCGTCGCGCGCACGGCGCTCGCGCCGATCGCGCGCTTCACGCGGCGCACGGAGACGCTGACGCGGCAACCTCGACCTATCGCGGCGGCTCGACGTCGAGGGCCACGACGAGCTCGCGCGGCTGGCGGAGAGCTTCAACGCGACGCTCGATGCGCTCGAGCGCTCGGTGCAGGCCCAGCGCCACCTGATCGCCGACGCGAGCCACGAGCTGCGCACCCCGATCTCCTCGCTGCGCGCGAACATCCAGATCCTCGGCGAGGCCGAGCGGCTGCCGGCGCGAAGAGCAGGAGGGCCTGCGCAGGGACATCATCGAGGAGCTCGACGAGCTGACGGCGCTGGTCAGCGACGTCGTCGAGCTGGCGCGCGGCGCCGCGCCGGAGGAGTCGACCGACGACGTGCGGCTGGACGAGCGTGGCCGAGGCGGCCGTGCGAGCGAACGCGGCGGCGCGGCGATCTGCGCTTCGAGCTGAGCGTCGAGCCGACGATCGTGCGCGGCTCAGGCCGATCGGATCAACCGCGCGGTGTCGAACCTGCTGGACAACGCGCGCAGGTGGAGTCCGCCCGAGGCGAGCGTCGAGGTCGCGGCTCAAGGACGGCGTGCTGAGCGTGCGCGACCACGGTCCGGGCTTCAACGAGGCGGATCTGCCGTATCGTGTTCGACCGCTTCTACCGGCGCTGATGACGCACGCAAGCTTCCGGGCTCGGGCCTCGGCCTCGCGATCGTGCGCCAGGCGGCCGAGGCGTGCGGCGGCTTCGCCGAGGCGCAGAACGCCCACGGTGGCGGAGCGCTGCTGCGGGTCAGCTTCGGCGCGCCGGTCGAGTTCGCTGCGGCCGACGCGTCGCCTGTGGCTTAAGCCGCCAGTGGGTTGTGCCAGCGCGCCTCCGGGAAGCGTGCGAAGTCAGTGTCCGCCGAGCACACCTCGACGCCGTGCTCGATCGCGAGTGCCGCGAAGTGAGCGTCAGCGATGAGGTTGCCGCGCAGCTGGTAGCGCTTGACGAGCTCGCCGAAGATCCCGGCGTGATGCTCGGTGGGCGTCGGCACCCATACGACGTCCGACGCGAGCCAGTCCTCGACGTACTCCCACGCGGCCTCCGGCTGAAGAGGTCGCTTGGAGGTCCGTGGTGCGGTGATGATGCGCAGGAAGCCTCCCAGCGATTGCCACGGCAGCCCGACGCGCTCCTCTCCGTTCAGCTTGTCGGTGAGCCATTCGCGAGACGTCGCATGAAACGGACTCTCCTCGTCCACCGCGAACAGGAGCAGGTTCGCGTCCACGAGCATCAGCGATAGTCCGCTCCCTCGAGGTGCTCGAGCGCCTCGGCGACGTTGGTCACGTCGATCCGGAGCCCGAGGTCGTGCGTGCGCTGCACGAAGGGCTGACGCTGCTCGCGTCTGCGCGCCATGCCCGCGCGCGCCAGTTCGTTGAGCGCCTCGCTGACGCCGATCGAGCGCTCGCGGCGGAGTCGGTTCAGCTCCGCCGCGACGTCATCGGAGAGTGTGACCGTGGTGCGCATCGCTCCACGCTAGCATGGAGATGCCATCTCTCCCGCATCATGATGCTTGGCGCGCCAGGACGGCGCGCGAGTCCGCCTGAGAACGGGGTGCCCGGTGGGCGCGAGCATCGGTGGGTCGCTGAGCTAGGCCCCGCCGCTTGGCTTTGGAGGAGAACTCAGCAATCCGTCTAATAGGGCCGGTTGAGTCCCGCAACTTTAGGGACCATTAGGAGTCAAGAGAGCTACAGGGTGATCGGTTCTATCGGGAGGTCGGCATGAGGTCGCAGGTTCGCTTTTCGCTGTTGGCGCTGCTCACGGGCGTGCTGATCTCGCTGGCTCTCGCGGCTGGGGCGCAAGCCGCCGCGGAAGTTCCGCTGGTCGAAAAGCTCGTGGCGACCAACTGCAAAGTGAGCACATGTGGTCAGGAAGAAGTCGAACCAGGCTTCTTCGAGCCGAAGCCCGTGATCAGCGAAAAAGAAGCCGTGACTGAAGGCTTCACGCAGGCCGGCGGTCGCGTGCCGTTCGGCGTCACCGACTTCAAGGTGCTGACCCTCCCTGAATTCGAAGGTAAAAAAGCAAAGTACTCAGAAGGCACTGTGGTTCCGACGCTTCGGGTGACCCACATTCGCACGGACGTCGCGCCCGGGCTCGCGACGAATCCCTTCGCGGTCGAACGCTGCTCATTGGGGGAATTCGGCACGGAACTCGTCCCGGGTAGCCACCTATTCACGGCGCCGGCCGGGAAATGTGAAGCCCGCGAAATCGGCGAACAGTCAGCGACCGTCTACGCCGGGAACCCCAAAGAAGGAGGCGCGGGCGACCTGCCGCTGTCCGGCAAAGTCTACGACCTGGTTCCCGGCGAAGGCGAACAGATGGCAAATCACGCCAAACTATCTTCGCTTTTCGGCGTCGCGCTCAAGCTGCCCGTCCCGCTCACAGGTGCGCTGCTGAAAGGCGGCTTCGAAAAAGCCGAAGCGGAAGGTGCGAAACCGGGTCAAGGAGGCTTCCCCTCGGCTGGCGAACAGAAATTCCTGGAGGAACAGCAGTGGTACGCCCACACGCTGATCAAAGGCAACGCCGAATGGGGCAGAGAAGGGCGCGGCACCAACGCAGGTGACTACCACGACTACTTCGAAATCGAAGTCTCACCGGAACTCCCTCTGATCCGATCGCGTCTCGTGTTCTTCGGAACCGTAGGCGAAGGGAACTTCATCACGAACGCGACGAGTTGCCCGGGTCACCTCACGACGACCCTGAAGGTCGTGGACCTCGAAGGCAAGGAAGCGCCCACCAAGACCTTCACGACCCCCATCGGCCTCAACGGCTGCGAAGGCCTGCTCTTCGAACCGAGTTTCATGGTTGGGCAGGAAACCACGGCGAGCGATCAGCCCGACGCCATCACCACCGAAACATCCGAGCCCCACAACCCGAAAGCCAACGACGAGTCCCAGTTCAAGGCGGCCTCGTTCACGCTGCCCGAAGGGATGACGCTGAACCCCTCGGCGGCGGCCGGCCTCGAAGCCTGCACCCCGAAACAGGCCCACCAGGAAGGCGCGGTGTTCGGACCGCAGTTCGGCGTCGAATGCCCAGCCGGCTCGAAAGTCGGAACCGTCACCTTTGACGTGCCGACGCTTCCGACTGGCACGCTCACTGGCAGCGCCTACCTGGGTGGTCCCGAATCGGGTCCGATCACGGGCCCGCCCTACATCCTGTACGTCGTGGCGAACTCTGAAAAGTACGGCGTGTCCGTTCGCCTGCTTGGCGAAGTCGTTCCCAACGAATCGACGGGTCAGCTCACGACGTTCTTCAAAAACCCGCCCGAACAGCCATTGAGCAGTCTGGCGGTCCACTTCGAACGCGGCGTGTTGACGCCTGTCGCAAACCCCCTCATCTGCGGCTCGCCGACCGGCTCGAGCAGCTTTGTGCCTACCTCGGCGCCGACGACCCCCACGAACGCCGCGTTCGGCATATCGGTCACCGGCTGCAGCTCGCCGTTGCCGTTCACGCCGGTTCAGAGCACGCACGATGCTCCGACCACGGCGGGCGCTCACACCAGCTTCACGTTCAACCTCGAACGCCCGGCTGACGGCCAGCAATACCTCACGAAGGTCCAGACGACCCTGCCCGAGGGCCTGATCGGCCTGATTCCCGCGGTGGAACAGTGCAGCGAAGCCAACGCCAGTGCAGGGACCTGCCCGTCCGCCAGCGAGCTCGGGACGGTGACGGCGGTCGCGGGAGCCGGGCCAACGCCATACACGTTCCCCGGCACCGCCTACCTCACGGGCCCGTATGACGGCGCTCCGTTCGGCATGGTGTTCGTCGTGCCGGCCGTGGCCGGGCCGTTCAACCTCGGCAACACGATCACACGCGCGACGATCAACGTCAATCCGACGAACGCCCGTGTGATCGTCACGAGCCAACTGCCGACGATCGTGCACGGCGGGATCCCGGTGCGGCTGAAACGGCTCAGCGTGAACGTCAGCCGGTCGGGCTTCCTCGTGAACCCGACCAACTGCGGCGTGCTCACTACCGAATCGACCGTCACCGGCATCCTGGGCGCGACGCAGCTGCTCTCGACCCCCTTCCAGGTCGAAAAATGCAGCTCGCTGGCGTTCAAACCGTCATTCAAAGCGAAAAGCAGCTCGAAGACCTCTAAAGCTAACGGTGCGAGCCTCGAAACCACGATCAACCAGCCCGCCGGCGAGGCGAACGTCAAATCGGTGATGGTCACGCTCCCGATCGCGCTGCCGTCACGGCTCACTACGCTCCAGAAAGCCTGTCCGGAAGCGACGTTCGCCGCCAACCCGTTCGGCTGCCCGGCCGGCTCGTTCGTCGGCGGCGCGCGTGCGAACACGCCGGCGTTGAAGGACAAAATGACAGGACCGGCGATCCTCGTCTCGCACGGCGGGGCCGCGTTCCCCGACCTCGACCTCGTGCTCCAGGCCGATGGCGTGCGCGTGATCGTGACGGGGAACACGAACATCAAAAAAGGCATCACGACGACGACCTTCGCGAACACCCCCGACGCGCCGGTCTCGAGCATCACGGTGAACCTGCCGGTCGGCGCGCATTCTGCGCTGACAGCCAACGGGAACCTCTGCACGACGGCGCTCACGATGCCGACGGTCATCACCGGCCAGAACGGCGTCGTGATCAAGCAGAAGACGAAAATCGCCGTCAGCGGCTGCGGTGTGCTGATCGTCGGACACAAGGTGATCGGCAACACCGCCTACCTCACGGTGAAGACGTTCGCGGGCGGGAGGATCAGCGGAAGCGGCTCGGGACTCTCGACCGTCTACCGCCACCTGCGCAGCGCCGTGAACGCCACGACGCTCAAGGTTCCGCTCTCGCGCGGCGGGCGAAGCAGGCGCCGGCCGTTCAGCGTTCGCCTCAGGGTCGGCTTCCTGCCCAGCAACCGCAAGCTCGCGAGCTCGGCGGCCTTCATCACGCTGAGATTCTGATCGCAGCCGCCTTGCCAGGGGGCGGTCGTGCTCGCCCCCCTGGTGCGACATTTTTCGCACTCTCAGGGCTCGCATGCCCTAGATTGACGACATGGATGCTGCGACTGGTACGGATACCTTGGCGCCGTCTTCGGACGTTGACCGTCTTCTCGCAGGCATCCGCCGCCTGACGGCGCTCGCCGACGGCGCGGCCACCTCCGAGGCCATCTTCCGCGCGCTCGCCAGCGAGCTGATGACGGTGCCGGGAGCCGAGGAGGTCCACATCCATCATCTGGCCGCGCCCGGTGAGGACGAGGACCTCGTCGCCGTCTACATGTTCGAGACAGACGGGCGGCTCAGCTACCTCACGCCGCGCGCCGAGCGGCCGCCGGGCGTGAGCTGGGTGGCGCGCACCGGGCGCAGCTTCCTCGCGGCTGGCTCCGAGGAGCTCGCCGCGAGCGTCCCGCGGCTCGCGGCGACGGGGGCGATGAGTTGCGCGCTGCTCCTCCCGCTCGCCGAGCACGCGGAAGTCGGCGCCGTCGTGGTGCTCGTGCGGCGGTTCTCGGAGCAGTTCCCGCCAAACGCCGTCGAGCTGGGGAGCACGCTCGTCGACCAGGGGGCCACCGGACTCGCGCTCGTGCGTGCGCGGGCCGAGGCCGGCACGGACCCGGTCAGCGGCTCGATGAACCATCGTGCGATGCGCAGGCGCCTGGACGAGGAGATAGGCCGCGCCATGCGTACCGGCGGTCCGCTCTCGTGCATGCTGATCGACCTCGACAACTTCAAGCTCGTCAACGACCGCTACGGCCATCAGGCCGGCGACGCGATGCTGCGCGCGGTCGTCGACGCGCTCGTCGGGCGAGTTCCGCGCGTTCGACCGTGTCGCACGCTACGGCGGCGACGAGTTCGTCGTGATCCTGCCGAACGCCGAGCTCGAGAGCGCCGCCGCGGCGGCGTCTCGCGCCCTCGAGCGGCTCAACACGCTCTCCTACCTCGAGGAGATCGGCTCGGGGGTATCTGCCTCGATTGGCGTGGCCCAGTGGCAGGCTCCGATGAGCACCGACGCGCTGCTCGAGGCATGTGACGCCGCGCTGCTGCGCGCCAAGCGCCAGGGCAAGGGCCGCGTCACGCAGGCCTCCGACTGATTCGCTCTGCCAATCGCCCGTGCGCACCGCCGCTCGGCCTGGTCGCAGCGGCGACTCTGCGAGACTGCAGACAGTCGTGCTAGACCGTGAGATAACCCCGGGAGATGCCCATGCCTGAGAACAGCTTTGGCGCGAAGGACACGCTCGAAGTGGGTGGGCGGGGGTATGAGATCTTCCGTCTCGCGGCGCTGCAGCAGCGCTTCGACGTCGAGCGGCTGCCGTTCTCGTTGAAGGTGCTGCTCGAGAACCTCCTCCGCACCGAGGGCAACGGATCCGTGACGGCGCCCGACATCGAGGCGCTTGCGAGCTGGGACGCCAACGCCGAGCCGAGCCGGGAGATCGCCTTCACGCCGGCACGCGTGCTGATGCAGGACTTCACCGGGGTCCCCGCGGTCGTCGATCTGGCGGCGATGCGCGACGCGATGGCCGACATGGGGGGCGACCCGGCGAGGATCAACCCGCTCGCGCCGGCCGAGCTCGTGATCGACCACTCGGTGCAGGTCGACGCGTTCGGCACGCGCGACGCCTTCCGCGTGAACGCCGAGCGCGAGTTCGAGCGAAACCGTGAGCGTTACGCCTTCCTGCGCTGGGGCCAGGGGGCCTTCGACGATTTCGCCGTCGTGCCGCCCGACACCGGGATCGTCCACCAGGTCAACCTCGAGTACCTCGCGCGCGTCGTGTTCGGAAGCGAGAAGACCGGCCGGGCCTACCCGGACACGCTCATCGGGACCGACTCGCACACGACGATGATCAATGGCCTCGGCGTGCTCGGCTGGGGCGTCGGCGGCATCGAGGCCGAGGCGGCGATGCTCGGCCAGCCGATGTCGATGTTGATCCCGCAGGTGCTCGGCGTGGAGCTGGGCGGCGAGCTGCCGGAGGGTGCGACGGCGACCGATCTCGTCCTCACCGTCACGCAGATGCTGCGCGAGCGTGGCGTGGTCGGCATGTTCGTCGAGTTCTACGGCCCCGGTCTCGCGCGTCTGCCGATAGCCGACCGGGCGACGATCGGCAACATGTCGCCGGAGTTCGGCTCGACGTGCGCGATCTTCCCGATCGACGAGGAGACGCTTGCCTATCTCGAGCTCTCCGGACGCTCGCGTGAGCAGATCGCGCTGGTCGAGGCCTACGCCAAGGAGCAGGGGCTGTGGCACGACGAGCGCTCCGAGCAGCCGACCTTCTCGGAAACGATCGGCCTGGACCTCGGCACGGTCGAGCCGAGCCTCGCCGGCCCGAAGCGCCCGCAGGACCGCGTCGCGCTCAGCGACGCGCGGGATGCGTTTCGCCGGGCGCTGAGCGACTATGTCCCCGACGACGGCGAGCAGGCGGACCCGCACGACGAGGCCGTGGCCGAGTCCTATCCCGCATCCGACCCGCCGGCGAACGGAGCGCCGGGGCACAGGCCGCTGACGGCGAGCGCCTCAGAGCCTCCGCCGCCACCTGCAGGCGTTGCGACCGCCGAGCGCCGCCGCGTCTCGGTGCCGGTGACGGTGGATGGCCAGCGCTTCGAGCTCGAACACGGCGACGTCGTGATCGCCGCGATCACGAGCTGCACCAACACCTCAAACCCGTCGGTGATGATCGGCGCGGGCATCCTCGCGCGCAACGCGCTCGCACGAGGCCTGCGCTCGAAGCCATGGGTGAAGACCTCGCTCGCGCCCGGCTCGAAGGTCGTGACCGAGTACCTCGATCGCGCCGGTCTCACCGAACCGCTCGAGCAGCTCGGATTCGATCTCGTCGGCTACGGATGCACGACCTGCATCGGCAACTCCGGCCCGCTTCCCGACGCGATCTCGGCCGCCGTGAACGACGCCGACCTGGCGGTTGTCTCGGTGCTGTCCGGCAACCGCAACTTCGAGGGTCGCATCAACCCGGACGTGAAGATGAACTATCTCGCCTCGCCGCCGCTGTGCGTGGCGTATGCGCTCGTCGGCACGATGGACACCGACATCGTCGCCGACCCCCTCGGCCAGGACGATGACGGCAATGACGTCTACCTGAAGGACATCTGGCCCTCAGAGCTCGAGATCGCCGAGACGATCGCGCAGGCCGTGCGCGCGGACATGTTCCGCAAGAGCTACGGCGAGGTGTTCGCCGGCGATAAGCGCTGGAACGCCCTGCAGGTGCCGAGCGGCGAGCGCTTCGCCTGGGATGAGAGCTCGACCTACGTGCGCCTGCCGCCCTACTTCAAGGACATGCCCGCCGAGCCCGAGCCGGTACGGGACGTGAGCGGCGCGCGCGTGCTCGCGCTGCTCGGCGACAGCGTCACGACCGACCACATCTCGCCGGCAGGAGCGATCAAGCGCGACGGACCGGCCGGCATCTATCTGCAGGAGAAGGGCGTGGCTCCGCGGGACTTCAACTCCTACGGGTCGCGTCGCGGCAACCATGAGGTGATGATGCGCGGGACGTTCGCGAACATCCGCCTGCACAATCTCATCGGCGGCGGCGAGCCGCTCCCCGAAGGCGGCTTCACGCGCTACCTCGCGGACGGCTCAGGTGAGCAGATGCCGATCTACGACGCCGCCATGCGCTACATGCGCGAGGGCGTCGAGCTGATCGTGCTCGCCGGCCGCGAGTATGGCTCGGGATCGTCTCGCGACTGGGCAGCGAAGGGCACCAAGCTGCTCGGTGTCAGTGCTGTGATCGCGCAGAGCTTCGAGCGGATCCACCGCTCGAACCTGATAGGAATGGGCGTGCTGGCGCTGCAGTTCCCCGACGGCGAGAGCGCGCAGTCGCTGGGCCTGAACGGCGAGGAGGCCTTCTCGATCGACGGTCTCGCCGGGGCGATGGCCGATGGAGGCGCACCGCCGCGCGAGGTCGAGGTCACGGCGCGGCGCGATGGCAGCCAGGAGGTGCGCTTCGACGCCCGCGTGCGCATCGACACGCCGCGCGAGGCCGAGTACTTCCGGCACGGCGGCATCCTGCAGTACGTGCTGCGGGGACTGCTCGCCAGATGAGCGACCGGCCGGGGCGCTCAAAACCGAGACGTGCGCGCCGAAGGGAGGTGCCCAAGACGCTGCTCGAGCTGCTCGCCGCGCGCGGACCCTCAGGCTATGAGAGCGCGCCCGCGCAGGTCTGGTGCGAGGCGGCCAGCGCTTTCGCCGATGTGAGCGCGGACGTCGTAGGCACGCCGCTGGCGCTCGTGGCCGCCAGGCGCGACGATCAGGCGGCGGCGAGGCGCCTGCTGGTGATGGGCCACATCGACGAGATCGGTTTGATGGTGACGCACATCGACGACGACGGCTACCTGTGGTTCACCGGGGTCGGCGGCTGGGATGCGCAGATCCTCGTGGGCCAGCGCGTGATCCTCGACGGCGACGGTGGTCCGGTGCTCGGCGTGATCGGCAAGAAGCCGATCCATCTGCTGCGCGAGGAGGAGCGCAAGAAGGTCGCGGAGATCCGCGATCTGCACATCGACATAGGCGCGCGCGACGGCGAGGACGCGCGCCAGCGCGTGGCCATCGGCGACGTGGCCGTGATCGACGTAGCGCCCGCCGAGCTCCCGAACGGAAGGCTGATCTCGCGTGCGCTCGACAACCGCCTGGGCTCGTTCGTCGCGTTGGAGGCAGCTCGCCTGGTCGCCGAGGCAGGCGGCTCGCAGTGGGAGCTCGCGGCCGTGGCGGCCGCGCAGGAGGAGACCACGTTCGGCGGCTCGCGCACGAGCGCGTTCGCGCTCGAGCCGGATGCGGCGATCGTGGTGGACGTCACCCACGCGACCGACGCTCCCGGGATCGACGTCAAGCAGGCAGGCAGGCACGAGCTGGGCTCCGGGGCCGTGATCAGCCGCGGCTCGAACCTCAACGAGAGACTGTTCGAGCTCTTGCGCGAGACGGCCGAGGCAGAGAAGATCCCCTTCACGGTCGAGGCGTCGGCGCGCGCCACCGGAACAGACGCCGACGCGGTCCACATCAGCCGCGGCGGCGTGCCGACGGGGCTCGTGCTGGTTCCCATCCGCTACATGCACTCGCCCGTCGAGATGGTGCAGCTCGAGGACATCGACGCCTGTGCGCGCCTGATCGCAGCCTTCGCGCTGCGCTTGGACGCCGACACCTCGTTCGTGCGCTGAGTCAGCTGGCCGCGCCGGTGAGCTCGGTGTTCGGAGCGATCCGATAGGGCTCGCCCGGGCAGCCGCCGATCGCGAGCAGGCGCAGGCCCTCGGGCCCCGCGCAGACCTTGCGCCTGGCCGCCGGTCCGACGCGGACGAGCGTTTCTGAGTCGAGGTCGACGCGCTCGCCGTCGACGTCCATCCAGCCCGACCCGCCGAGCGCCAGGAACACCTCCTCCTGACCGCTCTCCGCGTGGTCGTGCTCCGGGTAGTCGCTGTAGTTCGGCGGGAGCTGGATCACCTGGAACCCGAACGCGGTCACGCCCAGCTCCGCGCGCGCCTTGACGAATCCGCCGCCGAAACCGGCCTCCATCTCCCCGATCCGCTTCGCCGTGTAGTCGGCCATCGCGCGCAATCCTAACCGCTCGGGCGCGGCATCACGATCCCGAGCTGGCGCGACTGCGCGAGCACGGTCCCGTCGGCCGCCCAGATCACGCCATCCTCCTCGAAGAAGCCATCGTGGATCACGCGGGTGGCCATCCGCGCGAGACACAGCTCCTGCGGGTCGGGGTGCGGCGAGCGCGGCATCGCGGAGCGGAAGTGGACGGTGAGGTCGACCGTTGGAACGAGGGCCGGCTCGGTGAGGCGCATGAACACCGCGGGAATCAGCGCATCGCTGAAGAACGCGAGCGAGAGCGCGTCGATCGCCCGCGGCTGTGCAAGGCCGAGCCAGGCGGTGAACTCGATCGGCCCCGCCGAGCCCGTGAACGGCGCTGCCTCGTTGCGCGGCTGCAGCACGAGATGGCGCGTGAAGTGAGGCGCGACGGGGTTGCGAATCGCGACGGACTCGCGCGCCGGGTCGGCTGGCGCGACCTCGGGCGGGCTCAGCTCGGCGATCTCGGGACCGCCCCACGGCACGGAGAAGGCGGCCAGCGCGAGCGCGAGCAGCGTACCGTCGCGCTCCATCCGTGCGGAGAGCGTGCTGAGCGAGCGCCCGGCACGCTCGAGCACCGTGTGGATCCGCACCGGCCCGGGCTCCGGCGCGCACGCGTAGTGGATCGTCAGCGATCGCGGCGCGCGCGCCGGTTCGGCGACCGTCTCGCTCAGCGCGCGCAGCACCATCGCAGCGAGATAGCCACCGTGCGGGCCGCGCCCCGCACGCCATTCGGGCGAGATCTCGGCCGCGAAGACGCTTTCCGGTGGCGAGCCGCCAACGCGCTGCACGGCGGTGTCGCGGTCGAACGCGCCGAGCGCCGGCGCGTCGTGATCAGCCACGCACGAGTCGCTTGTAGGTGATCCGGTGCGGGCGGTCGGCCGCCGCGCCGAGGAGGGAACGGCGGTGCTCCTCGTAGGCCTCGAAGTTGCCCTCGAACCACGTCACCTGCGACTCGCCCTCGAACGCGAGCACGTGTGTAGCCACGCGATCGAGGAACCAGCGGTCGTGCGAGATCACCACGGCGCAGCCGGGGAACGCCAGCAGGGCCTCCTCGAGCGCGCGCAGGGTGTCGACGTCGAGATCGTTCGTCGGCTCGTCCAGCAGCAGCAGGTTTCCGCCACTGCGCAGAAGCTTCGCGAGATGCACGCGGTTGCGCTCTCCGCCGGAGAGCATGCCCACGCGCGCCTGCTGGTCTGAGCCCTTGAAGTTGAAGCCGGCGGTGTACTGACGCGAGTTGACCACCCTGTCGCCGACCTTGAGCTGGTCGAGGCCTTCGGAGATCTCCTCCCAGACGGTCCTCGAGGGGTCGAGGGCGTCGCGCGACTGGTCGACGTAGGCGAGCTCAACGCTGTCGCCGAGCTCGAGCGTGCCGCTGTCAGGCGACTCTTCGCCGGTGATCATCCGGAAGAGGGTCGTCTTGCCGGCGCCGTTCGCGCCGATCACCCCGACGATCCCGGCGCGCGGCAGCTCGAACGAGAGGTTCTCGATCAGCAGGCGATCGCCAAAGCCCTTGGCGAGCCCGCTTGCGGTGAGGACGTTCTCGCCAAGGCGCGGCCCGGGCGGAATATGGATCTGGACCTCGTCGAGCTTGACGTTGCGCTCCTCGGCTACGAGCTCCTCGTAGCGGGCGAGGCGCGCCTTTGACTTCTTGCGCCGGCCCTTGGGGTTGGTGCGGACCCACTCGAGCTCGGCGGCGATCGTGCGCTGCCGTCCCTTTTCCGAGCGCTCTTCCTGGGCCAGTCGCGCCTGCTTCTGCTCCAGCCAGGCCGAGTAGTTGCCCTGGTAGGGGATGCCCCTGCCGCGGTCGAGCTCGAGTATCCAGCCGGCGACGTTGTCGAGGAAGTAGCGGTCGTGGGTGACGGCGACGACGGTGCCTCTGTACTCGGCCAGGTGCTGCTCGAGCCAGGCGACCGACTCGGCGTCGAGGTGGTTGGTGGGCTCGTCCAGCAGCAGCAGGTCCGGCGCGCGCAGGAGCAGGCGGCAGAGCGCGACCCGCCGGCGCTCGCCTCCGGAGAGCGTGCTCACCTCGGCGTCCGGCGGCGGCAGTCGCAGCGCGTCCATCGCGTATTCGAGCTGCGTCTCGAGGTTCCACGCATCGGCCGCTTCGATCCTCGCCTGGATCTCGCCGAACTCCTCGGCGCTGTCCTCCGCGTAGTTGGCCGCCAGCTCGTTGAAGCGATCGAGCAGCGCCTTGGTCTCCGCGACGCCGTCCTCGACGTTTCCCTTGACGTCCTTGGTCTCGTCCAGCTGCGGCTCCTGCTCGAGCATCCCGACGCTCGCCCCGGGCGCAAGCGACGCCTCGCCGCGGTACTCCTGATCGATCCCGGCCATGATGCGCAGAAGCGTCGACTTGCCGGCTCCGTTGTAGCCGAGCACGCCGATCTTCGCCCCGGGATAGAACGCCAGCGAGACGTTCTCGAGCACGGTCTTGTCCGGAGGGTGGACCTTCGACAGCCGGTGCATCGTGAAGATGTATTGGGAGGACATTCGCACGCAGGATAGAGAGGAACTGAAACCCGCCCACCCTCGCTAACGTTGTTGGGTCATGCCTGTAACGGTCCTCGACATCGAGCAGCACCTGCTCCTCCTCGAGCTCGAGGCGCCGTTCGACAAGCGCGACGTCCAGCTCGCGCGGCGCCGGATGGCCAAGCGCTGGCACCCGGACGTCGCCCCGTCCGGGCGGCAGTTCGAGCACGAGCGCCACCTGAAGGCGATCAACGAGGCGGCCGACCAGCTCGAGCGACTGGCGGAGGGCTCGAGGGGCGGCCACGTCTCGCGCAATGCGGTCCGCGCGAGCGCCGCGGCGGCGCGCCGGGAGCGCGCGGAGGCGGGCCGGCGCGCCTATGAGGCCGAGCAGCGTGCGCGCGCCCACGCGAAGGAACGCGCCGAGCACGATCCGTTCGCAAGCAGGGTTCCCGACCATTCCGTCGTCCATCGCTACGCGCGCTGCCTGTCCTATCCGGAGTGGGGCGTCGGCACCGTCACGGGGATCTATTTCACGAGCAACCCGAACGGCGATGGCGAGGAGGTGGGCACCGACGGCGGAGCCGTTGGTCAGTGGGCGCGCGTGCGCTTCAGCCACGGAGTTCGCACGGTACCCGCCGGCAGCATGAGCTTCGTCGACTTCTCAAAGCCCGACCCTGCGGAGCGGCGCGTCGAGCGCTTCATGACCGCCGCACAGCGCGCGATGGCCGAGGGCGAATACATGGTCGCGGCCCAGCGCCTGATCTATGCGCGCGACGCCGAACCACGCAACGTCGCGGTCCTGAGGCTGATGACGCTCGCGTTCTGGCAGGCCGGCAGGCTCGAGGAGGCGGCAAGGGCCGTGCGCGACTGGGCCCGTGTCGACGGGAGCCGGCCGGCCGCACATCGTTTCGCGGCGAGGATCTACGAAGACATGGGCGCCGTCGACCTCGCCGAGGAGGCCGCCGAGCGTGCCGCGCGGCGCGGCCCCTCCGACGCGGGCGCATGGGAGCGGCTGGGACGGCTGCGGCTGCGGCTGATGGATCGCGAGGGCGCGCTGAAGGCACTCAAGCGGGCGCTCGCCCTCGGCGCCGGCGAGGAGGTCCAGGAGCTCGTCGCGCAGGCCCTCGCGATCGAGCCGAGCGTCGCGAGCTAGAGGATGTTGACCGCGCGCGAGACGATCAGGCCGATCGTCACGAGCGAGACGATCGACTGGATGCCCATGACCGACTTCGCCATCGGCGTCAGCGGCATCGTGTCGGTGGGAGAGAATGCGGCGGCATTCGTCAGCGAGACGTAGAGGTAATCGATGAACTTGGGGCGCCAGTTCAACGGCTCGATGCGATCGTCGTTCATCTGCGGGAACAGGAAATGAGGCGTCCCATCGTGGCCGGCGGCGCGTTTTCCCGGCCCACCACGGTCGAGCTCCCAGTACCACAGGCCGAAGATGGCGAAGTTCGTAAGCCAGATCGCCACACCGCCCTCGATCAAATGCGTGCCGTTGGAGACGTTGTGATGGAGCAGGTAGTGCGTCAGCAGGGCGAGCGAGGCGATGTTCGCGGCGCTCACGAACCCGGTGAGACTCAGCGCGACTCGGCGGCGCACCATGTGCTCGTGCTCGAGCTGGCGGGGCGTCGCGAGGAACATGCCGAACAACAGAACGCCCTCGAGCGCCGGTAGCAGCCAGGTGGGCCCGACGGTGAGCCGTTCTGGCAGCGCCAGCTGAAGGCCGATCACGGCAAGGATCGTCAGCTGAGCAGGCCAGAAGGGCTCGGGCTCGGCCGGTGGCGGGTAGGGACGGCCGGGCAGGGCTGCGGGTTCGGCTGCCACGCGCGAGAGCGTAGGCGGCCGCCCGGCGCGAACGCACGCTCGAGGCCCTCGCTCCTCGCCGGCTTGGCGGTGGCGAGCGCTCGAGAGGCCGTCGCACGCGCTGGAGCGGCGGTCGCGCTAGCCTGAAGCGAGATGGGCATCGAGAACCCGGTTCATCTGCTGTTCATCGGCCTGGTTGCGCTCGTAGTGCTAGGGCCGCGACGTCTGCCCGAACTCGCTCGCGCGCTCGGAAAAGGCGTGCGCGAGTTTCGCGAGGCCATCTCCCAGGAGGATCCGTCGCACGCCGAGCCGTTCCTCGCGTCGCCCGCGCGGGTCGCGGAGCGCCCGCGCGTCGAGGAGGCGGTGCTCGTCGGCGAGCCTGCTGGCGCGGACGAGGTTGCGCCGCTATCAGAGCCTTCGGCCGCCCGTGAGTCTGGTCTTGCCGGTGAGCCCACCGTTGCCCATGAGCCGGCAGCTGGCGCTCGGCCGATGGATCCGGCGCAGACGCTACGGTCGGGCGATGCGCCTGATCGTCGCCCGCTGTGACGTCACCTACGTCGGGCGCCTGACGACGAGCCTGCAGGAGGCTGTCCGGCTGCTGATGCTGAAGGCCGACGGAACGTTCATGGTGTGGGCCGACGGCGGCGGTCCCAACGTCAAGCCGCTGAACTGGATGACCTCCCCGACCATGATCGAGGAGCAGACCTCCGCCGGAGGCGCCCTGGAGCGCCTGGTCGTGCGCAAGCGCGGGCAGGATGAGCGCCTGGAGATCGATATCGCGGAGGTGCTCTCTGACGTCGAGCACGAGCTCGACGCGCTGGCCTCGCTCGAGAAGGAGGGTCTCGAGCAGGAGCTTCAGGAGCTGCTCGCCGGAGCGCCGCAGTGGTGCGGCGAGGGACTGCGCCTCGTCAGGCGCGAGTGGCCGACCGACATCGGGCCGGTCGACCTGATGTGCCGCGACGCGGCTGATGAGTGGATCGCCGTGGAGGTCAAGCGCATCGCCACGATCGACGCCGTCGAGCAGCTCGCGCGCTACCTGGAGCGGATCCGCCTGGATCCCGCGCTCGGCTCCTGTCGCGGCGTGCTTGCGGCGCAGGTGATCAAGCCTCAGGCGCGCGTGCTCGCGAACGCTCGCGGGATCGCCTGCGTGGAGATCGATCTGGAGGTTCTCCGCGGGGAGCGGGAACCCGATCTGAGGCTGTTCGCGGCGTGAGCGCCGCGTCATGTCCTATGGACCAACGTAATGGGGCCAGTCGCCGCGAGCTTCTTCGACAGCCTCCTCAAAACCTTCGGATATCCCGCGGTCTTCGCGGTGGTCGGCGCGGAGAGCCTCGGGATCCCCGTCCCCGGCGAGACGATGCTGATAACCGCGGCGATCTACGCCGGCGCGACACATAACCTCTCGATCGTCGGCGTGATAGGCGCGGCGATCGCGGGGGCGATCATCGGCGACAACATCGGCTACTTCGCCGGACGCAAGGGCGGCCTGGCGCTGCTGCGCCGTTACGGCGCCTACATCCGCGTCGACGAGCGCCGGCTCAAGCTGGCGCGCTACCTCTACTCGAAGTACGGCGGAAGGGTGGTCTTCTTCGGCCGCTTCGTGTCGGTTCTCCGCACCTACGCCGCCTTCTTCGCGGGCATAAGCCGCCTGCGATGGCGCCGTTTCTTTTTCTTCAACGCCTCCGGCGCAATCATCTGGTCGGTGCTCTACGGGCTCGCTGCCTACTACGGCCAGAACGCCTTCAAACGACTGAGCACGCCGCTCGACATCGTCTTCGTGGTGGCGGCGGTCGCATTCATCGTCTTCGTCGTCCGGTTCGTCCGCCGCAACGCGCAGCGCCTGATGGTGGAGGCCGATCGCGCGTACCCGGACAGCGGGTAGGCTCCGATCCCCGAGCAAGGAGCCGTCGATGAGCACCGATCCAGCAGCCGTGTCAAGCGCAGAGGCCGTGATCACCGAGCGACGCGGGAGCGTGCTCTTGATCACGCTCAACCGTCCCGAGGTGCGCAACGCGGTCAATGCCGCGCTGGCGGCGGGCGTGGCGGGCGCCCTGGATGAGCTCGACGGCGATGACGGCCTGTCCGTGGGCGTGCTCACCGGCGGCGGCGGCTTCTTCAGCGCGGGCATGGACCTCGGAGCGTTCGTCAAGGGCGAGTCGGCGTGGTTCGGCGACCGCGGCTTCGCCGGCATCACGCAGCGCGCCTCGCGCAAGCCGCTGATCGCGGCGATCGAGGGATTCGCGCTGGCCGGCGGCATGGAGATCGCGCTCGCCTGCGACCTCATCGTCGCCGCCCGCGGGGCCAGGATGGGGATCCCTGAGGTCAAGCGATCGCTCGTGGCGGCGGGCGGTGCGCTCCTGCGCATGCCGCGGCGCATGCCCTACAACGTCGTGATGGAGCTCGCGTTGACCGGTGATCCGATGCCGGCCGAGCGCTTCCACGAGCTCGGTCTCGTCAACCGGCTGGTCGAGCCCGGCCAGGCCGTCGAGCAGGCACTCGAGGTGGCCGCGACCCTGGCGAAGAACGCGCCGCTGGCGCTGATCGCCGCGAAGCAGATCCTGCAGGAGCAGTTCGACTGGTCGAGCGAGGACATGTGGGACCGGCAGGCCCAGATCTCCGCGCCGGTGTTCGCCTCCGAGGACGCCCGCGAGGGCTCCGCGGCGTTCAAGGAGAAGCGAGAGCCCGTCTGGAAAGGACGCTAATAACCGCGCCGCTTGCGCCGGCGCTGGCGCCAGATCTCCACGAAGCGTCTCCACAGCGCCGCCATCAGCGCTCCCCGGGCGTCTTGCGCGGATACTGGGAGATCGGCTGGCGCAGGTCGATCGCCGTCGTGACGATCCGGTTCTGTTCGTCGACGTGCGCGGCCGGATAGCCCTCGCCGGGGCTCGCTCGCTCAGGCCGTCCGATGTAGCCGAAGTGCATCCCCTGCGGCATGATCTGCATCAGACGCGGGAACATGTGTGCGCGCGCGCCCATGTTGCGCGGCTCCTCCTGCACCCACAGCACCTCGCGCAGGTTCGGGTAGCGCGTCATCAGCTCCAGGATCTGCCCTTCGGGGAACGGATAGAGCAGCTCCAAACGTGCCACCGTAAGACCGACGTGTCTCGCGCGTTCAGGGTGCCCGACGAGGTCGTAGTAGATCTTGCCGGTGCACAGCACGAGACGCGTGACCTGATCGTCCTGCACGCCCGGCTCGGCGAGCACCGGCTGGAAGCGCGTGTCCTCGGCCATGTCGGCGATCGCGCTCATCGCCTGGGGCAGGCGCAGCAGCGACTTGGGGGTCATCACGACGAGCGGACGCTGCTTGGCGATGCGCGCCTGGCGGCGCAGCAGGTGGAAGTACTGCGCGGGCGTCGTCGGGCTGGCGACGCGGATGTTCCCCTCGGCCGCTAGCGCTAGGAAGCGCTCCAGTCGCGCCGAGGAGTGCTCCGGACCAGAGCCCTCGTAGCCGTGTGGAAGCAGCAGCGTCAGCCGCGAGGTCTGTCCCCACTTCGCGAGCCCGGAGACGATGAACTGATCGACGATCACCTCGGCGGAGTTCACGAAGTCGCCGAACTGCGCCTCCCACAGCACGAGCGTCTCGGGTGCCTCCTGGCTGTAGCCGTACTCGAAGCCGAGACATGCGAGCTCAGACAGCGGGCTGTTGTGCAGCTCCAGCGGAGCGAGCGCATCGGGGAGGTTCTGGATCGGGCACACGGTCTGGCCGGTCTTCGCGTCGTGCAGAACGAGGTGGCGCTGGCTGAATGTGCCGCGCTCGGTGTCCTGGCCGGTCAGGCGCAGCGGCGTGCCCTCCGTCAGCAGCGACGCGAACGCGAGCGCCTCGGCGTGCGCCCAGTCGATCGTCGGGGCGTGCGGATCATTGCCCGTGAGCGCCTCGTGCCGGCGCTCGAGCTGTTTGACGAGCTTCGGATGGACGGTGAACCCCTCCGGCACGCGCAGCAGCTCCTCGCCCAGCTCGCGCAGGCGCGCGGCCGGGACCGCCGTGTCGACCTCGGGGCTCGGCGAGCGGTCGAGCTGGTACTCGCCCGTGGTGTGCTCCTCGCCCTCGTGCTCGGCGGCCGCGTCGATCTTCGCCTTCAGGCGCTGGTGGAGGATCGTCAGGTTGTCCCACACCTCCTGCGCCTGGCGCTCGACCTCCTCCTGCGTGACCACGCTCTCGGCGATCAGCCGATCGGCCCACACCTCCGCGACGCGCTTCTTGGTCTTGATCTTCGCGTACATCTCTGGCTGCGTGTAGGCGGGCTCGTCAGACTCGTTGTGTCCGAAGCGGCGGTAGCCGATCAGGTCGATCAACACGTCGTGCCCGAACTCCTGGCGGAACGCGAACGCCAGGCGCACGGCGCTGACGCAGGCCGGCACGTCGTCGGCGTTGACGTGGATGATCGGCACGTCGAAGCCCTTCGCCAGGTCGGAGGCCCAGCGGGTGGAACGTGCATCGTCGGGATCGGTCGTGAAGCCGATCTGGTTGTTCGTGATGATGTGGATCGTCCCTCCGACCTTGTATCCGTCGAGGGCCTGCAGGTTCAGCGTCTCCGAGACGACGCCCTGGGCCGGGAAGGATGCGTCGCCGTGGATCACGATCGGGACGGCCGCGTTCGTGTCCTGGTGGGCGTGCGGACCCTCGCGCGAGGTCTGCGCGGCGCGCGTCGCGCCCTCGACGACCGGCGAGACATACTCGAGGTGGCTCGGATTGGACTCCAGGTTGACGCGGATCGTCTCCCCGTCCGGCAGCGTGAAGAGACCCTGCGTGCCGTGGTGGTACTTGACGTCGCCGGTGCCGCCCTGCGGGATCGTCGTCACAGCCTCGAGCGTGGAGGCGCCCTCGAACTCGGCGAAGATCGTGTCGTAGGAGCGGCCGAGGTTGTGGGCGAGCACGTTCAGCCGGCCACGGTGGGCCATGCCGATCACGACCTCCTGACCGCTGTGGTCGGCGGACAGCTTGATCAGCTCATCGAGCATCGGCACGGTCATGTCGAGGCCCTCGATCGAGAACTGGTGCTGGCCGAGGTACGCCTTGTGCATGAAGCGCTCGAGCGCATCGACCTCGACGAGGCGCTTCAGGAGGTTCCGTCGTTCGTCGGTGCTCAGCGGCTGGCGGAAGGCACCGGACTCGATGTGCTCGCGCAGCCACACGCGCTGGCGGTGCGAGGCGATGTGCTCGATCTCGTAGGCGATCGTGCCGCAGTAGGTCTCGAGCAGATGCGGCAGCGCGTCGGCCAGCGTCGCGCCGGGCACGTACATCTGAAACAGCTCCGCCGGAAGCCTTCTCTGGATCTCGGGAGTCAGCCCGAGCGCCTCCGGATCGAGCCCGGGGTCGCCCTCCGGCTCGGACCCGAGCGGGTCCAGGCGCGCGGCGAGATGGCCGTGGCTGCGCACGCGCCCGACGAGCCTGCTCGCGGCTTGAACCGCCTGCAGGAGCTCCGCGTCTGCGGTGGGCGGCGCCACGGCGGCGATGGCCGCCTCGGCGGGCGCCGGCACGCCTGCGGCCGGTATGGCCGGCTGCACGCCGAGGGAGGCGAACACGCCGTCGTAGAAGCCGCGATCGCCCTGCAGGTACTCCTCGATGCGCGCGAGGAAGCGTCCCGACTCCGCCCCTTGGATGATGCGGTGGTCGTAGGTCGAGGTCATCGTCATGACCTTCTCGGCGCCGATCGTCGAACCGGCGTTGGCGAGACCGACCGGGTATGCGATCGAGCCGGTGGCGACGATCGTGCCCTGGCCAGTCATCAGGCGTGGAACGGACGCGACGGTGCCGATGCCGCCGGGGTTGGTGAGGCTGATGTTGGCTCCAACGAGGTCATCGGCCGTGAGGGTGTTCGTTCGCGCCTTCTCGACGAGCGCGTCATATGCCAAGAGGAAGCGGTCGAAGGGCATGCGTCCGGCGTCGCGGATCACGGGGACCATCAGCGTGCGCGAGCCGTCCTTCTTCTCGACGTCCACCGCAAGCCCGAGGTTCACCTGGCCGTCCTCGACGCGGTGCGGCTTGGCTTCGATCTCGGTGTAGTGGTTGGTCATCACCGGCATGTCCTCGGCCGCGCGCGCGATCGCGTAGGCGATCAGGTGCGTGAAGGACACCTTGTGCGATGCCGCCTTCAGCTCGCGCCGGCGTGCGTCCAGAACGGTCACGGTGAGGGTGCGGAAGCTCGTCGCCGTTGGGATCGAGCGGGACTCCTCCATGTAGCGTGCGAGCGCTGCGGCCCCGCCCTTCATCGGCTGCGTGCGCGGAGCTGCGACTGTGCCCGCCTTGCCGTTCGCGCCCGCTGCGGTCTCCGGCGCGCGCTCGCCGGCGGCTGCGGAAAGGACGTCTGACTTGGTGATCCGCCCCGCCGGGCCGCTGCCTGAGACCTCCGCGAGGTTGACGCCCTCGGCGGCCGCCACGCGCGCGGCGACGGGCGAGACCTTGGTGGCGTCGGGCGCCTGCGCCGGCGCACCGTCGCCGTCCGCTGCCTGCTGCGCGGGTGTCTCGGCTGCGGGTGCGGGTGCGTCAGAGCGCTGTGCGCCGTCGACCGAGATGCGTGCGAGGAGCTGGCCGACCGTCACGGTCTCGCCCTCCTGCACGAGGATCTCGCTGACGGTGCCGCTCGCCGGCGCCGGCAGCTCCAGATCGACCTTGTCGGTGGAGATCTCGACGATCGTCTCGTCGAGCTTGATGGGGTCGCCGACCTTCACGTGCCATTCGAGGATCGTTCCCTCGCTGACGGACTCGCCGGCCGCGGGGGCCAGGACGTCCACCGTCTTTGCGGTGCCCGCCCGTGTCGCCGTCGGCGTAGCGTCCTGCGCCGGGGTCGATTCCTCGCCGGCGCTGGCGGCAGCCGGCTGCTCAGGAGCCTCGCCGGGGCTTGCCGCAACCGGCTCCTCAGGAGCCTCGGCGGCGGGAGCCTCGGCGGCGGGAGCCTCGACGGCCGGAGCCTGGGTGGGTGCTGCACCGTTCAGCGATATGCGTGCGATGACCTGGCCGACGGTGACTGTCTCGCCCTCCTCCACGAGGATCTCGCTGACCGTGCCGCTCGCCGGCGATGGCAGCTCCACGTCGACCTTGTCGGTCGAGATGTCGACGATCGTCTCGTCGGCCCTGATCGAGTCGCCGACCTTGACGTGCCATTCAAGGATCGTTCCCTCGGTTACTGACTCTCCCGCGGCAGGGGTTACGACATCGACTCTCTGCACTGCCGTGGTGCGTGTTGCCATCGACCTCTCACTCTAGCGCGACTGCGCGGGACCGGCCGGTGGATCCGCCAGCGCTGGCGCCGAGGAGCGCGCCCGCGCGCGGCGGCCCTGCTCGCGGACGAACTCGAAGCTGCCGATGAACGGACCGAGGCCTCCGAGGACGGCCACGGCAACGCCGACGCGAAGTGGAATCACACGCTGGCGAACGGCCGTGATGCAGGCAAGCGACATCAGGATCCAGAGGATCCCGTGAGTCCAGCCGAGCACGAGCGTGGGGCCGGCGAGTCCCGCGAGCGCGCACGCGATCAGGCTCAGGTAGACGACCGAGTGAAAGAACGACGTCCACTTCAGGCGTGTGAACGTCAGTGGCCCGTAGCGCTCACGTGTTCGCGCGCTCACTCCCGAGGGCGCGTTCACTCGGACAGCCAGCGCGCCATCCGGGGCAGTACCTCTCCGGCCTCGGGTGGCCACTCGTCGATGTCGTGCGGCCACCACGCGAAAGCGTCGTGCTCGTGATCTGGCGTGACGGCGTCCTCGGCGCCCTCCGGCAGCCACGCCTGGCCGACGAACATCACGAGCTTCTGAGGCAGCCTCAGCAGCGCCTCCCCGCGCACGCGCTCGGGTGAAACCGCCCACTCCTCCTTCAGCTCGCGCACGAGCGTGTCGGCTGGGTTCTCCCCGAGATCCACCGCGCCGCCGGCACCCAGCGCCCAGCGTCCGGCCCACGAAGAGACCCATTCGGCTCGCCGTCCGGCCAGCCAGCGACCGTCGGCCGAGCGGGCCACGCACAGCGCGGCCACGCTCTGCGAGGCGTCGCCTGCGACGAGACGCAGCGCCCAGCGCAGTGGCTGCAGCTCGATCGCGATCCCGTCCCGGTCCTCGCGATAGTTCACCAGGCGAGCCGCCATCCCGTCATGACTGGGCGAGCCTCGATCCTGCAGGCCCCTGATCGCCGCGTCCGCGGCCTGTGTCTTGGCGGGTGAGGGCTCGAAATGCTCATGGCGCCAGCGCGCCCTGACCTGGTCCATCGCCCATGGCCCGCGGGCGAGAATCTCCGGTGGCTGGGTGCTCGGCTCGGGTGGGGCGGACATCGAGACGAAGGCTAGTGAATGTGGGCGTCACGGCGGTGCGCATAGACTCGCTGCGGTGACCATCCGTCGGCGCAAGCACTGGGGGTGGGGCTTCGAGGACCAGCAGCCCTCCCCCGCCGAGGCCCGTGCCTCGGCATCGGCGCTGGCAGCCCATCTGGGCATGTCCCTCGAGGACGTCGAGCAGCCCGTTCCACTGGACGCGCTCGAGCTGCCACCGCCCCGCATCGCGCCGCCGCCGTCGCTGTCGGAGATCTGCCTGGACGACGTTCACGCGCGCGCCTCGCATGCGCTCGGCAAGTCCTACGGCGATGTCGTCCGCGGCTTCCGCGGGCGCTTCGAGTACCCGCCGGACCTCGTCGCGCGCCCGCGCGGGGAGGCCGACGTGGAGCGCGTGCTCGAATGGTGCTCGCGCGAGCGCGTCGCGGCGATACCGTTCGGCGGCGGCACGTCGGTCGTCGGCGGCGTGAGCCCGGACGTCGGAGCCGCATACAACGGTGTGGTCTCGATCGACCTCGGTGCGCTCGACGGCCTGCTCGAGCTGGACGCCGTCTCGCGGGCCGCGCGCATCCAGGCCGGTGCGACCGGGCCCGGCCTCGAGGCCAAGCTGCGCGAGCACGGGCTGACGCTCCGTCACTTCCCGCAGTCCTTCGAGTTCTCGACGCTCGGCGGCTGGATCGCGACGCGGGCCGCCGGCCATTTCGCGACGCTGTGGACGCACATCGAGGATTTCGTCGAGTCGGTCCAGGCGATCACTCCGGTCGGGCTGTGGCAGTCACGCCGGTTGCCCGCATCGGGCGCGGGGGTGAGCCCCGACCGGATGCTCGCGGGCTCTGAGGGGACGCTCGGCGTGATCACCGAGGCTTGGGTGCGCGTGCAGCCGCGGCCGGCTCACAGGCGCTCGACCGGCGTGCGCTTCCCGAGCTTCCTCGCGGGTGCCGAATGCGTGCGCGCGATCTCTCAGGCCGGGCTGCACCCGTCCAACTGCAGGCTGCTCGACCCGGGCGAGGCGCGCCTGACGATGGCCGGCGACGGGTCGCATGCGCTGCTCGTGCTCGGCTTCGAGTCGAGCGATCACCCGGTCGAGCAGGCGATGGCGCGGGCGCTCGAGCTGTGTGCCGAGCACGGCGGCGCCGCTTCCGAGAGCAGCGATCGACCCGGCCGCGATGCGGTCAGCTCCTGGCGCGAGGCGTTCCTCGGCGCGCCGTACCTGCGCGACGTGCTCGTCGCGATGGGCGTCCTCAGTGAGACCTTCGAGACGGCGATCACCTGGGAGCGCTTTGCGGCGTTGCACGAGCACGTGACGGCCGCGGCCGAGCAGGCGCTGCGTGAGACCTGCGGCGAGGACGGCCGGGTCTACTGCCGCTTCACGCACATCTATCCCGATGGGCCGGCGCCGTACTTCACCGTGGTTGGACGTGCGCGGCGCGGCGAGGAGATCGAGCAGTGGGGGGCGATCAAGCGCGCGGTCTCCGACGCGGTCCTTGCGGCGGGTGCGACGATCACCCATCACCACGCCGTCGGGCGTGAGCACCGGCCGTGGTATGACCGGCAGCGGCCCGAGCCGTTCGCGGCCGCGTTCAGCGGCGCGAAGGCCGCGGTCGACCCGGCGGGCATAATGAACCCGGGCGTGCTGATCGATCCGAACACATGAGAGTCGCCGTCCTCGGCCCCGGCGGGGTCGGCGGGTTGCTCGCGGGAGCGCTGGAGCGCGCGGGGACCGAGGTGATCGTGGTCGCACGCGACTCGACGGCTGACGCGATCTCGCGCCGCGGCCTGCGCGTGGACAGCGTGAGCCTCGGCGAGTTCGTCGCCCGTCCGCGCACGGTCGTGCGCCTGGAGGAGCCGGTGGACGCGCTGCTCGTGGCGACGAAGGCGGCGGGCCTGATGCCAGCGCTCGCACGCATCGCGGCGGCGCCGCAGCTGGTCCTGCCGCTGCTCAACGGACTCGACCACATCGCGCTGCTGCGCGAGCGCTTCACACCCGCGTCGGTGCTGGCGGGCTCGATTCGCGTCGAGGCAGATCGGCCCGAGCGGGGCGTCGTCGTGCATACGAGCAACTTCCTGCTCGTCAACATGGCGAGCGCCTATCCGGCGGTCGCTCCCTCGATGCAGGCGCTCGCGCAGACGCTGTCCGAGGCGGGCGTCCCGGCGCGGGTGTGCTGGCCGATATCCGATCGCTCGGAGGCTCAGGTGATGTGGTCAAAGCTCGTGCGGCTCAACGCGCTCGCGTGCACCACGAGCGCCCACGACAAGCTGCTGGGGGAGATCCGCTCGACGCCCGAGCTGCGCGCCGAGCTGGTTGGCGCGATCGAGGAGGGGTGCGCCGTCGGGCGCGCCGAGGGCGCCCCGGACATCGAGCCGGCCATGGCGATCGCCGAGCTCGACAGGGCCCACGACACCCTCGGGAGCTCGATGCAGCGAGACATCGCAGCCGGTCGCACACCGGAGCTGGATGCGATACCGGGCTCGGTCCTGCGTGCTGCGGCGCGCCACGAGCTCGAGTGCCCGACGATCGAGCGGCTCGTCGCGATGATCGTCGACCGCGCCGGGATCAAGCCGCCGGTCGTCGCTCGCTGAGGGCGCGAATCGTCCTCGCCATGTGCGATCGCCGCCGGCGTGCGTCTATTGGTCGTCTGGAAAGTGCCTCGTGCCGGGCGGGATCTCGGTAACCGAGCGGGTGCCGATCGCCTCGACGGCCTGCTGCTCGGCCTCGGCCAGCTCCTCGTCGTGCTCGCCGTCGCACAGCACGCGGAAGTTGCCCGTGACGCCGCGATCGCCATGGATGGTTATTCCCGGGAGGACCTCCTCGCCCTCGTCGAAGCCGAGACGCTCGAGGTCGAAATGCGCGAGGCCTATGCCCCACGCAGTGTGGGTCGGGTTCTCGCGGTCGTGCGCAGCGACGGCCTGCGCGAAGCGCTCGAGGTTCTTGGCGATCTTGCCCGTGTCAGCCATCGCTCGAGGGGAGGGTAGCGCGCGCTGTAGATTGGGATGCGATGGCCGACGGCCGACCTGCCCATCCCTCAGCAGCGCGTCCCGTGGCTGCTCCGGATGCGAGCGCCGATGGCCACAGGGTGCAGGTCATCCGGACGGTGGCGCTGACGAAGGTTTACGCCGGCACGGACTTCGCGGCCGTGGATCGGCTCGACCTGAGCGTGCTCGGCGGCGAGATCTTCGGTCTGCTCGGTCCGAACGGCGCCGGCAAGACGACGACGGCGGGGATGCTCACGACGCGGGTCGTCCCGACGTCTGGCAGGGCCTACGTCGGCGCCATCGACGTCGTCGCCCAGCCCGCCCTCGCGAAGCAGCTGATCGGGATCGTCTCCCAGCAGAACACGCTCGACCGCCAGTTGACGGTGTGGGAGAACCTCTACTTCCACGGCCGTCTGTTCGGTATCTCCGCCGCCGACTCGCGCCGCGCGTCAGACGAGCTGCTGGGGAAGCTGCACCTCTCGAAATGGGCCAAGGCGTCTGTCTACGCGCTCTCCGGCGGCATGGCTCAGCGGCTGATGATGGCGCGCGCGATCCTGCACAGGCCGGCCGTGTTGTTCCTCGACGAGCCGACTGCTGGGCTTGATCCACAGAGCCGCCTTGCGCTGTGGGAGATCCTCGGTGAGCTCAACCGCGATGGCCAGACGATCCTGCTCACGACCCACTACATGGAGGAGGCCGACGAGCTCTGCGACCGGGTGGCGATCATGGACCACGGCAAGATCCTCGCGCTGGACACGCCCGACGCGCTGAAGCGCTCTGTTGGAGCTGACACGATCGTCACGGTCAAGGCCGGTGGCGGCGACATGAAGGCCCTGGCGGAGGAGCTCGCGCGGGCTATCGCCGAGGTGACGCGCACGCGGGTCATCGATGGTGGCGTCGAGCTGCACGTCAAAGAAGCCGAGCGCCTCGTGCCGCGCGTGGTCAATGCCGCCGAGGACGCAGGGTTCGACGTCGCTGACCTGTCCGTCGCCGAACCGAGCCTCGAGACCGTCTTCATCAACCTGACCGGGAAGGAGCTGCGCGACTGATGGCCACGGCCACCGCCGACCCCACGACCGCGCCTGCGCGGATCGCGATCACGCCGCCGCGCTCGGCGATGGCGGCGAGCCGATCGGCGTTGGGGGCGCTGATCCTCCGCGACCTCGTGGTGCTCCGCAAGCACTTCATGGAGTTCGTGATACGCGTGCTGGTGCAGCCGTTCCTGCTGGTGTTCGTGTTCCTCTACGTGTTCCCGACGATCGGACAGGGTGTGGGCGGCGGCGGGGGGAGGGTCGCCGAGTCGGCCTTTGCGACCGTGCTCGTGGCCGGCGTCGTCGGGATCTCGATCATGTTCCAGGGCATTCAGGCGGTCGCGATGGTGATGGCCCAGGAGTTCGGCTACACACGGGAGATCGAGGACCGCGTGCAGGCGCCGTGTCCGATCTGGCTGGTCGCCATCGCGAAGGTCCTCTCCGGTGCGACGCAGGGGCTGATCGCCGCGCTGATCGTGTTTCCGATCGCCGCGGTGATCCACGCCAAGGGAGTCGAAGCCCACCTCTCAGTCCACTGGGCGGTGGTCCTGACCTTGATCCCGCTCGCATGCGTGACGATGGCCTCGCTCGGGCTGCTGCTCGGCACGGCCTTCGAAGCGCGCAACCTCGGGCTGATGTTCGGCTTCGTCGTGCTGCCGTTGACGTTCCTCGGCGGCACCTACTACCAGTGGACGAAGCTCGCGCCTGTCAAGGTCGGCGGGATTCACTGGCTGCAGATCCTCGTGCTGTTCAACCCGTTGATCTACGTCACCGAGGGGATGCGAGCGGGGCTCACACATGCCTCCCACATGCCCCTCTACGCCGTCTATCCGGTGCTGTGCGGGTTCTGTGTCGTCTTCCTCGGCCTCGGCCTGCACAAGTTTCGCGGGCGAGTGCTCTCGTGAGCCGGCCGGCGGCGGATCGTGTCTCGCCGCCGGCGGTCGGGGTCGAGATCGCGTGAGCTGATCGCGCCTATCTCAGTCCTTCTTCGCGCGCGAGACCGCGTTCGCGCGCGAGACCCCGTTCGCCTTCACCGCGTTCGAGTTCAAGGCCTTCTTCTGCGCGTTCCGCTGCGCGAAGGCTCGTCCTCCTCGGCCTGGATCGTCTGAGCGGCTTCAGCTTCGGCTTCCGCTTCGGCTTCGGCCTGTGCGCAGGGCGTCGCGGCGTGAGGGCAGGAACTGGTCTCGGTTGCCCTCTGCTGGCCCTGGCGGCGGCGCCCTTCGCCTGCTGGGCGCGTGCCCGTTTCGCCCGGGTGCTTTTCGCCGCGGCGCGCCTGGCTTCTCGTTCGCGAAGTTCCAGCACTCTTTCGTCTGCGGCAGTCGCTTTGCCTTGCGCCCTGCTCTCTTCGCCGAGCAGCTGCGAAAGCGCGGCTGGCGGCGGCGGAGGCGCGACCGTCACCTGTCGCACGACGGTCGCGCTGTGCGATTTGAGCCCCGCAGAGACCGCGGCGGCAATGGCGGCCCCGGCCACGAAGGCCACGGCGATGAGCCTCCACCGCTTCACACCTTGCTTGCTCCCGATCCTGCTCCGCATCGGCATCCCGCTCGAAGTCGGCGCCGGCCTGACACACCGGTCCGCTCAAGTATCCCAGTTCAGAGCGCCGCTGAGCGTTGCGAGAGCGTTGCGGAGCCCGTCAGCGTTGAGGTCTTCGCCCCAGGCTGGCAAAAGATCGCGAGCACCGCGTATATTCCGGCGCGAGAAGGGGTACCTCCCAGTGAGGTGCTTCACACCTCTCATCCGGCTGTGCCGAGCTCGGTGGGCTTGGCGCGCGATCTGGTCGCCGTCGTCGCCGAGCGGGGCGGTGCGAGCAGGGAGCGTCTGGAGGCTGTGCGCATCGCCGTGTCCGAGGCCCTCACCAACGCGGTCGAGCGCGACGACGCCGGCGAGGTTCATGTCATGGCGAGCGTCGCCGGCGGGCAGCTTGCGGTGATGGTCGCTGACGAGGGCTGCGAGCGCCCTCGGATCGGATTCGGCCTGACGCTGATCGCCGCGTGCAGCGATCACTTCACGGTCGGCACCACCGCGTCAGGGGGCGTCCAGGTGGATATGCGCTTCGACCTCGAGGCCGCCGACGAGGCGGCCGGCTCGGTTGCTGCAGCCGTCTAGATGACGTGCCTCGGGACGTTCCGAACGGTTGAGTAGAGGCATCCGGGTCACAGCCGACGCTGTGGGTCCTTCCAAAGATCCGCGACGAAGGAGGACCCGGATGCTGGACAAGCGTAGGTGGCTGCCCCGCTGGCAGCGCGTCGAGTTGGTGCAGATGTGTTTGCAGCACGGCATGACCCGCCGCCAGGGCGCTGCGTGGCGGCGTGTGTCGGTCTCGACGGTGCAGTACTGGATCGAGCGCTATCGCGGTGCTTGCGATCAGGACCGTGCCTCGGGAGCGTGGGCAGAAGATCGACCGTCGGTGCCTCATCGTCAGCCAGCCCGTTGCTCAGAGCTCGTGCATGACCGTGTTTGCGAGGCGCGTCGGCGCACAGGTTGGGGGCCGAGGCTGATTGCCTCAGAGCTTCAGATGTCGCACGCGACCGTCTCTCGCTGTCTGTCTCGGCGTGGGGTTTCGCGTCGCCCGAAAGGTCCACGCGAGGAGGTTCGGCGCTTTGAGTGGCCCTGCCCGGGCGACCTGCTGCAGATGGACGTGAAGCGCTTCGCGCGCTTCAGCCGGCCTGGGCACCGCGTCACCGGCGAGCGCTATCGCTCAGGGAAAGAGAAGCGCGCCAGGGTCGGCTGGGAGTTCGCCCATTCGATGATCGACGACCACAGTCGACTCGTCTACACCGAGCTGCTCGGCGACGAGCAAGCGGCCACGGTCACCGGCTTCGTTCTGCGGGCGCTGGAGTTCTACGCCGGGCATGGCATCCACGCCAAGCGCCTGCAGACCGACAATCACTTCTCCTATGCAAAGAACCGCAGTCTGCGCCAGCTGCTCGCCCGCCACAGCATCCACCACCGCTTCATCCCACCACGCACACCGAAGCGAAACGGGAAGGTTGAGAGATACCAGCAGACCCTTGCCCGGGAGTGGGCCTACGGACAGCGCTACCGCTCAAGCGCAGCTCGAGCGAAGGCGCTACCGATCTGGCTCATGCACTACAACACCACCAGGAACCACAGCGGCATCGGCAACCGGCCGCCCATCAGCCGCGTTCGGGAGGAGCCGAGGCAGAACATCTAGACCCGCGGATTCTCGATCAGCTCGATGCGATAGCCGTCCGGGTCTTTGACGAAGCACAGGCGCGAGCCCCCCTCGCGCACCGAGTAGGGAGGCTTCTCCGGCTCGATCCCCTGCTCGGCCAGGCGGGCGAGCGTCGCGTCGAGGTCCTGGGCCGTGATCGCGATGTGTCCGTAGCCGCTGCCGATCTCATAGGAGTCGACGCCGAAGTTGTAGGTCAGCTCCAGGCGCGGCATGTCGCCGTCGCCGTGCTGGTTCATGAACACGTTGACGGCCTCGTCGCGGATCGGGATGCGGCCTATCTCCTCGAAGCCGAGCGCTTTGTAGAAAGCGACCGAGCGGCCGATGTCGCTGATGCGGTAGCAGGTGTGAATGAGGGCCATCGGCTAAGTCTATGGTGACTTCGCCCCCTTCGGAGGCGAAGCGCACGCCTTCGAGTTTGCCTCTGAGGTAGGAAGATGCCCCGAGCGGGCCGCGGTCGTTGAGGCCGGGAGGCCGCCTCAGGATCTCGAGGTCGCGCGCGGCGAGGGCGAGTCGACCGTGATCGTGAGCCTTGGCCGACCGCGTGATCGTGAGCCTTGGCCGACCGGCGCCTTCGTGCTTTGACTCATACATAGCCTGGTCGGCGTCGGCGACCATCGCCTCGGCGTCGGCACCTTCGCCGGTCGACCAGGCCACCCCGATGCTCACCTGATCCGCCTGCTCAGCCTGAAGCTGAGGCGGTGCGCTGGCGTGGGTTTCGGGTGGCCGCACGCAACCGGTCCTGTCAACGCCCGCGCTCGATTGCGCGAACGCTTGAGTTTTCACGGCGAGCCCACGACCGTCGGAAGGCGAGGGGAGCTGGAATGCTGCTTCGAAGCTTGGACGCTGGAGCGGGTTGCGCGTCCTTGCTGTTCGGCGCAGATAGGACGGCGCTCGCATCATCTCCCTTCGCGCCCGTGACGGTGAGCAACGCGTCGACCACGCGCGGGTCGAACTGGCTGCCGGCGTTGGTCCTCAACTCGGCCATCGCAGCGTGTTGGGGCATCGCTCTGCGATAGGAGCGCGTCGTGGTCATGGCGTTGAACGCGTCACATGCCGACACGATGCGCGCCTCGAGGGGGATGGCGGCGCCACGGAGGCCGTCTGGATATCCGTTGCCGTCCCAGCGCTCGTGGGAGGCCCGGACGATCCGCCCGATCTCGCGCATGAAGCCACCGATCTGCTCGAGCATCTTCTGGCCCTCGATCGTGTGGGTCTTGATGATCGCCCACTCTCGCTCGTCGAGCCTGCCGGGCTTGTTGATTATCTCCTTCGGCACCGCGATCTTGCCGATGTCGTGCAGCAGCGCTCCGAACTCGACGGCGCGCTTGGCGTCGACGTCGAGCTCAAGCTCCTCGGCGACGCCGAGCGCGAGCCGCAGGACGCTCTTACAGTGCTCACCGGTGTAGGTGTCGTCGGCCTCGACCACGTCTCCCAGCAGCAGCGCGGTTCCCTGATATGCGTCGTTCAGCTCGACCAGCTGCTCCAGACGGTCGTGGCGCTCTTTCGAGAAGACGCTCAGGAGCCAGAACAACGGGGCGATGAGCACCACCGGCCATTGACCGTGAGCCGGAGATGCAGCCAGAGCGACGGTGAGACCAACAGGAGTGAGCGCAAGGTCGATGGCATAGATCGGCCTGACCTCCTCGAGCAGCTGGCTCATCGTGATCACCGCGAAGTGTCGCTCCCGCACGGCGTTCGCTGCAAGGTCGCAGGCGAACTGCGCCGCGAGGGCCAGCAGCAGGATGCTCCAGCGTCCATCGGGGCTGTGGTCGTTGGCGAGCAGCAGGACGAGCGCAGGGCCGCACGCGAACCAGCTGTTGCCGGCAACCGTCAAAAGCCAGCTGGGGGACGTGCGTCCGCTCATGATCCCTGGTGCCATGCCGAGTGCCAAGGCCAGCGCCACCAGTAGCGGCACCAAGGAGACCGGAAGCGCGAATAGCATCGGGACGAAGATGGCCTGCGTGGGAACCGTGAACCCGGCGCCAACATCGAAGCGAGCATGTCCGGCTATGGCGATGCCCACGACATACAGCGCCGCGGTGGCCGGTGAGAAGCCGCCGTGCACGCCGCCGAGCACCGCCAGCGCGAGCGCCGCGAGGGCGAAGCACACGCTCACGAGCAGCTCGCCGCGGCGGGCAGCCACGCACATTGGCGCCCCGCGCTGCGTAAACGAGAGCCGTGTACGTTCGGCTTCCCTGATCGCGTGAACGGACATATACGTACCTGCGCACGCATCATCGGCAAGCTTGGCCGAGCGCATTAAGGAGCTTCGCAGGGCATGGGCGGATGGTGCAAACGGGGCGGTCGGAGGCCTCGAATAAACGTCCGCTGGGGCTCAAGGGGGCCAGAACTCGCGGCGATACTCGCGATGAAGGACTAAAGACAACAGCTGAAAAAGGCAAACTTGCCGCGAGGCGAGGACGCAAAGCCAGGGATCTCGCATCACGAGACAGCTCGGCCGCCAGCACAAAGCACGGAGGCTGTTGTGTTCGCATACTCGTCCCGCTTCGTCGTTTCCCCTCGGAGGCGCACTCGTCGCGTCGCCTGCTCGCTCGGCCTGGCGTTCGCCGTCGTCAGCGTGACCCTCAACGTACTCTCCGCCGCGCCGGCCCAGGCGGCGCTTATCAGCACCGGCACATGCAGCGAAGCCGCACTGTCTCAGCCCTTCCTGAGATGGGGCGACTCGAACTACTACGAGCTTGTCGCAGGGGGCAGCTTCGAGGGCTCGCTCTCCGGCTGGAGCCTGAGCGGCGGCGCGCAGAGGGCCGCCGGCAGCGAGCCATACGGCGCGACCGGCTCGGTCGGCGCGTACTCGCTGAGCCTGCCCGCTGGGGCCTCAGCGCAGTCGCCGTTCACGTGCGTCACCGCCAGCTACCCGAGCTTCCGCTTGTTCGCGCGCAACAACGGGCTGCTGTCGACGGTGCTCGTGCAGGTCGTCTACAAGACGGTGCTGGGCAACGTGGCCGCGCCCATCGGCGTGATCGCGCTGAGCGGCGAATGGCAGCCGACGGCGCCGATGCTCACCGGCTCGGTCATCGGCGGTGTGCTCTCCGGCGGAACCGGACAGGTCGCACTGCGCTTCACCGCGCTCACCGGCTCCTCCCGCATCGATGACGTCTTCATCGACCCGCGAATGAGGTAGACCGCGCACCGGCTGACCCGCAGCTCGCCAATCCACAACCAGTGAACACGCTCCGGCGAGAGGCGTGCGACCGCTCACAGGGCGTGAGGGCCGGCGCCGATGACCGCGACCGGGGAGGTTGCCGACACGCGAGGGCATTTCGAGCTGATGACCGGGCCGTGTGGGAGGTGGTTCGAACGGTCCTACGATCTCGCGTCCGGTGTTCGCGCTCCCGCAACGTCCGGCGTTCGCACCGCGGCAATGTAGCGCTCGTGGCGAGCCAGCGCTTGCCGGGGCATGACAGAGCTCTCTGTAGGCTGGGAGCGTGCGAACTCTGATCGTCGGTCATGGCGGGCGCGAGAGCGCGCTCGCGATGCGCATAGCTGAGCACAGCGAGCTGCACGCCTTCATGGGGCATCAGAACCCGTCGATCGTGCGCCACGCCGAGGCGTCCGGCGGCAGTCACGTGATCGGCGACGTGTGCGACCCGCGGGCCGTGGCCGCGTTCGCCCGTGCGTGCGAGGTCGACATCGCGATGGTCAGCGCCGATGAGCCGCTTGCGGCGGGGGTCGTCGATGCTCTGCTCGCGCAGGGCACCCGCGCGGTCGGGCCCACGAGGGCCGGCGCGGAGATCGAGTGGAACAAGGCGTTCGCACGCTCGCTGCTGTCCGACGTGGCGCCCGAGGCCGTGCCCTGCCTGCGTGTGGTCCGGGACGAGCGCGAGGTCGCGGAGGCGATCGAGAGCTTCAGCTCCACGCCCGTGGCCGTCAAGCCGTCCGGGTTGACCGGTGGCAAGGGCGTGAAGGTGATGGGTCCGCATCTCGCCGACCATGGCGAGGCGCAGGAGTACGCCGTCAGCCTGCTCAGGCGCGGCAAGCCGGGTGAATCAGTTCTGATCGAGGAGAAGATCGCCGGCGCCGAGTTCACGATCCAGGCGATCAGCGACGGGCGGACCGTCGTCTTCCCACCGGCGACCTACGACTATCCCTACAGGTATGACGGCGATGAAGGGCCGGGCACTGGTGGCATGGGCTCGCTGTCGGTGGCCAGCTCGACGCTGCCGTTCATGACCGCCGCTCACTACGAACAGGCGTGTTCGATCATCGAGCTCATCATCGCGCGGCTGACCGCGCAGGGCCGTGAGTTCAGCGGTGTCATGAACAGCGGCTTCTTCGCCACGGCCGACGGCGTGAAGGTGATCGAGTTCAACGCCCGCTTCGGAGATCCCGAGTGCATGAACATCATGAGCCTCTTCGGCGGGAGCTGGCCGGAGGTGATGGCGAGCATCACGGCCCGGAGCCTCGATGAGCGCGATGTGCCGCTGCGCGAGGAGGCTTCGCTCGTGCTGTATCTCGTCTCTCCCGACTACGCGCTGCGCGCCGGGCCATCGTATGAGTTCAGCCTGGATCGCGAAGCCATCGAAGCAGACGGATGCCACGTGTTCTTCTCCTCGGCCACCCGCATCGGCGAGAACGCCTACCGGACCGTCGGGACCTCGCGGGCCGTCGCGCTGACTGCGACGGCACCGACGCTCGAGCAGGCACGTGTGCGCGTCGTCGACCACGCCGCCTCGGTGCCGGCGCTCGAGTGGCGCAGGGACGTCGGCGAGGCGAGCTACCTGGACGGCTTGAGCAGCCTCGTCGGGGCAGCGCGCTCTGCGCGCGAGGCGCCGATCGTCGGCGACGCCGTCTGAGGCCCACGTGCAAGGATGGCGTCGTGCTAGTCGAGTATGCGACCCATCCACAGTTCCTCTCCAACACCTATCTCGTCGCGGACGGTGACGGGGGACCGGCGTTCTTCATCGACGCCGGCGGTCCTGTTGAGCCGCTCATCGAGGCGGCCGAGCGCCTCGCGCTGACGCCGACCCACGTGCTGCTCACGCACCACCATTTCGATCACGTGAGCGAGGTGCCTGCGCTGCTACGGCGCTGGCCGCAGCTCGACGTGCTGATCAGCTCTCGTGAGCGCGAGCTGCTCAAGGCCGCGGCAGGCGACGACGCGCTGGATATGGGCACCGTCGAGGCCGGCCAGACGCTCGAGTTCGGCACGCTCGAGTGCCACCCGCTGAATACGCCCGGTCACACGGCCGGGATGCTTTCGTTCCTCGTTGGCGACCGCTCGGATTGGCGCGGCCGCGCGGCGGGCCGGGGCGCGGCGAGCACGGCACCCGGCGGGTTCATCGGCGGAGGTGCCGCGGTGTTCACCGGCGACACGCTCTTCAAGAGCTCGGTCGGCGGGGTCAGAGCTCCGGGCCACACCACCTACGCGGACCTGCGGGACTCGATCATGGGCACGCTGATGGAGCTGCCGCCGGACACGGTCATATACCCGGGCCATGCAGCGCCGACGTCTGTCGGGCGCGAGTGGGAAGCCAACCCGTTCATCCGCGTCTGGCGAGGCCTCGATGGCGAGGGATCGCAGCCGTGCAGGGCGCTCGGCATGCCCGCCAGGCTGGTGCTGCTCGGCGAGGACTATGACGGCGGCACGAAGGCGTGGGTGCGGTGGGAGGACGGCTCCGATGACATCGTTCCAGGGTCCCGTGTCGAACGTGCGTCCTGAGTCTGGGAGCTCGACCCGTCCCTGATTCGTAGCATCATGGTTGGAATGGCGCGCGAGAACGAGAAGATCCCGACCTCGCGCGCTCGGCGCACCGCCACCGTCGCCACACTCGCCGCGAGTGAGGCGGTGAAGCAGTTCGGGACCCGCGCCGCGAACGTGACCCGCGGCGAGGAGGCCTCGGAGGCGGCGCTGGCCAGGCGCCAGCTGGAGACCGCCAAGCAGATCGTGGCCGTGCTCGGCACGATGAAGGGCGCGGCGATGAAGCTCGGGCAGGTGATGTCGTTCCTCGACGTCGGCCTCGTCCCCGAGGAGCATCGCGACGAGTTCCAGCGGGAGCTCGCCAAGCTGCGCGACGCCGCGCCGACCGTGTCCTTCAAACAGATGCGGCGTGTGATCGAGGACGACCTCGAAGAACCCATCTCGAAGGTGTTTGCGACTTTCGACGAGGAGCCGATCGCCGCTGCCTCGATCGGCCAGGTCTACCGGGCGACGCTCGCGGACGATGCTCGCGAGGTGGCGGTCAAGGTCCAGTATCCGGGGGTCGCAGGCGCGGTCAGGGCGGACCTGCAGAACCTGGACATGATCATGCGCCTGCTCAAGCGGATGACTCCCGGGCTCGATGTGAAGGCAATCGCCGAAGAGATCAGGGAGCGGATCGGCGAGGAGCTCGACTACGAGCTGGAGGCCCAGAACCAGCGCTCGCTTGCCCGGATCTTCGCCGGGCACCCGTTCATCGTCGTGCCAGACGTCGTCAGCAGCCTCACGCGCGAGCGCGTGATGGTGAGCGAGTTCGTCCGCGGCGTCGGCTTCGAGGAGCTCAAGCGGCGACCGCAGGCCCAGCGCGACCGCATCGGCGAGATCGTGTTCCGTTTCTTCCTCGGCTGCCTCTATCGCCACCGCCAGTTCTCCGGAGACCCGCATCCGGGCAACTTCCTCTTGCAGGACGACGGTCGCGTCGCCTTCCTCGACTTCGGGCTGTTCAAGCGGATGGATCCGGGGCCGGTCGAGCTCGAGCTCGCCTGCCAGCGGGCGGTCGTCGAGGGCGACGCGTCCACGCTGCACGAGCTGCTCGCGAAGTCTGGCTTCCTGCCCGAGCCCGAGCGCGTGAACTCCGAGCACCTGCTGGCGTTCATCACGGACGCGATCTGGTGGTACACCACGGCTGACGAAACCGTCGCGCTCACGCCGGAGATCGCCACGCACGTGATGATCGAGAGCTCGGACCCGCGCTCGAGTCACTTCAGGGAGATGCGCCACCAGCAGATGCGCCCCGAGCACCTCTTCGGCCGGCGCATGGAGATGCTCACGCTGGCGGTGCTCTCCCAGCTGCGCGCCCGTGCGAACTGGCACAGGATCGCGCGCGAGTGGATGTACGGCGAGGAACCGGTCACCGAGCTGGGCCAGGCAGAGGCCGAGTTCTACGGGCGCAGCGGCGTCCGTGCCGCCAGCTGACCGCTACAGCCGCGACGCGCGTCGCGGCCGGTACCGCTCGATTTCTGGCCAGCGATGCGACGCTTTGGGGATAATCGGCAACAGCGATGGATCTCGGACAGGCACGAGCGATCCTCAACTACGCCCACAGCGCGTTCATCTCGATGGATGAGCAGGGCCGCGTCTCGTACTGGAACATCCGCGCCGAGGAGATGTTCGGTCGCACATCGGCTCAAGCCGTCGGCGCGGACCTGGCGGACACGATCATCCCCGCGCGCTATCGCGACGCGCACCGCGAGAGCCTGCGCCGCTTCCTGCAGACGGGAGAGGGCAAGCTGCTAAACAGGCGCGTCGAGCTGAGCGCGCTGCGCCACGACGGGAGCGAGTTCCCGGTCGAACTGACCGTCTCAGCGCTGCCCGAGGACGGGCGCTTCACCTTTCACGCGTTCGTCGCCGACATCTCCGAGCGCCAGGAGGCCGAGAATGAGCGCCAGCGTTTGCTCGACGAGCTCCAGCACGCGCTCCACGGGAGCGAGCAGCGCCTCGAGGTGATCGTGAACGCGCTGGCCGAGGCGGTGACGATCCGCGGCCGCGACGATCACCTCCTGTATGCGAACCAGGCCGCCCTCGACCGGCTCGGGCTCACCTCCGTCGAGGAACTGCGCGCAGCCGATCCGCACGAGCTGATGGGGCCGTATGAGACGACCGACGAGGAAGGAAGGGAGCTTCGGATGGAGGACCTCCCCTCCGTGCGCGTGCTGCGGGGCGAGGATGCCGAGCCGCTCTTGATGCGCTCGGTGAACCGGATGACCGGCGAGGAGAGCTGGGTTCTGCTGAAGGCGGCCGCGGTGCGCGACGCCGCGGGCGCGATCGCAAGCGCAGTGACGATCATCGAGGACGTGACCGCAGCCAAGCGCTCGGCGCTGCGCACCGAGTTCCTGGCCCGCGCCAGCAAGGTGCTGGCTTCCTCGCTCGACTACCAGGAGACGCTGCGCAACGTCGCCGGCCTCGCGGTGCCCCAGATAGCCGACTGGTGCGGCGTCGACCTGTTCGACGAGGATGGCAGACGCGAGCCGGTCGCGGTGGCTCACGTCGATCCCACGAAGCTCGAGATGGCCGAGCGCCTGCGCGCGTTCGAACCGGAGGTGCTCGACCCTGAGCAGGGTCTCGGCAGGGTCCGGCGCACGGGCGAGTCGATGCTCTACACCGAGATACCGGACGAGCTGCTCGTGCAGGCCGCGATCGATGAGCAGCACCTGGAGCTGCTTCGTGCCGTCGGGATGCGCGCCGTGTTGATCGTTCCGATGACCGTCCGCCACCGCACGATCGGAGCCCTCACGATGGTGAGCAGCGACTCCGGCCGCAGGTTCGACCAGCGCGACGTCGAGCTCGCCGAGCAGATCGCCGAAGTCGCCGCCCTGGCGGTCGAGAACGCCCGCCTCTACAGCGAGCGCACGGAGGTCGCGCGCACGCTTCAGAGCAGCCTGCTGCCAGAGGCGCTGCCGGAGGTGCCGGGCTGGGAGATCGCGGCGCTGTATCGCCCCGCGGGGCACGAGAGCCAGGTGGGCGGCGACTTCTATGACTTCTGGGAGGTCGCAGGCGACTGGATGATGATGATCGGCGACGTCACCGGAAAGGGCGTCGGCGCCGCCACCGTTACGTCGCTGGTCCGCCACACCGCCTGGGCGGCGTCTGAGTTCGATCCACGTCCCGCCGAGGTCCTGGCGCGGGTGGATGCCGCGCTCAAGCGACGCCCCTCGCTGTCGGTCTGCAGCGCCCTGTGCCTGCGCGTCCGCAGCGGGCGAGGGACGCTGGCCTGCGGCGGCCATCCGCTCCCGCTTCGCCTCGGCGAGGACGGCGTCGCCGAGCTCGGCAGCGCCGGGACGCTCCTCGGCGCGTTCAGCAAGGTCGATTGGCCGGAAGCGCAATTCGACATGCGTCCGGGCGACACGCTCGTCGCGATCACCGATGGGGTCACCGACACCGTTGGCGAGAACGAGGAGCGCTTCGGGATGGGTCGCTTGCAGGAGATCCTGGCAGGGGCGCAGAACGACTCACCGATGGCGATCCGTGAACGGCTGGTCGCCGCCCTCGAGGCCTTTCAGGTCGGCGCTCAGGCCGATGACACTGCAATAGTGATCATGCGCTTCACCGGACCGCCAGCCGACCCGGAGGCGGCTGGGCGCTCGGCAAACGTCAACGTAGGGGTATAGGGGTGCCGTGATTCAGGGGTCGCCGTTTGAAATCCACAGTGAGCTGCGGTCCGACGGCGGACGGCTGATCCTGACGGGCGAGCTCGACATCGCGACCACGCCGCAGGTGGAGGATGCCGTCCGCGTGATGCTGGCGCACCGCGTGCGACGGCTCGTGGTCGACCTCAGCGGGCTCACCTTCATCGATTCATCAGGGCTGCGCATGCTTATCATCCTCAGCGATCGCGCCGGCGCCGAGGATTGGGCGCTCGGGCTGATCCGGCCCTCAGAGCCCTCGCTGGCGGTGTTTCAGATCACCGGCGCCGATGAAAACCTGCCGTTCATCGAGGAGCCTGGCTCACAGTGATCGGACGCACGTCCAAGGATCGCGAGGGCACCGAACTGTCGCCTGCGCTGGTGCTCGAGTTGCAGCGCACCGTCGAAGCGCCGGGAATCGCGCGCGCGGCGGTGTCTGAGCTTTCTCGAGATCTCTGTCTCGGCGGAGCGACCTTCCAGACGCTCGTGCTGCTCGTCTCGGAGGTGGTCAGCAACGCGGTGCTGCACTCCGGCGGGCCTGCGGGCGCGCCGATCACGCTCACCGCCAGCGTCACCGCCGATGCGCTCCGCATCACCGTGACCGACGCCGGCGGCGGCTTCATGCCCAGACAGCGAGATCCCGCGAGCATCCACGACGGGTACGGGCTGTACCTGGTCGACAAGTCGGCGAGCCGCTGGGGCGTCGATTCGACCGGTCCCACCAGCGTGTGGTTCGAGCTCGCGCGGGTCACCTAGAAAGCAGCGCGGCGGAGATCAACACGATGAGCGCCCGCGGCATGGGCGTGTTCATCGAGATCGACACCCGATCAGCCGAGCGGGCGTTCGCGCGAGCGAGCGCCCAGGCGGCGCGAGGGGTCGCTCAGAGCGTCTGTATCTGCACGAGGCTCGTGGTCCCGGGCCGGCCCGACGGCAGTCCGGCGGTGATGCCCACCCGCTGGCCGCGCTTGCACCACCCGAGCTCGACGACGCGCCGCGCCGCGTCGGCGATCAGCGCCTCGGTGGTCTCATGGCGGGGCATCGACGCCGCCCGCACGCCCCACATCAGGCCGCAGCGCCTGACCGTCTCTTTGCCCGGCGACAGCGCATAGATCGGCACCTTCGGGCGGTGCGCCGAGACCAGTCGCGCGGAGCGGCCGGACAGCGTCGGGATCACCAGCGCGTCGAGGTGCAGCTCGCGCGCGGCGTCGCAGAGGTTGTGGGCGACGGTGTACGCCGGATCGGACGAGGTACGGCGCACGCGCGACTCGTTCCAGCGCTCGTACGGAGCGATCGACTCGGCCTGGACGGCGACGGCCGCCATCATCGCCACCGCCTCCACCGGGTGGGCGCCGACCGCCGTCTCCTGGGAGAGCATGACGGCGTCGGTGCCGTCGAGGATCGCGTTGGCCACGTCCGCGACCTCGGCGCGCGTCGGTCGCGGTGAGCTCACCATCGAATCGAGCATCTGGGTCGCCGTGATCGACGGCCGCGCCATCCAGCCGGCGAGCTCGAGCAGCTGCTTCTGCACGATCGGGACCCGCGCGATCGGCAGCTCGATGCCGAGGTCGCCGCGGGCGACCATCACGCAGTCGGCCGCTTTCACGATCTCCTCGGCGCGCTCGACGGCCTGCGGCTTCTCCATCTTCGCGATCAGCGGAAGGCGCGTATGCGCACGCACCTCTTCGACGTCCTCGGGGCTCTGCACGAACGACAGGGCGACCATGTCGACGCCGATCGACTCGCCGTGTCGCAGCAGCCCGAGATCCTCCTCCGGGACCGACGGCAGCGACGCGACCGCGCCGGGGATGTTCAGCCCCTGACGCGAGGCGACCGCGCCGCCGACCTCGACCTCGACTTCGACCTCGTGCTCCGGCGCCCGCACCGCGACGGCACGCAGGCGGACCGAGCCATCGGCGAGGTACAGGACTGCGTCCTTCTCGATCACCTCCGCGAGGCCCCCCCAGGACATGCTCATCTGGTGGGCGTCGCCTGGAAGCTCGCCATCGCCGCATGAGAACGTCAGCCGCTCGCCCGGCGTGAGCTCGACGACGTCCTCGCGGAGCGGGCCGATGCGCAACTTCGGCCCGGGCAGGTCCTGGAGGATCGCGACCGGACGTCCCACTCGTCCAGCGGCGTCCCGCACCCGCCGGACCGTCTCGGCATGCTCCTCGAGCGTGCCGTGCGAGTAGTTCAGCCGTGCGACGTCCATCCCGGCCTCGACGAGGCGCACGAGCGTCTCCGGCTCCTGCGAGGCCGGGCCGATGGTGGCGACGATCTTGGTGCGGCGCATTGAACTGACGGTATCCGGTTGCGGGCGTGATCCGCGTCGCATGAGCCGCGTAGCATCGGTTCGTGCTCGGTCCATCCCGTCCAGTCCCCCGCGCCGGCGCGCGCGTGCGAATTGCACATTTCGGCGGGAGCTTCGAGCTCGGCACCGTGCTCGCGGTCCACGACGAGGGCCGGCGGCTGGAGGTACGCGGCGAGGGCGGCGAGGTCCTCGAGTTCGTGCTCAGCCCCGCCACGGCGAGATTCGTGCACGCGCGCGACGCGCACGGCCCGCGCCTGGAGCTGCTCACCGACGCGTGACGGTCGGGCCCGCCTCGACGTGGTCAGGACGCCTCGACGTCGGGGAAATGCTCGGCGCAGTGCTCACGCAGCGCCGTGCGCACCCACGCTCGCTCCTCGGGGGACGCGATGCGAAAGCGGGCGAGCAGCTCGCGCTGGCGCTCGATCGGCACGCCGGCGATCACCCAGCGCTGCGCAAGGTGCTCGAACAGCAGCTCGACGCCGCGCTGCCAGGCATCCTCGCGCGTAGCGGCCGCCCGCCCTCCAGTTCCGGCGATGGTCCGCGCGTACTCTCGCCTCGAGCCCGGCGTCAGCGAGCCGCGCAGCGTCAGCGTGTTGCCCTCCGCGTCGGTGTAGTCGCTGCTGGCAGCCGCCAGCTTCTGCCGGCGCCCGCGCCTGCCCACGCTCAGCCCGCGTCGGCGGCCCGCTCGAGCTGCGCGCGCACGTCCCCGGTCACCGGCTTGGCGTGACCGGGCCAGGCGGCCGCAGGCTCCAGTGCGGCGAGCTTGCGAAGGCTCTCACGCGCCCGGTCGGTGTCGAAGTTGTAGAGCGCGATCGGCAGGCGGGGGGCCGAGCTGCGCCCCCACATGTCGAGCGTGTAGAAGCAGTCGCTGGTCAGCGCCAGGCGGTCGGCCTCGCGCCACAACCCGATCTGGCCCGGAGCGTGGCCGGGCAGGTCGATCACGCGGAAGCCCGCGATCTCATCGCCCTCGACGACGGTGTCGGAGATCTTGACCGGGCCGGCATCCCAGGCGTAGCGGTGCAGCAGCCTGTGGAGCTGGCGCAGGGGGGTCGGGAGGCCTGCCAGGCCCTGCGGCCAGTAGCGAAAGCCGCCGCTGCCCTCGGCGTCCTGCACCTCGTCGGGATGGCACAGCACAGGCACGCCCAGCGCTGGCGCCGTGCCGCGATGGTCGGTGTGCGCATGGCCGAGCACCACGCGGCGGATGCCGCCCAGCTTCGCCCCGGCGCGCGCCACCGCGCGGGTCATCGTGCGCGCCCCAGCGTCGAACAGCGTGACGCCGCCGTCGTCCTCGATCAGGTAGACGTTGCAGCGCCCCGGCTGGCCCTGGACGACCCATACGCCCTCCGCCACGAGCTCGGCCTCCCCGGGGCCGATGCTGTCGGTGAGCCGCGTCCTCGCGTTGAAGGCCGCCATCATGCGCTGCTCGGCGGTCGATCCCAGGGGCGGCATCATCCCGATCTGGCGGGCGAAGGTCATCGAGTCGGTGAACGCGTCGTTGCTCTGGATCAGGCCGTCGCGCACTGTGAGCAGGTCGAAGCCCTCGGCAACGACCGGGCTGCCCGTCGGCGCGACGCCGCCGAAGTGCCCAGGACCGGCGAACGTTCCGCTCAGCCGCCAATGCACTCCGCAGCGATCGTCCTCGCTCGTCGTCGAGACGATCTGCATGCTCAGGTCCGGGAACGCCGCGATCAGCTCGCCGATGAACTCGCGTACGCCCTCCGGAGCGAGAACGTCAACGCGACCGCGCACGTTCTCGCGACCTCCCGGCGCCCACAGGGCGACGGCCGTGTCCAGGTCACGCGCGTCGATCGCCTCGAAGTACTGGCGCGCCAGCTCCTCAGCCTTGGCCCCCGCCTTGGTCTTGGTGGCCCTGCTCCCGGATATGCGTTTGCGGCGAATCGCCGCCTGCTGCATGTTGGCGGCGACCTCCTGGACCTTGGTGGTCGCCTCGCTGGTGTTCTCCTCCTCGGCCATCTCCGCCTCCTTTACGCCGCTGAAGTGCCTTAGTCTAGTCTCCGGCGCGTGGCCGAGGTGACCGACCAGAGATCGCCGGTCAGGCGCGAGCTCGGACGCGGCGAGCGCGTGCTCCCGGGGATCTTCCGTCTGCGCCTGCCGCTTCCGTGGCCCGGCGTCCCCCACTGCAACGCCTGGGCGGTCCTCGCCCGAGACGGGTTCGTCCTGTTCGACACCGGCATGCATCAGCGCGGGTCGCTCGCCAATCTGGAACGGGCGCTTGCGATGTGCGACCTGCGCCTGGACGACGCGCGCCTCGTCGTCTGCACGCACGCCCACTCCGACCACTACGGTCAGGCCGCGACGATCGTCGAGCGAGCCGGCTGCGAGCTGTGGATGCACCCCAACCACCAGCACATGACGCGCATGGCCGAGGATCCCGAGGCCGTATATGCGCGTCGCGTGGAGGTCGCCCGCCAGAGCGGCGTGCCCGAGGAGCCGCTGCGCCGCTACGCCTCCCAGCTGAGCTCGCGCGAATCCGGGATCGCCGGCCTGATCGAGCCGGACCGCGACCTGGTCGCAGGCGTGACGATCGACAGCGACCTCGGCGAATGGACAGTGCACGAGACGCCGGGGCATGCTCCCTCGCATGTCTGCCTCTTCCAGCCCGAGCACCGCCTCTTGATCTCCGGCGATCACCTGCTGGGACGTATCTCGCTGTACTTCGACTACGGCTACACGCCTGACCCGGTCGGCGAATTCCTGAACTCCCTCACGGTGGTCGAGCGACTCGGCGCGCGGCTCTGCCTCGCGGGGCACGGACGGACGTTCACCGACGTGCACGCGCACATACGCGGCAACCGCAGCCTCGTCGAGGAACGGCTCGACGCCGTGCTCGCGGCCGTCGCGCGGGAGCCGCTGACGGCCTTCGACGTCGTGCCTCACGTCTACGGCGACCCCCTCTCACAGCAGAACGCGCACTGGCTGCTGTCGAAGGTCCTCGGCTACCTGACACACCTGCAAGCGCTCGGCAAGGTCCGGCGCATACCCGGCGAGCCCGAGCGCTGGACTGCATAATCAGCTGATGCGCATCGATGAGATCCTCGCATCCGAGACGCCTCTGTTCTCCTTCGAGTTCTTCCCGCCGAAAACACCGACCGGAGAGCAGAACCTCTATGCCGCGCTCGCCGAGCTGCGCACGCTCGAGCCGGCGTTCGTCTCCGTCACCTATGGCGCGGGCGGATCCACGAGGGACAAGACGATCGAGATCGTCAAGCGGATCAGGGAGGAGTACGGCCTCGAGGCGATGGCGCACTTCACTTGCGTTGGTGCCACGGTCGCCGACCTGCGCGCCACGCTCGACGAGATGCAGCTGGCGGGTATCGACAATGTGCTCGCGTTACGCGGGGATCCGCCCGCCGGCCAGAAGCACTGGATCAGGACCGAGGGCGGTCTGGAGTTCTCGCGCGAGCTCGTCGAGCTGATCGCCGGCGACTACCCGTTCGCGATCGGCGCGGCGTGCTTCCCTGAGACGCACATCCATGCGACGAGCCCCGAGGCCGACCTCGAACACCTGCTCGAGAAGGTCCAGGCGGGCGTGGACTTCCTGATCACGCAGCTGTTCTTCGACAACGCGCTCTACTTCGCGTTCCTCGAGCGCGCGCGAGCCGCCGGGATCACGGTGCCGATCATCCCGGGCATCATGCCGATCACGCAGGTCGGCCAGGTGGAGCGCATGGCTGCGATGTGCGGAGCGTCGATTCCCGAGGGGCTGCGCAGCGAGCTGCACGCGCGCGGAGACCACCCCGAGGCGGTGCTCGACTTCGGCGTCGCCTACGCGACGCTGCAATGCTCCGAGCTGCTCGCGGCCGGTGCGCCGGGAATCCACTTCTACACGCTCAACCGCTCGCCCGCCACACGCGCGATCCTCAGCGCGCTGAAGCTGGCGCGCCCGTGGGAGAAGGCCGTCTACCCGGGTTCGATCTCGAGCCCCTCGGCCACGCGAGGCGAGCCGTCGGCGGCCTCGTAGCGGACATCGACTGAGTCGTTCTGACGGTAGGTGCCGACCCCCCAGGCGCCGAGCAGCCAGCGCCATCCGCTGATCTTGTCCTTACGCAGCTCGCGCTCGAATACGAGCGCGCCTTCGCGCACGGTGTAGTCGGCGCCGAGCCGCTGCGGCACGCCATTGAGGTAGACCTCGTAGGAACCGCGCATGTCCCGCGGCAGCTTGACCTTCGATCTGGCCATCCTCGCCCAGCAATTATGACCGCGGCGCGCCCGCATCCGCGTGCGCGCGGCGCGGCTGCGATCGCGCGTAGGCGCGCTGGCGCGGCATCGCGTCCTCGATGATCGCGCAGGCCTGCGACGGCAGGCTGACGGCCTGCATGAGGTCGAGGTCCGCGGCGTCGACCCGGCCCCCGGCGAGCACGCGCGTGCGCAGCCATGCAAGCAGCCCGTCCCACTCGCCGTCGCCCAGCAGGATCAGCGGGAAGTAGCGGATCGTCGCGGTCTGGATCAGCGTGAGCGCCTCGAACAGCTCATCGAGGGTCCCGAATCCGCCCGGGCAGATGACGAACGCGCTCGCGTAGCGGACGAACATGACCTTGCGCGCGAAGAAGTGGCGGAAGCGCAGGCCGATATCGACGTAGGGGTTGAGCTGCTGCTCTCGCGGCAGCTCGATGTTACAGCCGATCGACAGGGCGCCGGCGTCGCGCGCCCCCCGGTTGGCCGCCTCCATGATCCCCGGCCCGCCGCCCGTGATCACCGCATAGCCGGCCCTGCCGAGGCACGCGCCGAGCTCGCGCGCCAGCGCATAGTCGGGATGCTCGCGCCGCGTGCGCGCGGAGCCGAACACGGTCACCGCGTGGGTGACGTCCGCAAGCGCGTCAAAGCCCATCGCCAGCTCGGCAGCGATGTCGCGAATCCGCCCCGCGTCGGCGGCACGCACCGCGGGCGGCTCATCGCCGAGCCACAGCAACAGCTCCTCGTCGAACGTCTGCGCGTGCGCGGCGGCGCTCTGCGGCGGGGAGCTCACGGGGCGAAGGGTACGCCCTGCGCTCCTCGCCGGCGCGGCCTGCTCAGACGGCCGCCTCGGCGCGTACCCTGATTGGTCGATGGCAGATAACCGATCGAGCAGCGAGATCGCCTACACGGTGCGACGCTCGACCCGCGCTCGGCGCGTGCGCGTCAACGTGCATGCGCACTCCGGCGTCGAGGTCGTGCTGCCGGCCCGCGCCTCCGACCGCGCCGCTGCGGCCGCGGTGAGCGAGCTGCGCCCGTGGATCGAGCGTCGCCTGCAGGAGGCGCGCGAGGTGCGCGCGCGAATCGCCGCCCGCGCCGGCACCGTGCCGTATCTGGGGATCCCGCTGGAGCTGATCGCGCAGCCCGGCCGCACGCGTGCGCACCGGGCCGGTCATCGCCTGCTCGTGCCCGCCGGCGACGCGCGGCCGGCGATCGAGCGCTTCTACCGGCGGGCGGCTCGCCGCGAGATCGCGGCGCGGCTGGACCGCGCCACGGCGCTGACCGGCAGCGCCTACAGCTCCCTGGAGATCCGCGCGCAGCGTACCCGCTGGGCCTCGTGCTCCCCGGCCGGGCGGATGAGCTTCAACTGGCGGCTGCTGCTCGCCCCGGAGCGGGTGCTCGAATATGTCATCTGGCACGAGGTCTGCCACCTCGAGGTACTCGATCACTCGCCCAGCTTCTGGTCGCTGCTCGAGCGTCGCTGGCCGGGCTATCGAGAGGACCGCGACTGGCTCAGCCGCCACGGCGCGACGCTCGCGCTCTGATCCACAGGCTCGCCGGCTAGCCGTCGATGAGCCCGTCGGCGAGCACCATCGCGACGAGCTGCGCGCGCGTGTGGGCGTTCGTCTTGGCCATCGCGTTGCGGACATGGCTGCGGACGGTCTCGGGGGATAGGCAGAGCTCGGCTGCGATCCGGCGCGTGCTCGAGCCGAGCGCCACCAGCCGAACCACCTGGCGCTCGCGACGTGTGAGCGTCGCTGAGCGCCCGTTGCGAGACCCGACCGGCGGCGTGCCGATCAGCTCTGGGCCGCCCGGATGAAAGCGCGCGGAGAGCGTGACGAACAGGGCCAGCCAGCGACGGCCCCGCGTCGCGGCGTTGGCTGCATAGCTGACGCGCATGCGCGCGCCGTTGGCGTGCGTGACGACGTGCTCGCCGTAGAGCTCGTTGGTGCTGATGAGCTGCTCCCACTGGTCGTCTGATCGGTCGCCTACCACGGTGCGCCCGGCGCGGCTTCCGAGGATCTCGGCCCGCGGATACTCGTAGAGCTCGACAACCGCATCGTTGACGTCGACGTAGCGACGGTCGCGGCCGATCAGCGCCATCGGTATGCGCGACTGCTCGAACACCGCCCGGAAGGGGACGAGCTCCGGGTCGGGATGTGGTGGCTGTGAGTTGGCGTGCGACATCGTCGGCCCAGCCGCGCGGTCCCGCTGGAGCTTACGCAAGCGAGGATCCGGCGGCCATCCACCGTTTGGGGGAGGGAACACGCTCGCGTAGGCCCGGAGCAATCAGGCTAGCGCGCTCACGCCCTAACCGCGCTGCTCGATCGGCACGTAGCTGCGGTCGCGCTCGCCGGTGTAGATCTGGCGCGGACGTGCGATCTTCTGCTCGGGGTCCTGCACCATCTCGAGCCACTGCGCGATCCAGCCGCTCGTGCGACCGATCGCGAACATCACCGGGAACATCGCCACCGGCAGGCCGAGCGCCTCGTAGATCAGGCCCGAGTAGAAGTCGACGTTCGGGTAGAGCTTTCGCGAGGTGAAGTACTCGTCGTCGAGCGCGCGCTTCTCGAGCTCCGTGGCGAGATCCAGCAGCGGGCTCTTGCCGCGCACCTCGAAGACGTCATCGAGGTATTTGCGGATGATCCGCGCCCGCGGGTCGTAGTTCTTGTAGACGCGGTGGCCGAAGCCCATCAGGCGCTCGTTGCCCGCCTTCACCCCCTCGAGGAAGTCGGGGATGTTCTCGATGCTGCCGATTCGCCGAAGCATCCGCAGCGCCGCCTCGTTGGCGCCGCCGTGCAGCGGGCCGTAGAGCGCCGCGACGCCGGCCGCGACCGCCGTGTACGGATCGACCTGCGTGGAGCCGACCGAGCGCACCGCGCTGGTCGATGCGTTCTGTTCGTGGTCGGCGTGCAGGATGAAGAGCACGTCCAGCGCGCGCGACAACCGAGGATCGGGCTCGTATTTGAGCTCGGTCATCTTGTACATCATCGCGAGGAAGTTGCCGGCGTAATCGAGCTCGTTGTCTGGATAGACATACGGCTGGCCCATGTTGTGCCGGAACGCGAACGCGGCGAGCGTCGGCATCTTCGCCATCAGCCTGATGATCTGCATCTCGCGCACGCCACCGTCGTGGATCTGGTTGGCGTCGGGGTAGAACGTCGAGAGAGCGCCGACGGACGCGACGAGCATGCCCATAGGGTTGGCGTCATAGCGGAAGCCCTGCATGAAGTCCTTGACGTTCTCGTGCACGAACGTGTGGATCGTGATCTCGTGGATCCAGTCCTCGAGCTGCGCTCGCGTCGGCAGCGCGCCGTTGATGAGCAGGTAGGCGACCTCGAGATAGCTCGACTGCTCGCACAGCTGCTCGATCGGGTAGCCGCGATGCTGGAGGATCCCGGCCTCGCCGTCGATGTAGGTGATCGCGCTGCGACACGAGGCCGTGTTCGTGAAGGCCGGGTCGTAGGCCATCAGCCCGAAATCCTCAGCGTCGGTCTTGATCTGCCGCAGGTCCATCGCCCGCACGGTCCCATCCGTGATCGGCAGCTCGTAGCTCGCCCCCGTGCGGTTATCCGTCACGGTGAGCGTCCCGTCAGCGTGCACCGCGCCGTCTCCGGACATCTGCCGACCCTCAGTGGCACGTGCGTCCGTCTTCGTCTCCGGGGTCATCTGCTTCTCCTATCCACGGTCTCGACGGCTCTCGCACCGATTATGCGCCACCAGCAGCTCGGCTGCGGTGCATCCCACGCGCACGCTAGACGCGCGGGATTCGCTGGCGCGCCGCGAGCTTGCGCACACGCGGGGGCGAGCCCGGCGACGGGACGCCATGTGGTCCCCGCCGCGGTGAGCGCGGAAGCCTCGAGCGCGGATGGTGCGGGTGCCGCGGCCGTGGTCGCGGGCCGATGCCGCCGTCCTCTTCGCCGGCGGTCTCCGGCGCCTGAATCGCCCAGCGCACCAGCAGGAACAGCGCCACGACCGGAATCTTGAGGAAGACCATCAACCAGATGAAGGTCCAAGTCGTCACTGACTCGATCGTATACCCGACGCCGGATCCGTACAACCCCCGGATGTGGCTGCCCTCGGAGCCCCGGATGCGCCTGCCGGAAGGGGCCCCGGAAGCGCCTGCCGGACGGACCCCTTATGTGGCTCCGACACGGTGCGCGCGCGCGTGCCGTCAACGCGTGAGCTCGAGCGGAGCGCCGCTGAACTGGGTCATCGCGTGCAGCTCCCGGATGCGCGCAGCGATCTCAGAAGCTGTGAGGCGCTCGATGCGCTCCGTCCCGAACTCCTCGACGTTGAACGACGCGAGCACCGTCGCGTGCGCCATCGCGCTGCGCAGCAGCTCGGCGGAGAGCTCATCCTGGCCGTTGCCCTCGCTCGCGCCGGTAGCGGGTCGGTGGGCCGCGATGTAGCCGAGCAGTCCGCCGGCGAAGGTGTCGCCGGCGCCTGTCGGGTCGATCACCGTCTCCAGCGGATAGGCCGGCAGCGCGAAGAAGCTATCGCGCGTGACGAGCGCGGCACCGTACTCGCCCTGCTTTGCGACGATCACGCTCGGGCCGCGCGCCCGCCCGGACACCGCTGCGGAGCTGGGTGTCCAGGAGAGGATCTCGCGCGCCGCCGTCAGAAGGCTCGGCTTGCCCGTCAGCTGGCGTAGCTCGGCGTCGTTGAGGATCACGCAGTCGACGCTCTTGATCGCGCTCACGAGCGAGTCGCGCGCGACATCGATCCAGAAGTTCATCGAATCGAGCGCGACGAAGCGCGCATGCGACATAAGCTGGCGCACCTCCTGCTGCAAGTCCGGCTGGATGTTCGCCAGGAACAGCACGTCGCTGGAGCGCGAGCGCTCCGAGAGCTTGGGCCGAAAGCCGTCGAACACGCCGAGCTGGGTCTCGAGCGTGTCGCGCGAGTTCAGGTCCCACCCGTACTCGCCTCTCCAGAAGAACGTCTTGCCCTTGACCCGCTCGACGTCGGAGACGTCCACGCCGCGGCGGCGCATCACCTCGAGCTGCTCCTCGCCGAAGTCCTCGCCCACCGGGCCGACGACCCGGACCTCGTCGAAGAAGGACGCTGCAAGCGCGAAATGGACGGCAGCGCCGCCGAGCATTCGCTCGCGCTCGCCGAACGGCGTCTTGACGCTGTCGTAGGCGATCGATCCCACCACCGTGATTGGCATGGGCGCGCACCTTAGACGACGCCACGCCCTCGCTGCGCCCCCGATGCGCGGGCCGGAGAAACCGGCGGCCGCGCCCGTGGCGGCGCCGGCACTCCGATAGCCTCGCCCGATGCGCGCGATCCAGATGACCGAATTCGGCGGCCCGGAGGTCCTCAAGATCGTCGAGCTGCCGAAGCCCGAGCCCGGGCCCGACGAGACCCTGATCCGGGTCAGCCGCGCCGGGGTGAACTTCGCCGACACGCACACGCGGACGAACTCATACGTGCAGAAGGCGACGCTGCCGCTGGTCCCCGGCGGCGAGGTGGCAGGCATCCGCGAGGACACCGGCGAGCGCGTCGTCGCGCTGGTCGGCTCCGGCGGCTACGCCGAGTACGCGACCGCGCCGAAGCAGCTCGTCTTCCCGATTCCCGATGCGCTCGACGACGGCACGGCGCTCGCGATGATCATCCAGGGGCTGACCGCCTGGCATCTGTATCGCACCTCCGGCCACGTCGAGGCGGGGGAGAGCGTCGTCGTGCACGCCGCAGCCGGCGGCGTCGGCTCGCTTGCCGTCCAGCTCGGGCATCCGCTCGGAGCTGGCCGCGTGATCGCGACGGCCTCAAGCGAGCACAAGCGCGCCCTCGCGCTCGAGCTGGGCGCCGACGTGGCGATCGACCCCGCGCCCGAGAGGCTGACCGAGCGCCTGATCGAGGCCAACGACGGGCGCCCAGTCGACGTCGTCTTCGAGATGTCCGGCGGCGAGGTGTTCGACGCCTCGTACAGGGCGCTCGCGCCGTTCGGGCGGATCGTCGCCTACGGCATAGCCACCAATCAGGCGAACGAGGTCTCAACCGGCTCGCTGCTGCGCCATTCGCGCGCAGTCGTCGGGTTCTACCTGTTCCACTGCCTGCAGAGGCCTCCGATGTTCGCCGACGCGCTCGCCGAGCTCTTCGCGCGTGCCGCCCGCGACGAGCTGAAGGCGATCGTCGGCCACACGTACAAGCTCGAGCAGGCCGCCCAGGCGCAGATCGACCTCCGTGAGCGGCGTACCACGGGTAAGCTGCTGCTCGACCCCTCCGAGTGAGCAAGTCCTTCGCCGATCTCGGGCTCTCCGAGTCCACTCTAAAGGCCCTGCGCGACGTCGGCTACGAGTCGCCCAGCGCGATCCAGGAACAGGCTATCCCGGCGCTGCTGGAAGGGCGAGACGTGATCGGACAGGCCCAGACTGGGACGGGCAAGACGGCGGCCTTCGGCCTGCCGATCCTGCAGTACATCGATCCATCTGAGTCCTCCGTTCAGGCGCTGGTGCTGACACCGACGCGCGAGCTGTGCATACAGGTGACGCAGGCGCTGCGCACCTACGGCGCCCACAGCGGCGTCGATGTAGTCGCGGTCTTCGGCGGGGCCCCGATCCGCACCCAGCAGGCTCAGCTGCGCGCGGGCGGCCACATCGTCGTCGGGACGGTCGGGCGCGTGCTCGATCTGATCTCCCGCCACTCGCTCGTGCTGCACGACTGTCGCTTCGTCGTACTCGACGAGGCCGACGAGATGCTCGACCTCGGTTTTCTCGAGGACGTCGAGCGGATCCTCTCGCTCACGCCCGCGAGCCGCCAGACGGCGCTGTTCTCGGCGACGATGCCGCTGCCGATCCGCGCGCTCGCCGATCGCTACATGTACGACCCGACCGTCATCGAGGTCGAGGCCGCGACGCTCACGATCGACACCGTCGCGCAGTTCCAGCTGCCGGTTGACGCGAAGAGCAAGCCGGACAAGCTCGTCGAGGTGCTGCGCGCAGAGGCGCCGGATCAGGCGATCGTGTTCGTGCGCACAAAGGTCCGCTGCGAGCAGCTGTACCGCACGCTGCGCGACCGCGGCATGAACGTGCGGGCCCTGCACGGCGACATGACCCAGGGCGCGCGCGACGGCGTCATGCTCGCGTTCAAGGCCGGACGCGTCCCGATCCTGGTCGCCACCGACGTCGCGGCCCGCGGGCTTGACATCTCGACCGTCACGCACGTGATCAACTACGACGTGCCGACGAGCCCTGACACCTATGTGCATCGCATCGGGCGCACCGGGCGCGTGGGGCGCTCGGGCAGGGCGATCACGTTCGTCGAGGATCGCCAGAAGCGAGAGCTCCAGGCGATCGAACGGCACATCGGCACCTCGATCGCGCAGTGGCAGGCGGGCGTGGTCGCCGCGCCCACACCCGTGCGCGAGCGCCCGCGCAGGCACTCCAAGCCGCGGATCTCGCGCGACGGCGAGGAGCCCTACACGAAGCTCGTTCTCGGCGGCGGGCGGGCCGGCGGTCTGCGCGTGGCCGACATCGTCAGCGCGGTGACCTCATCGGCGGGGCTCGACGGCGAGGCGGTTCGCGAGGTGCAGGTGCTCGACCGTTTCTCGTTTCTCTCAGTTCCCGCATCCGAGGCCGACCGCGTGATCGAGGCACTCGACGGCGAGACCGTGCGCGGACGCCAGGTCAGCCTCGAGCGGGTGAAGGTAAGGTAGGGCGATGTCAAGCGCCACGATGCAGACCACCGAAGGGCCGATCATCTTCGAGCTGTTCGACGAGGACGCGCCGCAGACCGTCGCCAACTTCCGCAAGCTCGCCTCCGACGGCTTCTATGACGGGCTCATCTTCCACCGCATCATCAAGGACTTCATGATCCAGGGCGGCTGCCCGCAGGGGACCGGCACCGGCGGCCCCGGCTACACCTTCGACGATGAGATCAACCCGCACAAGATCGCGCGCGGCGCGCTTGCGATGGCCAACGCGGGACCGAACACGAACGGGTCGCAGTTCTTCATCGTCACCGCCGACGCCTGCCCGTGGCTCGACGGCAAGCACACGGTGTTCGGGCAGGTGAACGAGGGAATGGACGTCGTCGAGAAGCTCGAGGGTGTCGCGACCAACGACCGCGACCAGCCGCTGGAGCCCGTCGGCATCGCCTCGATCGCGCTCTCCTAGCAGGGCCTCGCCGGCTGCTCGGTCGGAGTAGTCTTGTTCGCTACGAGCTAGCGAGCACGGGAGAGCGAGATGGCCACGGTCGAGCAGCAGGTTTCTCAGCAGACGCCGAGCCGCGCCGGCGAGCCTGGCGACGGCGCGGCGGGCGCCGGCGGCGGCATCGCCGTCGAGAACCCAGCCACTGGGGAGATCATCGGGACCGTCCCCGAGCTGGGCGCCGAGGCCGTCGCCGAGATGGCCGCCAGGGGCCGAGCGGCGCAGCCCGAGTGGGAGGCATACGGGTTCGAGGGCCGCGCGAGGGTGCTCAAGCGCGCGCAGAAGTGGCTCATGGACAACGCCCCGCGCGTCGTCGAGACGATCGTCTCGGAGACCGGCAAGACCCACGAGGATGCCGAGTTCGCGGAGATCGCCTACGCCGCCAACGCGTTCGGCTTCTGGGCCAAGGAGGGTCCGTCATACCTCGCCGACGAGAAGGTCAAGTCGAGCCAGGTGCTGGTGAAGGGCAAGAAGCTCATCCTGCGCTACCGCCCGCTTGGTGAGATCGGCGTGATCGGCCCCTGGAACTATCCGCTGACGAACTCCTTCGGCGACTGCATCCCGGCGCTGATGGCCGGCAACAGCGTGATCCTAAAGCCGTCCGAGATAACGCCCCTGACCTCGCTGCTGATGGCCGAAGGACTCGCCGAGTGCGGGCTGCCCGAGAACGTCATGCAGATCGCGACCGGCCGCGGAGAGACGGGCGCGGCGCTGGTCGAGGAGGTGGACATGATCATGTTCACCGGCTCGACGCGCACCGGCAAGAAGGTCGCCGAGACGGCCGCACGGCGCCTGATCCCGGCGTCGCTGGAGCTGGGAGGCAAGGACCCGATGATCGTGCTCTCCGACGCCGATCTCGAGCGCGCAGCCAACTTCGCGACGTACTACTCGATGCAGAATGCCGGCCAGACCTGCATCTCGATCGAGCGCGTGTACGTCGAGGAGCCGGTGTACGACGAGTTCGTCGCGAGGGTGTCCGAGAAGGTGAGCTCGCTGCGTGTAGGCAAGCCTGAAGGCTTCGGCTCGGTCGAGGTGGGAGCGATCACGTTCCCGCCGCAGCTCGAGACGATCAAGGATCACGTCGACGACGCGGTCAAGCGAGGCGCGCGCGTGCTGACCGGCGGTCACGAGCTGCAGGGCGCGGGACGCTTCTTCGAGCCGACGGTGCTCGTCGACGTCGACCATTCGATGAAGATCATGACCGAGGAGACCTTCGGGCCGACGCTTCCGATCATGAAGGTGCACGACGCCGAGGAGGCGGTGCGGCTCGCCAACGACTCGCCCTACGGGCTGGGCGCGTCGGTGTTCACTCGCGACACCGAGCGCGGCGAGGCGATCGCGCGGCGGCTGGAAGCGGGCGCGGCGAACGTCAACGACGCCCTCATCAACTACACGGTTCTGGAGATGCCGATGGGCGGCGCGAAGGCGTCGGGCCTCGGCTCGCGTCACGGCCCCGGCGGGATTCGCAAGTACTGCTCCCAGCAGGCGATCGTGATCACGCCGCGGCTCGCGCTCAAGCGCGAAGTCCACATGTACCCGTACAAAAACCGCACCTCGCGGATGCTGGCCGGTCTCTTCAAGCTGTTGTACGGGCGCGGCAGGCGCGACTGATCAGAGCCGCGCGAGCGCGGTTTCGGCACGCTCGGACTCGCGGTCGAGCAACGCGAGGAGCGCATCCACGACGCGAGGGTCGAACTGGCTTCCGCGCGCAGCGCTCGAGCTCGGCCGGCGCGGCCGCCTGGCGCAATCGAGGCGCGGTAGGCCCGGTCGCTGGTCATCGCCTCATAGGCGTCGGCCACGGCGAGGATCCGCGCCTCCAGCGGGAGCTCCTCGCCGGAGAGGCCGCGCGGATATCCGCGGCCGTCGGGACGCTCGTGATGCGCGCCCACCCACTCGCGACGTCGGCGAGGCTCGGGTGCTCCAGGATCTGCGCGCCGAGCTCCGGGTGGCGTCTTGATGACCTCCGAACTCCTCGTCGGTGAGCGTTTGCCGGCTTGCTGCAGGATGCGCGTCCGGGACGCCGACCTTGCCGATGTCGTGGAGCATCCCGGCGAGCCGGACCCGCTCGACCCGCTGCTCGGGAAGGCCGAGCTCGCGCGGCCATCATCGCCGCAGTAGCGGCCGACCGTCTCGGAGTGGCGTGCCGCTGCCGCTGAAGCGCACGTCCACGGCCTCGGCAAGCTCGAGCGACGACCGCGACGAAGCGCTCGCCGGCGATGTCCCGCGGGGCTGCAGCCTGGCGGAGAGCTCACGTAGAGCCGGGCTGTGCAGCACGGTCATGTTGCGACCGCTCTCCTTGGCCGCGTAGAGTGCCTCGTCGGCGGCGCGAAGCAGCGAGGCTGCCGTCTCGCCGTGCTCGGGGAAGCTCGCCAGGCCGAAGCTGATCGTGAAGCGGGACGACGTCGGCGGCGAACTCCTCGCGCAACGCGCAGCGCAGACGCTCGGCGAGCGAGAAGCGCCACGTTGCGTCGGTGTCCGGGAGGATCAGCGCGAACTCCTCGCCGCCGACCCGGGCGACCCCGTCGATCTGGCGCTTGCCCTGCTCGAGCACGCGCGCGACCCGCTGCAGCGCGGCGTCACCCGCGTGATGACCTGACGCGATCGTTGACTTCCTTGAAGTGGTCCAGGTCGCCCACCACGACCGTGATCGCGGTCCCACCGCGACGCGCGCGCTCGAGCTCGAGGTCGAGCATCTCGCGAAAGCCGCGCCGGTTGGAGCAGCTTCGTCAGCGGGTCGGCTGCGGGCGGCGTCGTAGAGCTGCGCGATCAGCAGCTCGACGCGTCGCGCGCATCGAGCGGATCAGGATCGCCGCGACGGCAGCGTGCCCATGCCGACGAACCACCACTCTGCGGATCCCCCGCCTGGAGGTGGCCGCGCGGCGAGCAGCGCGCCGTAGGCGAGCCCCACGTAGGCGATCTGCACGGCCGATCTCGCGGGTAGTGAAGAAGTAGGAGGAGTAGAGGAAGACCCACAGGTAGAAGAAGACCAGCGGGCTGGGGCTCTGCGCCGAGAAGTACGCGACACCGGTGATCAGCGTGCTTCCCCAGAGCAGGGCGACCCGCAGCGCGCGGCCGGGTAGCGGCGCGCCCACCAGAACAGCGCGCCGCGACGACGTACGCATTGCCCACTATCACCAGCAGCCCAAGCTCGCTCGCGTGCGGGGAGTGCGGAAGCGCGATCGTCAGCAGCGCCAGCGTCGCGCCCACGGCAAAGAGGCTGGCGAGGACCCTGGCCTTCAGGCCGGTCTCGAAGTGTGCGCCCTCAACCCTGCGCGATGCCGTCGGCGCGCCGGGATCCGGGCGGGGCGGTAAGGGGGCCATGTGCCCGGTCTCGGCCAAAGCGCGCTGTCACATGAGCCGGACGGGAGATTCACGACAGCTATCGCACCGGGGCGTCCGGCTGGCTGGTCTCTCCCAATGGGACTTTCAGCAGGCGCTCCAGCTCCGGCACCGTGGTCTCCGCGCTCGTGTGGTGCACGACCGCCATGCCGAGCTCCGCGGCCGGCGTGAGGTTGAAGGGCAGATCATCGACGTAGACACAGTCCTCGGCTGGCACGCCCGCCCGCTCGGCGCCGAGCTCGTACATCCGGCGCGAGGGCTTGCGCATGCGCTCCTCGGCCGAGATCACGACGCCGTCGAAGAGCTCCGCGAACAGCTCGTGCGGATAGCGATGGACGCCCCACGAATTTGAGATGAGCGCCGTGCGGACGCCGGCGTCGTGAGCTCTGCGGACAGCGTCGAGCATCGCCTCGTCGGGTGCCACGCCTGCGAACAGACCGTCGATCAGGCCCTGCGGCTCGACGCCGAGAAGGGACGCGAACTGGAGCTCGAAAGCCTCCTCCTCGAGCGCGCCGGTCTCGAGCGCGATCAGCAGCTCGCGCGCAGCGGGATCGCTGCGGAAGCGGCCGAGGAGCGACTGCGGCTCGATCCGCGCGTGCAGGCAGTAGGCGTGAAAGGACGCGAACAGGTTGGTCGTGAGCACGCCGCCCCAGTCGATCAGCAGCCCGCGGCGCGGCGGCTCAGTTGCCATGCGCCACCGCCTCGGCCTGCCGCGCGAGCTCGAGCACGCCCTCGCCGAACTGCTTCAGGTACGGGTCGTCGGTCGTCCCTTCGACCGCGCGCTTGTAGTTGCCCTCCATGAAGACCACGCTCTTCCACAGGGCGAGCGTCGTGTACCAGCGGATATCGCTCATCGAGCGCCCTGAAAGCTCCTCGTATTTCGCGATGAGCTCCGCGCGAGTCGGAAAGCCCTCCGCGCGCGTGACGTTCCCGAGGTGCTCGCGCAGGCCGACCTCGGGGTCGCCGGGCTCCGTCCACATCATGCAGAGGTAGCCGAGATCCGCGAGCGGGTCGCCGATCGTCGCCATCTCCCAGTCGAGCACCGCGGCCAGCCGGGCAGGAGCGTCGGGAGCGAACATGGTGTTGCCCAGGCGGTAGTCGCCGTGCACGATCGTCGCCGGCCCTGAGCTGGGCAGATGCTCGCCAAGCCAGGCGCCGACGCTCTCGACGGCGGGGATCTCGCGCGTCCTGTTCAGCTCCCACAGGCCTTTGAAGCGCCGCAGCTGGCGCTCGAGGTAGCCGGTCGGCCTGCCGAAGTCCTCGAGGCCCACCGCGCGCCAGTCCACGCCGTGGATCTCGACGAGGGCTTCGACCAGCTGATCGCCGATCCTGCGGCGTTCAGCCGGCGTGTCCAGCGGCGGCGGCACGCTGAAGACGATCGGCTCGCCGTCGATCCGCTCCATCACATAGAACGGCGCCCCGATCGTGTCCGGGTCGGTGGCCACGGCGAGAACCTCCGGAACGCGTGCCCGGGTATCGCGAAGAGCGCGCAGCAGACGCGCCTCGCGCAGGACGTCGTGCGCGCTCGGAGGCAGGGGCGGCCGGGGAGGGCGCCGCAGGACAACCTCCTTGCTGGCGCGCTCGATGAGGTAGGTCACGTTCGAATGGCCCTCGCCGATCGGACTCGCCTCGATCGGGCCCTGGCCAAGGCCGTGCGCGTCGAGGAAGGCCTCCAGCGGCTCGAGCACGAGCAGCGGCGGGCGACTGTTCTGGGAGGCGTCCGCGGCCGTCTGAACAATGTCGTCTGCTGCGATTGGAGCGCTCACAGCGCACAACGCTACAAAGACCGCAACCTTCTCTGCGTCGAGGTGTCTGTAGCCACCATGTCCAGAATCCGAAAACTTCCACTCACGCTGTTTCTCTGCGCCCTGTTCCTTGGGACGGCGGGCGGCGGCCAGGCCCTGGCCTCGCACACCGAGACGACCTATTTCGAGGCCTCCGAAGAACTGCTCAACGCGAAGACCCGTCCCCACGCCTTCCAGCAACTCGAGACGCTGGGCGCGCGGGCGCTGCGTGTGGAGCTCTACTGGGCTGACGTTGCACCCGCGCCGGACAGCGCGACGCCGCCGAGCTTCGAAGCCACCAACCCGGGCCTGTACGCGTGGGGTGCCTACGACGCCGTGCTGGGCGAAGCCCAGCGGCTTCACTGGCCGGTACTGCTCACCGTGACCGCGCCGGCGCCGAGGTGGGCGACGTCGAACCGCAAAGCGCCGTACATCACACGGCCGGACGACAAGGACTTCCGCGAATTCATGACGGCGGTTGCCCGCCATTTCGGATCAGAGGTGTCCATCTACTCGATCTGGAACGAGCCGAACCATCCCGCCTTCCTGCTGCCGCAGTGGAACTCCAACGGCACGCCTGCCTCGCCGCGCATCTACCGCGGCCTCTACCAGGCGGGCTACGAAGGCCTGCAGGCGGCAGGGCTCGCGCACCCGAACGTGCTCTTCGGTGAGACCGCCCCGACGGGCTACGACTCGGTCAAGAGCCTGCTGCGCAGGGAAAAATCCAGGGCGCTGCTGCATGACGTAGCTCCGCTGGAGTTCCTGCGCGAAGCGCTCTGCTTGAACGCGCACTACCACAAATCCGGCTCTTGCAGCGAGCTGCAGATGACCGGCTACGCCCATCACGCCTACACGCTGCCCGCCGGGCCGTATTACGTCGACCCGGAACGCGACAGCGTGACGCTCGGCTCGCTGTCGCGGCTTTCGCGCGCGCTGGACCTGGCAGCCGGGGCCCATGCGATCCCCGCGCACCTGCCGATCTACCTCACCGAGTTCGGCGTGCAGAGCAAGCCGAACAAGCAGCTCGGCGTGCCGGTCGGCCAGCAGGCGCAATTCGACGCGATCGCCGAGCACATCGCATGGTCCAACCCGCGCGTGGCCGCGTTCTCGCAGTATCTGCTGCGCGACGATCCGCTCGGGGGACCCCCCGGAGCGAGCGTCCGGGGAGGCGTCGTCGGCTTCCAGAGCGGGCTCGAGTACGTCAACGGCAAGCCCAAGCCGCTGTACTACGGCTGGCCAATACCTCTGACCGTGACGCCGCATCACGGCGGCTACTCGCTGTGGGGGCTCATCCGTGCGGCGAACGGGCCCACGAAGCTGACGGTGCTCGTGCTCACCAGCAAGCACGCAAAGCCCTACCGCACGCTGAAGACGGTGACGACCAACAGCCTCGGCTACTGGACTCTGAGTTCCTCGACGAAGGGCGTGTTCTGGCGGGTGCGCTGGATCAGTCCCTCCGGCAGGCGCTACGAAGGTCCGCCGATCGAAGCCTACTGACCTCGCGGCCGGCGCCGTGCAGAACTGCCCGGCGCCGGTGCCCGCCCTGCGTCGCCTCCGCATGCCCCTACGATGAGGAGCGATGCCCGAGCTGCCCGAGGTCGAGATCACCGCACGTCTACTCGACTCTGCCCTGCGCGGGGCGGAGATCGAGTCTGCGCTCGCGCCTGGAATCAACGCCCTGAGGACCTTCGACCCGCCGCTCTCGGCGCTCGCGGGCGAGCGCGTTGCGGCGGTGCGCCGGCGCGGCAAGCACCTGATCGTGGAGAGCACCGGCGAGCTTGCGCTGCTGATCCACCTGATGTCCGCCGGGCGCCTGCAGCTGTATGACAGGCGCGCCGGGCCTCGCGATCGCGCCTCGCGACTGCTCGTCCGGCTGTCGGTGCCGCAGACGACGGGAGGGGATAGCGGCGAGATGGAGCTGCGCCTGCGCGAGTTCGGCTCCAAGCAGGCCGCCTGGGTGAAGGTGCTGCGAGCGGATGAGATCGAGCAGGACGAGGCGCTCACGACGCTCGGGCCGGACGCTTGGCCGGACCCGCCCGAGCTCGCCGATCTACTCGATGCGCCGCGCCCGCTGCACGCGCTCCTGCGCGACCAGCACGTCATCGCCGGAATCGGACGTTCGTGGGTCGATGAGATCCTGTGGCAGGCCGAGCTGTCTCCCTACAAGCGCGGCGCCGATCTCGACGCGGACGAGGCAGAGCGCCTGAGGGACGTGGTGATCGAGACGCTCGGCGCGGCGATCGCGCACTACGAGCACGCGATCCGGCTGCCGATTCCCGACAAGCTGCCGATGCCGCTGCGCGTTCACCGCAACCAGGGGGAACCGTGCCCGCGCTGCGCGACGACGCTCGAGGCCGTGCACTTCGAGGATTACGTGATCTCCTACTGCCCGACCTGCCAGACCGACGGCAGGGTGCTCAAGGATCGCAGGCTCTCACGCCTGCTCCGATGAGGGCGGCGCCGCGGCCGCGGCGTCCGATTTGACGGAGGATGCGACCGAAACCCATCGGGGTGGGTTGCCCGCCCGGCTCGGTGAGCTACGATCCCGTCCACGTCTTCATGCTCGATTCGCTCGGCGCGGGGGCGATCCTATGAGTAGGAGGGAACGCGCGGCATCGGGGGTGTCGTGCGGGACCGCCACGGACGCCGAACCGCTGTGTGCGGAGGTACCGATGTCCGTCCTGAACGAGGGCGTCGCTAGGCGAATCAGCCAGCGTTCCAACGTGGGCGGCCGAATCATCCTCTCCGGCCCGTGCGACGGGCATGCTGACCGAGTTCCTAGACCGTCGGGCGCAACCTCGGGAATTGGAGGGCTCCCGACAGGCTCGCGGCGCGTCAACCCCCCGGCGCGCCGCGAGTCAGCCTAAGCGTGCGACGCGCTGGGCGAACGGAAATGGACTGAGGCTGGCAGGCACTTCCCAGTGTTCGACATACGAGCCGTAACCGGGGCAGTCCCCGCGAGATGGAATGGGGTTGCACCGGAGCGCTGCGCCCTGTCCGCCGCTGCCTGCGAGGTCGCGTTTCGCAGATGACGTCAGGTCACTGAACCCTTGACTTCCTCACGGCAGAGGCGAAGGATGAGCGTCGTGGAGCAGGATGGCATGCGCACCGATGAGAGCGTTCGTGCCGCCGGCTGGCTTGCGCGGCTCGAGCCCACCCGACCCGCATCGCGGATCGTTCTGCGCACGTTGCTCGTGGCCGATGTAGGACTGCTGCTCATCACGGGAACGCTGTTCGCGCTGTTCATGGAGCATCCGGCCGGGCTCGTCTTTGGCGGATGCTGTTGGGCGCTCGCGGCGCTCCTCATCGCCGCTTCGCACGTCGTCCACCGGCAGGGGAGTCACCGCGACCGGCGCTAGCGGATCAGGCTGTCGAGCCGGGTTGCGCTTATCGTCTCGCGCAGCGTCTGCAGCGCGTCGCGCCGAGGGCGCCAGCGCAGCTCGCGCCGTGCCTTCCCGGCGCTCATGATCACCGGCTCGCGGAAGGCCGCGATCCACTGCGCCTGTGCCGGCAGGAAGCCGAGGCGGCCGATCATCTCGGCAACGGCGTCGACCGCAAGCTCGGGCACGGGAATCGAATACCAGCCGAGCTCCTCGGCGAGCTGCTTGACGGTGAGCTCGCCGGCGCCGGCGAGGTTGTAGATGCCGGGCGTTCCCCTGCCGAGGACGGCGGCTCGCATCGCGCTGGCCACGTCGTCGTGATGCACGAGCTGGAAGGGGATCCCCGGGTCGGGCAGCACCGGCTTGAGGATCGGCACACCGTCGAGCAGGCTGAGGACCGGCCCCGGCAGCCGCTCGGAGATCTGCGTGTAGGGCAGGCTGTCGATCAGAAGCGGCGCGTCCGGTCCGGCGACGATGCAGGGACGGAAGACGTAGGCCGCGGTCGCGCTGCCGTCGAGCGCATCGGCGAGCATTGCCTCCACCTCGGCCTTCTGGGCCGAGTAGTAGTGGCTCGAGGTTCCGCGCGCAGGGACGTCCTCGGTGAGCGGCTGCGGGTTGTCGCCGTGAAACCCATAGGCGGCCACGGAGGAGGCGTACACGACCCGCTTTGCACCTGCGGCGACGGCGGCCTCGAAGACGTTGCGAGAGCCGTCCAGGTTGACCCCGCGGCTCTCGCTCGCCCCGCCCATGATCATGAATGCGAGGTGAACGACGACGTCTGCATCCTCGACGAGCTCCGCTACGGCTCCGCGGTCGAGCACGTCGCCACGCCGGTAGGAGACCTTCTTCCAGCCCCTCTCCAAGGGGTCGAAGGGCCGGCGCGCCATGCCAACGATGCCGGCCACCTCCGGTGCCCGCTCGAGCGCCGCGACGACGGCCTGGCCGATCTCCCCCGTGGGTCCGGTGACCGCGACCGTGAGCCCTTTGGAGCGAGTCGCGCGCGCCGCCATCCACCCTTTGTATCGCATCGCCGATCGGCCGACCACGGCGGGATTCAGGCGTGAGCCGAGCGCTGCATGCGCTCAGTCCCTCGTTACATCCACGTACGCTTGAGCTGTGCCAGCGCTCCTCGCCTCCACCTCGGTTGGCCACAGCATCACGACGTTCCTGAACGCGGTCGGCCAGTTCTTCTCCGACCTCACCGCCGTCCACTGGCCGGCCCTGCTGCTCGGGCTGATCTTCTTCGGCCTCAACCTGACGCTGCGCTCGCGCGGCTTCTTCAACAGCCTGCGAGCAGCCTACCCCGCGACTTCCTTCCAATGGCGACGGATCTGGGGCGCATACTTCGCCGCCGTCGGTTTCAACAACGTCGTCCCGGCTCGCGGCGGAGACGTCATCAAGCTGTTCCTCACGCGCTCCTCGATCCCCGGATCGCGATACCCGACGGTGGCCGCGGCCTTCTTCGTCGAGTCGATCTTCGATGCCTGCGTCGGCGTGTTCGTGTTGATCTTCGCGTTTACGCAAGGCGTCTTCCCCAAGCCCCCGGACTTCTCGAAATTGAGCTCGTTCGACATCTCCTATCTCGCGGAGCACTTCCGCCTCACGCTCTTCTTGATCACGGCGCTCGCCGTGCTTGCGCTGCTCGCCTTTGCGCTGCTGTCGACCCGCCTGCAGGCCTTCTGGTCGCGGGTCCGCCAGGGTTTGACGATCCTCCGCGATCGGCCTCGCTACCTGCGCGAGGTCGCCTCCCTGCAGGCCGCTGCGTGGATGTGCCGCTTCGCCGCCTTCTGGTTCCTGCTCGACGCATTCCGCGTCGGCGGCTCGGTCGACAACGTACTGCTCGTATTCGCCGTCAACCAGGTGGCGGGCGCAGTGCCCTTCACGCCCGGCGGTGCAGGCGTGCAGCAGGCGCTGCTCGTGAAGGTCTTCGCATCGAGCGCTCCGACGGCGATCGTGGCGGCCTACTCGGTTGGCCAGCAGATCGCGATAGCCGCCTTCACCGCGCTGACTGGGCTAGGAGCGGTCGTGTTCATATTCCGGTTCCGCTCGTTCAACGAGGTGATCCACGCGGGACGCGCGTCACGCGATGCGGAGCGCGCGGCCGAGCGGCAGGACGGGATCTACGTCGATGACCGCGCAGGCGAGGGCGGCCGGCTGTCTGAGGAGGACTCCCCGCCGCTGGGCGGCCACCGGCCGCGCAGCGCGCGTGCGCGCTACTGAAGACCCTCGCGCGCCTCGCGAACGAGAGCCACGGCCTCGGGGAAGACCCGCGCCATGACCGTGCGGATCTGCTCGGCCTGGGCGTCAGGGTTCCCCTGGACGTTGACGCGCGCGATCGCCGCGACCGTCATGTCGACGGCGAGCTTGATGGCGTTGTCGGCCCATGCCAGGCGCTGCTGGCCCTGCATCTGTTCCGCAAACTCTGCGAGGCGCCGCTGGAGCTCCTCGGGATCGCCGAACAGGTCTCCGAGACCACCGCCCTCCATGCCCGCATCATAGACTGCGCTGCTCATGCCCACCGCAGGCGAGATTCGCGCGCAGGTTTCCAAGGAGTCCGAGCGCCGCAACCGGCTCGCCGTGCCCGCGCTCGCGGGCGGCGTGCTGTATCTGCTCGGCTCGATCATCATCGCCGGCACGCTCAACGGTGCGCCGACCGTCGGCCTCCTACAGGCTCTCTCCCCGGCGCTCTCAGGTGTCGCCAACCCGGCCGTCAGCCCGCGGACAGCAGAGGTCAAATTCGTAAGCCATCACGCTTTCGGCCTGATCGCCGGCAGCGTGCTGTCGGGCTTGGCGGTCATCACGCTGACGCTCGTCCTGCTGCTGCTGCTTGACGCGACCCGCTTCCGCAGGCCTCAGACCTTCTCGGCGGCGCGACCGCTCGTGCTCGCCGGCGGCGTTGGGTTTGCGCTCGTGAGCGTCGGCCATCAGCTGGCAAGCGCGATCGAGACGCACAACTTCGCCGTTGGCCACGACTTCTCAAACCACGCCGTCGACCAGGCGCTCACGAAGGGCACGGTCAACCTGACCGTCCAGTACCTCGCCCTGTTCGCCGGGCTCGCGCTCGCAGCCGGGATGATCGCGGTCATGCTCAACGCTCTGCGCGTCGGCCTGCTCCCGCGGTGGGTGGCGGTCCTCGGCATCTTCAGCGCGGTGCTGATCTTCTTCCCCATCGGCGGGGTCCAGCTGGAGATCATCCCAGCCTTCTGGATGGTCGTCACCGGCATCCTGCTCGCTGGCAAATGGCCGAAGCCCGGCGATCCGCCTGCCTGGGCCGCGGGGGAGGCTCGACCATGGCCGTCGCCGGCCGAGCGGCGTGCCGAACGTGAAGAAGCGCAGGGAGGCCGGCGCCAGCCGCGCGGGGCGCCGGCGAAGCCGGCCGTCTCGGGTACCGGTGCCGAGCTGGCGCAGGCCGCCAGCGCGGGCGCATCCGGGCGGAAGCGGCGCAAGCGCGGAAGGCGCGGCTGATGGCTACTGAATCCGAGATGGGCTTACCGCAGTCGGAGCCGCGTGATGGCGAGCAGCTCGAGCGGGAACTGGCGGAGCTGCTCGAGGTCGAACGCTTCGAGCCTCCAGCGCAGTTCCGCGAGCACGCCCTGCTGAAGGACCCGGCGGTGTATGAGGAGGCTGCGCGCGACCCGCAGGCGTGGTGGGCCCGCCAGGCGGAGGAGCTGCACTGGTTCCGCAGGTGGGACACGGTGCTCGACGACTCCAACCCACCCTTCTACAGGTGGTTCGTCGGCGGCAGCCTCAACGTCTCATACAACTGCCTCGACCGTCATGTGCAGGCGGGCAGGGGCGAGCGTGTCGCCCTGCACTGGCGCGGCGAGGACGGCGAGGAGCGCGAGATCACCTACGCGGAGCTGCTGGCAGAGGTCGAGCGCTTCGCGAGCGCGCTCAAGGAGCTCGGAGTGAACAAGGGCGACGTCGTCGGCATCTACCTGCCGATGATTCCCGAGGTCGTCGTGTCGATGCTCGCCTGTGCGCGCATCGGCGCACCGCACAATGTCGTCTTCGGGGGCTTCTCCGCGGAGGCCGTGCGTGAGCGCATGGAGTTCTCCGAGGCGAAGGTGCTGATCACGGTCGACGGGGCCGCGCGCAAGGGCACGACCACGCCCGTCAAGGACCGCGTCGACGAGGTCATGCGCGACCTGCGGACACTCGCGAAGATCGTCGTCGTGCGGAGCAAGGGCACGCCGTGCGAGATGCAGGAGGGGCGCGACGTCTTCTATGACGAGATCAGCGCCGCGGCCGATCCGCACTGCCCGGCCGAGGAGCTCGACGCCGAGCACCCTCTCTACATCCTCTACACCTCCGGCTCCACGGCGAAGCCGAAGGGGATCCTGCACACCACCGGCGGCTACCTGACGGGCGTCACAACGACGCACCGCTACGTCTTCGACCTGAAGTCCGACTCGGACGTCTACTGGTGCGCGGCGGACGTCGGCTGGGTCACCGGGCACTCCTACATCGTGTATGGCCCGCTCGGCAACGGCGCCACCTCTGTTATGTGGGAGGGCGCGCCTGATTATCCCCACAAGGGCATCTGGTGGGAGATCGTCGAACGCTACCGTGTGAGCATCCTCTACTGCGCGCCGACGGCGATCCGTGCGTGCATCAAGTGGGGGGCGCAGTGGCCGAGGAAACACAACCTCGAAAGCCTGCGCCTGCTCGGCACGGTCGGCGAGCCGATCAACCCGAAGGCGTGGCTCTGGTACCACAAGGTGATCGGCTCGGAACGCTGCCCGATCGTCGACACGTGGTGGCAGACCGAGACGGGCGCGATCATGATCACGCCGCTTCCCGGCATCACCGCGACCAAGCCGGGTTCGGCGACGTTTCCGTTTCCCGGAGTGGCCGCCGAGGTCCGCGACGAGAGCACGGGCGAGCCCGTCCAGGAAGGTCAGGGTCTGCTGGTGCTTACGCGCCCCTGGCCGTCGATGCTGCGCACCCTCTACAGGGAGGAGGACCGCTTCGTCGAGACCTACTTCACGAGCTTCGGCCGCGAGACCTACCTCGTCGGCGATGCCGCGCGCCGGGACAGCGACGGCTACTTCTGGGTGATCGGTCGCATCGACGACGTCGTCAACGTCTCCGGGCACCGGCTCTCGACCGCCGAGGTCGAGTCGGCGATTGTCGCGCACGCGGACGTCGCCGAGGCCGCCGTCATCGGCCAGCACGACGAGGACACCGGCCAGGCGATCGTCGCGTTCGTCACCCTCCAAGGCGACCTCCAGGGCGACGAGAGCACGATCGAGGGCATCCGCGCGACCGTCGCCGAGCGGATCGGCAAGTTCGCGCGGCCAAAGCGCATCATCTGGGCGGCGGACCTGCCCAAGACGCGCTCGGGCAAGATCATGCGCCGCCTGCTGCGCGACATAGCCGAGGGCCGCGCCCTCGGCGACGTGACGACGCTGCGCGACCCGGCTGTGATGGGCGAGCTCGAGGAGCGCGTCAAGGAGCTCCAGGCGCAGGAGGACTAGCAGTCTGCATGAGCCGGTCACCGCCGCCGCTGGCGCGCGCTCCGGCGCGTCTGGCCGGCTCGAGCAGTCCCAGCGAGGCCCGCACCTCTCATCGAATCTTTACCTGCGCGTGGCAGGCTTGCCGGAAGCGTCCGCGAACAGTCACGTGGACCGATCAGCGACAGAAGGACAGTCTTGCCCGACTCGACCCTCGACTCAGCAGAGCTCGATAAGCACGACGCGGAGCTGGCGATCGAGACCAGCGGCCTGACCAAGCGCTTCGGCGAGCGCACCGCGCTCGATGGCGTCGATCTGCAGGTGCCGCGCGGCTGCGCGTTTGGCTTCCTCGGGCCCAACGGCGCCGGTAAGACGACGATGATCCGCACGCTGCTCGGCCTGACCCGCGCGAGTGCCGGGCGCATGTACATGCTCGGTTATCCCGTGCCGCGCGAGCGGGCGCAGGCGCTGACGCGGGTCGGAGCGATCGTCGAGGAGCCCCGATTTCATCCCCACCTCTCCGGCCGGGAGAACCTGCAGATCGTCGCGGCGGTGCGCGGTCCCGAGACGACCGAGCGGATCGCTCCCGCGCTCGCTCGCGTCGGCCTGTCCGGGCGCGCCGACGAGAAGGTCAAGAGCTACTCGATGGGCATGCGCCAGCGCCTCGGCGTGGCACGCTGCCTGCTGGCGGACCCGCTGCTCCTGATCCTCGATGAGCCGACCAACGGCCTCGACCCGGGCGGCATCCAGGAGTTCCGCGAAATGATCCGCGCGATGGTCGAGCACGAGCGCCGCACGGTCTTCCTCTCCTCCCATCTGCTCGATGAGGTCGAAAGGATCTGCGACCTCGCCGCGATCGTCGATCATGGCAAGATCGTCACCCAGGGCGCCATCGCGGAGATCTCCCGCGGCGGCGAGGGCGCGCGCAATGAATTGGTAGTCGGCGTGGACAACGTCGAGCTGGCGCTGCGCACGCTCTCCGGCAGCGAGCTCGTGCGCGAGGTCGCGCCCGCCGACGGCGGCCTGCGGGTCGTTCTGAAAGGCGCACCTGAGACGGCCGCCGGCGTGAATGCGAGGCTCGTGCAGGCCGGGGTCGGGGTGGTGCGCATGGAGCCCGTGCGCCACAGCCTCGAGCAGCGCTTCTTGGAGATCACCAAGCGTCTGGACGAGGCCCCGGAGGAGGTGCGCGCATGACGGCCATCGCCCTGCGCATGAGCGGCGCGGACTTGCTCAAGCTGCGCAAGAAGCGCAGCACGGTGATCTGGGCCCTGGTGCTGGCCCTGCTTCCGATCGTCGTCTTCTACGCCGTCAACGCCGTTGAACACGCGTCCAACTCGAGCCACGAAGCGGCCGGCGGGATCGACAGCTTCCACACCGGCGTTCGCCTGCTCGGTGGCCTGTTCTTCGGTCCCCTGGTCGCGATTCTGATCGGCGTGGAGGCCGGGACGACCGACTCCGCAAACGGCGTCTTCCGCGATCTCGTCGTCACCGGCCGCTCGCGCCTGGCGCTGTTCGCCACGCGGGTCCCGGCCGCCCTGGCCCTGTGCTGGACGGTCATCATCGCGGGCTACGCGCTGATCCTGCTGGGGACGTTCGTGTTCGCTTCTAACCTGCCGACGCCGAGCGGCTCGATGGTGCTGGAAGGCCTCGGCTTCCTGCTGCTCGCCACGGGAACGCTGTGCGCGGTCGCTGTCGGGTTCTCCTCGCTGATCAACTCCAAGCCAGGCGCGATCATCGCGCTGATCGCGTGGCAGGTGATCGCGAGCCCGCTGATCTCGAGCATCTCCTCGCTGGGTAGCGGGCGCGACTTCGTGCTAACCCAGGCCATCGCGCACTTCGGCCCGGCCGGCATCAAGGGCGCCCGCGGCACTGAAGTCGTGATGTCCGGTGCAACAGCCGCAATCGTGGTCGTCGCTTGGATCGCTGTCTTCCTCGCACTCGGCGCCTGGCGCACGCGGACGATGGACGCCTGATCGCGCCGCCGCGTCCCAGCCGCACAAGGCTCCGCTGCCCGCGCCTTCCGCGGGCAGCGGTCTTTAAGTTGCCCGCCCGGACCAGGCCGTGTTGCTGCTCCCGCAGAGTTGAGCGGCCGCTCAGACCTTGTGGTGCTCGGGCACCCACGAGCCGTCGTCGCGGCGGCTGAAGTCCTGGAAGAGGCCCGGTGCCTCAGCACGCATGATCTCCGCGATCCTGTCGAACACCAGACGCAGCTCCTCCTCGGCGCCCTCTGCGGTCCGCATCTCGATCACGTGGCGCAGCGTGCGCACGTTGGCCGTCCAGATGATGTCCGTGCTCAGCCCGATCGGGGCAAGCCGGCGCAGGGCCGAGGTGACCTCCTTCTTGACGTGGAACGGCACGCCCTCCGCGTCGATCCCGAGCTCCTCGGCGGCGCTCTGCTGGAACTCCTCGAGCTGCTCGACGATCGAGAGCACCTGCTTGCGCAGCGGCTCGAGCGCGGGGGGGACGCGGAAGCCGATGTCCGCGAGGCGCACGTAGCGCAGGCTCTCCTGGCTGAAGGCCGAGCCGGCGCGATGCCTAATTATCTCGTGGGTGAATACGCGGCTCACGTCGTGCAGCGCGAAGGAGTAGTTCGCGTGCTCGAGCACGCTGCCGTGGGCCGAGCGCAGGATGTTGGCGAAGTACTCGCGCTGGTCGGTCCGGACCTTCGTGACGTTCGGGTTTAGGCCCGGCTCCCAGCTGCGGTAGCAGGCACGCCCCGCGAACTCGACGATCAGCTCGCCGGGATTGGGGCTGTCGTCCGCCTCGCCCAGGCGTCGCCCCAGCCAGGACTCCCCGCCGACGTCCCTCAGATATCCGCGGATTCCCTCGACATCGATCGACGGGCGAGCGATCAGGAAGACTGCCGGGCTGGTCTCGTGCATCGGGCGGACGATGCTACATAGCCGGTCGGGCGTTGCCGAGCAGCGGCGATCACGGCCACGCCGAGCGCGGCAGCTAAGCTGCCCGAGATGAGCGCAGCCGCGTCTGAGCCGACCGATCCAGAGCTGCAGGCGACGGCCTGGGACCTCGAGCCGCTCGTCGGCGGCGAGGGCAAGGAGGGTGCCGAACGGAGGCTCTCCGAGGCGCTCGATCGCGCTCGCACGTTCGCTGGGCGTTACGCCGGAAAGCTCGACGAGCTCGATGGTCCGGGCCTGCGCGAGGCGATGAGCGAGCTCGCGGGCATCCTCGAGCTCGTCGCTCGCGCCGGCTACTACGCCGCCCTGCGCTTCTCCACCGACACCGCCGATCCGGCCAACGGCGCGCTGCTGCAGCGTGTGCAGGAGCAGGAGACGGCGATCCAGACGACGCTGCTGTTCTTCGAGCTGCAGTGGGCAGCCCTGTCCGATGAGCGCGCCGAGGAGCTGCTCTCCAGCGACGGTCTCGAGTTCTGCCGGCATCACCTGCGCAACGTGCGTCGCTACCGCGACCACCTGCTCTCCGAGCCGGAGGAGAGGGTCCTCGCCGAGAAGGCGCTCACCGGCGCTAGCGCTTGGACGCGCCTGTTCGAGGAGCTCACCTCGGCGATCGAGGTCGAGCTGCCCGCCGACTCGATCAGTGCTAACGGCTCGGCCGGTTCCGACGGTGCGGGCGACGCCGACGGGAAGGTCGCGCTCGATGTCGCGCTCAGCCGCCTCGCGCTGCCAGATCGCGAGGTCCGCCGCACGAGCGCCGAGGCGGTGACGGCCGCGCTGGCACCGGGACTGCGCACGCGTGCGTTCCTGTTCAACACGCTGCTGGCCGACAAGGCGACCGACGATCGCCTGCGCCGCTACGAGCACTGGCTCGCGGCACGCAACCTCGCGAACGAGGCAAGCGATGAGTCGGTGCGGGCGCTGATCGCCGCCGTCCGAGCTCGCAACGAGATCCCCCGGCGCTGGTATCGGCTGAAGGCGAAGCTGCTCGGCGTGGAGCGCCTCGCCGACTACGATCGCATGGCCGCCGTTACCGAGGATCAGATCACCTTCCCGTTCGCGCAGGCGCGCGAGATCGTGCTCGACTGCTACTCGTCGTTCTCGCCGGAGCTCGGCGCGCTCGCCAAACGCTTCTTCGACGAGCGCCGGATCGACGCTCCCGTGCGTCCGGCCAAGCGAGGCGGCGCCTTCTGCGCCGCTGCGGTGCCGACGGTGTTTCCCTACGTCCTGCTGAACTACACAGCCCGCCGGCGCGACGTGCTCACGCTCGCACACGAGCTCGGGCACGGCGTCCACTTCGCGCTCGCCGCACGCCAGGGCATCTTCCACCAGAGCACCCCGCTGACGCTTGCGGAGACCGCGTCGGTGTTCGGAGAGGAGATCGTCTTCGGGCGGCTGCTTCAGGAAGACTCGGCGCCCGGCTCGCGGCTGGCGCTGCTCGCCGAGAACCTCGAGGACACGATCGCGACGGTCTTCCGCCAGGTGGCGATGAACCGCTTCGAGGACCTCGTGCACACCGAGCGGCGCGGGCAGGGCGAGCTCTCGGTCGAGCGCTTCGGCGATCTCTGGGCAGAGAGCCAGGCCGAGATGCTCGGCGACTCGGTCGAGCTGACCGATGGCTATCGCTCGTGGTGGTCCTACGTCCCCCACTTCATAGGCAGCCCCGGCTACGTCTATGCGTATGCCTACGGGCAGCTGCTCGCGCTGTCGGTCTATGAGCGCTACGAGCAGCTCGGCGCGGAGATGGTGCCGCGCTACCTCGAGCTGCTGGCCGCCGGCGGCTCGCGCAGCCCCGAGGAGCTCGGGGAGATCGTCGGCGTCGACCTCGCCGACCCCGGGTTCTGGGACGCCGGACTCGATCTCGTCGAGCGCCAGCTCACCGACGCCGAAGAGGCAGCGCGCGCGTCCGGTCGCGTGTAGGCTGCCGCGCAATGAAACTCAGGCCCGCAGCGGATGATCCGCTCGAGCGGGTTGCGATCGGCATGAATCTCGTGCCGCTCCCCGCCGCCTACGCGCTGTATGGGCTGACCGCCGGTCGCATCGTCGGGATGGGCCAGCAGCTCGGCATCTTCGCGGCCCTGCTGAGGGGTCCTGCGACAGGCGGGCGCCTGGCGGAGGAGCTGGAGCTGCAGGTCGCGGGCACGCGCCTGCTGTGCGAGAACCTGGCGGGCCTCGGCATCCTCGAGCAGGACGGCCACACCTTCACGCTGGCCAAGCGCGCGCGCAAGTGGCTCGACCCCGCCTCGGACACATACATCGGCACGTGGATCGAGCACAGCGTCACCTACTGGGAGTGGTACGGCGAGATGGCGCGCATCGTGCGCGACGGCGGCAGCTTCGAGATCCATCGCGAGCCGGCCGAGGACGAGGAGTACTGGCGCGTGTACATCACCGGCCAGTACGAGCTCGCGCGGCTGTCCGCGCGGGAAGTCGCGAAGGCGATCCGCCTGCCGCAGAGGCCGTCGGCCCTGCTCGACGTGGCGGGTGCACACGGGTGGTTCTCCGCCGAGCTGTGCAGGCGCCACGAGACGCTCACGGCCACGGTCCTCGACCTGCCCGGCAGCGCGCGCGTCGGACGCGAGATCATCGCGCGAGCCGGCATGAGCGACCGCGTCCAGCACCGTGCCGGCGACATGTTCGAGGCCGACCTCGGCGGTCCTTACGACGGCGCACTCGTGTTCGACATCGTCCACCACCTCTCCGGCGAGCAGGTCGTCGCGCTGCTCGCGCGCGTGCGCGCCGTGATGAAGCCCGGCGGAACGCTTGCCGTGCTCGACATGTTCCGCTCCGACGCCCGGCGCCAACCAGCCTCGGCTGCGGCGCTCGGCATGCTGTTCCACCTGACCTCAGGCGCCGACCTGCACAGCCCGAGCGAGCTCGCGGGCTATCTTGTAGACGCCGGCTTCAGCTCGCCGAAGCGCACGAAGGTGCGCCGCATTCCCGACCAGGACCTCTACCAGGCGACCGCTTCGTGAACGCGAGCCAGCGGCGGGGCGCTCCACGGCGGCGCCGCCGGCGGCCGGTGGCTCATTCGCCGCGCACGCGTGCGAGCAGAGCGGGAACGTCCGCGATCGAGTCGGCGATCGCGGTCGGCGTCACCCCGGACGCCGCAAGCGCATCGTCTCGATACTTGCCGGTGCGCACGAGCACGCCCGGCAGCTCCGCGGAGAGCGCGCCCCCGACGTCTGCCTCGACGTCGTCGCCGACCATCACCGCACGGCTGACCCCCATGTCTGCCATCGCAGCATGAAAGAACTCTCGCGCCGGCTTGCCGACGACCACGGCGTCGCGTCCCGTCGCGTACTCCAGGGCGGCCGCGTAGGCGCCCACGTCGAGCGCGAGGCCGTCGGCGCGCCGCCAGTAGCGGTTGTGCTGTAGGGCCACGAGCTCGGCTCCGTCCATCAGCTGGCGGAACGCCCCGTTGAGCACGTCCGCGTTGAAGTCGCTCCCGAGATCGCCGAGGATGACCGCGTCCGCCCCGACTCCCGGCGTGAGCCGCTCGAGCTGCGCGAGATCCTCACGCAGCCGCTCGCTCACGAGCAGCGCGACGGATTCGAAGCCGCGTTCTCGGCAGTGGCGCACGGCCATCGCCGCCGGCGTGAGAACCTCCTCGAGCGCGACGTCGAAGCCGAGCTCGAGGAGATGCTCGAAGATCTCCCGGCGGCATCGCGAGGTGGTGTTCGTGACGAGGCGCAGCGCATCGACCATCTGCCTCAGCTGGACAAGCGCATCCCGTGCACCCGCGATCGGCTCGTCCCCGACATACAGCACGCCGTCGATGTCGAGCAGCACGCCGAACCGGCCACTCTCGGCGACGCTCATCGAGGCCTCAGAGGAGCCCGAGCGCGGCGCCAGCTCCGTGCACGAGGTCGAACAGCGGCTGCGGGACGATGCCGAAGAAGATCGTGGCCGCGCCCGCGAGGACCGCGAGCAGGAGCACCTCGGGCTGGCGGGCGATCGGCGTTGACGCGGTCCGCGGGCCGCCGCCCGTGGAGGCGTCCGCGTCCAGCTCCGGTGATCCGCCCGCCAGCGCCGGCAGGGCACCGGCGTCCGGCGGTGAAGGCTGCGGACCGCGCGCCTCGCCGGCTGGCGCGTCGCGCATCCACATCGCCGCCACCACCGGCAGGTAGTAGCCGAGCGAGATCATCGAGCCGATCACGATCGCCACTCCGAGCCACGTGTAGCCGCCGGAGACGGTGGCGTCGATCAGGTAGAACTTGCCGATGAAGCCCGCCGTCGCGGGGATGCCCGCGAGCGCGAGCATCGAGATGGTCATCGGCCACGCCAGCAGCGGTCGCTCGCGCCCGAGCCCGGTCACTGCGCCGATCGAGTCGCCGAGTCCCGTCTCGCGTTCGCGGGCCACGATCACCGCGAACGAGGCGATGTTCATCGGCAGGTACACCGCGAGGTAGAAGACCATCGCCTGCGCGCCGAGGCGCGTGGCGACGACGATCCCGGCGAGCATATAGCCCGCCTGTGCGACCGATGAGTAGGCGAGCATTCGCTTCAGCGACGATTGTCCGAGCGCGCCGACGTTGCCGACGATGATCGTGATCGTCGCGAGCACCGCGATCGCCGGAGACCAGCTGTGCTGAGCGGCGATCAGCGCGACGTCGAAGAAGCGCAGGAACAGGCCCAGCGCCGCGACCTTCGTCGCCACGGCCATGAACGCCGTGACCGCGGTCGGCGCGCCCTCGTAGACGTCGGGCGTCCACTGGTGGAAAGGGGCGACCGATGCCTTGAAGCAGAGGCCCGCCACGCACAGCGCGATCCCCGTCAGCGTCAGCGGATCGGACGCCAGGCTCCCCCGCGACAGCGCATTCGCGATCGCGCTGAAGTCGGTCGAGCCCGTCGCACCGTAGATCATCGCGATGCCGTAGAGCAGCGTCGCCGAGCCGACCGAGCCGATGATCAGATACTTCAGCCCCGACTCGAGCGAATGCTCGCGCTTCAGTTCGGTGGCGCACAGCACGTACAGCGGAATTGACAGCAGCTCCAGCCCGATGAAGACGGCGACGGTGTTCTGAGCGCTCACCAGCAGCGACATCCCGGCGAGCGAGCTGAGCAGCAGCGCATGAAACTCCCCGTGCCCCGCTTCTTGCGCGGCGAGCGAGCGCCACGCCAGCAGCACCGCGCAGGCACCGGCGCCGAGCAGGATCAGGTTCAGGACGAGCGCGAGATCATCGACCTCGAGCGCCCCCGAGACGATCGACTTATTCGCATTCCACTGCCAGATCGTCAGTCCGAGCGCCGCTCCAAGCGCTCCCATGGAGAGAACTGGCACCGCCTGCGCGCGGACCCAGCGCGAGCTGATCATGCCGACGAGCAGCACGAGCACCGCGCCACCGAGCAGCGCGATCAGGGGCGAGAGACCCGCGAAGTCGACGTGCGGTCCCTTCAGATGGGCGCTCGCCAGCGGGATCATCATCGCTCGAGCCTGGCCGCCGGGTGCGGCGCGCATCCTCCGCCAGCGCCGTTCCTGCGGCAGGCTCGCGGCACGGCGATGGAGGGGTCGTAGTTGTCGAAGCGCAGGCGCCCGAACGCGTTTTCGGGCGCTCGCACCGCGGCCGTCTGGTAGGGAGCTGTATAGAGGTCAGCGGATGCGACGGCGGCCTTGACCGCGGCTTCGCTGCGATGGAGCACGAACTGCGGATACAGCGCGAGGAAGACGATCACGCCGACGAGCGGAATGAGCACGGCGCCGTCGAGGGGGCTGATCTCGCGCGAGCTCACGCGCGCACCGACGCGATTGTGCATCGAGCGGATGAACATTCGCAGCGCGTACACGCTGGCCATCACGACGCCGCTGAAGGCGATGATCGCGATGACGAGCTTCGCCTTGAAGACGCCGAGCAGGATCAGGAACTCGCCGAGGAAGTTCGACGAGCCGGGCATCGCGAGCGTCGCGAGCGCCACGATCAAGAACAGCGACGCGAGGATCGGCGCGCGGAACGCGATCCCGCCCATGTCGCGGATGTCCTCCGAGCCGCCCGCGCGCTTCGCGAGCAGCGCGACGATGAACAGGATCGGCGCCACCACGAGTCCGTGGTTGACCATCTGCAGCAGCGCACCCTGCGCGCCCTGCGGGTTCAGCGAGAAGATCCCGAGCGTGATGAACCCGAGCTGCGCCATCGACGAGTACCCGACGATCAGCCGCGTGTCGGTCTGCGTGAACGCCAGAAGCGAGCCGTACAGGATCGAGGCAAGCGCGATCAGCAGCATGAGCGTCTGGAAGTGCACGGCCGCCTGCGGATACAGCGGGAGCACGATCCGCAGGAAGCCATACGCGCCGACCTTCGAGAGCACGCCGGAGAAGACCATCAGGACCTCGATCGGCATCGCTAAGTAGCCGTCTGGCATCCAGCCGTGGAGCGGGAAGGCGGGCATCTTCACGAGGAAGGCCGCGGCGAAGAACAGGAAGATCCACTCCTGCGAGCCCTTGCTGAGCGGCAGCGCGTGAAGGCTCGAGAGCACGAACGTGATGTGCCCGCCGCCGTGCTGCGCCGCCAGCACGCCCGTGGCGATCGCCCCCGCGAGCATCAGCAGCGAGCCGACGAGCGTGTAGATCACCAGCTTGATCGTCGCTTTCACGCGGCCTGGCTCCCTGCCCCAGCCTCCGATCAGGAAGTAGAACGGGATCAGCATCAGATCGAAGAACGCGACGAACAGGGCGAGGTCCTGCGCGAGGAAGGCGCCGAGCACCGCGGACTCGGCGAGCATGAACTGGAAGTAGAAGAGCCGCGGGCGCTCCCACGAGCGCAGGTTCGCGGCGAGCGTCGCGGCGGCGAACAGCAGCGTGGTAAGCCCCACCAGGAACACGTTCAGCCCGTCGATCCCGAGCTTGTAATGGATACCGAGCTCCGGGATCCAGACCACGTCGGTGACGTAGCGAAGGCCGCCGCCGGCAGGCGAGTAGTCGGCGATGTAGCTGATCGCCAGTCCCAGCGCGCCGAGCGAGCCGGCGAGCGCGAGAATGCCGGGCACGCTCCATCGCCTCGAGGCCGTCGTGGCTCTCTCGGTCCGTGCGGCGCGCGAGGAGCGAGCCGCGAGGCCCGCGCCGAGCAGCCCGCACACTGCCGGCAGCCAGATCAGTATCGACAGAGGCGGCATCGTCCTCAGCGGCTCACGACTGCAGCAGGAAGTAGAAGCCGACGCCGGCGACGCCGAGCACGAGCAGCGCGGCGTAGTAGCGCACGAAGCCGCTCTGTGCCGCGCGCACCGCGGCCGAGCCGGCGCGGATCAGACCGGTCGTACCCCCGACGAGCGTGTCGTCCACGATCAGGCGCTCGAAGGTGTCCCGCGCGAAGCGGCCCGACCAGGCCACGGGACGGACGACGAGCAGGTCGATCAGCTCGTCGAAGTACCACTTGTGCACGAACAGCTCATACAGCGCACGCGTACGCGCTTGCACCGCCGCGGCGGTCCCAGGCCGTGCGACCCACACGCGGTAGGCGATCGCGATGCCGAGCAGCCCGAGGACGGTCCCGAGCACGAGGCCGAGCACGAGCAGCCCGTTGCGCGTGTGCGTTTCATACAGCGAGGAATCGCTGAAGCTCGGCTTCAGGAAGTCGTCGATCACGAAGTCGACCTTCGGGATCTGCACGAGGCCCGCGCCGATCGCCCCCACCGCGAGCAGCGCCATCGCGAGGCGCATCGGCGGTGTGCGCTCGGCGATCGGATGGTTCGGCCCCGGGAAGCCCACGTCGGTGTCCTCCTCTTCTCCCGTGTCGGGGTTCCTCGGCACCTCCGCGTGGTGCTGGTGGCCTTCTTCGAGCTCGCGCGCCTCGGCGACCGGCTCGCCGTGGAAGGCGCGGAAGATCATGCGGAAGGTGTAGAGCGCCGTCAGCAGCGCGCCGAGGTAGCCGGCCACGTACAGCGCCCAGTGCCAGCCGCCGCGCTCGGCGGTGACGAGCAGGATCTCGTCCTTCGAGAAGAAGCCCGAGAACGGCGGGATTCCCGCCAGCGCCAGCCCGCCGATGATGAAGCAGCCGTAGGTGAACGGCATCGCGCGACGGAAGCCGCCCATACGGTCGAGCGACTGCTCGCCAGCCATCGCGCCGATGATCGACCCCGCCGCCATGAACAGCAGCGCCTTGAAGAAGGCGTGAGTCATCAGGTGGAAGAGTCCTGCCGCGTACGCGCCGACGGAGACGCCCATGATCATGTAGCCGATCTGGGACATCGTCGAGTAGGCGATCACGCGCTTGATGTCCGTCTGCACGAGCGCGATCGTCCCGGCGATCAGCAGCGTAGCCGCGCCGACGACCGCGCCGACGTCCTGCGCGGCGGGCGCGCGCTCGAACAGCGGATGCATGCGTGCGATCAGGTACACGCCGGCGGTGACCATCGTGGCCGCGTGGATCAGCGCGCTCACCGGGGTCGGCCCCTCCATCGCGTCCGGCAGCCACGTGTGCAGCGGGATCTGCGCCGACTTCGCAAACGCGCCCACGAGCAGCAGCACGCAGCCGGCAACGAGATCGCCGTTGTTCGGCGCGCTGCCGAACGCGCCGTGCTCGGTCGCGTGGAAGGCGCCGAGGAATTCCAGCGTGCCGGTGTGCTTGAAGATGAAGTAGGTGCCGAGCACCAGTCCGACGTCGCCGACCACGTTGATCACGAACGCCTTGATGCCCGCGCGCGTGGCGGTCGTGCGCCGGTACCAGAAGGAGATCAGCAGGTATGAGGCGGCGCCGACGAACGCCCAGCCGACGATCAGCAGCAGGAAGTTGCCGGCGAGCACCAGCAGGAGCATCGAGAAGACGAAGTAGTTCAGGTAGGAGAAGTAGCGCGCGAAGCCGCGGTCTCCATCCATGTAGGACACGGAGTAGAGATGGATCAGCGTCGAGACGCCGGTGACGACGAGGATCATGAACACCGACAGCGGGTCGACGAGAATTGTCACGCGCGCGTCGATGCCGACCGTCACGGCGTAGTTCCACAGCGAGGAGACCAGCTGGCGGTGCGCCGGCGAGTGGCTCTGCAGCGAGATCAGCGCGCCGAGCGCGGCGAGGAACGCGAGGAAGATGGCCGCCGTTCCGATCCATCCGGGCGCGCGCGGCGAGAGCGCGGGAAGCGCCCGGAACCCGATCGCGATCACGAGCATCCCCAGCAGCGGGAACAGCAGCACGAGCCAGGCGTAGGTCGTCGCGGCCATCAGCCCTGGAGCTCTCTCAGCTCATCCACGTCGATCGGCAGCCGGCGGCGGTAGATCGCGACGATCATGCCGAGGCCGATGCACACCTCGCAGGCGGCGACCGTCATCACGACGAGCGCGAGGATCTGGCCGTCGCCGTTGCCCCACATGCGCGCGAACGCGATCAGCGCAAGGTTGGCGCCGTTCAGCATCAGCTCGAGGCAGAGGAGCACGACGAGCGGGTTGCGGCGCGTGATGACGCCGAGCGAGCCGAGTGAGAAGACGATCGCCGAGACGGCGAGATACCACGCGATGCTCACGAGGCGCGCCTCCCGACCCCCTCGGCCATCGTTCCGATCTCGCGCCTGCCGAGCAGCTCGATCTCGAGCAGCGTCTCGCCCTCGTCGTGCTCGTCGAGGCCGCGACGGCGCCGCGCGAGCACGACCGCCCCGACCGCGGCGATCAGCAGCAGGAACGAGGCGATCTCGAACACCAGCAGAAAGCGCGTGAGCAGCAGCTGACCGATGTAGGCGGGCGTGCCGTAGGTGCGCGGGCCCGGGCTGTAGCCGGCGCCGTAGCCGTCGACCGCCTCGAGGCCCGTGCCGAGCAGGGCGATCAACAGCTCGACGAGCAGGGCCCCGGCGACGAGCGCGCCGCCGAGGCGCAGGCCGGAGCCGATCGGGCCGTGGCCGCGCAGGCGCTCGGCGAGCGGACCGCCGTCCGATCCGTCGCCCTCGCCGCCGACGTAGGCGACCACGAACACGTACAGCACCATCACCGCGCCGGCATACACGACCACCTGCACCGCCGCCACGAACTCCGCGCGCAGCAGCAGGAACAGCACCGCGAGGGAGACGAGGTGCGCGACCAGCGCGAGCACGCAGTAGAACGGATTGCGTACGACGACCACGCCTACCGCCCCGGAGATCACGCCGATGGCGGCGAGGAAGAAGAGGACGGAGCTCACTCGCCCTCGTTCCTCAGCGGGGTGCGCTCGAGCGGCTCGGCGAGCAGCATCTCCTTGGTGAAGATCAAATCGGAGCGATCGTAATCGGAGAGCTCGTAGTCGTGGCCCATCGTGATCGCGTCGAACGGGCACGCGACCTCGCAGTATCCGCAGAAGATGCAGCGCGACAGGTTGATCTCATACACCGCGGCGTAGCGCTCCCCGGCGGAGACGCGGTTCTCGGGGGTGTTCTCGGCGGCGACGACGCGGATGCAGTCGGCTGGGCAGGCGGCCGCGCAGAGCGAGCAGCCGACGCACTTCTCCAGGCCGGTGTCCTCGAAGCGGTGCAGCTTGTGTCGGCCGCGGAAGCGCGGGTAGACGGGAACCTTCTCCTCTGGATACTGCATCGTCACCGGGCCCTCGGCGATCCGCCCGAAGGTCGTCTTCAGTCCGCGCGCCGTCTCGACGAACGTGCGCCACGCGCTGCGCCTGACACCCGGCTGGGGGGTGCGCTCGACCTCGATCGAGTGCACGTCGGGCTGCCACCTCGCGACCGGCAGCGGCGAGGCGGCCGTGGGCGTTGCGGCGTTCGGCTGGGCGGGCTCGGAGGGCATCAGTGTGTCGCCACGACGACGATCGCCGTGACCAGGGCGTTGAGTGTGGCCAGGGGCAGCAGCACCTTCCAGCCGAAGCTCATCAGCTGGTCGTAGCGCAGGCGCGGCAGCGTCGCGCGGATCCAGATGAACAGGAAGGTGACGAGCGACATCTTCACCAGGACGACGATCGGGTCCACCCAGCCGGGTGGGTGCAGGCCGAACGGCAGCAGCCAGCCGCCGAGGAAGACGGTCGTGACGATGCCGGAGACGACGAGCACGTTGAGGTACTCGGCGAAGTAGTAGGACGCGAAGCGGCCGCCACCGAACTCGGTGTTGTAGCCGCCGACCAGCTCCGCGTCGGCCTCGGTCAGGTCGAACGGGGCGCGGTTCGTCTCGGCGAAGCTCGCCACGAGGAAGATCAGAAAGCCGGCGAACTGCGGGATGAAGTACCACATGCCGCCCTGCGCGTGCACGATGCCGGTGAGCGACAGCGTCTGGGCGGTGAAGATCACGCCGACGAGCGCGAGCGCCTGGGAGACCTCGTAGGAGATCAGCTGGGCCGCGCCGCGCATCGCGCCGAGGAAGGAGTACTTCGAGCCGGAGGCCCAGCCGCCGAGCATGATCCCGTAGAAGGCGACCGCGCTGAACGCGAACAGGTACAGCGGCCCGATCGAGAGGTCGACGCCGTACAGCCCGACTTTTGTGCCGAAGATGTCCTGCGTGTCGCCGAACGGGATGATCGCGAAGGCGGCCACGGCGGTGAGGATCGAGATGATCGGAGCGACCGCGAACAGCACGCCGACGGAGGTGGTCGGGCGGAACTGCTCCTTGGTGAGCAGCTTGAGGATGTCGGCGAGCGGCTGCAGGGCGCCGTACGGTCCGACGCGGTTGGGACCGTAGCGGCCCTGAAAGCGCCCGAGCAGCTTACGCTCGGCGATCAGCACGACCGGCACGAGCTGCAGGCCGACGGCGAATATCACGATCGCCTTGACGATCTGGATCCACCACGGCTCGTAGTAGCCGACGACGGCGAGCATGCTCAGCGCGGCAGGGCGTCCAGCCCCACGTTCGGATCTGCGATGACGACGTCGAGGACCCCCGGTCCGGGTGCGCCGGGAACGCTCCGCTCCACGCGCAGCAGCTCTTTGTGCGGGAACAGGAACTCGAGCGACGGCGAGAACTCGATCTCCGGGGCGTCCCAAACCGAGCGGTAGCCGGCGAGCTCGGCCGCGTCCTCGGGTGCCGGCGCGAGCCGTGGCTCTCGGCGCTCCCTCGCCTCGGCGCCAGGCGCCGGGAAGGCTGATGCCGCGGCGCGCTCCTGCCAGCGCACGCCGCGTCCGCCGATCTCCTCGAGCGTCAGCCCGGCGTAGAACGGCACCGCCTCGAACAGCTGCGCGGAGGCCATCGGCCCGGTGGGCACGTGCAGATCGATCCCCACGCGCAGGGCGACTTCGGCGAGCACCTGCCACTCCGCGCGGACCGCCCCCGGGCGCGCGATCGCCGGGCGCAGGCGCTGGATGCGACCGTCGGGATGGACGATCGTCCCCTCCTTCTCGGCGTAGGCCTCGGCCGGGAACACGACGTCGGCATGCTCGCGAATCGCCTCGGTGAGAAACGATGCGTGCGCGACGACCGTGCCGGCGCGGGCGAACGCCCGCTCCCACAGCTCGCGGTCGGGCAGATCGCGCAGCGGATCGGCGTGCAGGAGGTAGAGCGCCGCCAGCTCGCCCTCGGCGAGTCCCGCCGCGATCGCTCGCGCGTCGCGGGCCGCCGCCGATACTGCGCTCCCGTCCGGCTCACCGAGCCCGGGAGCCGCGTTGGGGAGCACGCCGGCCTCGCGCAGGCCGCGCGCGTTCGTCTGGGCGGGGACTTCGAGCAGGCCGGCGCCGTCGATGTCCGGCATCGACAGCGCGCGGGCGATCGAGAGCAGCGCCCTTGCACCGGCTGCGCCGTTCGGGCCGGCCGTGAGCCGCTCGCCCCACAGGACGACGACCTCGCGGGCGGGCGTCTCTCCGCCTGCCCTGGCCTCTCCGCCCGCCCGGGCTGGCTCATGCGCCTCGCCGCCGCGGAGCAGCGCGGCGAGCTCGCGAACGGCACGCGGGTCGGCGCCGGCCTGGCGCGCGAGACCGTCGGCGCCTCGCCGGCCGGCCAGCGCGGCGTCGAGCGCCACGGCGAACGCCGCGCCGGCGCCCGGGGCGTAACGCACGGACAGCGCGGCGCCGGCATCGAGCGAGCTCGGCTGCGGCGAGGCTACGGCGAGCTCGAGCTGGTGCCGGCGCATGCCCTTGCGCAGGCGCAGGTCGAAGATCGGCGCATCGTTCACCGGCTCGGCGTCCAGCACGAGCACCGCGTGCGCGAACTCCAGGTCCGATGTGCGCGCCTGCAGCGCGGGCGCACCGAGCGCGCGATGCAGATCCAGCGGCAGCGCGCCCGCGCGACGCGAGTCCAGGTGCGGGGAGCCCAGGCCCTCACGAAGCAGCCGCGCGAGCAGGAAGCCCTCCTCGCTCGTGCTCTGGCCGCCGACGATCGCGCCCGTGCGCGCACCGGCGCGCGCCAGCCCGGTCGCTGCCTCTCCGAGCGCGCGCTCCCAGGACACCGGGCGCAGGTAACCCCCATCGCGCAGCAGCGGCTCGGTGACGCGCTGCTCGACGTGGAAGGACTGGTAGGCGAAGCGCCCCTTATCGCACAGCCAGCCGTCGTCGACCTCGGTGTTCTCGCGCGCCAGCACGCGCAGCGCGCGCTCGTCGCGCACTGTGAGGGTGACGTTGCACTGCGCCGGGCAGAACGTGCACACCGATCCGGCATCCTCGATGTCCCACGGGCGCGCTCTGAAGCGGTAGGGGCGCGAGGTCAGGGCGCCAACCGGACACAGCTCGACGATGTTGCCGCTGAACGGGGCGACGTAGGGATGCCCGTCGAACGTGGAGACGTAGCTCTCGGCTGCGCGGTCGACCAGCACGAGCTGGTAGTCCTCGGCGATCTCCTGCGAGAAGCGCACGCAGCGGTAGCAGAGGATGCAGCGCTCGCGGTCGATCGCGACGAGCGGGGAGAGCTCGAGCGGCTTGACGAAGTGACGCTTGGGCTCGATGTAGCGCGAGATGCCCGCGCCCCAGCCGAAGCTGATGTCCTGCAGCGGGCACTCGCCGCCCTTGTCGCAGACCGGGCAGTCGAGCGGATGGTTGATCAGCAGGAACTCGACCACCGAGCGCTGCGCGACCTTCACGCGCTCGCTTTCCGTGTACACGACCATGCCGTCCTTGACCGGCGTCGAGCAGCCCGTTTGCAGCTTCGGGATCCCCTCGATCTCCACCAGGCACATGCGGCAGGCGCCGACCGGCTGGCCGAGCTTCGGTTCGTAGCAGAACACAGGGATCTCGACGTCGCCGTTCTTCGCGGCGTCGACGAGCATCGAGTTTTCAGCCGCCCGCACCTCGCGACCGTCGATCGTGAAGTTGATCATCCGCGGCTCGGCCCGGGGCATAGCTAGGCGGCCTCCCGGCGCGCTCGCGCCGCCTCGATGTACGCCTCGAACTCGCCGCGGAACTTCGCGATCATCGAGCCGATCGGCATCGCCATCGCGTCGCCGAGGACGCACAGGCAGTTGCCGATGATGTGCTCCTGCACCGAGGCCATGATCTCGAGGTCCATCGGCGTCGCCTCGCCGGCGTCGATCCGCTCGAGCATCTTCACCGTCCAGTTCGTGCCCTCGCGGCAGGGTGTGCACTTGCCGCAGGACTCGTGGCGGTAGAACTTCGCGACCTTCATCGCGACGTCGAAGATCGGGGTCGAGTCGTCCACGACGATGATCGCGCCCGAGCCGAGCATCGAGCCGGCTTTCGCGAGCGAGTCGAAGTCGTAGGGGACGTCGAGGTCCTCGGCGGTGAGGACCGGAGCGGAGGACCCGCCCGGGAACCAGCACTTGACCTTGCGGCCCTCCGGCGGTCCGCCCGCGAGCCCGTAGATGAGCTCGCGCGAGGGGATGCCGAGCTCGATCTCGTAGTTTCCGGGGCGCCTGACGTGGCCCGAGACCGAAACGACCTTGGTCCCCGTCGAGGTCTCGACACCGAGCTTGGCGTACTCCTCGCCGCCCATCCTGATGATCGCCGGCACGGTGCTGAGCGTCTCGACGTTGTTGATCAGCGTGGGGCCCTGATAGAGGCCCTGGTTGGCCGGGAACGGCGGCTTCAGGCGAGGATTGCCGCGCTTGCCTTCGAGCGAGTCCAGCAAGCCGGTCTCCTCGCCGCAGATGTAGGCCCCGGCACCGCGGTGAACCACCAGCGAGAGCGAGTGCCCTGAGCCGAGGATGTCCTCGCCGAGGTATCCCGCCGCCAGCGCTTCCGAGAGCGCGGCGTCGAGGATGTCCGCCTGCAGCGCGTACTCGCCACGGATGTATATGAACGCGCGGCTGATCTCGGCTGCGAAGGAGGCGATCACGATCCCCTCGAGCAGCATGTGCGGCGTCTTCTGCATCAGTTCGCGGTCCTTGAACGTTCCCGGCTCCGACTCGTCGGCGTTGCACACGAGGTACTTGTCCATCGCCCCCTTCGGCAGGAACGAGACCTTCTTGCCCATCGCGAACCCGGCGCCGCCACGTCCGCGCAGGCCTGAGGCTTCGAGCTGCTTGAGCACCTCGTCGGGTGTCATCGCGAGCGCCTTGCGCAGCGACTCGTAGCCGCCGCGGCGCTCGTAGACCTCGCGCGTGCGGAGCCCCGGCTCGTCGATGTCTGCGAGCAGCAGCTTGGGCGTGGCGGTCGCCGACATGATCAGCTCCCGTCCGGCGCGAACTCGCGCGTGTTCGCACCCGGGTCGGCGACGGGCAGGCGCGCGAGCTGCTTGTCCGGGAGCACCGGGCGCCCGGCGCGAACGTCCTCGAGCAGCTGCGGCACGTCGGCCGGCGTGAGCGGGCCGACGTACACGCCGTCGACCGACGCCATCGGCGCGATGTCGCAGGCGCCGAGGCACTCGAACGCGCGCACGTTCACCGCCGAATCCCCGCCAGGCCCCTCGGTGGCGGCGCTGCGCATCGCCTCGTACAGGGCGTCGGCGCCGAGCAGCGAGCACGAGATGTTCGTGCACACGTACACGCTGTGGCGAGGAGCCGGAGCCGTCTCGAGCATGTCGTAGAAGCTTGCAACCGACTCGAGGTAGGCCGGCGTCACGCGCATCACGCAGGCCACCTGCTCGATCGCCTCGGGCGAGCACCAGCCATGCGCGCGCTGTGCGGCGGTGAGCGCTGGGAGTACCGCGGATTGGCGCTCGGGGTACTTGGCCATCTGCGCCTCGATCTCCGCGCGCAGCTCAGGCGGCACGTCGGTCGTGGCGGGATCGGGGATCTCAGCGGGATCCTTCTCGAGGTCGACCGCCTCATCCCAGCCCGGCACACGCGATCCATGCTCGAAGCGCACGACCGGGCGCGGCGTGCCGGCAAGCGCAGACTCGAAGACCGAGTCGACGGCCTCCTGGAGCGTCTCGTCCTGTGGCTCCTCGGGCGTGCTCACCGGTCGATTCCCCCGAGGATCGGGTCGAGCATCGCGAGCGTCGCGATCAGGTCGGCGATGTAGCCTCCCCTGGCCATGTGCGAGAAGGCCTGCAAGTTGACGAACGACGGGTCGCGCATGTGCACGCGCGCGGGCTTCGAGGAGCCGTCGGAGCGCACGAAGCAGCCGAGCTCGCCGCGCGGAGACTCGACCGGGAAGTAGACCTCTCCGGGCGGCGTCCTGAACCCCTCCGTGACGAGCTTGAAGTGGTGGATCAGCGCCTCCATCGACGTCGCGAGCTCGTGGCGTGGCGGCAGCGCGACCTTGCGGTCGGCGGTGATGTGCGGTCCCTCGGGCAGCCCTTCGAGGGCCTGCTCGGCGATCTTCACCGACTCGTACATCTCCGCGAGACGGCACGCGAGGCGGTCGTAGTTGTCGCCGACGGTGCCGATCGGGATCTTGAACTCGAAGTCCTCATACGAGCTCGACGGCTCGGCCTTGCGCAGGTCCCACGCATCACCGGCGGCGCGGAGCAGCGGGCCGGTGACGCCGAGCGAGCGCAGCGACCCGGCGTCGAGCACACCGGTCCCGCGGAGCCGCCGCAGCACGATCTCGTTGCCCTTCAGGAGCGCTCCGTACTGATCGATGCGTTCCGGCATTTCCTTCAGGAAGCTGCGCAGCTTCTCGGCGAAGCCCGGCGGGATGTCCTCGATCACGCCGCCGACCTGGAAGTAGCGCGTGTGCATGCGCGCACCCGAGGACATCTCGAACAGGTCGTTGATCTTCTCGCGCTCGCGGAAGCAGTACCAGAACATCGAGATCGCTCCGAGGTCGAGGGCGCTGGTCCCCAGCCACACCAGGTGGGATGTGAGGCGGTTCAGCTCCATGTGAATGACGCGCAGGTACTGCGCCCGCTTGGGCACATCGACCTCCAGCAGCGTCTCAACCGCCCCGCAGAAGGCCATCGCGTTGAAGTAGTAGGCCAGGTAATCCATCCGCTCGATCACCGGAATGACCTTCCAGTAGGACTTGTCCTCGGCCGTCTTTTCGATGCCGGTGTGCACGTAGCCGATGATCGGCTTGATGTCGTGCACGATCTCGCCCCGCAGGGTCACGAGCAGCCGAAGCACGCCGTGCGTCGCCGGGTGGTGCGGCCCGAAGTTGAGCGTCAAGACTTCCTGGGTGCTCCCGCCGGCCGGGTCGTCCCCGAGCTGTTCCTCGAGCGGCGCGAGCGTGATGCTCTGCTCGCGCCTGCGGTACTCCGACGTCGTCGGCGGCGGCCCGGTCGTCGGCGGCGGCCCGGTCGTGTGCCCCTCCGTTGGGCTCACTGGGGCGATCCCAGCGTCTCGTCCTCGTTGTAGGTGAACAGCACCGGTTCCCCTCCGATCGGGAAGTCGCGCCGCTGCGGATACCCCTCGTAGTCCTCGGGCATCAGGATCCGCCGCAGGTCGGGGTGCCCGCGGAAGGTCACACCGAACATGTCGTAGATCTCGCGCTCCTGGTGCTCGGCAGTCGGCCAGCCCGCGCCCTCGGGCGCGTCGGGCGTCACCGAGTCGACCTCCGCGGCGTCGCTCGGGAGTCGCAGCTTGACCGTGATGCGGTCGACCGTGCGCATGTCCAGCAGCTCGTAGATCACGCCCAGGCGCGGCTCGTGCGGGTAGTAGTCGACGCCGTGGAGGCTCGCCATGAACGTGTACCCGCGCTCGCGCAGCTGCGCGAGCACCGCGCGGATGCGCTGCGGCTCGACCACGAGCGTGCCGCGGCCGCGGAAGAAGACGGTCTCCAGCACCGGGCTCCCCGACGACGCGTCTGCGCCCTCGCCTGTCCGCAGCGCCTGGGCGATCAGCTCCAGGCCGGTCGCGTCAGGCACCTGCGGTGTCCCCCGCGAGGGGCGAGTTGACCGCCGCCGGCCGTCCGGCTGCGGGCAGCACCTCCTCGGTGCCGCGCGCCCCGTAGCGATCGCGCCAGCCCATGTCGGGGTCGTCCTGGACCATGCTGCGCAGCTTTAGCACGCCGTGCATCAGCGCCTCCGGCCGCGGCGGGCAGCCGGGCACGTGCACGTCGACCGGCATGAACTTGTCGGCCGGCACGAGCGCGTAGTTGTTGAACACGCCCATCGAGCTGCAGCACGCGCCCATCGAGATCGCCCACTTCGGCTCGAGCATCTGGTCATAGATGCGGCGCACGATCGGCGCCATCTTGATCGACACGCGTCCGGAGAGGATCAGCAGGTCGGCCTGGCGCGGAGACGCGCGGAACGCCTCGTAGCCGAAGCGCGCCACGTCGACGCGCGCCGCGACGATCGACATCATCTCGATCGCGCAGCACGCGAGCCCGAAGGTAGCGGGAAAGAACGAGTTCGACCGCGCCCACGCAACGGCTTTGTCGAGCGTCGTCGTCATGACGCGCTCTTCGACGTGCCGTTCGAGGTCGCTGCCCTCGAGGTGCGCGCCCGGCGTCGGTCCTTCCAGCTCGCCGCCCCGGAGCAGCTGGCGCGGGTTCAGTTCGCGCACGCGCAGCCGCTGTGGATCGACGGCCGTGCCGAGGCCGTCGATCGGCGAGCGCCTCATCTCCACTCGAGTGCCCCCCTGCGCCAGACGTAAGCAAAGGCGACGAACAGAAGCACGATGAACACGATCGTCTCGATCAGCGCGAAGCTGCCATACGCGCGCAGCTCGAGCGCGATCGGGTAGAGAAAGATGACCTCGATGTCGAACAGGATGAAGAGCATCGCGATCAGGTAGAAGCTGATCCCGAAGCGCATTCCCCGCTTGATCTCCGACGGCAGCCCGCACTCGTAGGGGTCCTGCTTGTGAGGGGTCGCGCGGCGCGGACCGATGAGTGTGTTGAGCACCGCGAACGCCCCGCCCACGGCCCCGCCGAGAATGAGGAAGACGATCGCCGGGAGATAGCTGCGCAGCACCGAGCGCTGTTATATCACTGCTTGTGGCAAGGTGTTACATAGTGGCAATCGGCTCGAAACCATAGTGGCAATCGGCTCGAAATCGGCGGAATGACATCTGCGGTCGTGGCCGGTGCGCTGGTGGTGGCGGCGCTCAACGCCGTGGCTGGAGTGCTCGGCGCATGGCTCTGGTGGCGAGGCGATCCGGCCGACCGCAGAGCGAGCAACGCATTCTGGGTGATGCTGCGCGTGGGACAGGGCTCCGCCCTGACTCTCGCGGTCGCCGTCGGATCGCTCGCCGCGGCCGGCAAGTACTCGAGCGAACATCTCTTCTACCTCTACGCGCTGCTTCCGCTCGCGGTTGCGTTCGTCGCAGAGCAGCTGCGCGTCGTCTCCGCCCAGACGATCCTCGATCAGCGCGGCGTGGAGGGCGCCGAGGCGGTCGGCAGGCTGCCGGAGCAGGAGCAGCAGACGCTCGTCGCGGCGATCGTCCGCCGCGAGATCGGCGTGATGGCGCTCTCGGCGCTCGTCGTGGTCTTCCTCGCGCTACGCGCGGCGAACACCGCGCACGGCTTCTGAGCGGGGCTCTGCTCGCACGTTCGGAGCGGGCCTATATATTCCCCGCGCATGAGGCTCGCCGCCACGACGATGCTCCTGCTCGCCTGCGCCGTGCTCGTCGGTGCGTGCGGGTCACAGGGGATACAGGTCGCGAAGACCAGTCCCTACTACCGCGGAGCGGTCCTGTTCCTCGACCACTGCTCCGGCTGCCACACGCTGTCGGTGGTCGGCGCGCAGGGCTCGGCCACGAGCATCGCCAACCGCGTCAAGACGAACGGGCCTAACTTCAACATCCGCAAGGAGAACGTCGAACAGGTGCTCTACGCGATCCGCAACGGCGGCTTCTCGGGCGCGATCATGCCGGAGAACATCGTCGTCGGGGAAGACGCGCAGGCGGTTGCCTCCTTCCTCGCCCACTACTCCGGGCGCCAGGCGCAGAAAGTGCCGTCCGTGAACATCACGCTGTCGACCAAATAGGAAGCCCGGCAGGCCGGTCGCGGCGTGCTCGATCTCAAGCGCATCCGGGAGGATCCCGATGGCGTCCGCGCGGCGCTCCAGAGGCGTGCCGACGGCTCCGCCGACGCGCTCGATCGCGTGATCGAGCTCGACGAGCAGCGCCGCAGGCTGTTACCCGAGCTCGAGGGCCTGCGTGCCGAGCAGAACGCGGCGAACGCCCGCATCCGTGCGAGCGCCGACGCCGCCGAGCGCGAGCGTGAGATCGAGGCGATGCGCGCGGTCGCCGCCCGCGCGAAGGAGCTCGAGCGCGAGCTCGGCGAGGTGGATCTGAGCCTGCAGCAGGCGCTCGCGCCGCTTCCGAACCTCCCGGACCCGTCGGCCGCGCCTGGGCCCGACGACGAACTGGTGCGCGAGGTGGGCAAGGTCCCGGAGCTCTCCTTCGAGCCGCGCGATCACCTCGAGCTGGCCGGCGAGATGATCGACATGGATCGTGCCGCCAAGCTCTCCGGCTCGCGCTTCGCCTACCTGAAAGGCGAGCTCGTGATGCTCGAGCTGGCGCTCGTGCGCTGGGTGCTCGAGAAGCTGCGCGGGCACGGGTTCGAGCCGGTGATCCCGCCGGTGCTCGCGCGCGAACGCGCCCTGTACGGCACGGGGTTCCTGCCGGACACCGAGCAGCAGATCTACAGCCTGCCCGAGGACGAGCTGTTCCTGATTGGAACCTCCGAGGTGGCGCTCGCGTCGTTGCACGACGGCGAGATCATCGACAGCGAGCGGCTGCCGCTACGCTACGCGGGCTTCTCGCCGTGCTTTCGCCGCGAGGCCGGCGCCGCGGGGAAGGACACGCGGGGGATCTTCAGGGTGCACCAGTTCGACAAGGTCGAGATGTTCAGCTTCGTCGCTCCCGAGGACTCGCTCGAGGAGCACGAGCGGATACTGGCGATCGAGGAGGAGATACTGAGCGAGCTCGGGCTTGCCTATCGGGTGATGAACATCGCCGTCAGCGATCTCGGCAGCTCGGCGGCGAAGAAGTACGACTGCGAGGCGTGGCTGCCGAGCCAGGGCCGCTACCGCGAGCTGACGTCGTGCTCAAACACGACCGACTTCCAGGCTCGCCGCCTCGACATCCGCATGCGTCGCGAGAAGCGCACGCAGACGCCGCACACGCTCAACGGCACCGCGGTCGCCGCCGGGCGTACGATCGTCGCCCTGCTCGAGAACGGGCAGCGCGTCGACGGAAGCGTCGAGCTGCCCGCATGCCTGGTTCCCTACGGCGCTCCGGCGGGCCTCTCGCCGGCGGGGTCCGCCGGCGCCTGAAGCGCGCGCCCGAGCGGACGGGGGTTGGCGAGCACGGGCGCGAACGCTCCGACGCTCACGCGACCCGGAAGAGCAGCGAGCCCGCGATCCCACCGAGCGGCGCGAGCGTGAGACGGTAGAGCCCCGGCGCGAGGGAGCTGCGGCCGGCGAGATGGCGGCGGTTGACTCCGGCGCTCGCGTTGAACGTGATCGAGCTCGGCACGACCTGCCAGCGCACGCGTCCGCGAACACGAACGCGCCGCGACAGCGTCACGCGCACGCGTGCCGCGGCGCTGATGGTGAACGCGAAGCCGAGCCGCGAGATCTTCGGGCGGCCGTGGCGCAGAGCGAGAGCGGCCCGCGCCGTGAGCGTCAGCCGGCTGAGGCGGATGACGGGGCGCGCCGCACCTGTGCTGCCGCCGCTCCCGGTGAGGCCTGCGGTCGAGCTCGCCTGGGCGCCGGTGCCGGCGGAGGGCGCCCCGCCGCCAGCCGAGCCGCCCGCGGGCGGTGCTTCGGGCGCGTGCCCGCCTTCGCGTGTGCCGGCGGCTTCAGAGCTGCTCGACTCTTCGCCTCCTCCGTTTCCGCCCTTCGCGAGCGGCTCGAACGCGGCGATCCCGTTCGGCGTCCCAACGCCGCTGGGCCCGTCATATCCGCTGCCCGCGAGGCAGATGAGCTTCGATGAGCAGCTCGCCGCCTCTTCGGCGGGCGTGCACGACGACAATTCCGTTTCGGGGTTGAACGGTTTCGAGCATTCGCCGTTGGAGCCCGTGAGGACGTCGTGCAGCGAGCCGGGCATCGCGAGCTCGTTTTCGTAGAGCGTCCTCGCCGGGTAAGAGACGCCTGCGGCGCCTCCCGCGAGCGCGAACACCGAGGCGATCACCGGAGAGGCGAGGCTCGTCCCGCCGATCGTGCACCAGTGTGCGACGTGTTTGACGCCGCCTTCTTCGTAGGTGGTCCTGCATGCCTGGCTCGAGTCGTGGACCGCGAGGCCCGAGTAGGGGTCAGCGTCGGCGGACACGTCGGCGACGGCGCGCTTGCCTTCGCACCCGACCGAGGACCAGTCCGGCTCAGACTGCTGCCACGCCGGGGCGGCGAATTCGACGCTGCAGCCGCTGCCGCCCGCGCCGTTGCCATTCCACACGGTCTCTTCCTTCGACGCGCCGTCCGCTTCGAGGCTCAGGCGGGTACCGCCCACGGCGATCACCTGCGGCGAGGAGGCCGGGAACTCGGCGAAGCCTCGTTCCGCCGCTTCTTCCGCATCCCACGCCAGGTAGCCGTCATCACCGGCGGCCGCGGTGACGACGATGCCGGGATGGTTGAACGCAGGGCTGTCTTCCGTGCATTCGCGCAGCCCCCCGACGACGACGCATTCCGGGGCGCCCCACGAGTTCGATATCTCCGTGGCGCCGAGCGCGACCGCGGCCTGCTCGGCGGTGTCGAGGTTTGCGTCGCTGGCGTTCGCCGCCTCGACCAGGACGATCCGGCAGCTCTCGCAGGTCGCGTGCGCGGCCTCGATGTCCAGTGAGATCTCCACTCCCCATCCTTCGGCCTGTTCGGCTCGTTCGCGTTCGGCCGCCGTGCCTTTGCGCGCCGATTCCAGTTCGGCTTTCGTTTTCGGGAACGGCAGGTTTGCGCTTTCACCGTTCTGGTTGACCTGCTGGAAGCAGCCGCCGCCGGCGCACGCCGGGAGCAGGAGTTCTTCGTCGTAGGTCTTCAGATCGGCTTCGGCGGTCGGGTCGTTGTAGGCGTCGACGAGCGCGATCGTCTGCGCGGACGCCGCGGAGGTCGGTAGCTGATACGCGCTGTGCAGATCCTGTGGCCTCAGGCCGTAATCCCCGGCCGCCGGCGAGGGGGCCTGCGGCGTCGCTGCGCGCGCGACGCCGAGCGGGTGCGTGTGCTCACGCGCCGCCTGCGTATCCGGCACGAGCTGCAACGCGAGGCATCCGGCGTGGCCGGGCGCGGGCGCCGCGCACACCGATTGCACGCTGTAGTCCGAGGCCGGCAACGGCGAGAGGGCGCTCGCGGCCGCCGGCGAGCCGGGCAGGAGGAATCCCGCCGCAAGAGCGAGCAGGCCAAGGGCCGCTGTGTGGCGCGTGCGTTTGCTCATCGATCTCGATGCGTGCCGTGATCTGCTTCGGCGCGCATGCCGCTCAGCTTTAGCGAGTCGCGAGGATGAGTGCGCAGGGTGCCCCGAGGCGGCGACGCCTGGGGCGGCGGAATATAAGTTGTAAGCTATAATCGTTTGTGCATGGATACGGCAATCTCTACCCCGGCTCCAACTCGAGGCAATGCATCGTGTCCGGGGAGGCTGCTCGCGGATGCCCGCCGCCGCGCCGGCCTCACGCAGGCCGATCTTGCGCAGCGGCTCGCGATCAGTCAGGCAGCCGTCGCGCAGCTCGAGCAGCCTGAGTCGAACCCGCGAGTGGCCACGCTGGACCGAGCGCTGCGGGCGGCAGGGGTCGAGCTGGTGCTCTCGACGCGCCCGCGCCAGCCGTCTGTCGATGAGAGCCTGATCCGCCAACAGCTCGCGCTCACGCCGGCGCAGCGACTGCACGGTCTCGAGCTCATGTACCAGCAGGCGCGCGAGCTCACGAGCGCCGGCGCGATCAGCCGTGGCGAGCTGGCCTGACTTTCGTCCCACGGCGCTCCTCGGCATCCTCGCGCGGGCCAGGGTCGACTTCGTCGTCATTGGCGGCGTTGCCGTCGTGGTTCAGGCCAATCCACGCTTCACGCGCGATCTCGACATCAGCTACGCCACCGACACTCCAAATCTCGAGCGGCTCGGCGCTCTGCTGGTGTCACTCGAAGCGAGGCTTCGAGGTGTCGAGGAAGACGTGCCCTTCCTACCCGATGCGCGCACGCTTCGACGCACCGAGATGCTCACGCTCACCACGCGCGAGGGCGACCTCGACCTCCTCGTCGATCCGCCCGGCTCGCCAGGCTATGCAGCTTTGCGTCGACGCGCCGACACAATCCAGCTCGACGGAGCTTCGGTTCGCATCGCATCGCTCGAGGACCTGATCGAGATGAAGCGCGCTGCCGGGCGCCCGCAGGACGAGATCGACGTCGAGTCGCTCGAGATCGCGCGAAGTCGCCTGCGCGGCAAGCGCCGCGAGCGACGTGGCCTCTCGGGAGAGCGGACGACCGCTTGAACTCCCGTCCCGTGTTGCCGCTTCCGTAATCAGTATCGGTGAGTTTAGCCCGGCGTCTTGGCCACGACGGACGCCGCCGCAAGAGCACGCCGCGCCGACACGCTCGCACTAGGCTGAAGTCAGTGTCGCCTCCATTCGGCTTTCTGCTGTCGCCAGATCCGCCTCCCCGCCGGGTCGGAGCGGTCGTGGCAATCGCCGCGGTCGCCCTGTCCACGCTGATCGTCTATCCGCTCAAGCACGTCGCGCCCGTCGTTTCGCTGAGCGTCGTCTATCTGCCGGCGGTGCTCATCGTGTCGATCACCTGGGGCGCATCGCTCGGTATCGCGACGGCGGTGGTGAGCGCGCTCGCGTTCAACTTCTTTCACCTGCCGCCCGTCGGCCGGCTCACGCTGAGGGATTCGAGCAACTGGGTGGCGCTGGCGGCGTTCCTCGTGGTCGCGGTCATCGCGAGCTCGGTGGCTGAGATCACGCGCGCGCGCGCCCGCGACGCCGAGGCGCGAAGGGTCGAGGCCGACCTCGCCGCGGAGATGGCGCGGATCATGCTGCGCGGCAACAGCCTCGTGGAGGACCTGCCCACGGCAGCGGCGCGCCTTGCTCAGGCGCTCGGGCTGAACTCCGCGGCGATCGAGATGGAGGCGGTCGAGGGTGACGAGCGCACCGTGGCGTTCCCGCTGCGCGAGGGCACCCGGCGGCTGGGGACCCTGCTGGTGGGGGCCGACACGTCCGAGGCGAGCCTGCGCAGGCTGCAGGAGCGCGTCGTGCCTTCGCTCGAGGCGCTGATGAGCGCGGCGCTCGAGCGCGAGGGGCTGCTGGTAGGGGTGGTCGAGACGGCGGCGCTGCGCCGCGCGGACACCGTCAAGACCGCGCTGCTGCGCGCGGTCTCCCACGACCTGCGCTCGCCGCTGACGGCCATCTCGGCCGCCGGCGAGGCCGTCGGCTCACCGTCGATCTCCCTGCAGGAGCGCCAGGAGTTGGCAGCGGTGATCCAGGAGGAGGCGCGTCGCCTCTCACGGCTGGTCGACAATCTGCTCGACCTCTCGCGCCTCGAAGCCGGCGCAGCGGAGCCGCGCAGGGACTGGATCTCGGTGGAGGAGCTGATCCGTGCGGCGCTCTTGGAGCTCGCCGCGAGCGAGGACGAGTTCAGTCTCTCGATCGACCGGGACCTGCCCCTGATAAGCGTCGACCCGGTGCAGATGGAGCGGGCCTTCGCGAACGTGCTCGAGAACGCGCGGCGGCACTCGGGGGGACACCCCGTGTCGGTCCGCGCGCGCGCGCTGCGCAGCCTCGCGCGGCCGAGCCGCCGTCACGCGGGCTCTGCTCGCGGCGAGGCCGAGCAGGGCGAAGGCGCGAGACAGGCGGGGGATCGCGTGATCGTGCGGATCGTGGACCGCGGGCCGGGCATACCGCCGGCCCAGCTGGAGCGCGTCTTCGAGCCGTTCTACCGTGCCGGCACGTCCGCCGGCGGGCACCGTGGCTCCGGGCTGGGCCTCGCAATCGCGCGGGGCTTCACCGAGGCGAGTGCCGGCTCTCTTCATGTTGAGTCGCTGCCGGGGCAGGGAGCGTCGTTCGTCTTCGAGTTTCCGCTGCAGCAGGCCGGCGAGGAGCCGGCGGACGGCGGGGAGGACGGGAAGGGCGTGCTCCCGACCCCTGTTGCGGCGGACGACGAGGCGGCGCAGCTCGCGCCGGCGCGCGCTCGAGAGCGGCGGGTGTGAGCGGGCAGGAGCGCTCGGATGCGCCGAGGCCGCGCGTGCTCGTCGTCGATGACGAGCCGCAGATCGTGCGTGCGCTGAAAGTGGTGCTGCGCGAGGCTGGCTTCGAGGCGGTCGCCGCCGAAACCGCATCCCAGGCCCTCGACCTGGCCGCTGTGCACCCGCCGGAAGCGGCGATCATCGACCTCGTGCTCCCGGACGGCGACGGCGTGGAGGTGACTCGCAAATTGCGCGAATGGAGTGAGATGCCCGTTCTCGTGCTGTCCGCCGTCGGCGAGGAGGATCAGAAGGTCAGGGCGCTCGAGGCCGGGGCCGACGACTACATCACGAAGCCGTTCGGCGCGCGCGAGCTCGTGGCACGCCTGCAGGCGGCGCTGCGCCGCACGGCGCCCACCGAGGAGGAGCCCAGGATCGCCCTCGACGGTCTCGAGATAGACCTCGCTGCGAGGCTCGTCCGCCGCGACGGAGAGCCTGTTCATCTCACGCCGATCGAGTTCGAGCTGCTGCGCGCGCTCGTGCGCAACCGCGGGCGGCTGATGACACACCGCTCACTTCTCGCGGACGTGTGGGGGCCGCAGTACGTCGATGACATCCAGCCGCTGAGAACGCACATCGCGCGCTTGCGAGCGAAGATCGAGCCGGAGGGGTCCGTTCCTCGCTACATCGTCACCGATCCTGGGATCGGATACCGCTTCGCCGCCTGAGCGAGGCAGCCGCCGCGTCGTCACGAAATCGTTATACGCGCGGCGCGATTTGTTACATGTCCGTGACGCGCCGGCGCCCATAGTGCTCCCATGGACGCGGTGGCAGTCGTGCTGGGGATCGCAATGTTCGCGATCCTGCTGTTGATCATCGAGGGAATCGACCGGGTGTGAGCTTCTCACCTCCCGTCGGCTTCTTCGTCGCGCACATGAGCGGCGCCGACTTCTTCGGCCTCGTCGTCTCGGTGCTCGTCATTGGCTACCTCTTCTACGCGCTGATCCGCGGGGAGAAGCTCTAGGGGCATGACGTTCACCGGCTGGCTGACGATCGTGCTGTTCGCGGTCATCCTGACCGCGCTCGCCTTTCCGTTCGGCGGCTACATGGCGAAGGTCTACACCGGCGAGCGCGTCTTTCTCTCACCAATCTTCGCCGGGCCTGAGCGATTCCTGTATCGCGTCCTGAGGGTCGATCCGAAACGCGAGCAGGATTGGAAAGCGTATGCGAAAAGCCTGATCATCTTCTCGCTCGCAGGCTGGCTCTTCCTCTACCTCGTCCTGCGCACGCAGGACGCGCCGTGGGTCCCCCACGCGCTGAACCCGCTCGGTTATCACTCGGCCCCGTGGAACGTGACGTTCAACACCGTCTCGTCGTTCATGACGAACACCAACTGGCAGTTCTACAGCGGCGAGACGACGATGACCTACCTCAGCCAGATGATCGGGCTGACGGTGCAGAACTGGCTGTCGGCCGGCGTTGGCATCGTCGTGGCGGTTGCCCTGGTGCGCGGGATCATCGGGCGCAGCGGCAAGGGCATCGGCAACTTCTGGCAGGACCTGGTGCGCACGATTCTCTACGTGCTGACGCCGATCTGCGTGATCGGCGCGCTCGTGCTCGTCTCCCAGGGCGTGATCGCAAACCTCTCCAATTACCTGACGGTTCACACAGTCACGGGATTGACACAGTCGGTCGCGATGGGCCCGATTGCCTCCCAGGAGGTAATCAAGGAGCTCGGCACCAACGGCGGCGGCTTCTTGAACACCAACTCGGCGCACCCTTTCGAGAACCCGACCGCGTTCAGCAACTTCTTCGAGATGCTGCTCGTGCTGATCATCCCGGCGGCGCTCGTGTTCTTCTACGGGCGCATGAGCGGCAATCGCCGCCAGGGCTACGCCATCTACGCGACGGTGATGATCATGTTCCTCGGCGCCGTGGCCGTGGCGTACCTCGCCGAGGCCCACGGCTCGCCCGCCCAGCACGCCGCCGGACTGCACACGCAGGTGGTCTCGGGCTCCACCGGCGGCAACATGGAAGGCAAGGAGCAGCGGTTCGGGATCGCCGGATCGGCGCTGTTCGACGTGGTGACAACCGTCACCTCGTGCGGCGCCGTCAACAGCGCGATCGAGTCCTTCACCGGCATCGGTGGCGCCGTGCCCTTCGCCAACCTGTCGGCCAGCGAGGTGATCTTCGGCGGCGTCGGCACGGGTCTCTACTCGATCCTCCTGTACGTACTGCTGGCGGTGTTCATCGGCGGACTGATGGTTGGGCGCACGCCTGAGTGGCTCGGCAAGAAGCTCGAGGCCAGGGAGATCAAGCTCGCGGGTCTGGGCATCCTGATCACGCCGCTGGCGGCGCTGTTCTGCACGGCGCTGGCCACGGCGAGCAAGTCCGGGCGTGTGTCGATCTCCGAAGCGGCGACCTCCGCCAAGCTGGGTGTCCATACGCCTCAGGGGTTCTCCGAGACCTTCTACGCCTATCTATCCCAGGCCAACAACAACGGCTCGGCGTTCGCCGGCTACACCGGCTTCATCCAGCCGAACGCCGGCAATGTCGGCTCACACGGGATCACCTTCGCCGACCTGCTCGGGGGCTTCGACATGGTGTTCGCGCGCTACGCGCCGATCCTGTTCGCGCTCGCCGTGGCGGGCGCGCTGGCGGGCAAGCGGATCACGCCCGCGGGCCTCGGCACGATGCGCACCGACAACCCCACGTTCGTGGTGCTGCTGATCGGCGTGATCATCCTCGTCGGCGCGCTGACGTTCTTCCCCGCCCTGCTGCTCGGCCCGATCGTCCAGGGCCTGACCGGACACCTCTACTGACATGCGGCGCGACATCGTCACATCGCTTATCGGGGTCATCGTCTTCGCGATCCTCCTCGGGCTCGTCTACCCGCTCGCCATCACGGGCATCAGCCAACTCGCCTTCCCGGGCAACGCGAACGGGCAGAAGGTCTACGTTGCCGGCAAGCTCGTCGGCTCGAAGATCATCGGCCAGAACTTCGGCACACCCGTTCTCGAAAAGAACGGCAAGGTCAAGGAAGTGAAAGGCGCGGTGGTGACCGAAGCGGACCCGCGCTACTTCCAGACGCGCCCCTCGGCCACCGAAGGCGGGGCGGACAACGCCGCCTCGAGCTCCTTCTCCAACAAAGGTCCCAACAGCCAGAAGACCGAGGAACAGGACGCCGAAAACATCAAGGCCTACCTGGAACTGAATACGGCACCGAACAAGAGGCCATACGACCCCGGGCTGACGGTGGCGAAGATCCCGGTCGACGCGGTCAACACCTCGGCCTCGGGAGTCGACCCCGAAATCTCGCAGGCGAACGCCTGGATCCAGGCCTACCGCGTGGCAGCCGTGCGCCACCTGTCGCGGGCGACCGTCGACGGCGTGATCTCGAAGTACACCTCAGGACGCGGCCTCGGCTTCTCCGGCGAGCCCGGAGTGAACGTGCTCGAGCTGAACCTCGCACTCGATCGCCTGACCGGAGGAACGAGCTGATGTCCACGCAGGTGCCTGCGACTCACGAACGCCAGGCGGTCTCGCTGTTCCAGCGGGACCTCGTCGGGCGGGCGCTGATCGACAGCTTCAAGAAGCTCGACCCGCGCGTGCAGATCCACAACCCCGTGATGTTCGTCGTCGAGATCGGCTCGGTCATCACGACGGTCACGTGGTTGATCCAGGTCTTCGGCGGCAAGCCTCTCGGCGGCGGCCATGAGCCCGCGTGGTACACGTTCCTGATCTCCTTCTGGCTGTGGCTTACGGTCGTGTTCGCGAACATGGCCGAGGCCTTCGCCGAGGGACGCGGGCGCGCGCAGGCAGACACGCTGCGCGCGATGCGCAAGGAGACCGTCGCGAAAATGCGCGATGGCTCGACCAGGGCCGCGTCGGAGCTCACGCGCGGTGACATCGTCGTCGTGCCGGCGGGCGAGCTGATCCCCGGCGACGGCACGGTGATCGAGGGCATCGCCACGGTCGACGAGTCGGCCATCACGGGCGAGTCCGCGCCGGTGATCCGCGAGTCCGGCGGCGACCGCAGCGCGGTCACTGGCGGCACGCGCGTGACCTCTGACGAGATCGTCGTGGAAATCACCCAGGAGCCTGGGCAGTCGTTCCTCGATCGCATGATCGCGCTGGTCGAGGGCGCGGAGCGCCGCAAGACGCCGAACGAGATCGCGCTGAACATCCTGCTCGCGGCTCTGACGCTGATCTTCATGATCGTCGTCGCGACGCTGCGCCCGTTCGGCCTGTTCGCGGGCACGCCGATCTCCGAGACCACGCTGATCGCACTGCTCGTGGCGCTGATCCCGACGACGATCGGGGCGCTCCTCTCCGCGATTGGGATCGCGGGCATCGACCGCCTCGTGCGCCGCAACGTGCTCGCACTCTCCGGCCGCGCCGTCGAGGCCTCCGGCGACGTCGACGTGCTGCTGCTCGACAAGACCGGCACGATCACGATCGGCAATCGCCTGGCATCCGAGTTCGTGCCGATGCCGGGCGTGCCGGAGTCCGAGCTGGCCGAGGTCGCGCAGCTGTCCTCGCTCGCCGACGAGACACCGGAGGGACGCTCGATCGTGGTCCTCGCCAAGCAGTACGGCATCCGCGAGCACGACATGTCGACCCTGCACGCCGACTTCGTGCCGTTCACCGCGCAGACCAGGATGAGCGGCGTCGACGTCGATGGCACGCGGCTGCGCAAGGGTGCCGGCGACGCGATCATCGAGCTCGTCAAGCGCGAAGGCGGCTCCCCGCCACCCGAGCTGCAGGCGCAGCTCGATCGCATCGGCAACGAAGGCGGCACGCCGCTGGCGGTCTCGCGCGACAACCAGGTGCTGGGCGTGATCTACCTCAAGGACACGATCAAGGAGGGCATGGCGGCGCGCTTCGACCAGCTGCGGGCGATGGGCATAAAAACCGTGATGGTGACCGGCGACAACCGCCTGACGGCGGCCAAGATCGCCGAGGAGTCGGGCGTCGACGACTTCCTCGCCGAAGCCACACCGGAGCGCAAGCTCGCACTGATCCGCGAGCAGCAGCATGAGGGCCGGCTCGTCGCGATGACCGGCGACGGCACGAACGACGCGCCGGCCTTGGCCCAGGCCGACGTCGGCGTGGCGATGAACACCGGCACGCAGGCCGCGCGCGAGGCGGGGAACATGGTCGACCTCGACTCCAACCCGACGAAGCTGATCGAGATCGTCGAGGTCGGCAAGCAGCTGTTGATCACCCGCGGCGCGCTCACGACGTTCTCGATCGCCAACGACGTCGCGAAGTACTTCGCGATCCTGCCGGCGGTGTTCATCACGACGTATGCGACCAGCTCCGGCGGCAAGGGTCCGCTGCACGTGCTCAACGTGATGGACCTCGGCACGCCGCGCTCGGCGATCGTCTCGGCGATCATCTTCAACGCCCTCGTCATCCCCGCGCTGATCCCGCTGTCGCTGAGAGGCGTTCGCTACCGGCCGATCGGCGCGAGCGCGCTCCTGCGGCGCAACCTGTGGATCTACGGTCTCGGTGGCATCATCGCGCCGTTCATAGGGATCAAGCTGATCGACCTGATCGTGCACAACCTGCTCGGGGGGTAGCACGAGCACGCCTGTGCACATCCGCCGCCGTCACCCGCCGTCGACCGGCTCGGCGCCTTCACGCGCTTCACACGATCGTCATGCCGAGAGCGTCAATCGGCACGCGTCCTTGACGTGGCGCAAGCGACACTGTGACTGTTGACACTCTTACGATTCGGTCAGGAGGAGACCGTGAGAGTTGGACCTCGCTACCAGGCGATGGCCTCGCTCGGTTGCACGTGCCGTCCGCATGTCTGGCGCTGCCCGGTGATCATGAAGACCGATCCCGACCACGTCGCCTGGACATGCTCAAGATGCGGAGTGATCGCGAGCGGCCCGATCGGCGGCGGCCCGCCGCCCCGGTTCTACGCCCGGCGCGCAGAACACCTTGCACGCAACTGAATGACGCGCGTCCGCGATGCCGGCAGTCGGGTGGCCCGTGCGGCCACGACCGCGGTGCGATAATCGGGTCGTTCATGGGCATCAAGCTGATCCTCCTGATCGTGCACGAGCTGCTCGAGGGATGAACACGCAGGCTGCTGCTAGCGAAGCTCCAAGGCCCAGCCCAGCGTCCGATGATCAGCGCCAGGGTCGCCTGAAGGTCTACCTCGGGATGGCCGCGGGGGTCGGCAAGACCTTCCGCATGCTGCTCGAGGGGCACGCGGAGCTCGAGGCGGGAAGAGACGTCGCGATCGGGCTGCTCGAGACCCACGGCCGTGCGGAGACCAGCCGGCTGGCCGGAGGACTCCCGGTTGTGCCGCGGCGGCGCGTGACCTATCGCGAGACCGCCTTGGAGGAGATGGACGTGCAGGCGATCCTCAGCCGCAGGCCCGAGCTCTGCCTGATCGACGAGCTCGCTCACACGAACGCCCCGGGCACCGAGCACGCAAAGCGCTACGAAGACGTCGAGGAGATCCTCGCCGCAGGGATCGACGTCGTCTCGACGCTCAACGTTCAGCACCTCGAGTCGCTCAACGACCACATCACCGAGCTGAGCGGCATTCGCGTGCGCGAGACGATCCCCGACGCGATCCTCGGGCGCGCCGATGAAGTCGTGCTGATCGACCTCACGCCGGAGGCGCTGCTCGACCGCCTGCGCGCGGGCAAGATCTATCCGTCCGAGCGGATCGATGCGGCGCTCAACAACTTCTTCCGCATCGAGAACCTCGCCGCGCTGCGCGAGGTGGCGCTGCGGCAGGTCGCGGAGGAGGTGGGCGCGAAGCGCCTGACCACCGAGCTCGTCGGCGCGCGCGAGGAGACCCTCGCCGCGGACGCGCCCCAGGCAGTCGGCGAGCGACTCCTCGCGCTCGTCGAGCCATACCGCGGCGCGCAGCGCCTGGTACGCCGGGCGTGGCGCTCGGCGCAGCGCCTCGGCGCCGACCTGGACCTGCTGTGGGTGCGCGCACCGGGCCAGCATCTCGCCGAGGACAACGAGCGCTCGCTCGTCGCGATCCGCCAGCTCGCCTCGGTGCTCGGCGCGAGGATGATCGAGGAGGAATCCGACGACCTCGCGGCGACGGTCGTCGACGTCGCATCGCGACGCGGGACCACCTACATCCTCGTCGGCCGCTCGCGCCCGGCTCGCGGCCTCGGGCGCCTGCGCACGCCGCTGCCGCAGCGGCTGATGCAGGCGCTCCCGGGCGTTGACGTGCGCATCGTCGCCGATCGCTCACAGCGCCCCAACGCTGCGGAGCGACCATGAGCGCCGCCATAGTGGTGATCATCGCCCTCGGCGGCGTCCTCCTCGGGATCGCCGCGGGCTACTGGCTGCCGCCTCACGGACGCCTCGCGGCGCGCAACCGTCCCCGCCCGGTTCGCCGCATCCTGCTCCCATTCACGGGTCAGGCGATCTCGCGCCGCTCGTTCGAGGCCGCCGTACGGCTCGCCAAGGCGGAGAACGCGATCATCATGCCCGCGTTCCTCGCGCGCGTGCCGATGAACCTGCCGGTGGAATCGCCCCTGCCGGTGCAGTGCGCCCGCGGCATGCCGCTGCTCGAGGCGATCGAGCAGCGCGTCGCCTCCCAGGGCCTCCCGGTCGAGTCGCGCATCGGGCGCGGTCGATCAGCGCGCGACGCGCTCCAGAAGCTGCTCGACGAGGAGCAGTTCGACCGCATCATCGTGTCCGCCGACGAAGACCCGAGGGTTGGGCTGAGCTACGAGGATCTGAGATGGCTGCTCGAGCGCGCCCCGGCCGAGATCCTGATTCTCCGCCCGGCTCCCGAGGACACCCGTCAGATCTCCGCCAACGCGCTGACCGGGCATTTCTGAGCAGAGCTTCACGGAATCGTTATGGCCCGCTGCCGGTTTGTGATGCGCACGTAACTTGCCCGCTGCGAGACTCGCATCGTGACCATGCAAAGCCTCGGCTCCCACGGTCGGGTTCGACGCCGTTTCGCTCTGATCGCGAGCGCTGCAGAGGGGGCGGCGGCCGCGATCGGGACGGCCGCACGGCCGTGCGGCGCAGTATCGTAGGCGGAGGTGAGCCGGGAAGCCTGGTCGGCACCGCTTCGAGTTGCCCGAACCGACATGCGCCGCGACCTTCGCCTTCCGATCCGCCTCCCCGGAGCCAGCCGCCGATCCCGAGCAGAGACCGCGCGCCTGTGAGACCTCGAGCTCCATGGCCGTCCGCGTGGCGCCGCGAGGCCCTGCGCACGAACCTGTGGCTAGTGCCGACCGTCGAGATCGTGCTCGCGGTCGCGCTGTTCGCCGGCACCTACGCGCTGGACCGCGCGGCATACGATCACTCGCTGCGGCTGCCGTCGTTCGTCATCAGCGGTAGCGCCGATGCTGCCCGCCAGGTCCTGACAGCGATCGCGGCGGCCGTGATCACGGTGGTGACGCTCGTCTTCTCGATCACGATCGTCACGCTCACGCTCGCCTCGACGCAGTTTGGCCCGCGGATGCTGCGCAACTTCATCCGCGACCGCATAACCCAGCTAACGCTCGGTAGCTTCGTCGCGACCTTCGTCTACGCGATCCTCGCGCTCGTCTCGATCGGCCCCGGCGGTCACGGCGAATTCGTCCCGCACCTGTCGGTCACGGTGACGATGGCGCTCGTGGTCCTCGATGTCGCTGTGTTGATCGTGTTCATCGACCACATCGCCAAGTCGATCCAGCTGCCGCAGGTCATCGCGAGCATCGCCAATGACCTGTCGGGAGCGATCGACGCGGAAGCCGCGTTCGCAGCCGCCAGCAGCGCCAAGACGGGCCCGTCTCTGTCGGAGATGCTGCTGCGACTCGACGCAGACAGCGGCGTCGTTCGCGCGCCGGTCAGCGGCTACCTGCAGTACGTGAGCATGCACACGCTGATCGAGATCGCGCGCAGCGGCAACGCGGTCATCCGCCTGCTGCACCGCCCGGGCCACTTCGTCGTCGAGGGCGAGCCGCTCGCCGACGTCTGGCCTGCGGGCGCGGCGGCAGGCGTCGCGCGCGCGCTCGGTGGCGCGCACGCGACGGGGCCCCACCGGACCCTCACCCAGGACCTCTCGTTCGCCGTCGACCAGCTCGTCGAGATCGCCATCAGGGCGCTCTCACCGGCGGTGAACGACACCTTCACGGCGCTCGCCTGCATCGACTGGCTCGGCGACGGACTGTGCAAGATCGCCGATCGCTGGCGGCCGGCGGCGGTGCACCGCGACGCCGGCGGGAGCGTGCGCGTGATCACCGTCACCGTCAGCTTCCGGCGCCTGGTCGAGCGCGCGCACGACAAGATACGCCAGGCCAGCCGGGGGATGCCGGCGGTGATGATCCGCCAGCTCGAAGGCCTCGTCAAGGTGATGGCGCACACGACCTCCTCCGAGCAGCGTGAGCTGCTCCTCGAACAGGCCGAGATGATCCTCCGCGCCTGCGAGGAGTCGGTGCCCGAGCAGGCCGACCGCGCGGACGTTCGCCGCAGCTACGACGCTGTGGTGGCCGTCTCTTCGACGACAATGGCCGAATGGCCGACGAACGAGGACACCTGAAGGTCTTCATCGGCATGGCCCCGGGGGTGGGCAAGACCTATCGAATGCTGCAGGAGGGTGCTGCCGAAGCCGACAACGGACGCGACGTGGTGATCGGCTATCTCGAGCCGCACGGCCGCGCGGAGACCGTCGCGCAGGCCGAGGGACTCGAGATCCTCCCGCGCCGGCGCGTGGTGTATCGCGGCAAAGCGCTGCAGGAGATGGACCTGCCCGCAGTGCTCGCGCGCAGGCCGGAATTGTGCCTGATCGACGAGCTCGCGCACACGAACGCGCCCGGAGTCGAGCACGAGAAGCGCTATGAGGACGTGCGCGACGTCCTCGAGGCTGGGATAGACGTGTTCTCGACGGTCAACGTGCAGCACCTCGAGAGCCTCAACGACCAGGTCAGGCAGCTCACGGGGACGCGTGTGCGCGAGACGATCCCCGACGAAGTGCTCTCCTCCGCGGATGAGGTCGTGCTGGTCGATCTCACCCCCGAGGCGCTGATCGAGCGCCTGCGCGCTGGCAAGGTCTATCCGCAGGAGCGGGTGCCCGCCGCGCTCAACAACTTCTTCAAGATCGAGAACCTCGCGGCTCTGCGTGAGACCGCCCTGCGCCAGGTGGCCGAAGACGTCGAGGTCAAGCGCCTCGTGCGCGAGCCCTCACCGATCGTTCGACGCGATGAGGAGGGGCTGCCGGCTCTGGCGGAGGCCGGCCCCCAGCCGATCGCCGAGCGGCTGCTCGCGCTCGCGACGCTGAAGCCCCAGTCCGAGCGTGTCGTGCGCCGCGCGTGGCGCTCCGCGCAGCGGCTGGACGCCGAGCTCGACGTGCTCGTCGTGCGGCCTTCCGTTCGCCCACCCAGCTCCGAGGACCGCCGGCGGCTGGAGGAGCTTCGCCGGCTGACCGCGATGCTGGGCGCACGGCTGCGGGTCGAGGAGGGCGACGACGTCGCGGATGTCGCGATCAAGGTCGCCCGCGAGCTCGGCAGCACCTACGTGGTGATGGGCACGCCCTCGCCAAGGCGGGGGCTGGCCCGGCTCGGGTGGTTAGGCTCCGAACGATCGCTGCTCGGCGATTTGCTGCGCGGCCTCCCGGGCGTCGATGTCCGCCTCGTCGCCGACCCGACCCTGCGCCGCTCCGCCGCCGCCGAGGACAAGCGCCTGCCAGCGGCAGGACTGCAGGGGGAGGGCGACGAACAGGTCCTCGCAGACCCTCCCGCCCGCGCCGGTGAGGCACCCGGCGGGAGCGTTTCTAAAACTCTCTAGCATCACGCAACCTATCCCCGCGCCGTCTGTTCCAGCAGGAATGCCCCTGCCAACGACCCCCCAAAACTTCAATATGAGACGAATGCAACTATCCCGACTCCCGGTCCTGGCCGTGTCGCTCGCCCTGCTCGCCGGGCTCCTCGCCGCGCCGAGCGCGACCGGCAGCTCGCCGGCGCCGCACGCGCATGCGTCCGCCACCTACCTGACCGGCATCGGCGATGAGCACGCGCAGATGTTTCGCAGCTCGCTGTGGACTCGGCTGCACACCAAAACCGTCCGCTACATCGCCCCCTACGACGCCGTCGCCCACCGGGATTCGCTGAACGACGCGATCACCTTCATCCAGGCCGCAGAAGCCGCCCATCAACAGGTGCTCGTCGCCTTCTACCACTCCGAGCACACCCCGACGATCCTGCCGAGCGTCGCGCAGTACCAGCGCGACGTGCAGAAGTTCGTCAAGCTCTTCCCGCACGTCAGGCAGTATCAGTCGTGGGACGAGGCCAACCGCGGCAACGTGCCGCACGCCTTCTCAAGCCCATCCGCCGATGCGGGCGCGCGCTACTACCAGGCCCTGATCCGCGTCTGCAAGGGATGCACGGTGATCGGCCTCGACGTGCTCGACGCGGAGGACATCGGGCCGACGCTGGAATACATCTCGGAATTCAAGCACGAGATCGGCCGCCTGAAGACGATCATGCCGAGTATCTGGGGCCTGCACAACTACTCGGACATCAACCGCCTGGAAAGCTGGCGCACGCGCGATCTAGTGCGCGCGCTCGGCGGCCAGATCTGGCTAACCGAGACGGGTGGCATCGTCCAGTTCGGCGGCGCGTTCCCCAACCACAACGGCTCAGGCCTCACGCGGGCGGCGAAGGTCCTCAAATACATGTTCAACGTCGCCGCCTCGCAGACGCGGATAAAGCGCCTGTACATCTACGACTGGAACGGCGGGACCGCCTCCACGCGATTCGACGCCGGCCTGACGAACGTGCACGAACAGCCGCGCCCCGGCTGGGTGATCGTGTGTCGCCAGCTGCACGCGACGAGCTGCGCGGCGAAGCTGGCAAAGAACTAAGGGGCGATCGCCGGGCGCGAGCGGGCGGCGAGCCCGCTGCGCCGCATGCTTGGCGGCTTGGGCTCGCTGCGCCAGAGGCGCATCGCGGCGAGCGCGAGCAGCCCGGCACCGGCCGCGATTGGGGCGAGCGCCCTCAGCGGGTAGTCGCCAAAGCCCTTGTGCAGGGCGGTGTCATCGCCGGCCCTGGCGATGTCGAGAAGACCGTGGTGGTCGATGCCGAGCAGGGTGGGGGCGAGCGCCGCGAACAGCGCCCATGCGGCCAGCGCGAGCACGCCGCGGCCGAGCTCGCGGCGCGGCAGGCGCATCCGGGGGGTCGCCCACGCTGCGAGCACCAGGCCGCCTCCGGCGGCCAGGAAGAAGGGCCAGATGCCCCCCCAGCCGCGTCCGAGGCCGTACGCTGAGGCGATCGTCGGCTGGAAGAGGCCCTCGCGCAGGTAGCGCACCCAGGTGACGGTCTCGGTCTCGTAGCCGATCAACGGGTGGGTGAGCGTTGCGATCACCGTCGTCGTGATCGAGACCGCCGCCAGCGCGATCGTGGGGCCGGGGAAGCGCTTGAACGCGATCGCGATCGGCACGGCCAGGAACGGCAGCATCGTCGCGACGAAGCGCGGGCCCATGAAGCCGCCGCCGAAGGGCAGGTAGTAGCCGGAGTTGTAGCCGACGTAGCAGATGCAGATGCCGAGGATCGTGAGCGCCTCGGCGCGCCTGCCGCGCCTATACAGCAGGACCGTGCCGATCGCGCCCATCAGCAGCACGGGAGAGAGCGTAAGCAGGCCGCGCGAGTCGAACAGCAGCGTCGCGAGCACCTTCAGGCTGGGGACGCCGATCCCGAAGAAGCCTTTGTGCTGGCGCGGGACGTCGGAGTAGGCGAGGTGCGTCCAGGAGTGAAACGCGTAGTGGTTGTAGAAGAGCAGCGGCAGGATGCCGACGACGCCGCCCGCGATGTAGGCGCCGGCGCGGCGCGCGACGCCGAGCGGCGTGAGGGCGTCGCGCCGCGAGAGCAGGTAGAGGCCGAGCACGAGCGCGACGAAGAACAGCGGGTACTCCGAGGCGACCGCGTAGCCCATCGCGAGGCCGGCGAGCGCGAGCAGCATCGGGCTCGGCGGCCCGTCCCGCTCGCGCAGCATCAGCGCGAAGGCGCCAAAGCCGAGGAACGCCGTGAAGATGTGCGAGAAGAGCAGCGTCGAGAGCGGCAACACCATCGTGCCGAGCCCGAGCGCGACCGCCGCGGCGACGCCGAAGCCGGGCTCGAAGCGCTCGGCGACGCGCCACACGAGCAGCAGCAGCAGCAGGCCAGGCAGCACGTTCGCCCACAGGCCGATCAGGTAGATCATCTCGTCGTCGTTGCGCTGCGGCGGAGCCTCATGCGAGCGCGTCCACGCGTCTGCGTTGACGAGGTTGAGCACGTCGTAGAACGGAAGCGCGAACAGGGCCAGCCCGGGCGCGCGCGCCGAGTAGTAGTGCCCCTTGTAGAGAACCTTGTCGCCAGTGTTTTCCTGGTAGGAGTCGATCGTCGTCTCGCCGTTGTTGAGCGCGCGGATCAGGTCGTAGTGAGAGGTCTGGTTCCACGAGAAGCTCTGGATCATCGTCGCGTAGGCCAGGCCGATGAGCAGGATCGCGACGAGCGCGACGCGCCGTCGCGCGAGCGTGCGCACGACGCGCCCCCGCTCCCGGCCGTCGCCGGCCGGTCCGTTTGGCGAGATGGAGATCGCGGGCGAGCGGGCGTTCATCAATCGGTTCCGTGCAGTGCCGCAGGTCCGGGGCCGATCCGGTAGATGACGATCGCGCCGACGCGCTGGCGCGTGATCCCAAGGCCGGCGATCGGCTTGGCGGCCGCGGCTGCCGGATCAGGGGGCTCGGCGAGCGCGTAGCCGACGATCCCCGGCAGCGGCGGCAGGTGGAGGTGCAGCACGACCGTGCGAATGCCGTAGTAGCGCAGCTTCTCGACGCTCGCGCGATCCGGGAAGCCGTTCATCCCGCCGCGCAGGTCGTCGACTTGGGGGATGTCGAACGTGCTGTTGCCGACCGGGACCTTGTAGAAGCCGTCGGTTGAGAAGTACTGCCAGATGCGGTCCGCGGCGCCGTCGGTTGGCAGGTCGAGCAGCGGACCCGGCAACCCAACCTCGGCGCGCGCCGGCTGCGGCACGACGGGATGGCCGAGGTGGCCCGCCCCTTCGCCGAGGATGCCGACCAGAAGCACCGCGCCGAGCACGGCCGGCAGGCCGTTCAGCGAGCGCCCCCCGGCCCATGGGCCGATCCGCCGCACGAGCAGCTGCACGCCCGCCCCTGCGAGCAGCGCGTAGAACAGGGTCGCCAGCGTGAACACCCGGCCGGGGACGCGCACGCCGTTCCATCCCGGCGCATAGTCATAGAGCAGCCTGTACGGATAGCCCGCGCCGGTCAGCCCGAAGCCGAGCGCGAGGATCGAGCAGACCAGGATCCCGATGGCTAGCCCGAGGCGCAATCGGCGCGTGTATGGAGACCCCCGGGCCGCCAGCAGGCCGATCAGCGCGAGCAGCAGGATCAGGCCGCCGGGGAAGAAGACGCTCTCGTTCTTGGAATGGACTTTCGCGCGCATCCCCGAGGTCACGCCGCCCCACACGCGGTTCTCCGAGGAGGCGGCCAGCAGCGCTGCGGGCCCGGCGGAGTAGGTTTTGACTTCCTTGATCGTGCGCTTGGCCGTCGGATATTCGTTGGCGACCTGCAGGTAGGGGACCGACTGGTAGACCGTGACGAGGCCGAGCACGGCGATGCCGATGCACGTTACGGCGAGCAGGCGACGCCCGATCAGCGGCCCGCGCCCGGCCGGCTTCTCTACGGCGCCGTCCTCGCCAGGCTCGGGCGCTCGCGCCGGCTGCCCGGTCCAGGCGTGAGCGCGACCGCGCCACCACTGGACGAGCACGAGCAGGGCAAGCACGGCAAGCAGGTAGCAGTACTGCAGGCCAAGCGTGAAGCCGAGGCTCACCTGCCAGGCCGAGACGAGCCAGCCGGCGAGCACGAGGCCCCGGGAGGAGCGGCGATAGCCGCGCAGCAGCAGGAACAGCGCCAGCGGCAGGCCGCCGGAGGAGATCACGTGCAGGTGGCCGGCCTCGGTCACGCGGTAGGGCGCGTAGGCGAAGGCGAGGCCGGCCGCGGCCCCGCCGAGGCGCCCGAGACCGAGCTCGCGCGCGAGCAGGTAGGCGCCGATGAAGCACAGCGACCAGGCGAAGAGGAAGAGCAGGTTGTAGCGGACGAGCGCCGCGACGGTGCCGGATCCGAAGAAGGCGGCAGGGCCGTAGCCGAGCAGCGAATCGGAGAAGGCAAGGCTTTTCGGGAGCGGATAGAAGGCATTCGAGTCGAACAGGTGCAGCGGGTCGCGCAGCATCGCGTGGCCAACCCAGGCGATCTCCCAGGCCGTGCGGACGGGGTCGCCGAGATCGGGCGCGATCCGGCTGGGCAGGTGCAGCACGAGCGGCCAGCTCGTGATCACCGCCAACAGGACGCCCGCCGCGAGGACGCACAACAGCTCGGCGCGCGTGAAAGCCGGCGACGGCGCCCAGCGGCCCGGGGCGGGCGCCGGCGACGCGTCTGCCGGCCGCCCGCCGTCTGCGCGCGCCATGCTGCCGGCGCCGGGGGACTCGGGCGATCCGGGAGGCGTGCGCGGGGGACTCGGGAGACCGGTGCTCATGCTCTGCTTGTGTTCGCAGCCGCGCGGATCGGCGCAGCATACGGGAGCGGCCTGCGACACAGCGGAGCATCGGCGGCGCGAGCTTGTGACATCCGGGAATGTTCGTTTACGTCAAACTGGCCGGGAGATGAGGGTTCTCGTGGTGGGAGCAGGCGGCGTGGGCGCCGCGTTCGCTGCGATCGCGCAGCGCCGCGCGGCGTTCGAGGAGGTGGTGCTGGCCGACGTGGCGCTGGAGCGCGCGCGGGCGGCGACCGGGCGGCTGGGCGAGGGCGAGCGCTTTCGTGCCGAGTGCGTCGATGCGTCCAACCAGGATCAGCTCGTCGAGCTGATCGGCCGCGTGCGACCCGATGCCGTGCTGAACGCGTGCGACCCGCGCTTCAACGAGCCGATCTTCGCGGCCGCGTTCGCGGGCCGGGTCACCTACCTCGACATGGCGATGACGCTGTCGCATCCGCATCCCGAGCGACCGTACGAGCTGCCTGGGGAGATGCTCGGCGAACGCCAGCTCGCCCGCCACGAGGAGTGGGAGGAAGCGGGACTGCTCGCGCTCGTCGGCATCGGCGTCGAGCCCGGCCTGTCCGACGTCTTCGCCCGCTATGCCGCCGATGAGCTGTTCTCGAGCGTGAAGGACGTCGGGGTGCGCGACGGCGCCGACCTCGTCGTCGAGGGGTACGACTTCGCGCCGACGTTCTCGATCTGGACGACGATCGAGGAGTGCCTGAACCCGCCGCTGATCTGGGATCGCGAGCGTGGCTTCTACACGACCGCGCCGTTCTCCGAGCCCGAGGTGTTCGAGTTCCCCAAGGGGATCGGTCCGGTGGAGTGCGTGAACGTCGAGCACGAGGAGGTCGTGCTGATCCCGCGCTGGGTGGAGTGTGATCGCGTGACCTTCAAGTACGGGCTCGGGCAGGAGTTCATCGACGTGCTCCAGACGCTGCACAAGCTGGGCTTGGACTCGACCGAGCCGGTGTCGGTGCGCGGCCAGAATGTCGCCCCGCGCGACGTCGTCGCCGCCGCCCTGCCAGATCCGGCTACGCTCGGCGAGCGCATGACCGGCCGCACGTGCGCGGGCACATGGGTGACTGGGACAGGCACGGATGGCGGGCCGCGCTCGACCTACCTCTACCACGTTGTGGACAACGAGCAGACGATGCGCGAGTACGCAAGCCAGGCGGTCGTGTGGCAGACCGCGATCAACCCCGTCGTTGCGCTCGAGTTGCTGGATCGCGGGGATTGGACGGGCGTGGGCGTGCTCGGCCCCGAGGCGTTTCCGCCCAAGCCGTTCCTCGAGCTGCTGCGCGAGTTGGGCTCGCCGCACGGCGAGATGGAGCTGGCGATCGCCGGCTGAGCCGCCGCGGTCGCGCCTGGCGCAGGCTCCGTCACGCGGCGCGCTGGCCCACCCAGCCGGCGCGCCGCGTCCCCGTTGACGGACGGCTACGCGTTCTCACCCCACAGCTGGGTGGGGGCATGCTCCAGCGGCCTGTCGAGCAGCCCGAGCGGCGCCACTTCTGTCCGCCGTGAGAAGAACTCGCGGAAGCGCAAGCGCGAGGCGAGCATCAGCACGACGCCGAGGACCATTCCGATTCCGCCGAACCAGATCGGCAGCGTGAGCCCGAGGTACTCTTTGCCTTCGGCGTTTGCTGCGTGTCCGTAGTATTTGATCGCGTATATGCCGATCCCGTAGAACATCAGCCCGCCGAGGACCGGTCCGAGCCCTACGAGCAGGAACTTGCGGGCGCTCTTGAAGAGTTCGTGCCGGTAGTACCAGGCGCACGCGAAGCCGGTCGAGCCGTAGTAGAAGCAGACCGGGATCCCGAGCGCCACCACGGACAGTTCGAGGACGGCGCTCGAGATCAGGATCAGAGGGACGGTCACGGCGATCGAGATCAGGCCGAAGCCCCACGTCGAGACGGTCGGCGTTTGGAAGCGCGGATGAATCCTCCCGATCGCGCTCGGAACGGACTTCCAGAAGGCCATCGACAGCGTCGTCCGTGCGGTCGGCAGGATCGTCGTCTGCGTCGAGGCTGAGGCCGAGGTCAGCACGGCGACGATCAGGAACTTCACGCCTACGCTCCCGAGCACGCCCTTGCCGAGCGCGTTCAGCACGTCCGAGGAGTTTTCTTCGCTGGCGAGAAAGGCCGTGCCGTGGAAGGACTGCGCGCCGGCGGAGACGAACAGGTAGATCGCGACTAGCAGCAGCGTCGAGACGACCGCCGAGCGCCCAGGGCCCTCGGCCGGATCCTCGGACTCCTCGTTGACGGACACGCCGGAGTCCCAGCCCCAGTAGATGAAGACGCCGAGCAGCATCGCCACGATCAGGTCGTGGAACGGGATCGAGAACGGGTTGAACCAGGACGCCTGCGGCTCAATCGAGTGCGACGGATGGCCCGCGTAGACCGTGATCAGCGCGACCGTCGCGAAGACCGCCAGCATAACGACCTCGAAGCTGAGCAGCAGCTGCTGTATGCGCGCGGACAGCTCGATGCCGCGGTGGCAGATCCAGGTCATCAGCAGGATCCACAGCACGGCGCCGACGAGCGCAGCGCCTTTATGCACTTCTGCCCAGTGCCAGCCAAACAGCTTGAACGTGTAGATCGCCGCGATGTCGCCCAGCGACGCCATCACGAGCACGTCCGCAAGGAAGATCGCCCAGCCGTTGAGCCAGCCCATGCCTGGACCGAACGCGCGTGTCGTCCACGCGAACGTCGTGCCGGCGTCAGGGTCGGCGCGGTTCAGGTACCTGTACCCGAGCGCCACGAACAGCATCGGGACGAACGACGCGAGCAGAACAGCGGGCGCGTGAGTCGTCACGGCGTTGTCTGCCACGATGAAGCCGAGCGTCGCCGCGAGCGAGTAGGCGGGCGCCGTGGACGCGACGCCGATGACGACGTTCGAGAGGAAGCCGATCGCGTCCCGCTTGAGGCCCTTGTCCGGTGCTCTGACGACGCCGGGGGCCGTTTCGGTCATGCCCAGCGCGACGCTGTCGGTGGCCATCGGTGGTCCTCTCCTTTGGGTTCATGACAGAGGCCGCGGCCTCGTCGTCACAAAAGTTACGTCCTGTGGCGGCGGAGGTGCAAGGGGCGCAATTCCCAAACCGCGGCCGCTGTCTTGTACATCACGTACAATCGATATAGGACATCTTGAACACGCGGCGGCTTGATCCGAATGCGTCCGGCGCAGTAGCGTTGTCCTTAGTGTCTAGTCAGCTACGGGAGTTGGGTGTCTGCAATGTCCACTGATCTTCAGGACCAGGCAAAGCGCCATCTGTGGATGCATTTCACGCGGATGGGGTCATACGCCGACCACGAGGTGCCGGTGATCGTGCGGGGCGAGGGTTGCTACGTCTACGACGAGCACGGCAAGCGCTACCTCGACGGGCTGTCGGCGCTGTACTGCGTGAACGTCGGCCACGGGCGCGCCGAGCTCGGGCAGGCCGCCGCGCGCCAGGCCGAGGAGCTCGGCTTCTACACGAACTGGAGCTACGCCCATCCGCGCTCGATCGAACTGGCCGCGCGGATCGCCGCGCTGGCGCCGGGGAACCTCAACCGCGTGTTCTTCACCTCGGGAGGCTCCGAGGCGGTCGAGTCGGCGTGGAAGCTCGCCAAGGCCTACCACGGCATCCGCGGCGAGCGCGCCAGGCACAAGCTGATCTCGCGCAGGCTCGCGTATCACGGCACCTCGATGGGAGCGCTGACGGCGACCGGGCTGACCCCGCTGCGCACGCCGTTCGAACCGCTGACCCCTGGCGGGGTGCACGTGCCGAACACCAACTCCTACCGTTGGAGCGAGGACCGTGACCCGCTGTGGGCGGCCGATGCGATCGAGGACGCGATCCGGTTCGAGGATCCGGACACGGTCGCGGCGGTGATCCTCGAGCCGGTGCAGAACGGCGGCGGCTGCTTCGTCCCGCAGGAGGGCTACTTCCAGCGCGTGCGCGAGATCTGCGACCGCCACGGAGTGCTGCTGATCTCCGACGAGGTGATCTGCTCGTGGGGACGGCTCGGATACTGGTTCGGCAGCGAGCGCTACGACTACCTCCCGGACATCATCACCACGGCCAAGGGCATCACCTCCGCGTACGCGCCGATGGGAGCCGTGATCGCGGGCGACCACATCGCCGAGCCCTTCCTGCACGGCAAGGCGATCTTCAACCACGGCTTCACATTCGGCGGACATCCGGTCGCGTGTGCGGTGGCGCTGGCGAACATCGACGTGATCGAGCGCGAGGGGCTCTGCGCCCGCGTGCGCGCCAACGAGGGACCGTTCCGCGAGATGCTCGAGAGCCTGCGCGATCTGCCGATCGTCGGCGACGTGCGCGGCGCCGGCTACTTCCAGGCGGTCGAGCTCGTCAAGGACAAAGACACGAAGGAGACCTTCAACGACGCCGAGTCCGAGGAGCTGCTGCGCGGCTTTCTCTCCGGCGAGCTCTACCGGCGCGGGCTGATCTGCCGGACCGACGACCGCGGCGATCCGATCGTGCAGCTCTCTCCGCCGCTGATCGCCGGTGAGCAGCAGTTCGAAGAGATCGAGGCCGTCCTGCGCCCTGTGTTGGGCGAGGCCTCAGAGCGCGTGGAGCGATGGAGCTCACTGTCGAGAGTCTGATCGGCGAGCTCGGCCTGGAGCTCGTATCCGGGCAGGAGTCCGCGCAGACGCACGTGCGCTGGGTGCACAGCACCGAGCTGCTCGACCCCACGCCGTGGCTGAAAGGCGGCGAGCTGCTGCTGACGACCGGCATTCAGCTCGATGGCGCGAAGGTGCAGCGCGAGCTGATCGAGCGGCTGGCAGATCATCAGATCGCGGGTCTCGGCTTCGGCACCGGCTTCGCCCACAAGCGCGTGCCGGCGCCGCTCGTCACGGCGGCGCGCAAGCGCCGGTTCCCGGTGTTCGAGGTCCCCTACGAGCTGCCGTTCATCGCGATCACCGAGCGCGCGTTCGCGCAGCTCTCAATGAGCGCTACGAAATGCTGCAGCGCAACATGGCCGGCGACGTGCTCGCGGAGGCGCTGACCGGACACCTGTATCCCGAGGACCTGCAGGCGCGGCTGCGCCCGTTCGGGATCGGCGAGCAGGTGGCCGTGCTGGCCTTCAAGCCGCACGACGCGAGCGCCGCAGCGGCGCTCGTCGAACGGATCCTGGAGCGCGAGCGCGTCCCGAGCCTCGTAGCGATCCGCTCGGGGCTGCTGTGCGCCGTCGTCGACGGCCGACGGCGTCGAGCCGATCGAGCTCGCTCGCGCGATCCGCGGCGAGCTCGCCGCGCGATTCGGGGAGGTGCGCGCCGCCGCGAGCCGCGCCCGCGCCGACGCACTCGCTGCGGCTCAGCTTCCACGAGGCGCGCTGCGCGCTCGAGGCCGTGCGGCTGCGAAACGGCGACGCCCCCGAGGTCGCCTCTCATGTCGACCTCGGCGCCTTCCAGCTGCTGCTGTCGCTGCAGGACGACGATGCGCTGATCTCCTACTGCCGCAGCGTGCTCGGCCCGCTCGAGCAGGGCGAGGGCGAGTACGGCGATGAGCTGCGTGCGCTCGCTCGATGCCTTCATCGAGCACAACGGCCACTGGGAGAAGGCGGCGAGCGCGCTCTACTGCCACCGCCACACGCTCCGCTATCGCATCCGCCGCATCGAAGAGCTGACCGGGCGCGACTTCTCCAGCGCGCGCGACCGGATCGAGTTCTGGCTCGCCCTGCGCGGACGGGAGCTGGCCCGGTGAGCATCGGCGTTCCGACCGAGATCAAGTCCGACGAGTACCGCGTCGCGATAACGCCGGCCGGCGTGCGGGAGCTGAGCACGCGCGGGCACGAGGTGCTCGTGCAGGCGGGCGCCGGCGAGGGCAGTGCGATGGCGGACGAGCAGTTCCGTGCGCAGGGCGCACGGATCGTGCCCGACGCCGACGCGCTGTTCGACGAGGCCGAGCTCGTGCTGAAGGTGAAGGAGCCCCAGCCCGAGGAGGTCGCGCAAGCTGCGCGCCGGACAGACGCTGTTCACCTACCTGCATCTCGCGGCCGAGCCGGAGCTCGCGCGCGGGCTGATGGACTCCGGCGCGACGTGCATCGCATATGAGACCGTCGAGGACGCTGACGGTCGCCTGCCGCTGCTCGCGCCGATGAGCGAGGTGGCGGGCAAGATCGCCACGCAGGCGGGCGCGTTCATGCTCGAGAAGCCGCTCGGCGGCCGTGGGATCCTGCTCGGCGGCGTGCCCGGCGTCGCCGCCGCCACCGTGCTCGTGATCGGCGGCGGCGTCGTCGGCATGAACGCCGCCTTCATCGCGATCGGCATGCAGGCGGACGTGTTCGTCTTCGATCGCTCGATCGACCGGCTGCGCGAGCTCGAAGTCGCGTTCGGCGGACGCGCCTCGACCGTATACTCCTCGACGCTCGCGATCGAAGAGATGCTGCCGGTCGCCGATCTGGTGATCGGCGCGGTTCTCGTGCACGGCGGCCTCGCCCCGCACGTCATCACGCGCCAGCAGCTGAAGCTGATGAAGCGCCACGCGGTGCTCGTGGACGTCTCGATCGACCAGGGCGGCTGCTTCGAGACCTCGCGCCCGACGACCCACTCCCATCCGACCTTCGAGGTCGACGGCATCACGCACTACTGCGTGACGAACATGCCCGGCGCGGTGCCGATCACCTCCACCTACGCGCTCACGAACGCGACGCTGCCGTATCTGATGGAGCTTGCCGAGCAAGGCGTCGAGGAGGCGCTCGAGCGCAATCGAGGCCTGCGCATGGGCCTCAACGTGCGCGCCGGCGAGATCACCCATCCGGCGGTCGCCGAGGCGCTCGGCATGCCCGAGCCCGCACGGTGAGGATCCTCAGGCGGACGGCACAGCGCGGCGGGCGCGAACGCTCAATTGGCAACAGGCAACCGGACGAGGAGAGTCATGATGGCGACGACGGCGGGCACTCTCAGCAACTTCATCGACGGCGAGCGTGCCGACTCCGGCGGCGAGACCGAACCGGTGCTGAACCCGGCGAGCGGGGAGGAGCTGGCGCAGGCGCCGACGTCCAGCGCCGAGGACGTCGATCGCGCCGTGCGCGCGGCGCGCCGCGCCTTCGACGGCTGGTCGACGACCACGCCGGCGCAGCGCTCGCAGGCGCTGCTGGCGATGGCCGAGCGGCTGGAGGAGCACGGCGAGGAGATCGCGCGACTCGAGGCGCTGAACGCGGGCAAGCCGATCGAAGCCGTCAAGAGCGACGAGATCCCCGTGATGGCGGACAACCTGCGCTTCTTCGCGGGCGCCGCGCGCTGCCTGGAGGGACGGGCGGCAGGCGAGTACATGGAGGGCTACACCTCGTACGTCCGCCGCGAGGCGGTCGGCGTGATCGGCCAGATCACGCCGTGGAACTACCCGCTGATGATGGCGATCTGGAAGATCGCACCGGCGCTCGCGGCGGGCAACACGGTGGTGCTGAAGCCGGCGGAGACGACGCCGGTCACGACCGTGCGCTTCGCCGAGCTGGCGGCCGACATCCTGCCGAAGGGCGTGCTCAACGTGATCACCGGGCCCGGTGAGCCGACGGGTCAGGCGCTGATCAGCCACCCGGAGGTGGACATGGTGTCGCTCACTGGCTCGGTGCGATACCGGCAAGCACATCGCGCGCACGGCGGCCGACACGCCTCAAGCGCGTGCACCTGGAGCTCGGGGGCAAGGCGCCGGTGCTGGTCTTCGACGACGTGGGCCTCGAGAGCGCGCTGGAGACGATCGCGGGCACCGGCTACTACAACGCCGGGCAGGACTGCACGGCTGCCACGCGCGTGCTCGCCGAGGGCAGCGTCTACGACGACGTCGTCTCCGGCCTGGCCGAGCAGGCGCAGGGCCTCGTGATCGGCGACACGCTCGCCTCGGACACGACGCTCGGGCCCGTCAACTCGGCCCGCCAGCGCGAGCGCGTCGAGGGCTTCCTCGAGCGCCGGCCCGACCGCGCGGAGATCGTCACCGGCGGTCGTGAGCCTGACCGGCCGGGCTTCTACCTGGAGCCGACCGTCGTCGCCGGGCTGCGAGCAGGACGACGAGATGATCCAGCGCGAGATCTTCGGGCCGGTGATCACCGTGCAGCGCTTCAGCGACGAGGAGCAGGCGATCGCGTGGGCGAACTCGACGCGCTACGGCCTCGCCTCCTCGGTCTGGACCCGCGACGTCGGCCGCGCGCTGCGCGTCTCGCGGGCGCTGCGCTTCGGCTGCGTGTGGATCAACGACCACATCCCGCTCGTCTCCGAGATGCCGCACGGCGGCATCAAGGAGTCCGGCTACGGCAAGGATCTGAGCGTCTACTCGCTCGAGGACTACACGGTCATCAAGCACGTGATGGCAAGCCTCGACTGACGCACGCGCGCTCGAGGAGGGCCGCCGGCAGCGCACGGCCGCGTGCAGGGTCGGGCCAGGCCCCTGCTACGGTGGGCCAACGGGCGGCGAAGTCGTCCGCGGGGTTCTTGGTCTTTGTTGGCGCCCGCAGGGCGCGGATGGGGTCAGTCGAATCTCCATCCGCAGCGGCGGCCAGAGGGCCGCCGGAAGGAGCACCAACAGCATGAAGCACCAGACATTCGCTGGCCTCGGCGTGTCCGAGGTCGTCGCGGGCGAGCTCTCAAAGCTCGGGATCACAACGCCTTTCGCTGTCCAGGCGACGGTCATCCCCGACGTGCTCGGCGGCCACGACGTGCTCGCGCAGTCGCCGACCGGCTCGGGCAAGACGCTCGCGTTCGGCGTGCCGCTCATCGAGCGGCTGCAGGTCTCCGACCCGCGCCCGTCGGCGCTCGTGCTGGCGCCCACGCGCGAGCTTGCGATGCAGATCGCGCTTGACCTGCGCCCGATCGCGCATGCCCGGGCGCTGTCGATCGCGGCTGTGTACGGCGGCGCCGGCATCGTCAGGCAGGCGCGACTCGCGGCGCGCGCGCACATCCTCGTGGCCACTCCCGGGCGACTGCTTGACCTCACCGATCGCGGTGAGGTGTCGCTGCATCGCGTCCGCCTGCTCGTCCTCGACGAGGCCGACAGGATGCTCGACATGGGCTTCCGCCCGGCGGTCGACAGGATCGTGAAGATGACCGCGCAGCGGCGACAGACGCTGTTGTTCTCCGCCACCCTCGACGGCGAGGTGGGGCGGGTCGCGAAGGCCTACACCTCGAACCCGCGCCGTCACGAGCATGCGCACCCGGCCGAGCGCAAGGGCGACGTCGAGCACCGCTTCCTTAGCGTGACGCACGAGGGCAAGGTCGCGCGCCTGGTCTCCGAGCTGAGCGATCCCGACCGCGGGCTGACGCTCGTCTTCGTGCGCACCAAGCGCGGCGCCGACCGGCTCGTGAAGCGACTCGCCTCCAGCCGCGTCGAGGCCGTGGCGATGCACGGTGACAAGTCCCAGGGCCAGCGCGAGCGCGCACTGGCCAACTTCCAGGCCGGCGTCGTGGACACGCTCGTGGCGACGGATGTCGCTGCGCGCGGCATCGATGTCGCGGGCATCACGCACGTGATCAACTACGACATCCCAGCCACGCGCGAGGACTACGTGCACCGCGTCGGGCGCACGGCCCGCGCGGGGGCGAGCGGCGTCGGCGTGACGCTCGTCGCGCGCGATCAGGCACGGGAGCTCGCCGGGATCGTCCGCGGGCTGGGCCTCGACTCCGAGCCGGAGTGGGCCGCGGGCTCCTCGCGCAAGGGGGCGGCGCACCGTGGGCGATCCTCGCGCCGGTCCAGGCAGGCGCTGTGAGCAGCGTTTGCGATCGCGCACTCAGCTAACGTCGAGCGCGTGAGCACGAGGCGTCCGCCAGCCCTCCAAGCCCGAGCGTCCGCAGGCGCCGACGCCGTGCAGAGCGACGCCGATGCGGATCTGCTCGCCGGCCATGACATCCTGCGCGTGCGCGCGCCGAACCCGGGACCGCTGACGCTGTCGGGCACGAACACGCTGGCTGATCGGACGCGAGCCCACCTGGGTGGTCGACCCGGGCCCGCTCCTTGAGGCGCACCTGGAGGGCCTGTTCGCGGCGATCGACGCACGCGGCGGGCTCGGCGGAGTCGCGCTTACCCACGGTCATCACGATCACTCCGAGGCCGTCGACGCCGTGCTCGGGCGCTACCCCTCGCCGCTCGCGGCGGGCGCGGAGCAGGCCGACGTGCGCCTCGGCGAACACGTGCGGTTCGGTCCGTTCGAGGCGGTCGCCACCCCGGGGCACGCCGCCGATCACTTCGCGCTCATCGCCGGCGGGGCGTGCTTCACCGGGGATGCCGTGCTCGGCGAGGGCAGCGTCTTCATCAGCCCATACCGCGGTGCGATGTCCGGCTACCTGCTCGCCCTCACGCGGCTGCGCGCACGCGATGACTTCGAGGTCCTGTGCCCCGGGCACGGGCCGGTCGTGTGGGACGCCCAGGGCAAGCTCGAGGAGTACCTCAATCACCGGATCGATCGCGAGAACCACCTGATCGCGGCGCTGGGCGAAGGCCGTCGCACGGTCGGGAGAGCTGCTCGACGCAGTCTGGTACGACGTGCTGGAGCAGCTGCGGCCGTTTGCGACGGCGACACTCGCCGCTCACCTGGACAAGCTCGAGGATGAGCAGATCCTGCCGGAGGGCGTCGAGCGCCCGAGCCTCGAGCAGGCCGAGTGGTGAGCATGCCCGACGGAGCGCCCCCACGCGAAGCGCTCGCGGAGCACACGCTGCCGGGCGACTCCGAAGCGAGGGTCACGTCGATCGACTCTCCGTTCCCGCCGATCGCCGACTACGGCTTCCTCTCGGACTGTCACACCGGCGCGCTGCTTGCCTCCGACGGATCGATCGAGTGGATGTGCCTTCCGCACTTCGACTCGCCGTCGGTGTTCGGCGCGATGCTCGACCGCGGAGCCGGCAGCTGGCGCGTGGGGCCATATGGCGTCTACGTTCCGGCCGCGCGGCGCTACATGCCGGGAACGAACGTCGATCGAGACGACCTGGATGACCCCGCAGGGATGGATGCGCGTCATCGACGCGCTGACGATCGGCGAGTGGCACGACAACAAGCAAGGCTCCAGTCACACGCGCCCCCCGACCGACTACGACGCCGACCACCTGCTGGTGCGGGTCGTCGAATGCATGCAGGGACAGGTGCAGGTCGAGATCGTGTGCGAGCCGATGCTCGACTACGGCGCGACGCCCGCGCGCTGGAGCGTCGTCGAGCGCGGCGATCAGGGCGTCTGCGCTGATGGACGCCACCGACGAGGAGACCACCTTCAGGCTGTACAGCCGACATCCGCATGGGCATCGAGGGCAATCGCGTGCATGGCCGCCACACGATGAGCGAAGGCGAGAAGCGCTTCTGCGCGCTGTCCTGGACCGAGGGGCGCGGCGGCCCGCACACGGTCGAGCAGGCCGAAGCGCATATGCAGCGCACGCAGTCACTTCTGGCGCAACTGGCTCGGCCGAAGGCACCTATCCGGACCATCCCTGGCGCGTTCACCTGCAGCGCTCGGCGCTCGCGCTGAAGGGCCTGACGTTCATGCCGACCGGCGCGCTCGTGGCGGCGCCGACGACCTCGCTGCCGGAGACGCCCGGGGGCGAACGCAACTGGGACTACCGCTACTGCTGGATGCGCGACGCCTCCTTCACGCTGTGGGCGCTGCACGCCCTCGGCCTGAACTGGGAGGCGGACGACTTCGTTCAGTACGTCGCCGACATGGACCGCAACGCCGACGGCTCGCTGCAGATCATGTACGGGATCACGGGGCAGATGGACCTCGAGGAGTCGACGCTCGAGCACCTCAAGGGCTATGAGGGCGCGCGTCCTGTGCGGGTCGGCAACGGCGCCTACAAGCAGCGCCAGAACGACGTCTACGGGGCGGTGCTCGACTCGGTCTACCTGCACTCGAAGATGCGCGATCACATCCCCGAGCGGCTGTGGCCGGTGCTGACCGACCAGGTGACCTGCGCCGCGAACGCGTGGAAGGAGCCGGATCAGGGCATCTGGGAGGCGCGCGGCGAGCCCCGCCACTACGTCTCCTCCAAGCTGATGTGCTGGGTCGCGATGGACCGCGGAGCGCGGCTGGCCGAACGGCGCGGCCATGACGAGAACGCAGCAGCAGTGGCAGGCGCTCGCCGAAGAGATCCACGAGGACATCCTCGATCGGGGCGTCGACGCGCGCGGGGTCTTCCGCCAGCACTACGAAACGGACGCGCTCGACGCCTCGAACCTGCTGGTGCCGCTGCTGCGCTTCCTGCCCCCGGAGGACGAGCGCGTGCGCGCGACCGTGATGGCGATTCGCGACGAACTCACCGAGGGCGGGCTCGTGCTGCGCTACCGGACCGAAGAGACCGACGACGGCCTGCACGGCGAGGAGGGCACGTTCCTGATCTGCTCGTTCTGGCTCGTCTCGGCGCTGTCGGAGATCGGCGAGGACCGCGATGCCGAGCACCTGTGCGAGCGACTGCTCTCCTACGCGCTCTCCGCTGGGGCTCTACGCCGAGGAGCTCGAGGCTTCCTCCGGCCGCCACCTCGGCAACTATCCCGCAGGCGTTCACCCACCTGGCGCTGATCAACGCCGTCACGTCACGTCATCGAGGCCCAGCAGGAGAGCTGAATGGCACGGCGCTCGCGGCGAGCGCCGGCGGGCAGCTGCGATCGGTCAGTAGCCGGGATCGCCCGGCAGCAGGATGCGCGCGACCTCGCCCTCGAGCGATCACCCGCGGCTCGACCGGCTGCACATCGCGTCCGCGCGCATGCGCGAGCAGCTCCTCGACGGAGGTGAAACTCGCGCAGCTGCTCGAGGTGCTTGATCGTCGGGAAGACGAGCGCGATCTCGCCCGCGCGGTGGGCGTCGAGCGCGGCCTGCGGCGTGAACCAGCCGAGGTCGACGCACTCCTCGCCGTCGACCCGCGGCTCCTGCCCGGCGGGCAGGGAGGCGAGGAAGAAGTGCGTGTCGAAGCGGATCTGGACCTGCGCAGGGGTGATCCAGCGCGAGAACTTGACGAGCGCGCCGGGGTCCTCGACGTCGATCGCCGCCTCCTCGCGCAGCTCGCGGATCGCCGCCGCGCGGTGGGCGTCCTCGCCGTCGCCCTCGCCGGCGTCGACCGCGCCGCCCGGGGAACACCCACACGCCGCCCATGAAGCGCGCCTCGGGCGTGCGCCTGACGAGCAGCACCTCGAGCTGCCTGCGCGCCGCCGCGCAGCAGGATCACGCTCGCCGCCTGGCGCGGCGGCGACGGCCGGGCCGGGGTTGTACCTCTCGCCGGGCCCGGGCCGCTCGCTCTCCTCCGAGGCGCTCATCGGCTGACCCTACCTGCCGGTAATCTTTTGCGCATGAGCACCACCACCGAGACCCTCCAGCGCTGGATCTGCGAGTCCTGCGGCTACATCTACGACCCCGAGGAGGGCGACCCGGACGGCGGGATCCCCGCGGGAACCGCGTTCGAGGACATCCCCGACACCTGGTTCTGTCCGGTGTGCGGAGCGCGCAAGCGCGACTTCATCGCCTACGAGGACTAGAGCCCGCGCCTGACGCGACTGGGCCGCACTGCTCGCGCTCGACCGCGAGCGCGTCTGGCACCCCTACGGCGCGCTGCCGGCGCCGGCTGCCCTCGCTGCCGGTCGTCTCGGCGCAGGGGGTGCGCCTGCGGCTCGCCGACGGACGCGAGCTGATCGACGGGATGGCCTCGTGGTGGTGCGCGATCCACGGCTACCGCCACCCGGCGCTCGACGCCGCCGCTCACGCGGGCAGCTCGGGCGGATGGCGCACGTGATGTTCGGCGGGCTCACGCACGAGCCGGCCGTGCGCCTGGCCGAGCGGCTGACGGCGATCGCGCCGCAGGGGCTTCGAGCGCGTGTTCCTCGCCGACTCCGGGTCGGTGTCGGTCGAGGTCGCGATCAAGATGTGCCTGCAGTTCCAGCGTGCGCACGGACACACGACGCGCACGCGCCTGCTGACCGTCAGGGGCGGCTACCACGGCGACACGTTCGGCGCGATGGCCGTGTGCGATCCGATCGGTGGCATGCACAGCCTGTTCGCGGGCGTGCTGCCCGAGCACGTCTTCGCCGAGCGCCCGCCGGACGGGTTCGACGCGGGCCTCGACGAGCACTGGGCGCGGCACGCGAGCGAGCTCGTCGCAGAGCACGCACAGCAGCTAGCCGCGGTGATCCTCGAGCCGGTCGTCCAGGGCGCGGGCGGCATGCGCTTCCACTGCGCCCGAGTGCGTGGCGCTCCTCAGGCGGCTGTGCGACGAGCACGGCCTGCTGCTCGTGCTCGACGAGATCGCGACCGGCTTCGGCCGAACCGGCGCGATGTTCGCGTGCGAGCACGCGAGCGTGGCGCCGGACGTGATGTGCGTCGGCAAGGCCCTGACCGGCGGGTACATGACGCTCGCGGCGACGCTCTGCACGCCTGCGGTCGCCGAGGCGGTCTCGAGCGGCGACGGCGGCGGGCTGATGCACGGGCCGACCTTCATGGCGAACCCGCTCGCCTGCTCAGTCGCGCTCGCGTCACTCGAGCTGCTCGACGATGGCGGCTGGCGCGCGCGGGTGCACGAGATCGAGCACGGGCTGCGCGCCGGGCTCGAGCCGGCGCGCGAGACGCCGGGCGTCAGCGACGTCCGCGTGCTCGGAGCGATCGGCGTGATCGAGCTCGAGGAGGACGTCGCACTGGCCGCGGCGACGGCGACCGCCGTGCGCCGCGGCGTCTGGCTGCGGCCGTTTCGCAACCTGATCTACACGATGCCGCCATACGTGATCGGCGAGGAGGACCTCGCGAGCGTCACGACGGCGATGGTCGAGGTTGCGCGCGTCGCGCTTACCCGACGATGATGTTGTGTATCTCGGCGACCTGCGGCTGACCGGGATCGGCCCCGAGATCGGCGAGGATAGGCATGAGCGTCTCGCCGAACCTGTCGAAGGACTCCTGGGAGTCCCATACGTCGAAGACGTGTAGCCCGGGGCCGGCCGAGAACGCGCAGTGATACGAGCGCCCGGCAGGAGCCCCCGCACCGGCCGCCTCGAGTCGACGGATTGCCTCGTCGTACTGCTGTGCGGTGAACGACTGCGGCGCGAAGTAGAAGCCGAGTGCCATCGATACCCCCCTATCGTCGAGGAACGGAAATGCAACTCTAACGGCCGGCCCGTCGCGCGCGATGTGACGCCTTGCGAGGCAGGCTCAAGCCGGCGCTGTCTAGCGACAGCACACTCGCCCAAGCTACGGCCATCTCGCCTGGTGGTCGATCTCGCCCCTTGCCGGCGTGCGCGGCAGCGTCGCGTTCCGCTTGCTCGCCGGAAGAGCATTCGCCGGGGACCCCGGTGACCTCTCCTACGTGCCCCCCATCCGGAGGTGGAAGCGTACGTCGCCCGCACGCGTTCCCGACGCCTCTCGCGAATCGACCCGAACGACGCATGGACCCTCGCTCCAAGCGAGGCGGCCGTCGGGTCACTAAGTTGCCGTCGCCGCAGCGGGCTGCGCAGTCGGAATCCGCCGACTCAAGAGCAGCGCGATCAATGCGACGATCGCCAGCACTGACAGCGCCGACCGCAGCCCGTCGAGTCGAGCGGTGGCGTTCTCTTCGACGATGGCTTCTGCTGCCTCAGGGGGTACGTCGGCCTTGTGGAGCGCGGTTTTCAACTGGGCGTCGGACACGAAGGGAATACCCCCGGCCAGCTCGGTCGTGGCCTTGGATTTGACCTGGGCGGGCACCGCGGGGTTCTGCTGGACGCCGGTCAGGAACGATGTGCTCAGGGCAGCGATGACTATCGCGCCCGTCAGCGCCGTGCCGACAGACATGCCGAGGTTTGTGATCGTGTTCTGGAGCCCGCCCACCTCGCCGCTCTGCTGATCTGGAACCGATGAGACGGTGACGCTTCCGAGCTGTGAAGCCAATGCCCCAATCCCGAGGCCGGCAAGCAGCATGGGCCAGGTCACTATCTCCGGCCCAGCGCCCGCATCGAGCGCTCCCATCATGACGAGGAGGCCGGCGAATAGCGCAAGGAAACCAATTTGGACCACCCGGCGCGGTGACGCGTCGGGAAAGAACCTCGGTATGCCTGCTGCAGCCAACAGGAGCGTGACGGAGAGCGGCAGGAGCCGGACGCCGGTTTCGATCGCAGAGAGCCCGAGCGCGACGGAGAGGAACAGGGGCACCGCGAAGAACAGTCCACCCTGCACGAAGAACTGGAAGAAGAACGAGTTCAGACCGCCGCGCAGCACCGGGTTTCGCAGGATCGTGGGGTCGATAAGAGGCTCAGAGCCGCGCGCGAGCAGCCGGTTCTCCCACTCGATGAAGAGCCATAGGACGACCCCGCCGCCGAGCATCAGCCAGATCGTCGGCGACAGACCGAGCCACTCGGGAGCTCCTGGTTTGGCCTTGACAAACCCCCATGCGCCTGAGCGCAGGATCCCGAAGACGATGAGCCCGAGTCCGAGCGCTGAGAGCGCTGTCCCCACCAGGTCAAGTCGCACTCCCCGCTCTCTCGTCCCGTCCGCCATTCGCCGCGTCAGGCCGAGGATCGCGAACACGCCGAGAACCTCGCCCGCGAACACGTAGCGCCACGAGAGGTAGGTCGTGAAGAGACCGCCGACGATCGGGCCAACCGCTACCGCAATCGCGGCGGCCGAAGCCACCAGCCCGTAAGCGCGCGGTCGCTCGTCGCGCGCGAAGTTGGATGCGACGAGCGCGACGATCGAGGGCAAGATCAGCGCGGCCCCGATGCCCTCCAGGCACGACCATCCGAGCAGCAGCACGCCAAGACTCGGGGAGATAGCGGTAATGAACGACCCGCAGCCGTAGATAACGCATCCGATCGCAAAAGCGCGCTTGCGGCCAATGATCTGACCGATCTTGCCGCCGGTGATCATCAACGAAGCCATCACCAGCGTGTAGAAAGTGATCGCCGTCTGGATTCCGGTAACGGTTGTGCCCACGTCCTTGGCGACCGTCGCGATCGACACGTTCATCACAGAACTGTCGAGCGCCATCAAGAACTGACCCGCGCACAGCGTCACAAGAACAGTCCGAGCTGCGCTCGCCTGACCCTCCCCCGTGCGCGCCACCTCGCCAGACTACAGGGACTGATAAGTCGTGGAGGGCGTTCCGCTGGGCGTCTCGAGCCAGCGCAGCCAGGGCAGCCCGTCCCCGGCGCGCGCGAGCTCGGCGGCGCCGGAATCAGCGACATGCTCGAGCGTCGCCACCTCCACTTCGCCGAGGCGAGCGATCGTCTCGCGGTTCGAGCGTTCGATCGCATCGGGCCGCTGCGGCCATGGAGTGAGGACGACGGCGCGGACCTCGAGCTGCGCGGCCCTAGCGGCCTGCAGCGTGAGCAGCGTGTGATTGATCGTGCCGAGCCCCGGCCGTGCGGCGATCAGCACGGGCAGCCGCAGGGCGGCGGCGAGGTCGCAGACCGTGAAGTCCTCCGCGAGCGGCACGAGCAGGCCCCCGACGCCCTCGACGATCAGCGTTGCGTTCCCCGCGGCGGCGTCTGCGGCGGCGGTATGTGCTGCGGCCAGCAGCGCGGTGGAGTCGATGTCCTCTCCGGCGAGCTGCGCGGCGAGATGCGGCGAGGCCGGCGGGCCGTAGCGCAGCGGTGAAACCTCCTCCGGGCTCATGCCGGCTGCTGCTGCGAGCAGCTCGTGGTCCGCCGGCCAGGCGCCGGGCGAGAGTGGGGGCTCATCGAGTCCGGTCACGACCGGCTTGTGAGTGCGCACCGGCTCGCCGGCGGCCGCGATCGCCGCGAGGAGCACGCCGCTGAGGACGGTCTTGCCGGCGCCGGTGTCGGTCCCGGTGACGAACAGCCCGCGCATGTTTGCGGCCGCGGCCTGGGAGCGCTACGCGGCGCGGGCGCTCGAGCTCTCGCGCTCGACGTCGAAGGGCACGCTCTCTGCCACGACCGTCGGCTGGAGGTCCGCGAGATCGTCCCGCTCGAGGTCCGCCCGCTCGTCCCGCTCGAGGTCGAATGGCGCCGCCGGCCTACCGGCCGTCGCGGCCATTGGAGCATGCACCCGCCGGACTTCGATCGCACGCTCAGCTTCGCGGTCGAGCGCAGCCTCGTGCTCCTGGAGGGCGAGCTCCCGCTCGGCAAGGGGCGGCGTCATCGCCGATGGATCCAGTCCGAGCTCGCGGGCGGCCGCCCCGAAGGCTTGCGCGGCCGTGCGCAGCTCAGAGGGGGTGTGCGAGGCCATCGCCGTCAGGCGCAGTCGCGAGCTCCCCGACGGCACCGTCGGGGGACGGATCGCTTGTGCGAACACGCCGCGCTCGATCGCCTGCTGGCAGAGGCGCATCGCCGCGCGCTCCTCGCCGACGATCAGCGGGACGATCTGCATCTCGACATCGGCGACCGGGAAGCCCTCCGCGGCAAGCGCCTGGCGCAGGGCACGCGCGTTCGAGCGCAGCCGCTGGACGCGATGCGGCCGCTCCTCGAGCAGGTCGAGCGCCGCGAGCGCGCCCGCGACCGCGGGAGGTGCCGGAGCTGTCGAGAAGATCAGCGAGCGGGCGGTGTTGATCAGGTAGCGGACCATCTCGGCGCTCGCGCATGCGTAGGCGCCGTAGGAGCCGAGCGCCTTGCCGAGCGTCCCGATGATCACGTCGACCTCGCCTTCGAGGCCGGCCTCCGCCACTGCGCCGCGACCCTCCGGCCCGAGGTTGCCGGTGGCGTGGGCCTCGTCGACGATGAGGCGCGCACCGTGCTCGCCAGCGACTTCGGCGATCTCCTCGAGCGGGGCGACGTCGCCGTCCATCGAGAAGACCGAGTCGGTCACGATCAGCTGCCCCTCGCGCGCCTCACGCCCGCCGGAGTGACGGCGCATGCTCCAGTCGAGATGCTCGACGTCGCGGTGGCGGTAGATGACGACCTCCGCGCGCGAGAGCCGGCAGCCGTCGATGATCGAAGCGTGGTTCAGCTCGTCGGAGAAGATCGTCGCTCCGCGACCTGCGAGTGCGGCGATGACGCCGAGGTTCGCGAGGTATCCGGAGCCGAACAGCACGCACGCCTCGCTGCGCTTGAACTCGGCGAGACGCTCCTCCAGGCGGCGGTGGATCGTCATCGTTCCCGACACCAGCCTCGAGGCGCCCGCGCCAACCCCCCAGCGCATCGCCGCATCCGCGGCGGCCTGGCGCACGCGGGGATGGTCAGCGAGTCCGAGGTAGTTGTTGGAGCACAACAGCAGAACCGGCTTGCCGTCGAGCAGCACCGTCGGCCCCTGCGGTCCGCTCACCATCCGCAGGCGGCGGCTGAGCCCGAGCTCCTCAAGCTCGGCCAGGCGATCTGCGATCTCGCTCATTCTCGCCGTCCCCTAACCGACCGGCACTCGGTTTGCTGCGCCGTCCGGGCGCGGCGGGGTCGAGCGCCGAGAACGGTAGCGCAGCTGCGTCGACGGGTCCCACAGGCGTACGTTCAGATCGACCGCCGGCGCTGTATCCTGCGGCGCGCCCTCGAGCACGTCGGGTGTCTGCCCGGACAGCCAGCCGGAGCGGTTGTCGGGGCGCGGGTGGGACGCGTTGTCTGGCTGGCGCGCGACGTTGAGACCGAGATCTTCGAACATCGCCCGGTCCTTCTCAGGCTCGTTGCCGAGCGTCGTCAGGAAGTTGCCCATCATCACGCCGTTGATCCCCGCCTTGACCGCGAGCTCCTGCAGCTCGGCGAGGTTCTCGACGCGTCCTCCGCATAGCCGGAACAGCGCGTCCGGGAGGATCAGCCGGAAGATCGCGATCCACTTGACGGCCTCCCACGGATCCATGAACTCGCGGTCGCCGAACTTCGTGCCCGGTCGTGGATTGAGCATGTTGATCGGCACGCTCGTCGGGTTGATCGCGGCCAGCTCGAATGCCATCTCGACACGCTGCGCGCGGCTCTCGCCGAGGTTGAGGATGCCGCCGACGCACGTCTCGAGCCCCGCCTCGCGAACCGCCTGGATCGTGCGCAGGCGGCCCTCGTAGCGGACGGTCCTCGTCACCTCGTCGTAGTAGCTCGAGGAGGTCTCGACGTTGTGGTGCACGCGCTGGATGCCGGCCTCGCGCAGCGCCGTCGCGCGGGCGGCCGAGATGTGCCCGACGGAGGCGCAGCGCTTGAGGTTCGTGTGCACGGCGACGAGGCGGACACCTTCCAGGTACTTGTCGAAGTCGCGCTTGGAGAGCCCCTGACCCTGGGTGACCATGCAGAAGCGGTGCGCACCGGCCGCCTCCGCGGCACGCGCGTGCTCGAGGATCTGCTCCGGGTCCATCATCGCGTGCATCGGCGTCTCGGCGTCGGCGAAGCGCGACTGGGCGCAGAAGCCGCAGTCCTCGGCGCAGCCGCCGGACTTGGCGTTCACGAGCGAGCACATGTCGGTCGAGTCTGCGAAGCGCTCTACGCGCGCCTCCCACGCCCGCTCGATGAGGGCTTCGATCTGGCCGTGATCCTCGATCTCGCCCAGCTCCAGAGCCTCCTCGCGAGTGATCAGCGGCGGCATGCGCCAAACGGTAGGCGGCGCGGCGGACGGCTATTCGCCGCGCCAGCGCGCCGGCCGCCGCTCGGCGAATGCGCGCATCCCCTCGCGCAGGTCCTGCGAGGCGAAGGAGGCGCGCCGAAGCTCGATGAGCTCCTCCTCGACATCCGCCGGCAGCTCTCCCTCGGCGCGCAGCAACTCTGCGATGACGCGCTTGTTGCCGGCCTGCGCCAGCGGCGCGTTGCCGGCAAGCTCTGCGGCCATCTCGAGCGCGACCGCCTCCAGCTCGGCTGCCGCAGCGACGCTGTTGACGAGTCCCCACGCGAGCGCGGTCGGCGCGTCGAGGAAGCGCCCGAGCAGGAACAGCTCGCGCGTTCGCGGCGCGCCGATCGCGTCGAGGAAGCGGCGCAGGCCGGTGTGCGAGTAGACCAGTCCGAGCTTCGCCGGGGGCATGCCGAGCTTGATGTCCTCGCGCGCGACCCGCAGATCGCAGGCGAGCGCGAGCTCGAGGCCGCCGCCGATCGTGTGCCCGGGCAGCACCGCGAGCGTCGGATGGGGAAACGCCTCGAGCGCGTCGATCGCCTGGGTGAACGGGTGCGCGACGAGCCGCTCGGCCCGCTCCTCGAACTCCTCGTCGGGGATCTCCCCGATGTCGTAGCCGGCCGAGAACATCCCGTGCGCTCCGGTCACGATCACGCAGCGGGCCTGCGACGCCGGCGAGGCGAGCTCGCCGAGCGTGTCGGTGATCGCGTCGAGGATCGGGTGATCGAGCGCGTTGCGCTTCGCCGGGTGCGAGATCGTGAGGCGCACGACGCCGCCGACAGGCTCATCGACGATCAGCTTGCCGCCGGCCAGCTCGCGTGTGGGCAGGTCTGAGGGCACGCGCGCAGGCTAGCCGAGGGACGGCTCGCGCGCCGCCGGGGGGTCCACTCGGCCGAGCCGATCTCCTACTCGAGCACGACGAGCGTGTCGCCCTCGTTGACGGCCTGGCCCTCCTCGCAGCGGATCTCCACGACCGTGCCGGCGTCCTCGGCCTCCACCGGCATCTCCATCTTCATCGACTCGAGGATCGCCACCGTGTCGCCCTCCTCGATGCTGTCGCCGACCTCGCACTCGATTTTCCATACGGTGCCGGTGATATGAGCCTCCACGTCCGTCATCAGATCCTCCAAACGCCGATCGCCACTCGCCGGGGACAATAGAGCCAGCCGCCGATCGATCGATGCGCCCGCAGACCCACCTCATCGTCGCGGCCTACGACGAGGCCGATCGCATCGGCGCGACGCTCGCTGCTCTCGCGGTCGCATTTCCCGGCGCGGTGCTGTGGGTCGCCGACGACGGCTCTTCTGACGCCACCGGCGAGATCGCGCGCGCGGCCGGCGCGCGGGTCGTGCGCAGCGAGCGGGTCGTCGGTAAGGGGGAGGCGGTCACCGAGGCCGCGCGCGAGGCGCTCGTTGAGCTGCAGCGGAGCAGCCGCGGCGAGGAGGAGGGGGAAAAAGAGCACGGGGAGGACGGGGAGGCTGAAGGTGGGGAGGCTGAAGGCGTCTTCGTCCTGTGCGACGGCGACCTCGCCGAGTCGGCGCGCGCGCTCGGGGCGCTGGTGGAGCCGATCCGCCGCGAAGAGGCGGACATGGTCGTCGCCGCCTTCGCTAGGCGCGTCGGCGGAGGGCTCGGGCTCGCCGTCGGCTTCGCGCGCTGGGCGATCCGCCGGCGTTGCGGCCTGGAGATGACCGCGCCGATCTCCGGGCAGCGCGCCCTGCGCGCGCGGACGCTCCAGGACGTGCTGCCGTTCGCGCACGGCTTCGGCATGGAGGTCGGCATGACGATCGATGCCGTCCGCACGGGGCACCGCGTCGCAGAGGTGGAGATCGATCTGGCTCACCGCGCAAGCGGCAGCACGCTCGCCGGCTTCGCCCATCGCGGGCGCCAGCTCGCCGATTTCATACGCGTCTACGTCCAGCGTCGCTGACCAGCTCCCGCTCGGAGGCGCGTTGCTAGCCTCGCTGCGTGCTGCGCCTAGTGACGCTCGCCGCCACGGCTGCGCTCGCGGCGTCGAGCCTGCCGGGCATCAGCGCGGCGAGCACCGAACCTTCCTTTCAGCTGGGGCTCGTCTCAGACGCCCACCCGGGCTCGCGCTCGGTGAGCCAGATCGGCGATCTCGGAGCGGCGATCGTCCGCGTGGAGTTCCCGATCGACGCGACGCCGGCAAGCCTCGCGCCGGTGATCGGGTCCTTCGCGCGCCACGATGTCGCCGTTCTGCCGCTCGCCGGTTTCAGCGGACGCGTTGCGACGAGCGCCGAGGCGCGCAACCTCGCGAGCTGGGCACGGTCGTTCGGCCCCTCCGGCACCTTCTGGCGTCACCGCTCCGGCGGCCGGCTCGCGATCCGCGACATCGAGTTCGGCAACGAGACCAACCGGGCCTACCAGTTCGGAGGCTGCGGACCCGGCTGTCCCGCCTACGCGCAGCGAGCCGCGGAATACGCACTCGCCCTGAAGGCCGCGCAGGAAGCGATCGATGGACCGCTCGGCAACGCTCGTGTCGGCCTGCTCGCGATCGGCGACGACGGCGGTGTGGACTCCGCGGAATGGGTCAACGGGATGTTCGCCGCGGTTCCCGATCTCGCTTCGCGGATCGCCGGCTGGACCGCACACCCCTACGGACCGCGGTCAGCGTGGCAACCGATGCTCGACCAGCTCGTGCAGCAGACGCAGGCCCGCGGCGCGCCCGCGACGATCCCGATCTTCATCACCGAGCTCGGCATCGCCACCGACAACGGCAGCTGCCTCACCGACAACGACGGCTGGCCGCTGTGCATGACCTACGCCGAAGCGGCGCGCGCCCTGAAGTCGACGATCGCGGCGATCCGCGCCCGCTACGGCGAACGGATCCGCGCGATCTTCATCTACCAGGCATTCGACCAGCGCCTGCCGGGCGTGGACAACGACCGCGAACACTATTTCGGCGTGCTCACCGCGAACGGAGCCCCAAAGGGCGCGTACACGCAGACCATCCGCTCGCTGCTGCACACGCCCCACTGACGCGCGCGCGTCGCGCGCGTAACTTTGCGCGGCGCCAGGCGTAGACCGCTCAGATGAGCGATCTGGCACCGATGCGCGAACAGGTCTATACGGACCCGCGGCCGAAGGAGCACTTCGACCGTTTCCACGAGCGCGCGCGCACGCGTGAGCCGGACTGGGCGTATGAGCTGACGCGGGTGCTCACCTCGCTGTATGCCTACACGCTCCTGCGCGCCCGCCCGATCTCGGTCGAGAACGTCCCAGGGGCCGGAGCGGTGATCCTCGCGCCCAATCACTTCTCGTTCATGGACCACTTCCTGCTCGGCTGCTACATCCGGCGCAAGGTGCGCTTCATGGCCAAGTCGCAGCTGTTCAAGCCGCCGGCGCAGTTCATCTACACGCACGGCGGCGTGTTTCCCGTACGCCGCGGCGCACGCGACGAGGAGACCTTCATCACCGCCGAGATGATCCTCGCGAAGGGCGGGGCGGTCGCGATGTACTGCGAGGGCGGCCGCTCGCGCACGGGGAAAGTGTCCGAGCAGGCCAAGCCCGGGATCGGGCGCCTGGCGCTCGAGACGGGGGCTCCGGTCGTGCCGATCGCGATCCACGGCTCCTCGCGAATCCGCAACTGGAAGCGGCTTCAGTTCCCGAAGACGACGATCCAGTACGGCGAGCCGATCTGCTGGGAGCGCATCGAGAGCTCCACGCGCGAGCAGCAGCAGGCCGTCGCCGATCAGATCCTGGTCGAGATCAGGCGCCTGTACGCCGGCCTCGAGGAACACGGCCGCCGGGGGGTGCTCAGACGGCTGCGCGAGCAGCGCCGGGCAAAGCGCCACGCGCCAAAGGGGGCGGCTGTCGCCTGAGCGAGGCGTGGCCGTCGGCACGCTGGCCTAGGGTTTGCGTTTCGAGTACGCCGCCGGCGACTTCGGAGGTGATGGTGCAGGGTCGACTTGACGTTGGCGATGTCATCCGCCGGGTGTTCGACATCTATGTCGATCAGGCACCGGTGCTGATGCCCGCCGCGGCCGTCGTGTTCGTGTTCACCGGGATCGTCTCCGCGGTGCTGGTCGCGGCAGCCCCTGGGCTGGTGCTGGTCTCGCTCGTGATCGTCCTCGTGGCGACGACGCTGTTCACGGGCATGGTCGTCGAGCTCGTTGCCGACGTCCAGGACGGCCGGCGCGATGCGACAGTGAGTCAGCTGCTCAGCGCCGTGATGCCGGTGCTCGGCCAGCTCCTGCTGGTCGGGATCGTCGCCGGCATCGGGACCGTCATCGGGTTCATCCTGCTGATAATCCCCGGCCTGATCCTGGTCACCGTGTGGTCGGTGGCAGCGCCTGTCGTCGTGCTCGAGCGACCTCCGGGCCTGCGCGCGCTCTCGCGCAGCCACGAGCTGGTGCGCGGAAACGGCTGGCGAGTGTTCGGGGTGATCCTCGTGCTCGACGTCTTCATCAGGATCTTTGCCGGCGCGGTCGAGCTGGTGGCCGAATCAGCCAGCACCGGCGTCGGCATCGTCGTCACGGTCATCCTCGGCGTGCTGATCGCGCCGTTCGCCGCGCTGGCGGCGGCCGTGCTCTACTTCGAGCTGCGCGGCGCCCCGGCGCCGGATACGGCCGCGGCTAGCGCGTAACGCCGCGCCCCGCGGGAGCGCTCTGAGCTCGCCGGCGAGCGCGGCGCAATAGGGTCCCGCCAGCGCCATGTCCGAGGAGACGCTCGCATCGGAGCTGCTGCGCCCCGGCCTGCTCGAGGGGGTGTCCGTGCTGCTTGCGGGCGCCGAGCCGCGGCGAGCGCGGGACGAGTCCTTCACCGCCGCCGTCACACTCGCCTGCGCCGAGCTCGGGGCGCATGTGTCCGTGTGCGAGGCGATCTGCGATCAGGAGCTCGCGGTCGAGCAGGCGGCCGTCGAGCAGGCCGTCGAGCGCGCGCTCGCCGAGAGCGCCAGCATCGAGCTGCTGGTCGTCGACGGCGACGCGCTGTTCGCAGCAGGCGCCGCCGCCCGGCAGCCTGGCGGCGAGTCCCAGCACGCGGCGGCGGCGCTTCGGGCCTGCCTTCAGGCGAGCTGGAACGTGACGCAGGCGGTCGTGACCCGCGCCTTCCTCGCGCGCGAGCAAGCCGGCCGGATCGTCTATCTCGCCCCTCCGGCCGCTGCCGGCGAGCACGCCGCTGCCGCGCGCGCGGGCCTCGAGAACCTCGCGCGCACGCTCTCGGTCGAGTGGGCTCGCCACGCGATCACCGTCGTCACGATCGCGCCCGGCGAGGCGAGCGCCGCGGGCGAGGTGGCCGCGCTCACCGGCTACCTCGCCTCGCCGGCAGGGGCCTACTTCTCAGGCTGCCTGCTCGATCTCAGCGGCGTGCGAGGGGAGCGCCTCCCGCCTGGCTGACGCAAGCGCGCGCGGCACTCCGGCCCGGCGGCGCTGGCGGACGCTTCGCAGCTGAGCCGCCACGTACGATCACACGGTGGCTATTCAACGAGGCGATCCGCCCAGCATGTCGCGCCCTCTTGCGGCGGCGGCGCTCAGCCACTGATGTCCGACCTCGGCTCACAGACAGGGCGCGGCGCCGAGCACACGGCCCGCCTGCTGATCTCGTGCCCCGACGGACCCGGAATCGTGGCGGCGGTCTCGAGCTTCCTGTTCGATCAGGGAGCCAACATCGTCAGCTCGGACCAGTACTCGACCGACCCGGAGCACGGGAGCTTCTTCATGCGATCGGCCTTCTACCTTCCGGCTATCGACGAGGACCGCGCGGCGTTCGAGGCTGAGTTCTGCAGGCTGGCTGAGCGGTTTGAAATGCAATGGCGGATTGCCTACGCCGGCGATCGCCGCCGGGTGGCGCTCATGGCCTCACGCGAGGACCACTGCCTGCTCGATCTGCTCTGGCGCAATCGTCGCGGTGAGCTCGATATGGATGTGATCTGCGTGATCTCCAACCACCAATACGTGGGGAGCGAGGTCGAAGCACTGGGCGTCCCGTTCCTGCACATCCCCGTGACCAGCGAGACCAAGCCTCAGGCTGAGCAGCGGGCGCTCGATGAGCTAGCAGGCAGTGTCGAACTGCTGGTGCTCGCGCGATACATGCAAATCCTGTCTGGTGACTTCTTGGCGCGGATCGGCTGTCGGGTGATAAACATCCATCACTCCTTCCTGCCGGCCTTCGCCGGCGCGGAGCCCTACCGGCACGCCTACGAGCGCGGCGTGAAGTTGATCGGTGCGACCGCGCACTACGTCACCGAGACGCTCGACGACGGTCCAATCATCGAGCAGGACGTGCAGCGGGTCGGACACAAGTACACAGTCGACGACCTCGAACGCGTCGGACGCGACCTCGAGCGTTTGGTGCTCGCGCGCGCGGTTCGCAGCGAGCTCGATGATCGTGTGCTTGTCTACGAAGGCCGGACGATCGTCTTCTGAACGGGGCTTGTTCCACGCCATCCAAGCCGTGCCCTGAGCGGGATGGGGTCCTCAGCCGGTCATGCCCCCGAACAGCCCGCCGGTCACGTGCAGCGTCTGACCGTGCACGTAGTTCGACCAGGGTGAGCAGAGGAAGAAGATCCCTCCGGCTGCCTCCTCGGGGGTCGCGGGACGCCCGAGCGGGATCAGCGCGGGGGCCATCTGGCGCATCTGCTCGGGGATGCCGAGCTGGATCGTCTCGCCCTCTTTCTCCATCACGTTCTCGTCGACCTTCGCCTGCGTCAGGCGCGTGTCGATGAAGCCGAAGGCGACGGCGTTGACGTTGACTTTGAACTGCCCCCACTCCTTGGCAACCGTTTTCGTCAGGCCCACGACGCCGGCCTTGCCGGAGGAGTAGTTCGCCTGCCCCGCGTTGCCGAACGTACCCGAGGTCGAGGAGACGTTGACGATCTTGCGGAACACCTCCTTGCCTTCCTCGCGCTCCTTCTTCGCCGGCTCGCGCAGATGCGGCGCGGCCGCGCGGATCACGCGGAACGGCACGACGGTGTGGATGTCGAGCATCGCCTGGAAATGCTCGTCTGACATCTTGTGGATCGGCGCGTCGAGCGTGTAGCCGGCGTTGTTGACGATGATGTCGATCTTGCCGAACGCGTCGATGGCCTTCTGCACGAGCTGGTCGGGGACGCCCGGCTTGGTCAGGTCGCCGGCGAACACAGCGGTCTCGCCCGCGATCTCGCCGGCAGCCTGCTCGGCGATGTCGCCGTCGAGGTCATTGATGAGGACCTGCGCGCCCTGGGCGACGAGCAGCTCCGCGGTCGCGCGTCCGATGCCGCGCGCCGAGCCCGTGACGATCGCCGACTTGCCGTCGAGTACTCCCATAGCTGTGAGATCTCCTTCTAAGTGGTCGGGGAGCGGAAGTTATATAGGTCCGGTGAGGACCGCCGCTCCTGCCGACCGATCGCGCGCCGCCGTCGACGGCCGAGATCACCGCCGCTCGCGAGCGGCCTCGTGGTCGTCGAGGACTTCGATCTCGAGGGGCGTGTCCGGTGAGAGGCCGAGCTCGTCGCGCAACGGCTTCGGGACGACGATCCTGCCGGCCAGGTCAATCGACACTCGCACGGTGGGAGCGTACCTGCAGACAGAACGCCTCTCAACCGGTGATGACGCCAAAGTCCTGCGTGTAGATCCCGCCAGGCTGGCCATGGCCCAGCGAGGCGGGAACATGCGGCGAGACGCCGACGGCCGTGTCGCGGTAGCGCGGGTCGAGGATGTTTTCGCGGTGTCCCTGCGATGCCATCCAGGCGGCGACGATCGCTCGGGGCGAGCCCAGCCAGAGCGTGCCCCAGCCGATGTTCTCACCGACTTCGAAGCCTATCTGCGAGCTGTAGATGTAGCCCGCGGCGCGCATCCTCTCCACAGGCGTGTCGCCGCTCGGGCCGACGTGTTCGAAGTAGTCGCCGAAGGCCATGCTCTCGGTGTGGCTCTGAGCGGCCTGCTCGAGGCGGGCGTTCGGCTCGAGCGCGCCCTCACCATGCGCGGCGCGTTCGCGGTTGACGAGGCAAAGCACCGCGGCGCGGATGAGTTCGAGGTTCTGCTCGTTCGGCGTGAGCGCTGCATTCGGGCACTCGCGGCTGAAGCCGTCCGCGGCCGTCGCGGGCACGCCTGCCGGCGCCGGCTTCAGCAAGGACGCGGATCGCTTCGCATGTGCGTGGCGCTCAGAGCGCCGGCGCAGCCCCCTGGTTGTCCTCTGCGAGACGCGGACGCTGCGCTTGCCGCAGCCCGCATGTGCCTGAGCGTGACGGGCCGGCTTTCGGCCATCGTGAGCCGGCTTGCGGCGCTCGCGTGCGGGCCGGCGGCTCGCGCGGAGGTGACTGCCTTTCGCGCAGCGCGCCAGCTGCTGCCGACGAACGGCCGCCGCGTGACGAACGGCCGCCGCGTGGCGAACGGCCGCCGCGTGGCGAACGGCTGCCTCGTGACGAACGGCTGCCTCGTGACGGACGGCTGCCTCGTGGCGGGCACGGGCGTGCGCGGAGCGGGCGCTGAGCGGGGACTCAGCTACGCGTGCGCTTGCGCCGAGGGCAGAGGCGATGCCGGCGGCGGCGCATGCGCAGAGCGCGGTGAGAGCGATCGCGCAGATGAGACGCAGACGAGCCACGCGTCAGGTATCGGCTCGCCCGCCCGCAGGCATGAGCGGAGGAGGGCAGCTTTGGACATCCTTGTGGAGGGGGCTTCAGGCCTGTTGCGAGGCTTGCAGCCCTCTAGAGCCCGAGATCGCGTCCGAGGATCTCGCGCATGATCTCATCGCTGCCGCCGCCGATCGGCCCGAGCCGCGCATCGCGGGCGGCGCGCTCGACCCAGTACTCGCGCATGTAGCCGGCGCCGCCGTGGATCTGCAGGCAGGCGTCCATCAGCTCGAAGGAGGCTCGCTGGGTGAGCAGCTTGGCCATCGTCACCTCGCGCAGCGGCTGCTCGCCGGCGATGAAGCGGCGCAGCGCGTCGTAGGTGATGCAACGGCAGGCGTAGGTAGAGGTCGCGAGGTCGACCAGCTGATGGCGGATCGCCTGGTGTCCGGACAGCGGCCGGCCGAACGTCTGGCGCTCGCGGGCGAACTCGGCGGTGCGCTCCCATGCGGTCTGCATCGCACCGACCGCACCGAGGGCCATCGCGAGACGCTCCCACTGGAAGTTGGCCATGATCAGCTTGAAGCCCTCGTTCAGCTCGCCGAGCAGGTTCTGCTCCGGGACGAAGACGTCCTCGAAGCTGATGGTCGCCGTGTCGGAGGCATGCCAGCCGAGCTTCTCGAGCTTCGACGAGGTGACGCCTTCGTCGCGGTCGACGATCAGGAAGGAGATCCCGTGATGGCCGCCCGCGGCTGTCGTCTTGGCGGCGGTGACGATGAAGTGCGCGCGCACGCCGTTGGTGATGTAGGTCTTCTCGCCGTTGAGGATCCAACCCGCCTCGGCGGGCTCGGCCCGCGTGCGGATCGCGGCGACGTCCGAGCCGGCACCGGGCTCGGTGATGCCGAGCGCGGCGATCTTCTCGCCGCGGATCGCCGGCACGAGGTAGCGCTGCTTCTGCTCCTCGCTGCCGAACTTCCAGATCGGCGGCGTGGCGATCGAGATGTGGGCCCCGATCCCCGCGGCTGTCCCGCCGGAGCCGATGCGTGCGAGCTCCTCGGCGAGCACCGCCTCGTGCAGGTAGTCGCCGCCCTGCCCGCCGTAGCGCTCGGGGTACTTCAGGCCGAGCAGGCCCTGCGCTGCGAGTGTGCGGAACACCTCGTCGGGAAACCACTGCTCGTCCTCCCACTGCTGCGCATGCGGTGTGAGCTCGCGCTCGATGAAGCCGCGGACGGAGGCCCGCAACTCCTCGTGCTCCTCAGTGAAGGGTGGCATCAGGTCGGGCATGACCACCGAGGGCAGCGAACGGATATGCCGTCGTTACGTTAGTCACTATGGGTTGCAGAGCAAGCTCAGGCTATACTATCCGCATGCGCCGGACCACACTGGATATCGATGATGAGATGCTCATAAGGGCGAGAGAGATACTCGGCACCCACGGTGTCAAGGACACCGTGGATGGCGCGCTGCGAGAGGTCGTGCGCCGCGAGGCGGGCATGCGCATCATCACATGGCTCAAGGAGAACGAGGACTTGCGCAATCCCGAGATCATGAGACGCGCGTGGCCGCGCCCACCCATCTCGTAGACACCAGCGTCCTTGCGAGGATGGCCAAGCCGGCCATCGCCGCGCGAGCGGAGCCGCTCATCACTGCCGGTTTGCTCGCGACGTGCTCGGCCACCGATCTCGAGCTCCTCTTCAGCGCCCGGTCCGGCGCAGAGCATCAAGCGCGGCGGGCGGATATCGCGCTTCGCTTTGATCGCGTCTCCCTCGAACAGGGCGCATTCGACCGCGCGGTGGAGGTCCAGGGGCTGCTCGCCGCTCTCGGTCAGCACCGCGGGGTGAGCCTTCCCGATTTGATCGTGGCAGCGGCCGCTGAGCAAGCCGCGCTCACCGTCCTGCATTATGACGCCGACTTCGATCTGATTTCCACCGTGACCGGCCAGGCCGTCGAGTGGGTCGTGCCGCGCGGCTCGGTCGACTGATCAGAGGCCATAGGAGCGGCCGATCACCTCGAGCATGATCTCGTCGGTGCCGGCGCCGATCCGGTTCAGGCGCATGTCGCGCCAGACGCGCTCGACGCCGTACTCCTTCATGTAGCCCGCACCGCCGTGGATCTGGATGCACTCGTCGGCGACTTCGCAGGCGACGCGGGCCGAATGCAGCTTGGCCATCGAGATCTCGCGCACCGGGTACTCGCCGTTGGCGAAGCGCCACGCCGTCACGTAGACCAGCTGGCGCGCGGACTCGATCTTGGTCGCCATCTCGGCGAACTTGTGGCGGATGACCTGGAAGTGGCCGATCGACTTGCCGAAGGCTTCGCGCTCCTTGGCGTATGCGAGCGTGCGGTCGAAGCATTTCTGTGCTCCTGCGACCGAGCCGGCGGCTCCGATCATGCGCTCGCCCTGGAGCTCCCACATGATGTGGTAAAAGCCCTTCCCTTCCTGGCCGAGCATCGCGGAGGCCGGCACGCGCACGTCCTGGAAGGCGAGGAGAGCAGTGTCCGAAGCGTGCATGCCGAGCTTCTGCAGCTTCTGCTCGCGGATCACACCGGGCGAGTCCATCGGCACGAGGAACAGGCTGAAGCCGTCATAGCCGGCATCGGGATCGGTCTTCGTGACGAGCACGATCACGTCGGCGCGATGGCCGTTGGTGATGTAGGTCTTCGAGCCGTTGATCACGAAGTCCTCGCCGTCGCGCACCGCGTGCGTCTTGATGCCGGAGACGTCGGAGCCGGCGTCGGGCTCGGTGATGCCGAGGCAGAGGATCTTCTCGCCCTTGATCGCCGGCACGAGCCACTGCTGCTTCTGCTCCTCGGTGCCGAACTTGAGGATCGGCGGCATCGCCATGTCGGTCTGCACGGCGATCCCCATCGACAGTCCGCCGCTGTTGGCGTTGCCGATCGCCTCCGCGAGGACCATCGCGCTGAAGTAGTCGCCTCCCTGCCCGCCGTACTCCTCGGGCTTGTCGAGGCCGAGGAAGCCGAGCTCGCCCATGCGGCGGAACACCCAATCGGGGAACGTCGTCTCCTCCCATTCCTCCGCATGCGGCGCGAGCTCCTTGATGGCGAAGTTCGTGATCGACTCGCGCAGCTGTTCGTGCTCGTCGTTGAAGATGAAGTGCTTGCGCTGGGTCTGGAAGTCGGGCTTCAGGACGCTCTCGGCGGTGGCGGCCATATCGGGTGCTCTCCTTGTCTGCGGTGCATGAGCCGACCGATCGCAGCTCGGCCGGCGCGGTGCACAGACGCTAACGCAGGACGCGCAAAAAGTAAACAGTAGGGCTACTCACTTCCCACACGGAGAAGATCCGGCTACGATGCGGCGGTGCCCAGTGAACCGGTTCTGTACGAGGTCGAGGACGCGGGCGTGGCGACGATCACGCTGAATGACCCAGACACGCGCAACGCGCTCTCGCCGGAGATGATCGCGGGGCTGACCGGCGCATTCCGGCGCGCCCGCGACGAGCATGAGGTGCGCTGCGTGGTGCTCGCCTCCGCCGACGAGAAGACCTTCTCCTCGGGGGCCAACCTCGGCGGGTTCGCAGGCGAGGTGCCTCTCGTGGACAAGCACTTCGGCTCGCAGCTGTTCGTCGATCTGTTCAAGCTGATCGGCGAGCTCGGCAAGCCTACGCTGTGCGCCGTGCGCGGCCACGTCCTCGCGGGCGCGCTCGGGATCGCGCTCGCGTGCGATTTGATCCTCGCCTCAGAGCGGGCGACGTTCGGCACGCCGGAGATCAACGTCGGGGCATTTCCCTTCATGATCATGGCGCTCATCTACCGCAACGTGCCGCGCAAGAAGGCGAACGAGCTGCTGCTGCTCGGCGAGCGCTGGAGCGCCGCGGAGGCTCTCCAGGCGGGCATCGTCAATCGCGTGGTGCCCGACGGGGAGCTCGACGGAGTGGTGGCGGAGTGGGCGGGAAAGCTCGCGGGCGCGTCGCCGCTGATCATGCGCCTCGGCAAGGAGGCGATGCGCCGTCAGCTCGACATGCCGCTCGATGACGCGCTCGACTACCTGCGCGCGCAGCTGACGCTCGCGCTCTCGACCGAGGACATCGTCGAGGGGGTCACCGCGTTCTTCGAGAAGCGCGAGCCCAAGTGGAAGGGCCGCTGATGAGCGCTCAGGACACGACCTCGCTCCTGCGCCCGCTGGTCGAGGACCTGCAGGCGCGCCGCGAGCAGATCAAGCTCGGCGGCGGCGAGGAGAAGATCGCACGGCAGCACGCCCAGGACAAGCTGACGGCTCGCGAGCGGATCGCGCTGCTGATCGACGACAGCACGTTCACCGAGCTCGGCATCCACGGCCGCCCGCACTTCTCGCAGCGATCGATGGAGGGCAGGGACGCGCCGGCCGACGGCGTGATCACCGGCTATGGCGAGGTCGGCGGCCGGATCGTCGCCGTCTGCGCCTACGACTTCACGGTGATGGCCGGCTCGATGGGGATGACCGGCGAGCTGAAGGTGACGCGTCTGCGCGAGCTCGCACTGACCAAGCGGATCCCGTTCATCTGGCTGCTCGACTCGGCCGGCGCGCGCATCCAGGAGGCGGTTGGCTCGCTGTTCGCCGGCTCCGGGCACCTGTTTCGCGAGGAGGTCGTCATGAGCGGCGTGATCCCGCAGATCGCCGCGCTGATGGGGCCGTGCGCGGCCGGCACCGCCTACATCCCCGGGCTCGCCGACTTCGTGCCGATGGTCAAGGGACGCGGCTCGATGGCGCTCGCCGGACCGCACCTGGTGCGCGCGGCGGTCGGCGAGGACATCACCCAGGAGGAGCTCGGCGGCTCGCGCGTGCACTGCCGCTCCTCGGGCGTGGGGGACCTCGAGGTCGCCGGCGACGAGGAGTGCATCGAGGCGATCAAGCAGTACCTGTCGTTCATGCCGCAGAACTGCGAGGTCGCATCGCCGCTGAAGCCGACGGACGATCCTGTGCAGCGCATGGACGAGGAGCTCTTGGACGTGCTGCCGGAGTCCAACCGCAAGCCATACGACATGTATGAGGTGATCCGCCGGATCGTCGACGACGGCTTCTACTTCGACATCAAGCCGCAGTGGGCGAAGACGATCATCACCTGCTTCGCGCGCTTCGGCGGTCGCCCAGTCGGGATCGTCGCCAACCAGCCCAAGCAGCTCGGCGGGATCCTCGACAACGACTCGGCGGACAAGGCGGCGCGCTTCGTGAACCTCTGCAACGCGTTCGCGATCCCGCTCGTCTTCCTGATGGACGTGCCGGGGTTCATGGTGGGGAGCAAGGTCGAGGCCGAGGGGATCATCAGGCACGGTGCGAAGATGCTCTACGCGGTCGCCAACGCGACGGTGCCGAAGGTGACGGTGATCACGCGCAAGGCGTACGGCGCCGGCTACTACGTGATGAACGGGCGCGCGTACGAGCCGGATCTGATCGTCGCCTGGCCGAGCGCCGAGATCAGCGTCATGGGCGCGGAGGGAGCCGTCGAGATCGTGATGCGCAAACAGGTCGAGGAAGCCGATGATCCGGAGGCCAAGAAGGCCGAGCTGATCGAGGCCTACCGCAAGATCATCGACGTCTACGTCGCGGCGGGCAACGACATGATCGACGACGTGATCGACCCGCGCGAGACGCGCCCGACGATCTGCAAAGCGCTCGAGATGGCCGCAGGCAAGCGGATCGAGCGCCCATGGAAGCGCCACGGGGTGATCCCGGTATGAGCCTCGAGGACCCGGTCCTCATCACCTGCTCGATCTCGGGCGCGATCGCAAACCGCGAGCAGTGTCCTGCGATCCCCTACACGCCGGCTGAGTATGCCGCGGAGGCACGGCGGATCGTGGACGAGGGCGGCGTGATGATCCACATCCACGCGCGCAAACCGGACGGCACGCCGAGCTACGAGATCGAGGACTTCCGCGCGATCAACGACGCGATCCGCGAGGAGGTCGGCGAGCAGGTGATCATCAACTTCTCGACCGGCACGATCGGCGTCCCGCTCGAGAAGCGCATCGCCTACCTGCGCGAGTGCCGCCCGGAGGTCGCCGCGCTGAACATGGGCTCGATGAACTACGCCAAGTACTCGCGCTCGCGCAGGCAGTTCGTCTTCAAGATGGTGTTCACGAACCCCTTCGAGGAGATCATCGAGCTGCTCGAAGCGATGAACGAGCTCGGCATCAAACCCGAGCACGAGTGCTTCGACGTCGGCCACGTCGGAAGCCTCGCGCCGCTGATCGACATGGGTGTCCTCGAGCCGCCGCTGCATGTCGACTGCGTGATGGGCGTGGTCGGGGGGATCCCTGCGACGGCGCGCAACCTCGCGGTGATGGTCGAGAACATCCCCGCCGCGGCCGGCGGCGCCACGGCCTCGCACTGGGGCGTGATCGGGATCTCGCGCGAGCAGTGGATGCTCGTCGCCGCGGCACTGACCCTGGGCGGCTCGATCAGGGTCGGCCTCGAGGACAATCTGTACCTGCCCAGCGGCGAGATGGCGCGCTCCAACGGCGAGCTGATCGCGAAGGCGAGGCAGATGACCGAGGACGTCGGCCGCCGGCCGGCGAGCGTCGCGGAGGCGCGCGCGATGCTGGCGATCCCGCAACGCGAGCGGAGCCCGGCGTGAGCCTCCCGCTGGAGGGCATTCGCGTGCTCGACCTCTCGCGCCTGTTGCCCGGAGGCTTCTGCTCGCTGCTGCTCGCGGACTTCGGCGCGGACGTGCTGAAGGTCGAGGACACGGGCATGGGCGACTACATCCGCTGGTCGCCGCCGTTCTACGAGGGCGCCGATGCCAGCGCGAAGTCGGCGCTGTTCCTGTCGCTGAACCGCAACAAGCGCTCGATCCGCCTCGACCTCAAGCACGAGCGCGGCCGCGACGCGCTGCTGCGGCTCGTGCGCGAATACGACGTCGTGCTCGAGTCCTTCCGGCCGGGCGTGCTCGACCGGTTGGGCGTCGGCTATGAGCGCATGCGCGAGGAGAACCCCGGCATCGTCTACTGCGCGATCTCGGGCTACGGCCAGGGCGGGTCAAAGCGCGACGCCTCGGGGCACGACATCAACTACCTCGGCCTGATCGGCCTGCTCGGGCTGACCGGAGAGCGGGGTGGCGCGCCGGTGCAGGCGGCGGGACAGATCGCCGACGTGGGCGGGGGAGCGCTGATGGCGGCATTCGGCATCCTGGCGGCGCTGCGAGAGCGAGATGGTGCGCCGGCCGGCGCTGGCCGAGCGCCGTCGCCGGGCTCCGGCGAGGGACAGCTCGTCGACGTGTCGATGGCCGACGGCGCGCTGTCGTGGCTGGCGATGGTCGCGGCGACGTACTTCGCCGACGGCACGGTTCCGCGCCGGGGCGAGCTGCCGCTCGCGGGCTCGCTCGTCTGCTACCGGCCGTATGCGTGCGCCGACGGCTGGGTCACGCTGGGTGCGCTCGAGCCGAAGTTCTGGCAGGCGTGGTGCATGGGCGTCGGGCGCGAGGAGCTCATCCCGATGCAGTTCGAGCCCCCGGGCTCGCACACGCACGCGCAGGTGAAGGAGATCTTCAAGGGGCGCACGCGCGCCGACTGGGAGGCGTTCGCCACCCAGCACGACTGCTGTCTGGAGCCTCTCCTGGAGCTCGACGAGGCGCTCTCGTCACAGCTCGTGCGCGAGCGCGAGATGGTAGTCGAGCTCGAGCAGCCGGGCGCGGAGCAGACGGTGCGCCAGCTCGGCGTTCCAGTAAAGCTCGCACGCACACCCGGCGAGCCCGCGCGGCTGCCCGGCCCGTCGCTCGGCGAGCACACCGAGGAGGTCTTGCTCGCGGCGGGCTACTCCCGCGACGAGGTCGCCGAGCTGCTCTCGAGCGGCGCCGCGGCGGGTCCGGCCGAGCGCCAGCAGGAATCGACGCTGCGCGCGTGAGCCGGCGCTGAGCGATGGCCACGCGGATCGACACGAGCATCCGAGCCGGCGCCACGAGCGCGGGCGCTGGCCGGGACGGCGGCGCGGATCGGCCGCTCCTCAAGATGAGCGAGCTGGCCGAGCGCTCAGGGGTGAGCCCCGGGACGATCCGCTACTACCTGCGCGAGGGGCTGCTCGGAGCGGGGCGGGACATCGTCAGGACGAGCCGCAACATGGCCTACTACCCGCCGGCGTACGTCGAGCGGATCGCGCTGATCAAGCGGCTGCAGGAGGAGCGCTTCATGCCCCTGCGGGTGATCAGGGGGGCGCTCGAGGAGGATCCTGAGCGCGTGCGCGCGCTGATCGAGCTCGAGGATCGCATCCTCGAGCGGGCGCGAGCGAGCGCCGAGGATGACAGCCGCGTCTCGAGGACGGAGGTCAGGGAGCGCTACGGCGTGCCGCGCAACGTGCTCGAGCGGCTCGCGCAGATCGGGGTGCTGACGCCGAACCAGCGCGGCTATGACAAGGACGACGTCAAGATCATCGAGGCGATCGCGAGCTTTCGCGCTGGCGGCTACGACGAGACGCTCGGGTTCACTGTGTATGACACGCTGCGCTACCGCGAGGCGCTCGAGCCGCTCGTGCGCGAGGAGGTGCAGGCGCTCGTCGGCCGGCTGGCAGGCGAGGTCGAGGTCGAGCGGGCGATGGAGATCGTCGCCGCCGGCACCGAACCGCTGCGCGAGCTGATCGGCGCGATGCACTCGAAGCTGCTGCTCGCCGAGCTGCGCCGGCACCGCTCCGCGCAGCCTGGCGCTCCGCCGCAGCGGGCGCCGGCGTCGAAGGAGAGCGCCTCGAGAACGGTCTCGTAGCGCCCGTCGGGGTGTATAAGGTACGCCGTCATGCTCACGCGCATCAACGCAGACCGCGCACGCACCGGACTTCGTACGCCGGTCCTGCTCACCGCTGTGCTCGCTGCGAGCCTCGCCGGCTGCGGCGGCGCCTCGAGCAACGGCGTGGCGTCGAAATCACCGAATGAAATCTACGCCGCGAGCTTGGCTGGCGTGGAGAGCGCCACCTCGGTTCAGGCGACGGCGGTGCAGGGGCGCGGCCCGCTGGCGGGCAAAACGAAAGTGCAGCTGACAAGCAACGGCGGAATGGTGCAGATCACCGTGGCGAGCACCACCCTCGAACTGATCCGCATCGGTAACACCCTCTATGTCAAAGGTATCCCAGCCGTTTACAGCAATCTCGGTGCCCGCAAGCCTGTGGCGGAAGGCCAATGGCTGAAGCTGCCCGCCACCAGCCCGCGCGCCGCCCAGCTCGCCGGATACACAGAGCTCTCAAAAGAGGTTGGTCTGCTGATCGGCGCCCCAGGCACGCTCACGAAGGGCGGCACCACCACCGTGAATGGCCAGACGGCCATCGAACTCAAGCAGAAGAACAAGTACTACACGCGCTATCTCTACATCGCAACGACCGGAAAGCCCTACCCGGTAGAGCTTCTCCTGAGTGGTGAGCTGACGGGACAGCTCACGTTCTCCAATTGGGATAAGCCCGTATCGCTCACACCACCGGCGAACGTGGTCGAACTCAGCACGCTCTGAGTGGCGCTCGAGCGTCAGGCATCCATGTGGTCTCTTGTACTACTAAGGTGGTCACATGCGTGAGATGGGTGTCCGTGAGCTGAAGCTGTCCCTGAGCAGGACGCTGCAAGCCGTCAGTCGCGGCCAACGGGTGCGCGTGACCCTTCGTGGCCGCGCTATGGCCGACATCATCCCGTCGGGCGCGGCTGCCGAGGAGGATCAGCTCGCCCGGTTGGTGACTGAGGGGCGGTTGGTGGCGCCGACGCGTGCGCGCCCCAAGCGGGCGCCGCAGCTCGTCACGAGCGCTCGCAGCGCTTCATCGGTGGTGCTCTCAGAGCGGGAAGTCGACCGCTGAACCTCTATCTCGACGCGAGCGCACTGGTCAAGCGCTACGTCGCCGAGCCAGGGAGTGAGATCGTCCGCGACGCGATGGAGCATGCCGATGGATGGTTCATCTGGGGGCCGGTTTCGTGGCGACGATCCGCGCGGTCGCCCTGACGGCAGGTCGAGACGCTGTCAAGGCCATGCGGCAGGAGTGGACGGCATTTGGGGTGGTCGAGGTGGACCAGAGACTTGTCGAGGACGCGGCCGATCTAGCGATCGCTTCCGGGTTGCGCAGCCTTGATGCACTACATCTGGCGACTGCTCTCGTGCTTCCGAGGGATGATCTCCTGCTCCTCACCTGGGACCGCCGCCTCCACGCTGCCGCCACCGCGGAGGCGCTACAGGTCGTTCCGGAGGCTCTCGACTGACTCGACCGCGGGAGAGGGAATGCGATTTCCCCTTCCCGTCTCTCATGCCTCGTGCAATTCGGGGCGGGCTGTGGCCGGATCCGTCGCGAGCCCTACCAGCGCGCGCGGTGGTGCTCTGCGGGGCTGATCGGCGCGATGACGCGTGGCATGGCGTATGTTATCATACGTTCCGTATGGGAGTGCTGGTTCAAATACGCGACGTTCCGGACGACGTTCACGCCACGCTGAAGGCGAGGGCGGCGATGGCGGGTGTGTCGCTCTCGGAGTACGTTCGCATGGTGCTCACTCGCGCAGCTTCTACACCGACGCCAGCTGAGCTCTCCGCGCGCGTCAACGCCCGGGGTGTGCCTGCGCTCGCCGAGCCTAGCGAGGTAACGGTGCGCCAACTTCGCGACCGCGGCGAGTGACAGTCATCGACACCTCGGGAGTCGTCGACTTCCTGCTCGGCGTCGGGGCCGCGGAGCGCGTAGAGGCGCTGATGGTCGACGAGGGCGAGCTCGCGGCTCCCGATCTACTGGTCTTCGAGGTGATTGCGGTCCTGCGGCGTGACACGCTTCGGGGCATGCTTGCCGCGGGTCGCGCCGCTGCCGCCGTGGATGATCTCGGCGATCTACCCATCGGACTCTTTTCGAGCCTGCAGATGCGCGAACGCGCCTGGAGTCTGTATCGCAACCTGACGGTCGCCGACGCGCTGTTCGTTTCACTCGCCGAGCAGCTCGATGAGCCCTTGGCGACCAAGGACGTGGCACTCGCCGTCGAGGCCGCGAAGCACTCGAGCATCGAGGTGATCAAGCTCACCGACGCGCCATAGCGCTCAGCCGCGGCGAGAGCGTCACTGTGCTCGGCCCCGCACCGAGGACCCTCTACCAGCGCGCGAGGTGGTGCTCGACCACACCGCGGCCGCGCGCTAGCGCGATCCCGCCGGGAAGCGTTCCCGAGAACGTGCCGAAGCACGCCCGGTAGCGGCTTTTCACGATCAGCAGGCTGTCTCTACGGTTGCGCTCGGCCTCGGCGCGAAAGCGCAACTCCGATCCGTCGGCGCAGCTGATGCACGAGAGATCCGCCGCGAAGCTCACCGGCGGCGCCTCGTGCGGCTGGCCGGCGACCCACACCGCGCGCTCGCTGCCGCTCGCCGGGTCGTTGACGCCGGTGACGAGGTTCCACGCGAGCGCGGTGCCGTCTGGACTCTCGCCGACACCCGCGCTCCAGCGCCACTCGGTGTGGCGCGCGTGGTGGCCGGCGGTGTCGTCGATCACCGCGAGCGCCTCGATCTCGCGCGGCGCCCGACCGTCGAGCACGAGCGTGCCGTGCGCGCGGACGCCGGCCTGCTTGCGGGTCCACACCTCGAAGCGTCCGTGCGGGCACAGCGCTTCGACACCCGCACCCTCCTCGAGGTCGAGATCGAGCGCCACGCCGCGATCGTGTACGCGCAGGCGTCCCGGCTCGCGCTCGCGAGCACTGCCGCGCACCAGCTCGAGCTCCCCCCGGCGAGGCAGCAGTCGCGTGCGCTCGCGAGCGATCTGAGGGCGAGCGACCTCATCCGTCCGGAGATGCAGCGCCCAGAAGGACTGCCTGGCCGGCCCGATCTCGACCAGCGCCGCGCACGCCATCAGCTCGTCGCTGAAGACGCCGACGTAGCGCCAGCGCTTGCGCGGTCGCGTGCCGCGAAGCAGCTTCGCGCGAGCAGGATGCGCCGGTGCGACCATTTCGCTGGCGGCAGCAGGCGGTATGCTTCGTGCTGTTGACTGACCAGTCAATCTATTCGGTGGGTGGACCACCCGCGGAATACGCGGGCAGGCTGCCCGCGGGAGGCATGCGCTCTTGAAGGTCGCTGCAGTCCAGCTCAACGCCACAGCCGATCGAGCGGCCAACCTGGCTGGCGCCGATCGCCTGACGCGGGCCGCCGCGGCGGACGGCGCACGCCTGATCGTACTCCCCGAGAAGTGGACTGCGATGGGAGCCGAGGATGATCTGCGCGCGGCGGCCGAGCCGCTCGATGGCCCGGCGATCGGCTGGGCGCGGACGATCGCGCGCGAGCTCGGCATCGACCTCATCGCCGGCTCGATCCTCGAGCGCGTCTCCGGTCAGGACAAGCTCGCGAACACCTCCGTGCACGTCGACCCACAGGGCGAGTGCAAGGCGGTCTATCGCAAGGTGCACATGTTCGACGTGGAGGTCGGCGGCCGTTCCTATTGCGAGTCGGCACTCGAGCAGCCCGGCGAGGAGATCGTGCTGTCGAGCACCGCCGAGGGCGTCGGGCTCGGCATGTCGATCTGCTACGACCTTCGCTTTCCCGAGCTGTACCGGATCCTGGCCGTTCGGGGGGCGCGGCTCATCGCGGTGCCCGCTGCGTTCACCCTGCCGACGACGCGCGACCACTGGGAGACGCTCGTGCGGGCGCGGGCGATCGAGAACCAAGCGTTCATGATCGCCGCCAACCAGGTCGGCACGCACCCGGCCGGACAGCAGTCGGGCGGGCGCTCGATGATCGTCGACCCGTGGGGCGTCGTTCTGGCGCAGGCGCCAGACAGCGAGGGACACATCGTCGCCGAGCTCGACCTCGATCGCCAGCGCGAGATCCGCACGCGCCTGCCCTCGCTCGCAAACCGACGCCCCGCCGCATACCGCTGGCCGGTGGAGGAGGCTGCGTGACGCCGGGCCGCTCTTCGATGCCGCGCGAGAAGGCGACGGCGGACAAGCGCCGCCTGATCCTCGACGCCGCCGTGCGCGTGTTCGCGCGCCAGGGCTTCCACGCCTGCCGCGTGTCCGACATCGCGGATGAGGCCGGCGTTGCGTACGGGCTCGTCTACCACTACTTCGCCTCCAAGGACGAGGTGCTCGACACGCTGTTCCTCGAGCGTTGGGGCGTGATGCTCGAGCTGATCCGGGAGGTCGACGCCGAACCGATTCCCGTGCGAGACAAGTTCAGGGCGATCGCCTCGTTCATCGTCGACAGCTACCGGCACGACCCCGACCTGATGAAGGTGATCATCGTCGAGGTGACGCGCGCGGCGAACTCGTTCGGCCAGACCCACCTCGCCGAGATCCGCACGGCCTATGAGCTGATCGGGGAGATCGTCGCCAAGGCCCAGGCCGAAGGCGTGTTCAAGCCGGAGATCGAAGCGCGGTTCGCCGCGATGTCCTTCTACGGCGCTATCGAGCAGCTGCTCACCGGTTGGATCTTCGGCCTGCTGCCGCAGGGGGAGGAGCACTTCGAGCGGGCGAAGTGGCTCGTCGTCGAGACGGTATGCGGGGGTCTAGAGACGAGCGCAGTCGGCGAGGCGAGCGTCGGTTGACGCGGCCTGCCTCCGAGCTTGCACCGGCGCCGGCCGTGGGCGCGCGCCGGCGTGGACGCGACGTCCGCGGGCAATAGACTGGCGCGATGGTCGAGAACGACATGGTCAAGCGGCTGATGTGGTCGGGGCTGCTGGCGGGATTCGGCGCGATCGCGAGCCTGGCCGCGCACCGAGCGGCGAGCGTGGTCTGGAGGCGCGTGTTCGCAGAGGAGCCGCCGGAGTGAGCGCGCCGTACACACCGCCGCCGGGCGACGGCAACAGGGACCAGCCGCACAACATCGCGACCGCGATAACGGAGGTCTCCGAGCGTGCCTCGCTGCTGATCCGCGAAGAGATCGAGCTCGCGAAGGCCGAGCTCAGCGAGAAGACGACGAAGCTGATCAAGGGCGCCGTCGTCGGCATCGCCGCCGGGGTGTTCCTCGTGATGGCGCTGATCTTCGCGCTCGTCGGATGCGCGTGGCTGCTCTATTACTACCTGCCCGGCGGCGACTTCACCTACTTCTGGGGCTTCTTCGCGATGGCGGTGATCCTCGTGCTGCTGGGTGTCGTGGCCGGCCTGATAGCGGCGCGCGCGGTCAAACGCGGCTCGCCGCCGGTGCCATCGATGGCGATCGAGGAGGCGCGCAAGATCCGCGAGACGGTTGCCTCGGGACAGGACTCTGCGCAAGAGCTCGCAAGCCCGCCGCAGCCGGCGGGCGCCACGGAGAGCGAGGGCTGATGGCGCAGCGCTCGCCGGCGGAGATCCGCCGCTCGATCGAGAGCCACCGCATGGAACTCGCGACGTCGGTCGACAACCTGCGCGGCGAGGTCGCGCGCATGACCGACTGGCGCGGCTACGTCGAGCGCCACCGCAGCGAGCTGCTCGCCGGAGCGGCCGTCGTCGGGCTCGTGCTGGGCGCCCGCATGATGCGCCGCCGGCGGCGCGCGTGAGCCGACTGCCCGACTGACAGTCAGAGCCAGTGCCGCAGGCTCGTCGCCGTATCGCGCGGGTGCTCGCGCAGAAGTCGGTTGATCTCCTCGACCATAGGACCAATGGTCTGGGGATCTCCGCGGGGGTACTTGCCGGGATGGATGAGCAGCAGGCCATGATGCGCCTCGCCACGCGAATCGTGGCCGTCTGCGATCTTGCTGAAGTCGGCGATGTTCTCGGTGAGGACGGCGCGCCGCTCCTGCTGAGCGGTCGCGAAGACCGCAATGTCGGAGAGCATTCGCAACTCGGCGCGCTCCGGTATCGCGTCAACGTCGTGTCCAAGGCGGCGCAACTGCTCCGCAATCGCGTGCGGATACATCTCGTCGAGGAGCAGCCTCAAGCGAGTGCTTCCTGCTCCCGCTCCCATGCTGCGCGCTGACGCTGCGCCTCCGCCCGGTTGAACGCGATCGTTTCGTCGACCTCAGCCCTGAAGTCGGCGTAATAGCGGACGGCTGCGCGCACCTGTGCATGCGTCAGGTTGCCCCACTCGGCCGTTGCGGTGATCGCGTCCTCATCGGTGAGTCCCGTTCCCTTGACGGTCTCGATGACCTCCCACACGTCGGGCCCTGCGGCCAGTGCCGCGCGACGTCCGGCCGGACCATCGCGGAAGGCGACACCCGGATGGTCCTCCATCCGCAGGCCCTCGTCGATGAGCCGCTCGGCCGTTCTGGACTTCGCTTCACCCCGGCGGCGAGCACCGCTGTCAAGGCGAGCCAGCGTCTGCTCACTCATGCGGATCGAGAACGGCTTCGGTCGAGTGGTCGGGCGACTCATGTAGTCGGCTGAAGTGTAGCCGACTACACCAGCATCGAGCGCGGAAGGGCCCCGACGCCGATCAGGCCGGGCCCGGTGTATGTGCCGATCACCGGTCCGACCTCAGATGTGAAGACGGGCTCGGAGTCGAAGATCTCGCGGCAACGCTCGATCAGCCGCTGCGCCTGCTCGGGCGCCTGGATGTGCTGCACGACCCAGCCGTCGGAGCCGGCGTCCGCCAGCTCCTGCGCGTAGCGGACCATGCGCTCGAACGCGCGCCCCGCGGTGCGCACGCGCTCGACCGGCACGATCTCGTACTCGAGCGAGAGGATCGGCTTGATCCGGAGCGTTCCGCCCAGCCAGGCCTGCGCCTTGCCGACCCGTCCGCCACGCCTGAGGTACTCGAGCGTGTCGAGGCAGAACCAGATCCGCAGTATCTCGCGGGCCTCGCGCACGCGGGCGACCACCGCGTCCTTGTCGGCCCCAGCCCGCGCGGCGGCGGATGCGGCGAGCACCAACATGCCCATGCCACCGCAGGCCGTTTCGCTGTCGATCACCGCCACGCGCTCGTCGAGACCGCGCTCGGCCAGCAGCCCGTGGGCCTGGCGGGCCGCCTCGCAGGTCCCCGAGACGCCACCGGCGAGGTGGATCGAGACGACGTCGCGGCCGGCCTCGATCAACGGCTCCCACACGGTCAGGAAGTCCCCGATCGATGGCTGGGAGGTGGCCGGCAGTTCGGGGTCGCTGCGCAGGCGCTCATAGAAGCCGTCGAAGCCATGCATCTCGAGCTCGCGCTGCTGCGCAAGCTCCGACCCGTCGCCTTTCCAGCCCACGTAGAGGCTGACCTGGCCTATGCCCTCGCTGTCCGCCAGCGCTCGCGGAAGGTAGTGCGTGCTGTCGGTGACGACCGCGACCGGGGGCATTCGGCGCGGGACGCTACAGCAACGCCTGCGCGAGCTCTCCCGACTCGTACATCTCGGTGACGATGTCGCACCCGCCGATCAGCTCACCGTCAACGAACAGCTGAGGGATCGTCGGCCAGTTGGAGATCGCCGAGAGCTCCTGGCGGATGCGGGGATCGGGCAGGACGTCGACGGCGGCGAACGGGACGTCGAGGGCCTGCAGCGCGGCGACCGTCCGCGCCGAGAAGCCGCAGGCGGGAGCGTCGGGCGTTCCCTTCATGAACAGGAGCACCTTATGCTCTTCGATCGCGTCGGCGATCGCGTCGCGTATCGGGTTGGACTCGCCGGCCGGCGCCGCCGGGGCGGGTGCGGCCTGGCTGCTGGCCATCGGGATCGGGTCGAACTGGCTTGGCATGAACGCTCCTGGCTTTTCAGTTGGTCTGGGTCTTCGCGGGGGTCTGAGTTTTCAGCGCGAGCGCGTGTATCGCGCCGCCGATCTCAGCGTCGAAGACCCCGTATACGAGACGGTGCTGCTCCACGCGGCTGCGCCCCTCGAAGGCCGCAGCCGTGACCGTCGCGCGGAAGTGGTCGCCTCCGCCGGTGTAGTCCTCGACCTCGGCGCGCGCGCCCGGGATCGCGGCCTCGATGCGCTTGCGTATGTCCTCGGCTGACGCCATCGCCTCCCAGCGTAGAGGATCGCGTGGGCGGTGCCCGGCTTGGCCGGGGCGGGCTCAGCAGAGCGCCTCCAGCGCCAGCTCCGGGCTGCGGCGCGACCGCTATACTTTGGAAAGTCTTGAAGCCGTCCATGGGAGCAAAGCGATGATCACGATCAGCGACAAGGGTGCCGAGAAGGTGCACGAGTTCCTCGCCGCACAGGAGGCCGATCTCGGCGTCGCGGGCCTGCGCGTAGGCGTGCGCGGCGGCGGCTGCTCCGGCTTTCAGTACCAGCTCGCGTTCGACGAGCAGCGCGAGAACGACGTCGTCTTCGAGAGCCACGGGCTGAAGCTGCTGGTGGACCGCGAGAGCCTGCAATACGTGCGCGGCTCGACGATCGACTACGAGGAGAGCCTGCAGGGGGCCGGCTTCAAGGTCGAGAACCCCAACGTCGTCGCTGCCTGCGGCTGCGGCTCCTCCTTCCGCGTCGCCGAGGAAGAGCAGGTCTCGGCCGTCTGAGTCAGAGGCCCTGGCGGTCTTGGCGTCGAGCAGGTCCCTGCCGCCGAACCGGGCTCCTCGCCGCCGCACGCATGCCGCGGCCTGTCTGCTCGCCGCGGGCCTCGCGCTCGCCGGCTTCTCCGGCTGCGGAAAGGCCGGCCACCGCCATGCGCCTGCGCACGCGGCGAGCGCCACGCATCCGGCGGCCGCGCCCGCCGGCCCCGCCTTCGGCCTGACCGAAGACGACGCCGATCTGCTGTGGAGCCCTGACGGGCCGTCGCGCGCGACGGGCCCCTTCGGGGCGGCCCGCCAGCAGCTGACCGCCCTGCATCCGACGTATCTGCGCCTGCTCGTCGACTGGGCCGCGCTGCAGCCCGACCCGCGGCGCCCGCCGGCGCTCGAAGCGCCGCTCAGCGGCTGCGACCGGCAGGTCGGCCCCTGCGGCCCATTCGCGGGAATCGCCGCGGAGCTCGCCGCGATCGCCTCCCAGCAGCGCGCGGGCGGCGCCGGCGGGGCCTTTCACGTCGTGATCGACATCTTCGGCGCGCCCGCCTGGGCCGCGCTTCCGGCCTCCGGATGCGAGAGCTCGGCCACCGCCGCCTTCTCACGCCCCCTGCGGCCATCGGCGATCGCCGACTACCGCACGCTGATCGGATCGCTGCTCGCGCTCGGCGCTCGCGAGGGCGTTGCGCTCGAATGGTGGAGCCCGTGGAACGAGCCGAACGATCCGCGCTTCCTGAGCCCCCAGCGCGACTCGTGCGCGGCGGGCTCACCGCCGCAGTCGGCGGCCGTCTACGCACAGCTCGCGCGCGCGATGGCCGCCGAGCTGCGCACGGCCGGGGGCGAGCATCACCTGATCCTCGGTGAGCTGAACGACCTCGAACTGAACACCCCCCGCAGCACGAGCGTCGCGCAGTTCGTCGCCGCGCTGCCGGCCGATGTGATCTGCCTCGGCGGAGCGTGGTCGATCCACGCGTATGCCCGGTACGCCGCGAGGTCCGCCTCTGCCGATCCCGTGCGGGCCCTGGAGGCGGCGCTCGATGCGCGTGGCGCGTGCGGGCGGAACGCGCACATATGGGTCACGGAGGCCGGCGCCGGCGCTCCGCACCCGGGCCAGCCGAGGCCTGCGGGCGCGGCAGACGAACAGGCGGGCTGCCTTGCGCTCGCCGCGCAGCTGCAGGGCTGGTACGCGGATCCGCGCGTCGCGGCCGTCTTTCAGTACACCTTCCGCGAGGACCCCGCGTTCCCGGTCGGCGTCATTAGCGCCGACCTCGCGCATCTCTACCCGACCTACCACCTCTGGCTTGAATGGTCGCGCCTGCGTGCGGCCGGCCAGCCGCCGCCCGCGGCGGCCGCGGCGTGCGCATAGGCTGCACTGCCTTGGCTCTCCTGCCGCAATCGCTTCGCCGGCTGACGCCCGATCGCGTGCGCGACGACGTGCACCTGCGCGCCGTGGCCATCGGGCTGGGTCTGATCCCGCCGCGCTCGATGCATTCCCCCGATGACATCCGCGTGCTGCTCGACGCGGCGCGCGGCGCCGGCCGGGCGATCGAGATCGGCGTCTACGAGGGCGCCTCGGCGCTCGCGCTTTGCGAGGCGCTCGAGCCGGGGGCCGAGCTCCACCTGATCGACCCTTTCGGGCAGGCGCCCGACGCGCTCCCCGGGGGCTGGGCGGCTAGCGAGTGGGCTACCCGCCGCGCCGTCGCCCGCGCCGCGCGGCGCCGCGGCGCGCAGGCGCCGCTCGTCTGCTGGCACATCGCCCGCTCGCACGAGGTCGCCGCGCGTTGGTCAGGGGACGTCGACCTCGTGTTCATCGACGGCGACCACTCAGAGGCCGGATGCGAGCTCGATTGGCAGAGCTGGCAGGGCTTCGTCGCACCCGGCGGATGCGTCGTCTTCCACGACGCATGCGCGGGGGTGGCGGGTGGACGCGGCCTGCCCGGACCGACGGCTGTTGTCACGCGCCACTTCCGCTCAGGCGCCACGCCGGGCTGGGAGATCGCCGCCGAAGCCGACCGGACGGTCGCGGTACGCCGAAGCGCTTGACGCGAGGTCGATCGCTGTGGTACCGTCGGCGCGACATGATGTCAAGCCGTGAGGGGAATGGATGGCCCGCGCCTTCTGCGAGGCAAGGGCCTAGGGAGGTGTTGACGTGCTGTTCTCTTGGCGCCTTGCGCTGAGCGCCCGAGAAACTCGGGATTACAGTGAAGATCGTGTTAGACCGGCCTTGACGCGGGGTAACGCTCCTGGCAAGGTCGGGAATGCAGGGCCGTTGCCTGCGCTACAGGCAACGGGGACGACCCGGCGCAAGAGGCGTCTCTGAAGTCGGGGACGAGAATCGAGCGCCGGTCAATCTAAATCCCTCGAGGGAAAAAGGAGCAGTGGAATACATGAAATGCATCAGGATCATGGGGCTGTGCCTGGTCTCCGCGTTCGCGCTCGCCGCGATCGGGGCCGGGACTGCGTCGGCCCTGCCGGAAATCGGTCGATGCCAGTCGAGCGAAGTCGGCAAATACAAGAACAACAACTGCACGACCAAAGCGACCTCCGGCGAAAAAACCAACAAAGCCAAATTCGAATGGCACAAGGGCGCCAAAGCCGAACTCGAAGGCGTCCACTTCACCTCGGCCGGCGGCGAAGCCACGCTTGAAACGAAGAGCGGAACGAGGATCACCTGCACGTCGCAGGGCGCGACGGGCAAATACGACGAGGACTCCGGTGCCATCAAAGAAGTCGAGGGCGTCGTAGCCACCTTCAAAGGCTGCGGGATCCCCGCCATTGGCGCCATCTGCAACACCAAAGGTGACCCCACAGGCGAAATCAACACATTGCCCCTAAAGGGCCCGCTCGGCTTCATCTCGGGCGAAAAAACGGTATCGCCGGTGGTCGGACAGGAACTGACCCCCGAAAAAGCGAAAGGGTTCTTCGCGGAATTTGAATGCCTCGAAGGCTCGATCAAGGTCAAAGTCAAAGGCGACACCGTCAAAGAAGGCGAACACGCTGGTGGCAACTGCATCATCGCGCCGGTTGAAAACCCGAACGTGATGTCGCTTACGGCAAAACAGATCTACAAAGGCGCAGGCGGCGTGCAGGAACCGCAGCACTTCGAGAAAGCAACGTCGAAGTTCTGCAACCTCGAAAGCAACACCAACGGTGGGGCATACGAACGCGCCACGCAGTTCCTGACAACGACAGTCACGAACGAAGAAGAACTCGAGATCCTCGCGGGGGTCTGAGTACAAGGTCTGAGCTCAGCTGATCTGAGCAACTGATCAGAAGCAACGCAGTAAGGGCGGGCCGGGACCAGATGGTTCCGGCCCGCTCTGCGTTCCGGCGCGATGCGTTGAGGCGCCTGCGGTTGCCTTTTGACAGGCCCGAACCGATCAGATAGGCTTTGATCGCAAGGGACTTCAAGGAGCTGAAGTTTGATTACGGGAGAGGAGATTTCGGGAGAGATGCAGGTTCCTGCTATCCTGCAGGCGATTGTGTTGCGCGCCCGCGCGCTACCAGGAGCGGTGGGCGCGGTGCGTCGCATCCTGACACTCTCGGTCGTCTTCGCCGTGTCGGCAGGAACGCTCCTTTCCTTGAGCGCGCCGGCTGGCGCCGCGACCGCGATTGGGCACGAATTTCTCGCCCAGCTCACCGAAGCACCTCCCGGAACACCGCTAGGGGAACCCCTGGAAGCTGTTGCCGTCGACAGCGAAGGCAATGTCTTCGTCGTTACACACAACGAAAACGAAGAACCGGTCGTGGACGTCTTCAACTCGTCCCACGCCTATCTGACGCAGTTCGGCTCCGGCACCCTCCAGGGGGAAGGACTTCGGCTCGCGGTGGACTTGGATGGCAGAGTCTACGTCACCGATCCCGAAACAAGTACCGTGGACGTGTTCAAGCCCAACGAAAAGAGCGACAAGTCAAAGGGCTATCAGCTCCTCTCGAAGTGGACCGGAGCCGAAACGACCGCGAAAGAATTTACCGAACCTGCCGGGGTCGCGATCGACAATTCGACCAGTAACCCCGCGAAGGAAAACGTCTACGTCATCAGCAGGGGAGAACCGGCGGTCGTGGACGTATTCAAGCCCAAGCCCGAAGGACCGGAAGAAGCGAAGGAAGGGAAATTCGAAGGCACGTTCAAACACAAACTCGAAACACCGAGCGCTGTCGCGGTCAACTCCACCACGGGCCAGGTGTATGTCGCCGACAGCGCCAAGCTCGTGGTCTACGTCTTCAACGATGACGGCGAACTCGAAACGACGAAAATCACGGGCAAAGGTTCGCCCACCAAATCGTTCGGTGAAAGCATTCCGGCACTTGCCGTGGAAGAAACGACGAGCGACGTGTACGTCGTTGACGCGGAAAATGGCGCTGTTGATCAATTCAACGCAGCCGCCGAATGGATCGGATGGCTGACGACTGCCGAACCGGGCGGTACGCCTGCACCGCTCGAAAGCCTGGCCGGCGTCGCCGTTGACAATTCAACATCGGCGGGTGACGTGTACATTTCCGCTGGCCTTATCAACATCTTCGGGCGGAACGAACCGGTGCCGCGGGTCGTGACTGGCAAAGCAACCAAGATCGAACGCACAAGTGCCCAGCTCAACGGGAAGCTCGACACCGGGGTCCCCGGTGATGAATACCACTTCGAGTACTTCGTAGATGGTGCGTTGCTGCGGACGCCGAGTGCGCCAGCCCCAGAAGCTGAATCGAGCGTAAGCGAAGTCGTCAAGGGCCTGAAAGCAGGAGAAGCGTCTGAATTCCGCTTGGTCGTCGAACGTGCCCACCGCCCGTTCTACGGAATATTCGCCCAATTCGAAACGGCCGCGGCTGTCACTGGTGTGAGCACCGGGCCTGCTGAAAGTGTCATGCCCACCAGCGCAACGCTGACCGGTTCGCTGGAACCGGACGGTTTCGCTACGAAATACCACTTTGAATACGGCTCGACGGCTGCGCTCGGAAGCAACATCCCGGTCCCATTTTCGCAGAGCAGCGCGAAAGGCGTGGTGGATGCCGTAGCGAGCTTGGCCGGACTGAAGCCCGACACGACCTACCACTACCGTCTGGTCGCGAGCAACGAATTCGGGACGACGTATGCCACCGAACTCACGTTCAGCACGGCAGGCCCCGGTGTCACCACCGAGCCGGCCGAACCAGTCGGGCAGACCACGGCGACCCTCAACGCGAAGATCAATCCGAACAAACTCGCGACGAAATACCACTTTGAATATGGCGACGCGAACGCATCAGAAAACAAGACGCCCGAAGGCGAACTCGCGGCTGGCGAATCGACGGTGGCAGTCTCTGTACCGCTCACTGCCCTGAAGCTTGCGACGACTTATCATTTCCGCATTGTGGCGGAAAACAGCGCAGGGAGCTTCGTCGGGCCCGAACAGGAATTCACGACCGTTCTGATCGAGAGCGCGTCGGCGAAGGAAGTGACAGGTGAAAGCGCTGCCCTGCAAGCGCAGATCAATCCGCTCGGCGTCAAAGCCAGCTATCGCTTCGAATATGGCGAAACGACCGTTTCAGAACACGAGACGCCCGAAGCGGATGTCGTTGCGCCCGAAGGCACGTTCAGGGGTGAGTGGTCGGGCGTCACGGAATATAAAGAAGGCGATATTGTCGAGGAAGGCGGACGATATTTCATTTCGCTGAAGGCTGCGAATACCGGCAAGACGCCCAGAATTCTCCCGGAATGGTGGGCGGTGTACGGCGACGTGCGTGCCGAACAGAGCGTCGGTGGGCTGCGTCCCGAAACCACCTACCACTACCGTGTCGCTGTGATCGTTGCCGGTGTCACAGCAGACGGTCCTGAAGAGCTCTTCACGACTCCAGCGAGTAGTGTCGGCTTCAAACTGCCCGATGGTCGTGTGTATGAGATGGTCACGCCGCCGAACAAGCAGGGCGGCTATGTACAGACGATCTCCCATCAGGGCGGGCTGATCGAGGCAGCCGAAGATGGCGATGCGCTCACCTATGTGGTGGACGGACCGGTTGGAGCAAATCCCGAAGGGAACAAGAGCCCAGAACAGGAGCAGATCCTTGCAACGCGAGGATCGACGGAATGGTCCTCGCAGGACATCGTGACTCCCACGGAACGGCTATCAGAGATCCGCGGTAAAGGCGCGGAATACGACGCGTTCTCGCCCGATCTGTCGCTGGCGCTCCTCCAGCCCACCCCAGGCGCATATACGCCTCTCGCGGAACCTCCACTCACGCCGCCAATGTCCGAAGCGGAACGCGGTCATCAGGAAAAAGCCATCTACCTCCGAGAGGACGCGCCGCTCGCGCCCGCGACAGCCGAGGGAGCGATCTACGAAGAGGCGAAGGCGGACGGAGAAGTCCTAGCACGCGAACACGGCGAAGCCGAGGCGAAGCCCGGCTACGTTGCGCTCGTCAACGGTGAGAACGTGCTGGCGGACGCAAAATTCGGTGGATGTGAAATCCCGTTCCCGCGGGAAGGAGCCCCCGAGTGCCTCGAAGCGGGTGAACAGCCGATCCGAGGCGACGTTCTACCCGACCTTGAAGTTGACGGTGCGTCACCCGACTTGAGCCATGTCGTGTTGCGCTCGATACGCGAACCGCTTCTGGAAGGTGCGCTCCCAGGAGGGCTCTATGAGTGGGCCGGAGGGACATTACGGCTCGTCAGTGTGCTCCCCGACGGAAAACCGGCCAACGCTCCCGATGCCGAACTTGGATCGGGCGAGCTCCCGGCCGAACCCACGAACGGCAGGAATGCGATCTCGGCAAACGGCACCCGCGTCGTGTGGACCGACAACGATGCAAGCGGGGCGCTGGGACACCTCTACATGCGCGACACCGAAAAAGAACAGACGGTCGAGCTCGATGTGCCGGAAAACGGGCCACCCGCAGAAAAAGGGTCCGCGGTGTTCCAGTCCGCGAGCGCGGACGGGTCAAGGGTATTCTTTACGGATACGGAATCGTTGACGCAAGAAGCTTTGGCAAGCACTTCAGGGAATAATCTCTACATGTGCGAAATGATCGAAGTCGGCGGCAGGCTCACCTGCCAGCTAAGCGACCTAACGCCAGATCACAACGCAGGCGAACCTGCGGCAGTGCAGACAACTGTGCTCGGTACGTCGGAAAAAGGATCCTATATTTACGTCGTCGCCAAGGGGGCACTCGCCGCGGGCGCAGACGCTGGCGCAAACAACCTGTACATCCTGCACGATGAAGGGGGCTGGACGACGAAGTTTATTGCGAGCCTGTCGAATGAAGATTTCCCCGACTGGACTTCAAGTCACGGGAATTATCCAAACCTCGTCGACCTAACCGCAAGGGTTTCTCCAGACGGGCAGTATCTCGCCTTCATGTCGAACCAGCCCCTCACGGGGTACGACAACATTGACGTCAACGACGAACACGGCCGACACAAAGACGAGGAGGTCTTTCTCTACAGTGCACAAACTGGGAGCATAGTGTGCGCATCGTGCGATCCGAGCGGAGCACGACCCCAGGGGGTATATGACACGAAGGGAAGCGGCGAAGGAGAAGGGCTGCGTGTCGATGGGCCGGGAATCTGGAGGCAAGAAGATCCCGGCCTAGCGACGGCCGACCCTTGGCTCGCGGGAAACATCCCTGGCTGGACACCGATCGACACTACTGCCAGCCTCTATCAATCGCGCTACCTCTCGGACAGCGGCCGCCTCTTCTTCAATAGCGCCGACGCGCTGGTCCCTGAAGCGGCGGGCAAAACTCGTAAGGAGACGGTAGAAGGGAGAGAAAACGAACCCGTGGGGGTCGAGAACGTGTATGAGTATGAGCCCGACGGGGTCGGCAGCTGCACGAAGCCGTCGGGTTGCGTGGCGCTGATCTCCAACGGAAAGTCCGACAAAGAATCAGCCTTCCTCGACGCGAGCGCTGATGGCAACGATGTGTTCTTCCTGACGGCCGAAAAATTATTACCTCAGGATACCGACTCGGCCTACGATATCTACGACGCACGTGTGTGTGAAGCATCGTCGCACTGCCCCCTGGAAGTGGTGCAGGGACCGGCAGCGCCGTGCGGAAGTACGGAAGCATGCCGCCCAGGAAACTCGGGGGCGCCGGGATTCGAAGCGCCGCCGAGCTCGACGTTCTCGGGACCCGGAAACGTCGTTCAGGTTGCGCCCAGCGGAGCAGCTCTCCCCGCGAAAGTCACAAAGCCGCCGGCGCCCCTCACACGCGCACAGAAGCTTGCGCTGGCGCTCAAGCAGTGTCGAAAACTCCCGCGCAAGACGCGAGCGGAGAAGAAGAAGCGGGCGACGTGCGAAGCGCAGGCGAAGAAGAAGTACGGTCCGACGAAAGCTAAAAAGGCGAAGCGCACGACGAAGCACCCCGCCAGGAGCAAGAAGTGATGGCCCGGCGGTTTGGCCTGACGTGCGCTAAGCCTCTGGGAGGAGTCATCGTCGCAGCCTGCCTGTTGGTGGCGACGGCGATCGCTACCCCGGCTCTTGCCCAGGCGCCGAGTTGGCGGATATTCTCGAACAGTGCGCCCGCGAAGCTCCCGCCAGGCAGCGAAGGAAAGCTGTTCGCGAATGTCGCGAATGTCGGCGACGCAACGACGAGTGGCGAAGTAACGGTCACCGACAGGCTTCCGACCGGGCTGACCGCGACCGGCGTCAGCGGCGTGACCGATAGAGATAGTGAACCCTTGGACTGCTCGGGGAATACGTTGCCCAGCACCGAGGTCAGCTGCAAAGATGCCATACCGCTCGAGCCGATGCTAGGTCTGAGGCTCAGCGTTGAGGTCAAGGTGGCGCCGGGAACTCAGCAAGGCGAAGCAACCGGTGGCCAGATCGAAGTTAGCGGTGGTGGAGCTGCGCCAGCTCCCCCGGCCCACCAAGCTGCGAAGGTGAGCTCCGAATCGACCGCATTCGGGGTTGACAGATACGAACTTCGCCCGGAAGAAGAAGGGGGGGCGACTGATAAACTGGCGGGCTCACACCCATTCCAGCTCACCTCCGTCCTCGCGATGAACGAGGCCGCGGGAGAAGAACCGGTCGGCATACCCAAGAGCCTGAAGTTCAATCTTCCCGCTGGTCTGGTCGGGAATCCGACAGCGGTAGGCACATGCAGTGACACAGACTTCTACACGATCACGCAGACGAACCTGTGCTCGGCGGAAACGGTCGTTGGTGTCGCGTTGGTGACTATCGAAGAACCGACCAACTTCAAACCGATCACACGCTTTACCAAAACTGTTCCTGTATTCAACCTTGAAGCCGCAGCAGGAGAGCCCGCGCGCTTCGGATTCGTAGTGGCCAAGGACCCGATCCTGCTCGACACTTCTGTCCGGACCGGAAGCGACTACGGCGTGGACGCGACCGCAAGAGACAGCAGTGAGAGCGCCGGACTCATCTCGGCTGTTGTGAGCCTCTGGGGCGTACCTGGTAATCCACGACACGACATCGATCGCGGCTGGGCATGCGTGGAAAACACCACCGAACCGACATGCGAAGCACAGCGGAAAGCAGAGGCGCTCAAGGAGAAGGAAGAGGCTGAAAGAGGTGAAGAACCGAAGCCATTCCTTCAGCTCCCGACATCCTGTACGACGCCATGGCAAGCCTCGGTGGACGCTCAGTCCTGGGCTCCCGGCGCGGGCTACCTGGAAGGCGTCGAATCGGAATCGCCCGACGCTCTGGAAGGATGCGAAGGGCTTCCGCTATTTGAACCGTCGCTCTCCGGAGAAAGCAAACCGGGCGAACGCGAACCTGGCGTCCAGTTGGACACCGGCTCCGCCAGCACGCCCGCCGGCCTTACGGTGCGCGTCAAAGTGCCGCAGCCGGAAACCGATGAAGGGCGCGCTGAGTCTGGCGTGAAGGCCACGACGGTGACGCTTCCGCTGGGTATGCAGCTGAACCCCGGAGCTGCCAACAGGCTGGTCGCGTGCTCCGTGTTCGACGTCGGCTTCAACGGTTTCGAACACGGCCTACCAGAAGGAGCACAGACGGAAAACGATCACTTCAGCGAAGGCCCCGCTAGCTGTCCCGACGCCGCCAAGGTGGGCACGGTGCGGATCAAGTCTCCGGACTTGAAGGATCCGCTAACGGGCTCGGTATACCTCGCGGCGCAGGACACCAACCCGTTCCAGCCGCCTCTCGTTCTGTACCTCATCGCCGAAGACGAAGAATGCGAACATGTCGAAAGACCGTGTGGTTCGGGAGTTCTCGTGAAGCTTGCCGGAACGACCGTGCCCGACCCCACCACGGGCCAGCTGGTGTCGACGTTCGAAGACACACCCGATGTGCCGTTCAACGAATTGACATTGACATTCTTTGGAGGCGGCCGCGCGTCCGTGGCGTCCCCGCCGCATTGCGGCAGCTACACGACCACGTCCGTGTTCACGCCCTGGTCGGATCAGGCGCCGGCGACGCCGTCGGAAAGCTTCAACATCACATCGGGCCCGGGTGGCGGCGGCTGTCCGGGAAGCCCGCTGCCGTTCTCGCCTTCCTTCGCCGCGGGCTCGACGAATCTCCAGTCAGGCGCGTTCACGGAATTTGCGCTGACGATCAACCGGCCCGACGGGAACCAGGCGCTTCAGGGGCTCACGCTGAAACTGCCGGAGGGCGTCGCCGCGATGCTCTCGTCTGTGACGCCGTGCCCCGAACCGCAGGCCTCGAGGAACGAATGCGGACCGGAAAGCCTGATTGGCCAATCGACCGCCAGCTCCGGTCTGGGTGGAGAACCCTACACCCTTCCTGGGGAGGTGTTCCTCACGGGGCCGTACAAGGGCGCGCCGTTCGGGTTGTCGGTCGTGACGCCCGCGGTAGCCGGACCCTTCAATCTCGGCGACGTCACCGTGCGCTCGACCATCAACGTCAACCCGACCACCGCGGCGGTGACGATCACGAGCGATCCGTTTCCGACCATGCTGAAAGGTGTTCCGGTCCAGCTCAAACAGATCCATGTGTTGGTGGACCGCTCCGGCTTCCAGTTCAACCCGACGAACTGCAACCGCATGGCGATAGAAGGCGAACTGTCCGGGGCTGAAGGCGGCGTCGTACCGGTATCCTCGGCGTTCCAGGTCGCCAACTGCGCGAGCCTGCCTTTCCACCCGAAGCTGACGGCGTCCGTCGCTGCGCAGGGGAGCAAAGCGAACGGAGTCGGCTTCAACGTCAAGGTCACATCGAGCGGGCTGGGCGTTGCGGGGATCGCGAAAGTTGATCTGGCTCTCCCGGCGGCGCTGCCGTCGCGGCTGACCACGATTCAGAAAGCGTGCCCGGAAGCCGTGTTCAACGCCAATCCAGCGACGTGCGATGAAGGGTCGGTGATTGGCAAAGGGATCATCTACACGCCTGTCCTCAGGAATCCGCTTATGGGGCCGGCGTATCTCGTCTCCCATGGGAACGCAGCCTTCCCAGACGTGGAGTTCCTGCTCCAGGGCGAAGGAATCACGCTCTTGCTAGACGGGAAGACCGACATCAAAAAAGGGATCACGTACTCGAAGTTCGAAAGCAATCCCGACGCGCCGTTCACCACGTTTGAAACGCAGCTCCCAGCGGGCCCGCATTCGGCCCTGACGGACGTCGTACCGACCAGCAAGAACTACAACCTCTGCGGCACGAGCCTTCAGATTCCGCTCGAAATGACGGGTCAGAACGGTGCGTTCTTCAAGGAAACGACGAACGTTGCGATCATGGGGTGCAAAGCAGTCAAGGCCTTCAAAGCCAGCCGAGCTCAACTGCTCGCGAAAGCGCTCGCGGCGTGCAGGAAGAAGTACAAGCACTCGAAGAAGAAACGGGTCGCATGCGAAAAGCAGGCCCACAACAAGTATGGGCCCAAGAAGGCCGCCAAGAGCCACACCAAGAGTAAAAAGAAGAAGTGACACGACGCCACACTGGACATAGCTGGCCCTCGGGGGCTCATCTCGAAAGGCGCGTCGGCGCATCGTGTGGACGGGCGGGGTCGAGGCGCGCCCCGCACGACCGCTGTGTAATTCCGTCTTTGCGACGTAAGCTGCGTTTTACCGGGTAAACTCGGTTTTACGACGCCAAATCGCGTCATTTCAGCGAACCTGCGGCACAAGGACCATTCCGGCGAAGTAGACTTTGCCTGTTGGTCGAGACACTCGCGTGGGGCGGGTTCGGGGCGGGCGCTTGGCCTGAGCTGGGGCGGACTAATGCGATCCGAAGAAAAGAGGGAGCAGATGAGACAGGCGTGGGATAAGCCCGACGGATTCGAGGCAGGCGTACGCAGAGTGACTCTCGCGGTCGTGGTTGGCGCGGTGTCCGTGCTAGGCGCTCTGGCAGCGGCCTCGCCCGCGCTGGCGTCGCTCAAGCAGGACCTGCAGCGGTTCAGCAACTGTCCCTACAACAACCCCAAAGTCGTCAAGTGTGTTTACTCTACGACGCCGAGCGGGGAATTCGTGATTGGTAAAAGCACGGTGCCGATCACCAAGACGGTCACCATTCAGGCCGGCCTTGAAGCGCTCGGCCGCTTCGCGCCAGCAACCAACGGTGAAACGCTGTCGAAAACGCCATTGCAGGTCCCCGGCGGGCTCGTCGGCATCGAACTGCCCGGGAACTTCACGGAAGTCACAGCCACCGCTGAACTTGCCGGGCAGGCAGCGCTGACCACCTCGGTCGAACTGCCTCTCAAGGTCAAACTCGGCAACCTGGTGCTTGGACCCGAATGCTACATCGGATCGGAAGCGGAACCGATCAGCCTGCATCTCGTCTACCACAACGTCGTCGTTTCCACCAAGGACAGCGGTGAAATCCTCGTTCTTGCGGGTACGCTTATTGACAACACGTTCGCCGCGCCGGGGGCGAACGGATGCACGCTGCTCCCGCCCGTGGGCGACCTCGCGGTCGACATAAAGGTCGGTCTGCCCTCTGCGGCGGGATCGAATCTGGCGAGCATGAACTCCACGACGGAAGAGGTGAACTCGTCGCTCGTGAAGGCGGTGCTACCGCTCCCGGACCTCGGACGATGCGAGAAACTCGAAGGAGTCGCCAAAGGTAAAACGCTGGTCTTCGACGGTGGCTACACGAACTCGAGTTGCACGGTCGAAAGTCCGCAGAAATCGGGCAAGTGGGAATGGATCACCGGGCCGGGAGCTGGCAAGAAATTCACCGGAGTGGGCAAAGCGCTAACGCTTGAAACCGTCGGTAATACTGCTGTGACCTGTACGGCGAGCTCGGCGGCCGGTGAATACACGGGCCCGAAGACGCAGATCGTCTCGCTGACGCTCACCGGATGCCACCAGGGCAAAGGCGTTTCCTGCCAGAGCGGGGCGACGGCCGGCGAAATAAAGACGGCGTCGCTCGAAGGCGGGATGGAATTCATCAAAGAGAACGAAGGAACAGAAATCCCCGTCGTGGGTATCGACCTCAAGCCGGCCTCGGGAGCCGATCTCGCGTCGTTCGAATGCGGCGGCAAATCGGTGTCGGTGGGTGGTTCGGTGATCGCGCCGATCACCTCCGTCGACAAAATGCTGGCGTCGTTCAAAGTGAAGCCGAGTCAGTCGGCTGGTAAACAGAATCCCGAAGAATTTGAAGTGGGCCCAAAGGACACGCTCACGTTCAACGAGGGTCTCGGCGAAGAACAGGCCGGGTTGAAGACCACGGAGACGAACACAAACGAGGAATCGCTCGAGATCAAAGCGGTCGCATAGCGGCGCCGGCGTTAGCCGGTTTACAAACTCGATCGGAGTGGGGTCGGCGACGGCCTCACTCCGAGCCGACAAAGAGGGGGTCGATTACCAACAACGAAGGTGAGGAGATGGACTACATGAAGCGCATCAGGATCACGGGGCTCTTGGTCATCGCGGCGTTGGGGTTCGCGGCGCTCGTGGCGAGCAGCGCATCGGCTCTGCCGGAAGTCGGTCGATGCCAGGCGAGCACCACAGGTAAATACAAGAACAACAACTGCACCACGAAAGCCAGCACCAAAGAAAAAACGACGGAAAAATGGGAATGGCACAAGGGCGCGAAATCGGAAACCGAAGGCGTCCATTTCACCTCGGCCGGTGGCGAAGCCACGCTTGAAACGAAGAGCGGCACGAGGATCACCTGCACGTCGCAGGGCGCGACGGGCAAATTCGACGAGGATTCCGGCGCGATCAAAGAAGTCGAGACAGTCGTAGCCACGTTCAAAGGATGCGGGATCCCCGCAATCGGCGCGATATGCCAGACCAAAGGCCACCCGACGGGCGAAATCGTGACCAACGACCTGAAGGGGCCCGAGGGGTTCATCTCGGGCGAAAAAACGCCGACGCCGGTCATTGGACAGGAACTGACCCCGGAAAAAGCGAAAGGGTACTTCGCGGAATTCGAATGCCTCGAAGGCTCGATCGTCGTTAAAGTCAGGGGCGACACGACCAAAGAAGGCGAACACGCTGGCGGCAACTGCATCATCGCACCGGTTGAACCCGCAAACCAGATGACAATCACGAGCAAAGAGATCTACAAAGGCGCAGGAGGCGTGCAGGAACCGCAGCACTTCGAGAAAGCAACGTCGAAGTTCTGCAACCTCGAAAGCAACACCAACGGTGGAGCCTTCGAACGCGCCACGCAATTCCTGACAACCACGATCACGGGCGAAGAAGAACTCGAGGCCCTTGCGGGGGTCTGACGAGGAGATGCGAGCTCGGTTGATCTGAGCAACTGATCAGACGCAAGGCGGTACGGCGGGCCGGGGCCAATGGTTTCCGGCCCGCTTCGCCTTCCGGATGACGCAGCGAAGTGCCCAGCGCCGTCTGCGGACGGATGACGTGCATGACCGAAGAGGTGAACGGGTTCGCTCGTCAGGCCCTTCTACCACTCCCCCACCTGAGGAGGTGCGAGAACCTCGCTGAGCACCGCAAGAGGGGCGGGTTGTGCGTCCCCTTGACAGAGAAATCGGCTTGGACGAGAATGGCGCTGGGTGTGCCTGCGGGGCTTCGCGGTCCGCGCTTGACGGTGGTAAACGGCCCGGGTTAGTTAGGTATCAGCGACTTAGCCACATGAGGGAAAGGAGTGGGAGCCATGAAACGCATTGACACCATCGGGGTGTGTCTCATCGCGGCATGCGCGCTGAGTGCGTTGAGCGCGGAGAGCGCGTCGGCGATGCTGCCCGAAGTCGGGCGCTGTGAGGCGAGCGCAATAGGAAAATACAAGAACAGCAACTGTACAGCGAAAGCGACTGCCAAAGAAAAAACCAAGACGGAAAAATGGGAATGGCACAAAGGCGCCAAATCTGAGACCGAAGGCGTGAACTTCACGGAAGCGGGCGGCGAAGCCACGATTGAAACAAAGAGTGGCACGAGGATCACCTGTACGTCGTATAGCGCCATTGGCAAATACGACGAGGACTCCGGCGCCATCAAAGAAGTCGAAGCCATTGTGATGAGCTTCAGAGGGTGCGGCATCCCCGCTGTGGGCATTATCTGCAACACCAAGGGGCACCCGACAGGGGAAATCGTGAGCTTCCCCGTGAAGGGGGCGTTCGGATACATCTCGGGTGAAAAAACGCCAACTCCGGTACTTGGCCTCGAACTCACACCTGAAAAAGCCAAAGGCTGGTTTTTTGAATTCGAATGCCTCGAAGGCTCAATCATATGGAAAGTCAGGGGCGACCTAACGAAAGAAGGCGAACACGCCGGCGGGAACTGCCTCATCGCGCCGATTGAATCGCCTAACGAGATGACCACCCAATTCAAAGAGATCTACAAAGGTTCAGGAGGGGTACAGGAACCGCAGCACTTTGAGAAAGCGACGTCGAAGTTCTGTAACCTCGAAAGCAATACGAACGGCGGGGCGTTCGAACGGATGACTTGGTTCCTAACAACAGCAATCACAAACGAAGAAGAACTCGAGATCCTCGCCGGCATCTGAGCTCAAGATCCCGAGCCTTATGACTCGTAGCTGAGACGGTGCGTGGAGACGCGTGTCCCACGCACCTCAGCTCGACGGCGAAGCCGATGCGAGCTGCCGCGCCTTGTGGAGGGTGTCGAGGCGCATGTCCGCGGTTCGCGCGGCGCCAGCTGTGCCTAGCGACGAATCGACAGAGCGATCCTACCCCGGCTCGTTGCGAAGCGAGCGCCAGAGGTAACGACACGCGAGCGTGCGGTACGGCCGCCACGGAGCGGCGATCGCGTCGATCTCCTCCGGCGCCGGCAGGTGGTCGAGGTCGTACGCGCGCTCGATCGCCCGGCGGATGCCGAGATCGCCGACCGCCAGCACGTCGGGCCGATCCAGGTGGAACATCAGGAACATGTGCGCGGACCACGTCCCGATGCCCTTGACCGCGACGAGCTCCGCGATGACCTCCTCGTCGCCCAGCTCATCCAGCCGCTCGAGCTCGAGCTCGCCCGAGATCACGTGCTCGGCGAGCGAGCGCAGGAAGCCCACCTTCGAGCGCGAGAGTCCAGCGGCCGCGCGCAGCTCTTCCGGGTCGTCAGCGAGGATCTGCTCCGCGGTGGGCGGGCGCCCGCCGAAGCGCGCCGTCAGGCGCCCGTAGATCGCCCGCGCCGCGGACACCGACAGCTGCTGGCCGACGATCGCGCGCACTAGCGCGCCGTAGTAGTCGTCCCGGTCGGGCCGGCCCTCGCGCGAGTCCGGCAGCGGGCCGAGATCAGCGATCAACCGTGCGAGGACCGGATCGGCGGCGCTGAGATGCGCGATCGCCTTTCGCTGCGACGGCGCCCGGCGGCGAGGCTTGACGGCCGGCGCAGCCTTTCCGCGTGCAGATGCGCCCGGCACCGACGACGCCTCAGGCCGGCAGCGCGGACGGGATCATCACCGGCTCGCCGTCGAGCGCGTTCAGCGCCCGCTCGAGCGACATCGCCAGGCACGTGAAGCTCGGCGTGTCGCGAACCGTGTAGCGCGATGCCTCCGTCGTGCGCAGTCGCTGCACGAGGTCGAGGAATGTGCCCACGTCGTCCGTGTCGAACGCGACCACGAACTCCTGGTCGTCCAGACCGAACGAGTAGGTCGTGTGGTTGTCGACGCCCGCATATTCGCGCCCGACCTCGATGTGGCCCTGCATGATGCGCCAGCGCTCATCCGCAGGCAGCGCGTACCACTCGCGCGACTTCACGAACGGATACACGAACACATAGCGCCCGCGGAAGCGCCGCGGGATCGCGCGCTCGTCTTCGGAGTACTCCGAGGTCTTGCGCATGCCAAGGAACGAGTACGGGATCTGCGCCCACTTCATCAGCCCGCTCTGGCTCAGCACGACGTGGAACTCGTGGATGCGGTCGAGGTTCTCCGCCTCGGCGATCAGCAGCAGCTCAGCGTCCCCGCGCGTGCCCACCAACGAGAAGGCCTGCAGCAGGTGCCCGTCGGCGAAGTCCTCGCAGGCGGCGATCAGCTCGAGCTTGTCCTGCGCGCGGCGCTCCGCGTCCAGCCGCCTCCACGCCGGGTCGAGCTTGAGGAACGTGTACTTGACGAAGTGACGCGCGCTCATGGCGCGATTATCGCACCCGCAACGCTTCTTCCCGCATCGCTTCCTGCCCAGCGGATACAGTGTCCAATCGTGCGGATCGCATTGGTGTCGCCGTACTCGTGGACGTATCCCGGAGGCGTGACCCGCCACATCGAGGCGCTCGCCTGCGAGCTCACCGCGAGCGGCCACGATCCACGAATCCTCGCGCCGTTCGACCCCGACGACGCGCTCTCGCGGCGGCTGCACAGGGGCGCGCGCCCTCAGCGCCGCCCGCTGCCCGAGCGCTTCGTCTCGCTCGGGCGCACCGTCGGCCTGCCGGCTAACGGCGCCGTCTCGAACGTCGCGCTCACCGCCCACTCCGTCTTCACGCTCCGCGACCAGCTGCGCCACGGCGGCTACGACGTCGCCCACATCCACGAGCCCGTCGTCCCATACGTCGGCTGGGACGCGCTCTGCTCGGCCCGGGGCCTTCCGCTCGTCGGCACGTTCCACACCTACTCCGAGAACGTGATCACGAACGGGATCGCCGCGACCTGGCTCGGCGGGCGCCGGCGCATGAACCGGCTGCACGTGCGCATCGCCGTCTCCGAAGCCGCCGCCTGGACCGCCCGCCGCTTCTACGGCGGTCGCTACCGCATCGTCCCCAACGGCGTGCACATCGCCGAGCAATGCTCCCTCGCCGACGGCGAAGGCGGCACTGACACAGAGGAGCTCGCGTACGCGCCCACGGCCGTGGAGGACCGCGACGCAGACAACGACAGCCGATCGGAGATCGGCCATCAACATGAGCTGCGCATCCTCTTCATCGGCCAGGCCGTCGAACGGAAGGGCCTGCCCGTCCTGCTGAGGGCCTTCGAGGCGCTGCGCGAGCACATCCCCGCGACGCTCACGCTCGTCGGCGCGAGCGCCGAGGAGGTCGCGCACATGATGCTCGACGACCGCGGCGTGCACGCTCTCGGCAAGGTCTCCGAGGAGCGCAAGCTCGCAGAGCTCGCGCGCGCCGAGGTCCTCTGCGCGCCCTCGCTGCACGGCGAGAGCTTCGGCATGGTCCTCACCGAGGCGTTCGCCGCCGCCACGCCCGTGCTCGCGTCCGACATCCCCGGCTACCGCGACGTGCTGCGCGACGGCGTCGACGGGGAACTGCTGCCCGCCGGCGACCCACTCGCGCTCGCCGAGGCGCTGCGCAGGCTCGCACTCGACCCTACGCGGCGCCTGCGCATGGCCGCCGCCGCGCGCGAGCGCGCCGAGCGCTTCTCCTGGCCGCATGTCGCCGCCGAAGTGCTCGACTGCTACGAGGAGGCCCGCACGAGGGCGCAGCGCGGCGAGAGCCCCGCGCGCGGCGTCCTCGCCCGCGGCGCCGTGCGCTACGGCCTCGCGCCCGCCGATCTGCTCCCGCGCGTGCCCGCCCAGCGACTGCCATCACTGCAGGCCGCCGCCCCGGCCGCCAGCGCTGCCAGCGGCAGGCGCGCCCGTCGCCTGCGTACGCTGCGCCGTGCGGCGCTCGCGACCAGCTCGCTCCTCGGCCTCGGACTCGCAGCGCTCGCGCTGCAACGCATCGGCGTCGCCCGCGTCGCCGCGTCGCTCCTCGCCTCAAAGCCAGGCCTGCTCGCCGCCGGGCTCGGCCTGATGTGCTCCGCGATGTTCGTCCGTGCGATCGCCTGGCACGCGATCCTCTCCGCCGCTCCCACCTGGCGGACGGCCAAACGCAGGGACGCGATGCAGGGCACCTTCATCGGCGTGCTCATGTCCGCGACGCTCCCCGCGCGCCTCGGCGAGCCCTCGCGCGCGCTGATCGTCGCCCGCCGCCTCGGCCGCGCGCGCGACACGCTGCCGATAGTGCTCGGCACGATGGTCTCCCAGACGCTGCTCAACCTGCTCGCGCTCGGCATCCTCGGCGCCGTCGCCGTCTCGAGCGTCAGCGTGCTCGACGGGCATGACCGCGCGCTCGTGCTGTTCGCGCTCGCGCCGCTCGCCGCGCTCGTCGCGCTGCTGCTCGCGCCCGCGCTCGTGCCGCGCGCCGCCGTCTCGCGCTCGAGGCGCCTGCAGGCGCTGATGCAGGGGCTGCGCCGCTCGCTCGCTCGCCTGCAGGACGGGCTGCGCATCTTTCGCCATCCGCGCCAGGCGCTCCTCGCCTGCAGCATCCAGCTCGCCGCCTGGGCGCTGCAATGCGCCAGCTGCTGGCTCTTGTTGATGGCCCTCGGGCTCGACTCCCGCGTAGGGATCGCCGGTGCCGCCGGCGTGCTCTTCGCTGTGAACGTGACCGCCGTCGTGCCCGCCACCCCCGCCAACATCGGCATCTTCCAGGCCGCCTGCGTAGCCGTGCTCGCCGGCGCCTACCACGTCTCCACCCCCGACGCGATCGCATACGGCATCGTGCTTCAGGCCGTCGAGATCGCCACCGCGCTGATCATGGGCCTGCCCGCGCTCGTCAACGAGGGCCTCTCCTGGCGCGACGTGCGCCTGCGCACGATCCACGCCGCGCCCGTGAAGCTGCCGCCGCTGCCCGCCGGGGCGCGTGGGCTATCGCGCGTGCAGGGGTAGGGCGTAGCAGGGCTTGCTCGCGCCGTCGTCAGCGGCAGTCTTCAGGCGGCGATCACGCCCGCGATGTGATGCGGCTCCGGCACCGGGTCACCAGAGTCGCGCATGAGTGCCAGATGCGCAGGAATCGCGTCGCGGATGAGCTGTTCGACTTCCGCCCTTGTCTCGCCAACGGCCACACAGCCCGGCAGATCGGGGGACGATGCGCCCCACTCTCCATCGTCTGTCCTCTCGTATATGACCAGGTACTCCCTCATCGCAGTTCCTCGATCTCAGCCTTGCGTCTGATGCTTGCCAGCTGCCGCCGGATGGTAGCGCTCTGTCTGCGTTGCTGGAAGGTATCGCCGCCGGGGAGGCGTATCGGTTGAAGGTGACCGAAGCGTGCGTCTACATCCTCCGATGCGCCGACGGGTCGCTCTACACCGGCTGGAGCACAGACCTCGCTCGCCGCCTCGCCCGCCACCAGGCCGGCACAGCGAGCCGCTACACCGCGAGCCGCCTGCCCGTCGAGCTCGCGCTCGTGCTGCCGATGGCGGATCGCACCGCTGCACGCCGCGAGGAGGCGCGGATCAAGGCGCTCGAGCGGGCGGCAAAGCTCGCGCTTATCGCCGCAAGCGGCGTTGACGGCGGCTGACGCCGAGCCTGGGTGCCCGGGTTCGCGTCCTCGTTAGGGCATGATGGGGGGTATGGCCAGTCGACCGCCCGCGCGCAGCGTCAAGATCTCAGACGACGAGCGCACCGGCTGGTCCTCGGACCGCCCCCGCCGCGACGGCGCTCCGCCGCGGCCCGCCGATCTCACCGTCCACTGCCGCGTGCTCGCGCCGGTCGATCGCCTGCGCTACTCCCCCGGGAGCCTTCTAATCGTCGCTTCGGCGTCGTCCGCCGAGCGCGACCGCTTCCTCGAGCGCCTGATCGAGGACCGCGCCTCGCTGCTGTCGCTCGAGAAGGTTCGCGGGCTGCTCGCCGGACGCGTCGGCGAAGAGGAGCTCGAGGCCCGCGCGCAGGAGCTCCTGCTGGCCGCCGTCTCAAAGCGCCTCGAGAACCGCCAGACCGTCGTCCTCGCCGCCGACGGCCTCGACGCCGGCGAGCGCGAGAGGTTCGTGCGCGCTGCCGCCGCGCTGAAGCGCCCGCGGCATTTGATCCTGCTCGAGACCGCGCGCGATCAGGTTCGCGAGGAGGACCTCGCCGCGCTGAACGAGCTGCGCCGCGCTCTCGACGCCGGCGAGCTCGGCGCCGAGGGCTTTCAGACCGCCCTGCGGCTCGGCGGCGGCTCGGCGTCGGAGGTCAAGCGCATCCTGTTCCGGCCGCCTCCGCGCGAGGAATAGAGCCGGGCTGTCGGCCTCTGTTCTGGACCGTGATGCCACGTGCTCTCGTGACACGCCAACTCATGTGCTACAGTGACGCACATGGCAACCGTGGGTATCCGCGAGCTGCGTCAGAACCTTTCTCGCTATGTGGGCCGCGTCAAGCATGGCGAGAGCTTCACCGTGACGGAGCGCGGGCAGGAGGTGGCACGGCTCGTTCCCTCCGGCCCGCCCGACTCGCCCATCGCCCGCCTGGTCAGTGAACGCGGCGCGAGCATGCCGCGGGGATCGCTGCTAGAGCTCGACGCCCCGGACGGCCGAGTGGCGGGAGGGCCACCGAGCGAGCTCGTGCTCGACGAGTTGCGCGAGGAGCGCTCATAGCGGAGGGGCTCGCCTACGTCGACAGCTCGGCGTACGTCAAGCTGGTGCTGCGCGAGCGCGAGCACGCAGCGCTGCGCACCGAGTTGGCCCGCTGGGAGGGGAGCGCTTCAAGCGTGCTCCTTGGCATCGAGGCGGTGCGGGCGTGTGCACGCTACGGCGAGCGTTACGCAATACGCGCACGCGAGGGATTGGCTCTGCTCGCCCTTCTGCCGATCGACGATCGGGTAGTCGAAGTGGCCGCTGGGCTTCGACCGAGGTCGCTGCGCTCCCTCGACGCCATCCACCTCGCAACCGCGCTCAGCTTGGCGGGGGACCTCGGTGCCCTGATCGCCTATGACGCGCGTCTGATATCTGCTGCTCGTGAAAATGCGCTGGCGGTGGCCAGCCCGGGCACGACGCCTGAGTGAGCGCCCCTCAGATTGGCTCAGACGCCAGCGCGGGCTCGTCCTCGGCTTCGATCGCGCCGTCGGGCGGCTCTGAGTCGTCGAGCTCGCCGAACAGCGACGGGTCGCGGCTGGAGCCGCGGATGACGTCGTCGGGGGAGCCGTCTGCGAGCAGGCGGCCCTGGCGCGTGCCGAAGTAGATCGCCTGCGGATGGTGCGCGACGAGCGCGAGCGTCGACTGCTCGGGCTCCGGCGCATAGCCCGAGGTGATGCTCATGCCGATGCTCGACAGATCGAGCAGCGCATCGACCTTCAGGTGCTCGCTCTGCTGGGGCACGGCCGGGTAGCCCCACGAGTAGCGGCGTCCCTGCGTGGCCGGGATGTCGAGCATCCGGCGGACCTCGTAGTGCAGCCACTCGGCCAGTCCCTCGGCTGTCTGCACGCCGAGGCCGTGCACGAACAGCTGCTCGGCGAATTCGCCTTCGGCCTCGAGCCTCGCCATCAGCTCCGTCACCTCGGCGCCGACCGTGACGGCCTGAACCGCGACGACGTCGAGGTCTGATGGAGGCCCGCCCGCCCCGCCGTCCACCGCTGGGCGGAAGAAGTCCGCCAGGCAGATGCGATCGCCCTTCGGCTGGCGCGGGCAGACGAAGCGCGTGAGCTCCGTCTCGCGATCCTCGGGATCGAGCACGACGATGTCGTTGCCGAGCGCGTAGCACGGGAAGAAGCCGAGCAGCGCGCGCGGGTGAAGGTAGGTCTGCTCGCGCCACATGCGCTCCAGGCGCGGGCGGAAGTCATCGCGCAGGAGCTTCTGCCAGGCCTCGCCTTTGACGCCGCGCCCGCCCCAGTGCAGCTTGAACAGCACGTGGGTGTCGAGGTGGCGGTAGACCTCATCGAGGCCCACCTCGATCTCCTTGACGCCCCAGAACGGCGGCATCGGGATCGGCACGTCGGTGCGCGCCGGCGAACGGACGGAGTCGTCTGCGAAGTTGAGATCCTCGGCGGGCTCCTCGCCTTTCTCGCGAAACGCGCTCGCGCCGGCGTGCAGCTTCTCGACGAGCGCGCCGCGTGCGTCGGCGTCGATCAGCTGGTCCATGACCCCGAGGCCCTCGAAGGCGTCCTTGCAGTAGAAGACGCCCGGCTCATACACCTCGTCGGACTCTTTGCCCGCCGGATACAGCGCGCGGTAGCTGAAGGCGCGGTTGATCGCCGCGCCGCCGATCAGAACCGGATAGGACAGCCCCTTCGCATGCAGCTCCTGGATGCACGCCGGCATCTGCTTCGAGGTCGAGACGAGCAGCGCCGAGAGGCCGATCGCCGTCGCGTCGTGCTCCTGGGCGGCGTCGACGATCGTCTGGATCGGGACCTGCTTGCCGAGGTCGATGACCGTGTAGCCGTTGTTCGTGAGGATCGTGTTCACGAGCGACTTGCCGATGTCGTGCACGTCGCCGAAGACCGTCGCCAGCACGACCGTCCCCTTCGTGTAGCCCTCGATCTTGTCGAGGTATTTCTCGAGCTGCGCGACCGCGCGCTTCATCACCTCCGCCGACTGCAGCACGAACGGCAGGATCAGCTCGCCGGCCCCGAACTTGTCGCCGACCTCCTTCATCGCCGGCAGCAGCACTTCGTTGAGGGTCGGCACCGCGCCGATCTTCTCGACGCTGGCATCGATCCACACCTCGACGCCGTCCTTGCGCCGGCGCAGGATGTGGAAGTGAAGCGCCTCCTCCGGCTCCATCCCCTCGGTCGGGTCGGTCGGGTGGGCGGGGTCCGATCCGTCTTCCTCGCCCTTTGACTCGAAGTGCGCGATGAACCGCTCGAGCGCGTCCTCTCGGCGGTTGAACACCAGGTCGTCGGCCAGCTCCCGCTCCTCTTCTGAGATCTCGCCGTACGGGCTGATGTGGTTGGGGTTGACCATCGCCAGGTCGAGCCCCGCCTGCACGCAGTGGTGCAGGAACACCGAGTTGAGCACCGCGCGTGCCGTCGGTGAGACGCCGAAGGACACGTTCGATACGCCGAGCGACGTCTTCACCCCGGGAATCTCCGCCTTGACCCGCTTGATGCCCTCGATCGTCTCGAGCGCCGACGGCCGCCACTCCTCATCGCCGGTCGTCAGCGTGAAGGTCAGGCAGTCGAAGATCAGCAGCTCAGGGTCAAGGCCGTGCTCCTCGCAGCAGATCTCGCGGATCCGCTCGGCGACCTCGACCTTGCGCTCGGCCGTCTTGGCCATGCCGGCCTCGTCGATCGTGAGCGCGATCAGTGCCGCGCCATGCGCGAGCGCGAGCGGCGCGACGCGGTCGAGCTTCGCGCGGCCCGCCTCGAGGTTGACCGAGTTCACGATCGCGCGGCCTGGGATCTGCTCGAGCGCGCGTTCGATCACCTCCGGCTCGGTCGAGTCCACCTGGATCGGCGCCGGCTGGGTGAGCGAGATCTTCTTCGCGAGGATGCGCATCTGTTCGTCCTCGTCCTGGCGCTCGGTGAGCGCGACGCACAGATCGAGCACGTGCGCGCCGCCGGAGACCTGGTCCTCTGCTATCTGCACGAGCCCGTCGTAGTCGTCTGAGAGCAGCAGCTCCTTCGCCTTGCGCGAGCCCTGCGAGTTGACGCGCTCGCCGACCATCGTCGGACGCGGCTCCTGCACGAGCGGCGTCGCGGCGATCATCGAGGAGAGGTGCGGTGGGCGCGGCGCCGGACGCGCCGCCACCTCTCGCCCGGCGACGCGCTCGGCGATCGCAGCGATGTGCGCCGGCGTCGTGCCGCAGCAGCCGCCGACCACGCCGACGCCGTAGCGCTCGACGAACTCCTTGAGCGCTTCCGCGAGCGGCTCCGGCTGCTCCGGGAAGATGGTCTCGCCGTCGGGGCCCTGCAGCGGCAGGCCGGCGTTGGGGATGCACGCGACCGGCACCGGGCAGTGCTCGCCGAGGAAGCGGATCGCATCGCGCATGTCCTCCGGCCCGGTCGAGCAGTTCAGGCCGATCACGTCCGCGCCGAGCGCCTCGAGCGTGCACAGGACCGCGGAGATGTCGGTGCCGAGGAGCATCTTGCCGCCGTTCGGTAGCAACGACACGGAGGTGTGGATCGGCACGCTGCGCCCGGTCGTCCTGAACGCCTCGCGCGCGCCGAACACCGCGCTCTTGACCTCGAGGATGTCCTGCGCCGTCTCGATGATGATGAGGTCAGCGCCGCCGTCGATGAGCGCCGCCGCCTGCTCGGCGAAGACCTCGACGAGCTCTCCGAAGCGGATCTGCCCGAGCGTCGGGTCCTCCGAGGCCGGGAGGTAGCCCGTCGGGCCGATCGAGCCGGCGACGTAGCGATGCTCGCCGGCCGCCCGGCGCGCGATCTCGGCGGCCTTCGTGTTGATCTCGACCGTGTAGTCGGCCAGACCCCACTCGCCGAGCTTCATGCGCGAGCCCTGGAAGGTGTCCGTCTCGATGACCTCGGCGCCCGCCTCGAGCATCGAGGAGTGCACGCCCTCGATCACGTCCGGGCGGTTGAGGACGAGCGCCTCGTGGCACTTGCCGGCCAGGCCGCCGTAGTCCTCGCTCGTCAGGTCAAACTGCTCGAGCGTCGCGCCCATGCCGCCGTCGTAGATGACGACACGGCTTTTGATCGCTTGCAGGTAGTCACGCATCCTGCCGCAATGCTAGCGGCGAGGGTTTTGCTCGAACTCGATGCATTAGAATGCATGCATGCGCACGACCATCGACCTGTCAGGTCCCGTATACAAGCGTCTGAAGGCCGCCGCGGTCGATCGCGGCTTGCGCGGCTTCTCCCCCATCGTCGAGGAGGCTCTCACCGAGTACTTCCAGGCCGAGCTGCAGCGCATCGAGCTGGCCGGCGCGATCGCCGCATCCAGGGGGGCGTGGGGCGAGCAGGACGCAGCGAACTTCGAGCGCGAGCGCGAACAGGCGTGGGAAACTTGGCGACTCCCCCCGTCTTAGATTCGGACGTTCTGATCGATCATCTCCGCGATGCCGGCCCCGGAAGGGAACTGGTCGACGAGCTGGCTGGCGGATCCGGCTTCTGGGTCACGGCTGTCACGGTCTTCGAGTTGGCTCTCGGGAGCAGCTACGCGCGGGACCCGGCGCCGGTTGACGCTCTCCTGGCGGCGCCGTGTCTGATGTTGACGCGGGCAGCTGCGCTTCGCGCAGGGATCGTGCTGCACGAGCTGCGCTTGGCCCGCACCGGGATCGATGTTCGCGATGCGATGCAGGCCGGCATCTGTCTGCAGGCGGGCGTGCCGTTGGTGACGCGCAACGTCCGCCATTTCGCGAGGGTGCCCGGGCTGCATGTGATCGAGCCCGGGCGCTGGCGCCTGCGCTCTACTTGATGAACAGCATCTCCGAGTACTTCGGCAACGGCCACAGGTCGTCGGCGACGATCCTCTCGAGCCTGTCGGCGACCTCGCGCACGTCCTCCATCGCGGGCAGCACGCGGTCGTGCACGTACGCGGCCCACCTGGCCGGCGTGGAGTCGTCCTCGTTCTCCTTGAGGTTCGCGTCCTCCAGCTTCAGCAGCTCGAAGTGAAGCTCCCTGATGACCGGCTCGATCTCATCGATCAGCTCCTCGAGCCCGGCGACGCGCAGTTCGTTGACGTAGCGGACGGCCGCCGGCAGGATCTGCGTGCGCACGACCGACGCGGCGGTCTCGGCCTCGATGTTGATCTTGACGGCGTACTGCTCCAGGAACACCTCGTGGCGGGATTCGAGCTCGCGCTTTGAGAGGACGCCGTACTTCTTGAACAGCGCGACCGTCCCTCTCTCCACCAGCCACGGCAGCGCTTCTGGAGTCGAGCGCAGGTTGTAGAGGCCGCGGCTTCTCGGCCTCCTCGTGCCATCCGGGCGCGTAGTTGTCGCCATCGAAGATGATCCGCTTGTTCGCGCTGTAGCTCTCGCTGCACGACTTTCGCGAGCGCCTTCTCGAGGTTCTGAGAGCTGCCCTTAAGCGCCGTCTTGAGCTTGCCGGCGAGGTCGTCGATCGCCTCGGCGACGATCGTGTTCAGGACGGTGTTCGGCAGCGCGAGCGACTGCGAGGAGCCGAGCGCGCGGAACTCGAACTTGTTGCCGGTGAAGGCGAACGGGCTCGTGCGGTTGCGGTCGCCGCCGTGCAGCGGCAGCGGCGGCAGCACGGGCGTGCCGAGGCCGAGGAACGAGCCCGGCTTTGAGCGCTCGGCTTTGCCGGACTCGATCGCGGCGAAGACTTTCTCGAGCTCAGCGCCGAGGAAGATCGAGATGATCGCCGGCGGCGCCTCGTTGGCGCCGAGCCGGTGGTCCTGGCCGGGCGAGGCGATCGACGCGCGCAGCAGCGCCTGGTGGACGTTGACCGCCTGGATGACCGCGGTGCAGAAGAACAGGAACTGCAGGTTCCCCGAGGGCGTGTCGCCGGGCTCGAGCAGGTTGACGCCCGTGTCCGTGCCCATCGACCAGTTGTTGTGCTTGCCCGAGCCGTTGACGCCGGCGAAGGGCTTCTCGTGCAGCAGGCAGACGAGGCCGTAGCGGCGTGCGACGTTCTGCATCACCTGCATCGTCAGCTGCTGGTGGTCGGAGCCGACGTTCGAGTTCTCGAACACCGGCGCGATCTCATACTGGTTCGGCGCGACCTCGTTGTGGCGCGTCTTGATCGGCACGCCGAGCTTGGCCAGCTCCATCTCGGTCTCGAGCATGCACGCGAGGATGCGCTCGGGGATCGAGCCGAAGTAGTGGTCGTCGAGCTCGTGTCCCTTGGGCGGCTTGGCGCCGAACAGCGTGCGCCCGGTCGTGAGCAGGTCGGGCCGTTCGAAGTAGTACTGCTCGTCGATCAGGAAGTACTCCTGCTCGGGTCCGACGGTCGTGAACACGCGCCGCGACTCCTCGTCGCCGAGCAGGCGCAGCGCCCTGATCGCCGCCCCCGACAGCGCGTCCATCGAGCGCAGCAGCGGGATCTTGTGATCGAGGGCCTCGCCCGTCCAGGAGGTGAACGCCGTCGGGATGCACAGCAGCGCGCCGTTGGGGTTCTCGAGGATGAACGCCGGCGAGGTCGGGTCCCAGGCGGTGTAGCCGCGGGCCTCGAACGTGGCGCGGATGCCGCCGGTGGGAAACGACGAGGCGTCCGGCTCGCCCTGTATCAGCTCGTCGCCCGAGAACTCCGCGATCGCCGTGCCGTCGCCGACCGGCGCATAGAAGGAGTCGTGCTTCTCGGCGGTGGAGCCGGTGAGCGGCTGGAACCAGTGGGTGTAGTGGGTGGCGCCCTTCTCCATCGCCCACTCCTTCATCGCCTGTGCGACCTGGTCCGCCAGCGAGGTGTCGAGCGCCTCACCGTGCGCGAGCGTCCGCTGCAGCGCCTTGTAGACGTGCTTCGGCAGGCGGTGGCGCTGGACGGCGGGCGAGAAGACGTTCGCCCCGAAGACCTGGTTGCCTGCGAGGGTCAGATCAAGCGAGCCGAGCGAGGCTCCGTTGGCGCTCCACTGCGCGGCGGTGACGTTCTGCTGGCGGGTCTTGGGCATGGCTGGCGGGCTCCTCCTTGAAAGGGCGGTGGCTGGTGGCTGAACGGTAGGTGGTTCATCGGGCGGGCGCCTGTTCGCGCGCGCCTCAGCCGTCGTAGGACTGCACGAACTCCCACGGGTGCGGGCGCAGGTCGATCTCCTTGGCCTCGGCCCGCTTGTAGGAGATCCACTCCTCGATCAGATCGTCGGTGAACACGCCCCCCTCGAGCAGGAACTGGTGGTCGGCCTCGAGCGCATCCATCGCCTCCGCGAGCGAGCTCGGCACGCTGACGATCTGCGCCATCTCCTCCTCGGAGAGCTCGTACAGGTCGGTGTCGATCGGCTTGCCGGGTTTCAGCCCGCGCTTGATCCCGTCGAGTCCCGCCATCAGCATCGCCGAGAAGCCAAGATACGGATTGGTCAAGGGGTCGGGCGGACGGAACTCGACTCGCTTGGCCTTCGGCGAGGACAGGTACATCGGGATCCTGACCGCGGCCGAGCGATTGCGCTGAGAGTGGACGAGGCTGACCGGCGCCTCATAACCCGGCACGAGGCGCCGGTAGCTGTTGGACGTCGGCGCGCAGAACGCCATCAGCGCGCGGCCGTGCGCGAGCAGTCCGGCCACGTAGCTGAGCGCGAGATCGCTGAGCAGCGCGTAGCCGTTCGCGTCGAACATCAGGGTCGCGCCGTCCTTCCACACCGACTGGTGCACGTGCATGCCGGAGCCGTTCTCCTCGAAGATCGGCTTCGGTAGGAAGGTGGCGCTCTTGCCGGCTGCGCGGGCGACGTTCTTGACGATGTACTTGTGCATCATCAGCGTGTCGGCCATCCGCAGGAGCGGCTGGAAGCGCAGATCGATCTCGCCCTGGCCCGGCCCGCCGACCTCGTGATGGTGGAACTCGCACGGCACGCCGAGCGCCTCGAGCGTCATCACCATCAGCGTCCGCAGATCGCCCAGCGTGTCCATCGGGGGAACGGGGAAGTAGCCCTCCTGCGAGCGCGGGTGGTGGCCGACGTTCGGCGGCGCCCCCCGCACACCAAAGCCGGCGCCGCGGTTCCAGTACGCCTCGCTGGTGTCAACCTCGTAGAAGGCACTGTGCGGTCGCTGGTCGAACGCGACGTGGTCGAAGACGTAGAACTCCGCCTCGGGCCCGAAGTACGCGGTGTCGGCAACGCCGCTCTCCACGAGGTGCCGCTCGGCCTTCTGAGCGACATAGCGTGGGTCGCGCGAGTAGGCCTCGCGCGTGATCGGGTCGATGACGTTGCAGAGGAGCGACAGCGTCCGAACCGTGTAGAAGGGGTCGATCTTTGCCGTCGTCGCATCCGGCATCAGCAGCATGTCCGACTCGGAGATCTGCTGGAAGCCCCGGATCGAGGAGCCGTCGAAGCCCAGGCCGTCGCTGAATGCGTCCTCGTCCAGGCCGCTGACCGAGAGCGTCATGTGCTGCCAGGTGCCGGGGACGTCGGTGAACTTGAGGTCCACCATTCGCACGCCGAGCTGCTCGGCCATCGCGAGCACGTCCTTGGCGCTCGCGTCGCCCTTGCCGGCGAACTTCTCGATCGTCAGGGGCTCATCGCCGGCGACGAGGCTCTGGATTGCGGTCTGCTCCGGTGTCGCTGACATGGGCGGTCGATCTCCTCCTTACGGGTCGAGGCGCTCAGGCAAACAGGCAGGACGGCGGGCCGGTCTGAGGCCTGGCTCGGCACGCGCCGGCGCCCGTCGGGCGCCGGCGCCGAGGGCAATCGTAATGACACAGCGTGGCCGAGGCACATCACCGGATGGCGAAATCGAAGGCGCGGCTTTTCGACAACCGGCCAAACACCGCGGCTCAGGGCGTCGGCGGGTAGGTGCCGGGGACGACCCGGCCGGTTTCGGGGTTGACGTGCGTGGCCTGCGGCTCCGGCGCGACGTCGACGATGAAGCGTCCCTGCACGGGGCCGCCGGGCGCGCCGCCGGGGCCCGCGGCCAGCCGCGCCTTGGCCTTGCCGGAGAGGCCCGCAGCGACTTCGTAGTCGACGGTGTGGGCGCCCGGCTTGACCGGGACGAGCAGCCAGCGGAAGGTGTGCGTCCGGCCGGGCGCGAGCGCGCCGAGTGCCCAGGTGTTCACGTACGCCGTCTGCGCTCCGCCCGGCACGCTGACTTCCTGGCTCTGAACCGGCGGGCTCGCGATCGCGCCGGGGCCCTTTTCGATCGCCCACACCGGGCGTTTGTTGGCGGCGAGTTCCGGATAGTGTTCGGTGTAGGAGAGCGAGTCGAGCGTGACCGCCACGATCGGCACGGTGCGCGCGCCCGTGTTGCGGACCTGCAGTTCGAGGTCAGTCGGGCGCGCGACGAACTGCTTGGCCGGGAAGCTCGCGCGGATGATCTTCATTTCATAGGTGCGCGCCACTTCATGCGCGTCCTGGCGTGCGCCGCTGCCGCACCCGCTTGCGAGCATCGCGCCCGCCGCCAGCGCGAGGGTGAGCGCGATCGGCGCGCGCGCGCGGACGGCTGCGGCGCGCGACGGGAATGCCCCTGAGACACTGCACCTCGCCCTCACGATCGGGCCACGATACCAGCGGGGGTGCCGAACGGCGGCCGCAGCCGCGACCGCACGCCGTCCCGCTGTCGCTGGCGCGCCGGCAGTGCATGGCGTAGAGTTCGCGAGGTCGTCGTTCCCGCCCTGAGGAGGGATGAGAAGAGTGGTTCGCAGCGTCGCCGAACGGGCGTATCTTCCGACCAGGAACCTGCTTGAGGAAATCGGGGACATGATGATCCTCACCGGGAGGACCATCACCTCGGCGCTGCGCCCGCCGTATCCGTACGGCGGTGAGTTCGTCTCGCAGTTCCTGTTCGCGCTGCGCCTGTGCTGGTTCCCGCTGCTGATCTCGACCGTCTGCATCTGCTACGCGCGCGCCGGGTCTGCAGGCGGCGAACTTCCTGACGATCTTCGGCGCGCTTGACCGTCTCGGCGGGTTCTTCGTGCTCGGCGCCGTTCGCGAGATCGGGCCGAGCGTGACGGCGATCGTCGTCGCCGGGGTCGCGGGCACGGCGATCACGGCTGATCTCGGAGCGCGCAAGGTTCGCGAGGAGCTCGACGCCCTGCAGGTGCTCGGCGTGGACCCCGTCAAGAACCTCGTCGTGCCGCGTTTCCTCGCGCTGATGGTCGTCACGGGGCTGTTCGACATCTACGCGCTGCTGTTCGGGATCTTCGGCGGGATCATCGCCGAGCTCGTCAACAACCAGCCGCTCGGGCCCTTCTGGGCGACGCTGTTCGCAAACGCCTCCACGACCGACCTGTGGGGCTCGGTGCTGAAGACGACGATCTACGGGGCGATCATCGCGATCGTCTGCTGCTACAAGGGCATGGCCGCCTCCGGCGGCGCCGAGGGCGTGGGGCGCGCGGTCAACGAGGCGGTCGTGATCGCCTTCACGGCGATCTTCTCCTTCGACTACGTCTTCACCCAGACGCTGCTCGCTACCCACCCGCAGATCCTGGTGATCAAGTGAACGAACTGCTCGCGATGCCGCGCGAATGGCTCGCGTCGACCGGTGAGATCGGCAGATTCACCGGGAACATCGTGCGCGATGTCTACGGCCTGCGCGTGTTCCGCTTCTTCGGCGAGGCGCTGCGCCAGGCGGGCATCCTGATCGTCGGCTCGACAGCGATCATCTGGACGCTGATGTTCATCCTCGGCCTGCAGTGCGGGATCGAGGGCGCCTACTTCACCGCCGCGCAGGGCGCGCCCGCCTACTCGGGCGTGTTCACCGCGTGGTGCGACCTGCGCGAGATCACCCCCTACGCGTTCGGCTACATGATGGCCGCCAAGGTCGGCACCGGCATCGTCGCCGAGCTCGGCGCGATGCGCATCTCCGAGGAGATCGACGCGCTCGAGGTGATGGGCATCAACTCCGTGACGTTCCTGTGCGCGACCCGCCTGCTGGCCGCCTGGATCGTGCTGCCGTTCATGTACCTCGCGGGGATCGGCGCGGCGTTCCTGGCCTCCTACATCGCCGTGGTGCAGCAGATCGGCTACGTCTCCTCCGGAGGCTACTTCCTGATCTTCTGGCAGTTCCAGAATCCGCCGGACTTCTTATACAGCCTCATCAAGGCGATGTTCATGGCCACCGCGATCGTGCTTGTGGCGTGCTACTACGGGTACAACGCAAGTGGCGGGCCCGTCGGCGTCGGCCGCGCCACCGCCAAGTCGATGGTGCTGAACCTCGTACTCGTGCATATCATCGGCGCGCTCGGAACGCAGATCTTCTGGGGCGCCAATCCGCGCGCGCCAATCGGGGGATGAGCATGGCGATTGACGCGTCCAGGAGAGCCCTCGCACGAGGGCGAGGAGGAGTTCCCCTTCCACACGGGCGAGGTCCGCCCGTCGAGCGCTCCCGACGCGATCGAGTTCGTCGACGTGCACAAGTCGTTCGGGCGAAACCACGTGCTGCGGGGCCTGAACATGTGCGCTGCCAGAGGATCAGATCTCGATGATCATCGGTCCCTCGGGTACCGGCAAGTCGGTCTGCATCAAGCACATCGTCGGGCTGCTCTACCCCGACGAGGGCGACGTGATCGTGCACGGGGAGTCGATCCCGAGCCTGCGCCGACGCCGAGCTGTTCGAGCTGCGCAAGAAGTTCGGCGTGCTGTTCCAGGATGGAGCGCTGTTCGGCTCGCTCAGTCTGTACGACAACATCGCCTTCCCGCTGCGCCAGCACACCGAGAAGGGCGAGGATGAGATCGCTGAAATCGTCAATCGCCGCATGCGCGAGGTCGGCCTCGGCGGAGAGGGCAGAAGATGCCCAACGAGCTCTCCGGCGGGATGCGCAAGCGCGCCGGCTTCGCGCGCGCGCTCGTGCTCGAACCCGAAATCGTGCTGTTCGACGAGCCCGACTCGGGCCTTGACCCGGTGCGCACGGCGCTGCTCTGCGAGCTGATCAAGGAGGTCCACGCCGAGAACGGAGGCTGCTACGTCGTGATCACGCACGACATCATGAGCGCGCGGCGGGTCGCCGAGCACATCTCCGTCCTGTGGAAGGGCCGCATCGTCGAGTCAGGGCCGGCAGAAGAGCTGTTCGCATCCGAAAACCCGTTCGTCAGGCAGTTCCTCTCCGGCGCAGCGGCCGGGCCTCTCGGGATGGAGTGAACGCAGAGGGGACTTCTCGGCGCCCTCGCGGGCGGTGCGGCGCGGCGGCCGCGGCTCGTGCTTGCGATCGCGGTCGTGCTCGGGCTTTGCGGCGCCGCGCTGGCGCTGCGCCTGCGCCCGACGGCGGCCACCGACACGTTCATATCGAGCTCGAGCGCGCAGTACCGCGCGACGCAGCGCTACTACCAGAGCTTCGGCGAAGAGCCGATCGAGGTGCTCGTCAAGGGGAACCTGCAGCAGCTCGTGCTGAGCTCCGACATCGAGCGGCTGCTCGGCCTGGAGGGATGCCTCTCCGGCAACGTGCCCGAGAGCGCGCTCGCGAGCGAGGGCGGCCTGAGCGGTCCGTGCGGGCAGCTGGCGCGAGCGAAGACCGTGAAGGTCGTGCTCGGCCCCGGCACGTTCATCAACGAGGCCGCCGAACAGATCGACGAACAGCTGGCGCTCCAGACACGCCAGGCCGAAGCGGAGGCCAGGCAGGCCGAACGCGTCGTCTCACGCGCCGCGCTCGCACGCGGGCTGGCGCCGGCGACGGCGAGGGAATTCGGGCAGCAGGCGAGCAAGCTGACGATGGGCCGCTTTCGCGAGAGCCTCGTCACGCTCGCGCTCCAGTACGGCCTGACGGCGCAGCCGAGCATCTCCGACCCCAACTTCGTCTCGGCGCTCGTGTTCGACTCGACCAAGGGCGCAGGCATTCCCAAGCAGCGCTTCGCCTACCTGTTCCCGAGCCCCGACGCGGCGCTCGTGTCGGTGCGCATGCGCGCCGGCCTGTCCGAGGCCGCGAGGAGCCGCACGATCGGCTTGATCCGCCAGGCCGTCGCGATGCCGCAGTGGCAGTTGCAGCATGGCGAGAGCTACCTCGTCACGGGCGAGCCGGTGATCGTCTCGGACCTCACCAGCTCGATCAGCCACTCGATCGAGCTGCTGCTGATCGCGGTGCTGCTGGTCATGGCCGCGACGCTCGGCCTCGTCTTCTCCGGGCGTCCGCGTCTGCTGCCGCTCGCGCTCGCGCTGCTCGCCTGCGCGCTCACCTTCGGCGCGCTTTCGCTCGCCGGCGCGTCGCTGACGATGGCCTCGATCGCGGTGCTGCCGGTGCTCGTCGGTCTCGCGGTCGACTACGCGATCCAGTTCCAATCGCGGATCGGCGAGGCGTTCGCGGACGCACCGGATCGCGCGCGCGGACCGGACGCGCGCGCGGAGCTCATCACGCGCGCCGGCCCGAGCGGGAGCGCCGACGATCGCGACCGCGGGGGCCGCAAGCGCGGCCGCGATGCTCGTGCTGCTGCTCTCGCCCGTGCCGATGGTCCGCGGCTTCGGGGTGCTGCTGGTCGTCGGGGTCGCGATCGCGCTGCTGTGCGCGCTCAGCGCCGGCGCGGCGGCGATGGCGCTCGCGGGGCCGGGCGCCGCAAGCGCCTCCGCGCACAGCGTCCTCGGCGCCAGGCTCGCCGCGGCGTGGGAGGGTGCGCGCGAGCTGCTGCGCGAGAATCCGCTCACGCGCCTGGTCTCGACGGTCGCGCTCGGCGTGGCGGTGCGCCGGCCGCAGCGCGTCCTCTGCATCGGGCTCGCGCTGGCGGCGCTCGGCTGGGGCCTCGACACCCAGACGAAGGTGCAGACGGACATCACGAAGCTCGTGCCGCAGAGCCTGAGCTCGCTGCAGAACCTGAACGTGCTCGAGCGGACCACCGGCGTGGGAGGCGAAATCGACCTGATGGTCGCAGGCAGGGATCTGACGAGCCCGGCGACGATCAAGTGGATGAGCTCCTATGAGAGCGCGGTGCTCGCTCGCTTGGGCTACAGCTCCACCCGCGGCTGCGGAAAGGCGCGCCTGTGTCCCGCCTTCTCGCTTCCCGACCTGTTCGCCGGCCAGGGCTCCTCCGCCACGAGCACCGCCGGCCAGCCGCTCTCGCAAGCGGAGGTCAACAGCCTGCTCGCCGCGATCCCGGCCTATTTCTCCCAGGACGTGATCAGCCCCGACCGGCGCGTCGCGACGCTCGCATTCGGCATTCGCCTGATGGGTCTGGACCAGCAGCAGAGGCTGATCGAGCAGATGCGCTTGACGCTTCACCCTCCCCCGGGTGTGAGCGCCAGCCTCGTCGGGCTGCCGGTGCTGGCCGCGCAGTCGGGCGCAGAGGTCGCCTCGCCGTGGCGGCGTCTCGAGACGCTGCTTGCGGGCCTCGCGGCCGTCGCTCTCGTGCTGCTGCTCGCCTTCCGTGGTGATCGCCGCCGCGCGCTCACGCCGCTCGCGCCGATCGTGCTGGCGAGCGGCTGGTCGGCGCTGATCCTGTTCGCGGTGCGCGTGCCGCTGAACCCGATGTCGGTAACGCTCGGGGCGCTCGTGATCGCGATCTCGACCGAGTTCAGCGTGCTGCTGTCCGAGCGCCACCGCCAGGAGCGCCTCGCCGGCCACGACACGATCGAGGCGCTGCGTCGCAGCTACCAGCGCACCGGCGCCGCCGTGGCCGCGTCCGGCGCGACGGCGATCGCCGGTTTCGGCGTGCTGACGCTTTCGGACATAACGATGCTGCGCGACTTCGGCCTGGTCACGCTGATCGACCTGAGCGTCTCGCTGGTGGGCGTGCTCGTGGCGCTGCCGGCAGCGCTCATGATCGCGGACGCCGCCGCCGAAGGCGGCGGCAGCGACGAGCCGGCGAGCGCGCTGCGCCGGCTGCGCGGCGCGTTCGCACGCACGGTCGCGAGCGCCGGATCGCACCCGCCCCGGCCGGCCGAGTCAGGCCATGAGCCGACCTGAGGACCCCCCGGCTCATGCCGGGCGATCGCAGGGTCGTGCCGAGGCGGACGGCGCGCCGGGCGGAGGGCCGCAGCCGCTGCCGCGACCGCACTACGGCCGCTACGCAGGACTGCTCGCGCTCCTCATCCTGGTGCTGATAACGATCAACACGATCGTCACCAAGCCGAACGGTGCGACGGGCATCGAACCCGGCCAGCCGCTCGCCCCGTTCGCCGTGCCGCTCGTGCTCGGAAACCTCCACGGGGACGCGAACATCGCCACCCGGCCCAATCAGGGTTCATCCGGCCGCGTGCCGGCGTGCAGCGTGCGCGGAGCGCAGATCCTCAACGTGTGCCAGCTCTACGAACAGGGACCGGTCGTGCTCGCACTGTTCGTCGACGGGGGCTCCTGCCCGGCGATCCTCAGCGACATGCAGGCGCTCGCGCCGTCGTTCCCCGGCGTGCGCTTCGCCGCCGTCGCGATCAAGGGCAGCCGCGCTCCGCTGCGCCGGCTGATGCGCTCGCGCGGGCTGACGCTGCCGGTGGGCATCGACTCCGACGGCGTGCTCGTCGCGCTCTACAAAGTGGCGAGCTGCCCGCAGGTGACGTTCGCCTATCCCGGGGGCATCGTTCAGAGCAAGGCGCTGCTCAGCCGTCCCTCCTTCGCGACGCTGCGCGACCGCGTGAGCGAGCTGGTTCTCGCGTCGCGCGCGCGCGGATGGCGAGAGCGAGAGCCAGCCGCATGAGCGCGCCGCCGCCGAGGGCGCCCGAGCCCGGCCCCGAGGCGGCGCCACCCGACCCGCTCGTCGGGTGGCGCGCCAGCGAGGTCGAGGAGGAGCTGCCGGAGCTGCGACTGCTGCTCGCCGAGGTAACGGTCGCGCGGAGCGGGTCCCTCACGGGCCGCTCGCCGGCGGACATCCAAGCGCGCCTGCGTGAACTGTCAAGCCGGTTTCGCGGGGCCCGGGCGATCGGCATCAGGCGCGAGCCGGTTCCGGCCGCATACCGCATCTTCTTCCGCCACATCGGCCTCGATCCGGATGTTGATCGCACGCCGATCGAGGAGGCCGTGCTCGAGCGGATGCTGCGCGGCGGCTTTCTCACCGGCGGCATGCTCGACGATGTCCTGCTCATCGCCCTGCTGGACACCGGAGTGCCCGTCTGGGCACTCGACGCGGCGTCGCTGGACGGGCCGCTCGGCGTCCGGTCGAGCCGCGACGGCGAGCATCTCGGGCGCTCGCCCGACGCGCCCGCGCTGCCGGCGGGGCGTCTCGTAGTCGCCGATGCCTCCGCCGCGGTGGCCACGCTCTTCGGCGAGCTGGCGCCGGGCCACCGGCCCGGGCCGAGGACCCGGCGCCTGAGCATGTTCGCGATCCAGGTCGCCGGCGTGCCGACGCTGTACGTCGAAGAGGCGCTTTGGACATGCCGCCTGGCGCTCGAGCACACGTGAGGCGCCGGCTGCTTCGCACTGCGCCCGGGCCGCTGGGCCGCTGGTAGAATCCGCGTTCCGGCGTACAGCGAGGAGACGGGTGTGACCTACCTCGAGCAGCCAGTCATCGACTCTTGCGCCCCGACCGACGGGCCGGTAGACGCGCTCGAGGTCGATGATGTCCGGCGGCATGCGGCCGCAGGCGCCATCGGAGTCGGGGTCCGCGCCGGCGAGCGGGCCGCGAGGCGTTCACTGAGGGGCCAGATCGCGAAGCTCGAGCGCGAGCTCTCGGCGATCGTCACCGAGACGTTCCCACACATCGTGGCCACCGGGCCCGACAGCACGGATCCGCCGGGCCCGTGCCTGCTGGGGCTCGAGGAGCTCGAGCGTGCACGCGACCGGCTCGCCGGCCGCGTGCAGGAGCTCCGGGCGCTCGCGACCGAGCGCGGCGAGCACGAGCGCCGGGCGCGCGAGCAGCTCGAGCGGATGAAACTCGAACCGGGCCGCTACAAGTTCGTGCGCCTGCCCGTCAGCGATCTCGGCCAGGGCGGCTGCGGGGTTTGGGAAGTGCGCCCCCGGCTCGGCCTGATCGGGATGCTCGCCGGCTGGTGGCAGGTCAAGCTCTCATCAGGCTGTCCGTTACCCAGGGGGCCGCGCTCCAGGCGCGGCCCGTTTCGGCGGAGCCGAGCATCGCCGAGAGCGTGCGGCGCTGACGTTCGGTCATCGACCCGATCGTCTTCTTCTCCGACATCGGGATCTGTGAAAGGAACTTGCGGCAGCGTGTCTGGCCCCAGCGGCGCTGGCTCATCAGCAGATCCGCCACGGCCATGCTCTGCGCCTCCCACGGACAGTCGAGGATCACCTCCGCGACGTCGATATCGCCGATCCCTACGCGGCGCTTGAGCTCCGCGCGGGCGAGACGAACCTGGTTGGCGCGTTCGAGGGCGCGCATGTACTGCGGACCGGCAGGGGCAATCGTCGCTGTCGCGTTCATTAGGCACTCTCCCGTTGCCGCCGCACACTCCCCGCGACGGGCAACATGCTTTTGGGTTTGGACGAGAACGCACCCGCAATGGCCGTGTGGAGCCACGCCGCGACGAGTCGCGATCGTTCCCGGAAGTCACCCCCCTCTCTCCCGCTGCCTATGTGGGGTGAGCCCGAACGGTCATCCAGAGCGCTCCTGGAAGCTAGTCAGGGCCGTGCGCGGGGTCAACCGCAGGGCGGGTGCTTCGTTCGCTAGAAGCGATCTTTTTCGTTGCCCGAGAGACTTGTGAAGAATTGGACAAGTCGCGGACCGAGCCCTGAGCGCGGTGCGGTAGGCAGATCAGCTCGGCGCGGATGCCGGGAGAGGTCCGTGCGCGGACTCGAACTCGCTCTTGACCCGCCCGAAAACCTCGAGCGCACGCTCGAGCGTCGGCTCGTCGTGGGTCGCCATCACGCTCGTGCGCAGCAGCGCGCCGCCCGGCGGGACCGCCGGGTGTAGGGCGCAATTCGTGAACACGCCGCCGTCGTAGAGCGCTCGCCACAAGAGCGCCGCCTGCCAGTCATCGCCGACCAGGATCGGGATGATCGGCGTGGTGATCGCCTCGAGCGGGGCATCCGCCGCGGGGCCGGTCCGCACCGGCTCGCCGCTGAGCACGCGGTATCCGAGCGAGCGCAGGCCATCGGCGAAGTAGCGCGCGTTGGCAAGCACGTCCGCGAGCAGCTGCGGCCCCTCGGAGGAGCGGACGATGCGCAGCGCGGCGAGCGCCGCGCCGAGCGCGGCTGGCACCGCAGAGGCCGTGAACAGGAACGCGCGCGAGGAGATCCGCAGATACTCGATCACGTCGGCCGGGCCCGCGACGAAGCCTCCGCAGGCGGCAAGCGACTTGGAGAAGGTGCCCATGCGCAGATCGACCCGGTCCTCGACCCCGAGCAGCTCGGCGGCGCCGGCTCCGCGCGCCCCGAGCACGCCGGCGCCGTGCGCCTCGTCGACCATCAGCCGCGCACCGTGGCGCGAGCACAGCTCGACGATGTCCACCAGCGGCGCAACGTCGCCCTCCATCGAGAAGACGCCGTCGACGACCACGAGCGCGCCGCCTCCGTCATCCTCCGCGCGGCTCAGCGCGCGCTCGAGCTTGTCCATGCGGCTGTGGCGGAACGGGCGCATCTTGGCTCTCGAGAGCAGCACCCCGTCGAGGATCGATGCGTGGTCGGCTGAATCCACGATCACCGTGTCGCCGGCCTCGAGCAGCGTACCGAGCGTGCCGACGTTCGCCTGGTGGCCGGTGGTGAAGACGATCGCGTCCTCGCTGCCCATCCACTCGGCGAGCTCGCGCTCGAGCTCCAGATGCAGCGGCGTGGTGCCGTTCAGCAGGCGCGAGCCGGTGAGGCCGGTGCCGTAGCGGCTGAGCGCGTCGCGGGCGCCCTGCGTCACGCGCTCGTCGGCGGTTAGCCCCAGGTAGTTGTTCGAGGCGAGCATGATCCGCGGCCGGCCTTCCATCTCGACGACCGGCATCGCCGGCGACTCGACGGTGCGGAAGTACGGCATCAGGTCGGCCTCGCGCGCGGCGCGCAGGATCTCTTCGCGCTCGTAGCCGCGTACCTTGGCGAAGACATCTATCGAGGTGGGCATATAAGGTGGCGCCGCGATGGCAGTCGAGGTCAGACCGGTCTCAGGCGGCGGAGACCTGAAACGGTTCATCGACCTCCCTTTCCGGCTGCATGCTAACCACCCGCAGTGGGTGCCGCCGCTGAAGCTCGAGCGGCGGTTGTTCCTCAACCGCCGCATGAACGCGTTCTTCACGCACGGGGAGGCGGAGTACTTCCTCGCGCGCCGCGACGGGCGCGTCGTCGGCCGCGTCAGTGCGCAGGTCAACCGCGCGTTCAACGACTACCAGAAGAAGAGCTGGGGCTGGTTCGGATTCCTCGAGCTCGAGGACGACGAGGAGGTGGCGCGGGCGCTGCTCGACGCCGCCGGCGCATGGCTCCGTGCCCGCGGCTGCGAGCGCATGGTCGGACCGGCGGACTTCTCGATGAACGACGAGAGCGGGATCCTGATCGATGGCTTCGACCTGCGCCCGATGATCCGCCAGCCCTGGCATCCGCCCTACTACCAGCGACTCATGGAGCAGGCGGCGATGACCAAGGCGATGGACCTGCTGATGTGGAACCTCGAGGTCTCAGACCGCGAGAGGGTGCTGCCCGTGATCTTCGAGCTGGCCGAGAAGGTCGAGACGGAGCATGGGATCCGGGTGCGGCCGATGCGCCGCCGGCAGCTGCGCAAGGACATGGACTCCTTCGCCGAGGTCTACAACTCGGCCTGGTCGAAGAACTGGGACTTCGTGCCCTATTCGAAGAAGGATCTCGACGCCCTCGCACAGGAGCTTCAGCTTGTCTTCGACAAGCACTGGGCCTTCATCGCCGAGCGCCTCGACACCGGCGAGGTCGTCGGCATGGCGATGACCTTCCCCGACATCAACCAGGTGCTCGCGAAGATGAACGGGCGGCTGCTGCCGCTCGGCTGGTGGCGCTTCCTGCGCAAGGGCCGCATCACCGACCGCGTGCGAGTCGGCTTCCTGGGAGTCAAGCCCGAGTACCAGCACACCGGCGTCGCGGCGAAGCTGTATGTCGAACACTTCGACGCCGCCGCCGCCCGCCCGCAGACGGGCGGGGAGATGGGCTGGATCCTCGAGACGAACACGGCGATGAACCGCGGC